>NZ_JASHHY010000009.1:0-302062 GCF_030056555.1 Comamonas sp. 17RB | reverse complement strand
TGTCTCCTGGCACTGGGCCACGCCGCACGAGACCGCGATCACTTCCGTGACCACACCTTTTTCCTTCAGGCGCACGGCTTCTTCCACCGCAATCTCGTCAAACGGGTTCATGCTCATCTTGACGTTGGCGATGTCCACGCCCGTGCCGTCCGACTTCACGCGGACCTTCACGTTGTAGTCCACCACCCGCTTGACTGGGACCAGTACCTTCATGGCTTTGCTCTTTCCACAAATAAGTGATTGAAATGGATGCCAGCACTTATACAGCAAGCACTGGCAGCTATGAATTCAGGAATTCAGAAATCTGCCTTCCAGATGTACGAATTCCGTTCTTGAAAAACTGCAACTGCAGCATGCATGTACGGTGACAAATCGCCGACGCCCTTTTCCACTCAGTCGAGGCGGGCTTCCGCCAGCTCGATCAGGCTTTTCCACACCGGCATCTCGCGGGCATAGGCCTTGGCAAATTCATCCGGGCTGCTGAACATCGGCAAGAAGCCTGCGCCAGCAATGCGCTCCTGCACCTTGGGATCCTTGGCGGATTCGCGCACCTGGGCATAAATCTGGTCCACGATCTGCTTGGGCGTGCCCGCCGGGGCCGCCATGGCCACCCAGCCGGCAATGGCGTGGCCTCATCGGTCACACCCTGCTCGTGGATCGTGGGCAGGTTGGGCAGCACTGTCATGCGCTGGCGGCCCGTCACACCGATTGCCTTGAGGCGGCCGGAATCGATGAAGGCCTTGGTGTTCTGCGCGCTGGAGAAGCACAGCTGCAGCTGGCCGCCGATCAGTTCCTGGATCATCGGCGCCTCGCCCTTGTAGGCCACATGCGTCATCTCGGCGCCGGTGGTCTTGCTCATGTAGGCACCACCCAGGTGGGCGTACGAACCCACGCCCCAGGAACCGTAGGACACCTTGCCCTTGTTGGCCTTGACCCAGGCCAGCAGCTCCTTCATGTTGTTGGCCGGCACCGAAGGATGCACCACCAGCGTGACCGGCGCCGACGCGATCTGAGACAGCATCAGCAGGTCCTTCAGCGGGTTGTAGGCCATCTTGGTGTAGAGGAACTGGTTGATCATCAGCGAGGTGCTGAGCGACAAGGCCAGCGTGTAGCCGTCCGCGGTCGACTTGGCCACCTGGTCCGTGCCCAGCATGCCGGCTGCGCCACCCTTGTTCTCGACCAGGATGGGCTGACCCATGCGCTTGGACATGGACTCCCCCAGCACGCGGGCCACGATGTCGGTCGCTCCACCGGGGTTGAAAGGCACGATGAAGCGCACAGGCTTGCTCGGATAGGCGGCCTTGGCCCAGGCTGCGTGGGGCAACAAGCTGCTGCCAGCCAGGGCTGCCATGCCTTGCAAGGCGGTGCGGCGGTTGAAATTCGGGGTACCCATGTCGTTGTCTCCTTAGGCAGTCGGTATGGGGAAAGTGAAAGCGCCTCCCGGGCCATCGAGCTGTGGCCCTTGCGGGAATCGCGGTCCTGGCCGCCGTGGGGCGGCCTTCATTCAGGCCTGTGGCAGGGTCAGCACGCCCTTGGCTTGCAGTGCCTGCAGTTCTTCTTCGGGCAGCTGCAGCAGTTGCTGCAGCACTTCCCGCGTGCCTTCGCCCAGCGTGGGGGGTGCATTGCGAATGGGCAGGCGCTGGCCGTCCAGGCGGTACGGGGGCGCGAACACCCAGGTCTGGCCCGCCACGGGGTGGGGCATCTGCTGGAAGACTCCGGCTTGCTTCGTGCGTTCGCTGGTCAGGGCGTCATACAAGCCGGCCACGCGGCCGCTGGGGATGCCGCAGGCGGCCATGCGCTCCAGCAGCACCTCGCGCTCGAACCCGGCAATGATGGCCATCATGATCGGCAACAGTTCCAGGCGGTTCTTGGCACGCTCCACATTGGTGGCAAAGCGTGGGTTCTCGACAATGTCGGGGCGCATCACCACCTGGCGGCAGAACTTGTCGAACTGGCTGTTGTTGCCCACCGCAATGATCAGCGGACCGTCCGCTGCCTCGAACATGCCGTAGGGCACGATGGACGGATGGGCATTGCCATAGCGCTGGGTGTCGTGGCCCAGCAGCATGGCATCCAGGGCGTAGTAGCCGTTGATACCCAGACCGCAGTCGTACAGCGACAGTTCCACCTGGCGGCCACGGCCTGTGCGTTCACGGCGGAACAGGGCCGCCAGCACCGCCTGCGCGGCGTACATGCCGGTCATCAGATCGACCACGGCCACCCCGAACTTCAGCGGCGGCGTGCCCGCTTCGCCGTTGATGGCCATCAGACCGGCTTCGGCCTGGATCACCAGGTCGTAGCCCGGGCGCTTGGCTTCGGGCGTGCTGCTGTTGTAGCCGGCCACGCTGCAGTAGATCAGGTCGGGCTTGATGGCCTTGAGCTGTTCGTAACCGATGCCCAGCTTTTCGGCGCCACCGTGCTTGAAGTTGTGGATCACCACGTCAAACTGCGGCAGCAGGTCGTGGACCAGCTGCACCCCTTCCGGGGTCTGCAGATCCAGGGTGATGGACCGCTTGTTGCGGTTCATGCTGTTGTAGTAGGTGGTCTCGGTCTTGCCGATGCGCATGCCCCAGTCGCGCGTATCGTCACCGCGGCCGGGGTGTTCCACCTTGATCACTTCCGCGCCAAAGTCGGCCAGCACCTGTCCGCACAACGGGCCGGCAAACACACGCGAAAGGTCCAGCACGCGCACGCCTTCCAGCGGGAAATCCATCTCTTGGTCCTGGGCCTGCGCCATCTTTTCTGTCATTGCTCTGTCTCCTTGGATCTGCGCGCGCTCAGTGCTGCTGGCGGCGCAGCTTCACAAAATCGGGGCTGCGCTTTTCCAGGAAAGCGCCAATGCCTTCGCGGGACTCGTCGGTCTCCTGGGCACGCACCATGTACTGGGCTTCCAGCTCCAGTTGCTGCTCCAGCGTGTTCCGGGGGGCCTGGCGGCACAGATCCTTGATGCGGGCCATGGCCTGGTCGGGGCCGGAGGCAATCTGCTGGGCCAGCTGCACGGCCTGCTCCAGTGCCGCACCCGGCTCGGTCAGGCGGTTCACCGGGCCCAACTGGGCCAAGCGTTCACCGCTGATGCGCTCGCCCGTCAGGCACAGCTCGGTCAGCACCTGGCGCGAGACGAACTCGGCCAGGAACGCGGTGGCGCCGCCATCCGGTGTCAGCCCCACTTTCACATAGGCCACGGAAAACACGCTGTTGCGGGCCGCCACCAGCATGTCGCAGGCCAGGGCCAGCGACAGTCCGGCACCGGCTGCCGCGCCTTCCACGGCCGCGATCACCGGCTTGGGGCAATCGCGCACGGCGCGGATCAGGTCGTGCAGGCCTTCCAGCTTGGCACGGCGTTCTTCCATGGGCAGCTCACGGCGCTTGGCCAGTTGGCGCAGATCGCCGCCGGCACAGAAATGACCGCCCTCGCCCGTCAGCACCACGGCCCCCACGGTGGGATCGGTGGCAGCAGCCGTCAGCGCGGTAGCCACTGCGGTATAAAACTCCGGCGACAGCGCATTGCGCGCCGCCACGTTGTTGTTGGAGAGGATCAGCACCTCGCCTTCACGGCGGGTCAGCAGCGGTTCACTCATGTTCTTGTCTCCGTGTGCAATGAAAGCAGGCGCACCGCCCGGCCGGCACACCGGGGTGTGCACGGCAGGGCTGTGGCGCGTAAAAGCCGGCTGATAAGCGCAGGCCTCAGGCCTGCTGGCTCAGCGCCATGAAGCGCTCCAGATGGTGGTCTTCGTCACCGAACTGGTGGTCCAGCAGCACCAGGCGCTTGGCATAGTGGGCCAGCGGCAATTCCCAGGTCATGCCGATGCCGCCATGCATCTGGATGCTTTCCTCGGCCACCAGCGCGCCCACATAGCCGGCTGTGTACTTGGCTGCCGCCAGCACTTTCTCACGGGCCACACCTTCGGCGTTGTCGATGGCATCCGCAGCATTGATGACTGCCGAACGCATCTGCTCTACTTCCAGCAGCAGATCGGCCATGCGGTGCTGCAGTGCCTGGAAGGTGCCAATCGCCACGCCGAATTGCTTGCGGGTCTGCAGGTATTCCAGCGTGCTTTGCTTGGCCACGTCCATGGCGCCCAGCGCTTCGGCAGCCAGCGCCAGCAGCGCATAGCCTTGCACGCGCTCCAGCACGGCATGGCCCTGGCCTTCAGCGCCCAGCAGCGCGTCGGCATCCAGCTGCACGTCGGTGAACGTCAGCTCGGCCGCACGGCCGCCTTCAAAGCGGCTGTAGCCACGCTTGGCGATGCCGGCGGCATTGCCGTCCACCAGGAACAGGCTGATGCCGGCCGTGTCGAACTGGCCGCCGGATGTGCGGGCCGACACCAGCAGCAGATCGGCCTTTTCGCCGAACGCCACCACGGCCTTGGCGCCGTTCAGCGTCCAGCCCGTGGCCGACTTGGCGGCGGTGGCCGCCACATTGCTCAGCTCGTAGTGGCTGCCCGGCTCTTCGTGTGCCAGGGTGGCGATCAAGCCGCCGGCCACGATGTCTTCCAGCTTGGCCTTTTGCGCCTGCGTACCGGCAGCGATCAGCGCCTGGCCGACCAGCAGCGCGCCCAGCAGGGGCTCGGCCACCAGGCCACGGCCCAGGGCTTCAAACACCACGCTGATGTCAAAGCCGGCGCCGCCAAAGCCGCCTTCGCTTTCGGGGAACAGTGCGCCAATGGCGCCCAGTTCGGCGAATTGCGCATACAGCGCAGGGCTGTGGCCTTCGTCACCATAGGCCAGCTGGTTGCGGTGCTCGATGCCGTACTGCTCGGAGACAAAGCGGTTCAGGGTGTCCGCCAGCATGCGGCGGTCTTCGGTGTGTGCGAAGTTCATGTCCGTATTCCTTCTCTGATTTCTCTGTCTGCAATCAGAGACCCAGAATCATCTTGGAGATGATGTTCTTCTGGATTTCGTTGGAGCCGCCAAAGATCGACAGCTTGCGGTAGTTGAAGTAGTTGGCAGCAGCCGTGGCGGCTTCGTCCGGGCCGATCGGGGCCTCGGCATAGCCTTCGTACTGGGCTGCGTCGATATAGGGCACGGCGTACGGACCCATGGCACGGCGGATCAGCGACAGGATTTCCTGGCGGATTTCCGTGCCGCGGATCTTCAGCATCGAGCTTTCCGCACCCGGCACACCGCCCCCGGCCACCGCGGCGATCACGCGCAGGTTGGTGGTCTTCATGTTTTCCAGGTCGATCTCGACCTTGGCCATGCGGGCTGCGAACAGCGGATCCAGGTTCAGCGGCTTGCCGTTCTTGTACACCTTGGCGGCAATCACCTGCAGCTTGGCCAGGGCCGAGATGCAGAAGCCCACGCCGGCAATGCCGGTGCGCTCATAGGTCAGCAGGTACTTGGCGTAGGTCCAGCCCTTGTTTTCTTCGCCCACCAGGTTTTCCACCGGCACCTTCACATCGGTGAAGAAGACTTCATTGACCTCGTAGTCGCCATCCAGCGTGCGGATGGGGCGCAGTTCCACGCCCGGCGAGTTCATGTCGATCAGCAGGAAGCTGATGCCGGCCTGCGCCTTCACTTCGCGGTTGGTGCGCACCAGGCAGAAGATCATGTTGGCGTGCTGGCCCTGGGTGGTCCAGGTCTTCTGGCCGTTGACGATGTAGTGGTCACCGTCGCGCACGGCCGTGGTCTTGACCGACGCCAGGTCCGAACCCGCACCGGGTTCGGAATAGCCCTGGCACCACCAGTCCTCACCGCTCAGGATGCGGGGCAGCCAGTAGTTCTTGTGCGCTTCGCTGCCGTACTTGATCAGCACCGGCCCCAGCATGTTCACGCCGAACGGCACGATGCGGGGGCCGCCAGCCAGGGCGCACTCGGTATCGAAGATGAATTTTTCCACCGCACCCCAGCCCGGGCCGCCATGCTCCTTGGGCCAGTGGTTGGCGTACCAGCCGCGCTCATTCAGGATGGCATGCCATTGCGCCTGGTCTTCCTTGGTCAGGCGTTGACCAGCCTTGACCTTCTTGGCGATGTTGGCAGGCAGCTTTTCCTTCAGAAAGGTCTGCACTTCGGCGCGGAACGCCTCTTCTTGGGGGGTGAATTGGAGATCCATCTCGATTCCTCGGCAAAACTAGATCAGAAAATTTCGAAAAGACCGGCCGCGCCCATGCCGCCGGCGATGCACATGGTCACCACGCCGTACTTGGCCTTGCGGCGCTGGCCTTCCAGCAGGATGTGGCCGGCCAGACGGGCACCGGTCATGCCGAACGGGTGGCCGATGGAGATGGCGCCGCCGTTGACGTTCAGGCGTTCCAGCGGGATGCCCAGCTGGCGTTGGCAGTACAGGGCCTGCGAGGCAAAGGCTTCGTTCAGCTCCCACAGGTCGATGTCTTCCACCTTCAGGCCATGGCGCTGCAGCAGCTTGGGCACAGCAAACACCGGGCCGATGCCCATTTCGTCGGGCTCGCAGCCGGCCACGGCCATGCCGCGGAAAGCGCCCAGGGGTTGCAGGCCCAGGCGTTCGGCCTGCTTGGCTTCCATGAGCACACAGGCGCTGGAGCCGTCGGACAGCTGGGAGGCATTGCCTGCGGTCACGAAGTTGCCTGCTCCCTTGACGGGTTCCAGCTTGGCCAGGCCTTCGAGCGTGGTGCTGGGGCGGTTGCAGTTGTCCTTGGTCGCCACCACGTCGCGGTAGGTGACTTCGCCGGTGTCCTTGTTCTTTTCGGCCATGCGTGCGGCGCAGGCGATGATTTCATTGGCGAACAGGCCTTTTTCCTGCGCCGCCGCCGTGCGCTGCTGGCTCAGCAGCGAGAAGGCGTCCTGGTCTTCGCGGCTGATGCCATAGCGCTTGGCCACCACGTCGGCGGTGTCGATCATGGCCATGAACAGCTCAGGCTTGCGCTCGACCAGCCAGGGGTCCAGGTCGGCGGGCGTGCCCAGGGCGCGGGCACCCGAGATGCTTTCCACACCGCCGGCGATCATGGCGTCCACGCCTTCGGCCACAATGCGGCCGGCCGCAATGGCGATGGACTGCAGGCCCGAGGCGCAGAAACGCGTGACCGTGGTGCCACCGATGGACAGCGGCAGTTCCGCGCGCAGCACGGTCTGGCGGCCCAGGTTCTTGCCCTGCATGCCTTCGGGATTGCCGCAGCCCAGGATCAGGTCCTCGATCATGGCGGGATCGATGCCGGCACGCTCCACGGCGGCCTTGACCGAGTAGGCGGCCAGCTGGGGCGCCGGGGTGACGTTGAACTCACCGCGGTGGGACTTGGCCAGCGGGGTGCGGGCGGTGGAAACGATGACGGCTTCGCGCATGGTGTTTGTCTCTCTGTGCTTATAGGTTTTGATCGCTGCCTGTGACCCGGTGGCATGGATTTCGGGTGGTTTGCATCCTGAAATGCTTGCCTCCGGTGGCCTGGCAGCTCCGTGTGGTGCAGATGGAAGTCGCAGCCCTCCACACCGGCGCGGCCTGGGCCGCAACCGGTGGGAGACTGCCAGCGGCTCTGCGAACCGCTGGAGGGGGGAGAAACCGAGGGGCTTGCGGCAGTGTGCACGGCCGCAGACCCAGGAACGCTCAGACGGCCTTGTTCAGGCTGTCGAAGTTCTTGCCTTCGGCCACCAGCTTTTGCAGCAGCGCGGCAGGCTTCCAGAACAGCGCGTCTTCCTTGGCAAACTCGTTGATGTCGGCCAGCACCTTGTCCAGGCCCACCATGTCGGCGTACTTCATCGGGCCGCCGCGGAAGCGCGGGAAGCCGTAGCCGGACAGGAAGGTCACGTCCACGTCCAGGGGGCGCAGGGCAATGCCCTCTTCCACCACCTTGGCGCCTTCATTGACCATGGCGGCCATGTAGCGGCGCATGATTTCGTCGGCGCTGAACTGGCGCGGTGTCACGCCCTTCTTGGCGCGTTCCTTGTCCACAATCGCCAGCACTTCGGGATCGGCCTGGCCCACGCGGGCACCTTGCGGGTACAGGTAGAAGCCGCGGCCGGTCTTCTGACCGAACCAGCCGTTTTCACAGATACGGTCTGCCACTTCCACGTAGCGGGCCTTGGGGTCGCGCGTGGCGGCACGGCGCTTGCGCGTAGCCCAGCCAATGTCGCCACCGGCCAGGTCGGTCACCTGGAAGGGGCCCATGGGGTAGCCGAAGCCGCGCACGGCTTCGTCGATCTCGTACGGCGAAGCGCCGTCTTCCATGATGTAGTCGGCCGCCTGCTTGTACACGGCCAGGATGCGGTTGCCGATGAAGCCATCGCAGACGCCGGCGCGCACCGGCACCTTCTTCATCTTCTTGGCCAACTCGAAAGCCGTGGTCACCACATCGGGAGCCACCTTGGCAGGCACCACAATCTCCAGCAGCTTCATGATGTTGGCCGGGCTGAAGAAGTGCAGGCCGATCACGTCCTGCGGGCGGCTGGTGGCGGCCGCAATGGCGTCGATGTCCAGGTAGGAGGTGTTGGTGGCCAGCACGGCGCCGGGCTTGCAGACGCGGTCCAGCTCCTTGAACACGGCCTTCTTGACTTCCAGGTCTTCAAACACGGCTTCGATCACCAGGTCCACGTCGGCAATCTCGTCGTAGCTGGTCGAAGGGGTGTAGCGCGCCATGATGGCGGTCTTGGCCTCTTCGGTCATGCGGCCCTTGGCGATCAGGCCGTTGTAGACCTTTTCCACATTGGCCTGGCCGCGGGCGATGGAATCGGCGTCGCGCTCGATCATGGTCACGGTGAGACCGGCATCCAGCGCGGACACAGTGATGCCGGCGCCCATGGTGCCGCCGCCGATGATGGCGATCTTGGCAAAGTGGCGCGGTGCAGCGGCCTTGGCTTCGGGGATCTTGGCGGTTTCACGCTCGGCAAAGAAAGCGTGCACCAGACCGGCACGCTGCGGGCTGTTCAGGCATTCGGTGAACAGGGCGCGTTCCTTGGCCAGGCCTTCGTCAAACGGCAGGTTCACGGCGGCCTGCACGCATTCGATGATCTTCAGCGGCGAGAACAGGCCGCGCGCCTTCTTGGCGGTGTCCAGCGCCAGCATCTGCAGGTCGGCCAGGGCCATGGCCTTGTCGGTGATTTCGATGTCGCGGGTGCGGCGCACGGCCGCCTTGGCAGCCAGCAGCTCGTTGGCATACGCCAGACCTGCCGCCTGGGGATCTTCGCCCTCGACCAGCTTGTCCACCAGACCGGCGGCCAGACCGGCCTTGGCCGACAGGTGCTTGCCGCTGAGCATCAGCTCGGTGGCAGCCTTCACACCCATCAGGCGCGGAGCGCGCTGGGTGCCGCCGGCGCCGGGCAGCAGGCCCAGGCTGACTTCGGGCAGACCCAGCTTGGCGGCGGGCAGTGCCACGCGGTAGTGCGCCGACATGGCCACTTCCAGGCCGCCGCCCAGGGCAGCACCATGGATGGCCGCGACCACGATCTTGTTCGAAGCTTCGATGCGGTTGCACACCTCGGGCAGCGAAGGCGGCACGGGCGGCTTGCCGAATTCACGGATATCGGCACCGGCGATGAAGGCCTTGCCTTCACCCACGATCAGCACCGCCTGCACGGCGGCATCGGCGTCCGCCTGTTCCACTGCCGCCAGCAGGCCGGCGCGCACGGCCTGGCCCAGGGCATTGACAGGAGGATTGTGGATGCTGACCACCAGCACCGCACCTTCGCGGCGGGTCTGGACGGCGGGGGTGAGGACTTCAGCGTTCATGGCACAGGTCTCCAATATTTTTCGATAACAGGAGCCGGCATTCTTTCCGCGACAAAGCTTCTTTACAATCCCCTGAATTATTGACAGACCGTCAAAAGTTATTTGACACTCACCCCTTAGCGATGCCGCCGTGTGCCGGTGGGAGCCAGACCTGCGTATGCCTGGCCGCAGCGGCCATGCCAAGTCCAGACCGCCACAGACAGGCCTGGCACCGCCAGGGATGCCTTGCAACGCACAGCCTCAGCGCACACCACATCTCCATGGACCTCAATGCCCTGACCCTGCTGGTGGAAATCATCGACAGCGGCAACCTGAGCCAGGCTGCCCGCAAGCTGAAGATGACCCGCGCCAACGTCAGCTACCACCTGACCCAGCTTGAAAAAGGCCTGGGCGTGCAGCTGGTCAAACGCACCACGCGGCGGGTGGAACCCACCGAAGTGGGCCTGCGCCTGTACGAGCATGGGCGCAACATCCGCAACGAGCTGGCTGCGGCCCAGGAAACCATCACCAGCCTGGGCGAGGAACTGCAGGGGCGCGTGGGCATCAGCGTGCCCAGCGGCTATGGGCAGATCGTCATGAGCGACTGGCTGATCGAATTCAAGCGCCTGTACCCCGGCATCGTGCTGGACGTGCTGTTCGAAAACCGGGCCGACAACCTGCGCGACGAGGTGGACATCGCCATCCGCGTGATCCAGGACCCCCCGCTGTCGGTGGTGGCACGCAGCCTGGGCAATGTGCGCTATGTGGCCTGTGCGTCGCTGGACTATGCCGCCCAGCACGGCCTGCCACAGACCTTGCTGGAGCTGCGCAATGCGCCGCTGATCACCGCCGGGGTGATGGGCCGCCAGCTGCGGCTGTCCGCCTACCAGGGTCTGGAGCGCCAGGAAGTGGTGCTGGAGCCCACACTGATTTCCGAGCACTTCCCGTTTCTGCGCCAGGGCATTCTGGCCGGACTGGGTGTGGGTCTGGTGCCCGACTATGTGGTGCAGGATGCCGTAGCCAGCGGCGAGGTGCTGACCACGCTGCAGGAATACCGGCTGAGCATCTTCGGCACCCATCTGTATCTGCTGTACCTGCCCAACCGCCACCAGACCCGGGCGGTGCGCACCTGCATCGACTTTTTGCTGGAAAAAGCCCGCAGCCGGAACGGTGCCGACGCCAGCTGAAGCACCCGACAGCACATGAAAAAGGAGCGCCTTCAGCGCTCCTTTTGGGTCTCCTCAGAGAATGGAATAGCGGTCAACCTGGTCAATGTGGTCAGTGGCGACCGTAGCCACGGCCGTAGTAACCCCGTGGGCCTGGCCCCCAGCCGTGACCGCGAGGGCCCCAGTAACCGGGTCGCCAGTCATAGCGCGAGCCGCCCCACAGCCAGATCCCCGGCGTCCAGACATAGGCGGCGCTGGGTGCCACCGGCACCACCTCATAGCGTGCCGGTGGCGGCGAGCCATAGGTGGTGTAGCCGTAGCCGGCATCCACCGGTGCCACCACGCAGCCGCCCAGCAACGCGGCGCTGCCCAGCAACACCGCTCCCAGCGAGCGGCGCAGGGTGTGATTCAACAAGGTGGTCATGGCCACTCCTTCCATACAGTGCCTGCAGGGCTGCAGGCCGAAACTCTCGGCAGAGGGATCAATCCCGGTCACGGTCCGGTCCAGGACGGCGATTGTCAGAACGGTCAGAACGGTCAGAACGCTCCCTGTCCATGCGCCCGCCCGGTCCCGGCCGGGGTCCAGGCGCAGGTGGCGCCACCTGGGGTGGCTGCGGGCGCGCACCCGGGGGCGGAGCCGGTTGTTCTGGACGTGGGCGATCGGGGCGCCCTCCCCATTCCGGTCGCGGCCCCGGAGCCGGGCCCGCTCCAGGCCCCGGACGAGGCGGTTGAATCTGCGGCCGCTCCGGCGGAGGCTGGGGACGTGGCGGCGGCTGAAAGCCCGGCCGCGATGGCGACGGCACGCCCCATCCGGGTCCCGGCTGAGGCCGCGGAGGCGGTGGAGGCGGCTGGTAACCTGGGCGCGGTGGGGGCGGAACGCCCCAGCCCGGCCGTGCCGGCTCCCGCCACAGCGGTGCGCGGTGCGGCGGCTCCCAGCGCCCCGGGCGCCAGTCGTAACGGCTGCCTCCCCAGAACCAGTCCCCACCCACCCAGACATAGTCCGGGTACGGCGACACCGTGCGGTATTCCACACGGGGTGGCGGGGGCGAACCGTACTGGGTGTAGACCACGGTGCTGGAGTCGTAATAGCCCGCGCTGCTGTACCCGCTGTCCACCGGCGGCACCACACAGCCAGTCAGTGCGGCAGCGCCGAACGCAGCCACCAAAACCGCCAGCACCCGGCCGGCGGGCTGTGCCGCATGGCGGGCAGGGCCAGCAGCAGGGGAAACAACGGTCTGAGTCATACAGTGGCTCCAGTAGATACACCTATAACGAACAACCCCGGTCATATGCTGACCGGGGTTGTCATCTGGGGCGTAAAGCGAGGGTAAAGACCTCGCTCGAATTGTTGCTGCCAGCCTGTTCAGGCGGCGCCCGCCAGCAAGCCGCGAGCGGCTTACTGGGCGCTGTTTTGCAGCGCAGCAATGCGCTCTTCGATCGGCGGGTGGCTGGAGAACAGCTTGCCGATATTGCCGGTGATCCCCATGGCCTGGATGCTCTTGGGCAGCTCGCCGGGCACCATGCCGCCCAGGCGGGCCAGGGCGTTGACCATGGGCTGCTTGCGCCCCATCAGCTGGGCGGCACCGGCGTCGGCACGGAATTCACGCTGGCGCGAGAACCAGGCCACGATGATGGCCGCCACAAAGCCCAGCAGGATGTCCATGACGATGGTGGTCACGTAGTAGCCGATGCCGGGGCCGGAGCTGCTCGATTCGCCCTTGCGCAGGAAGCTGTCCACGCCGTAGCCGATCACGCGCGAGAGGAAGACCACAAAGGTGTTCATCACCCCCTGGATCAGCGTCATGGTCACCATGTCGCCGTTGGCAATGTGGGCCACTTCGTGGCCGATCACGGCCTCCACCTCCTCGCGCGTCATGCCTTGCAGCAGACCGGTGGACACCGCCACCAGCGCGTTGTTCTTGAAGGCTCCGGTGGCGAAGGCATTGGGCTCGCCTTCGTAGATGCCGACCTCGGGCATGCCGATACCGGCCTTCTGCGCGAAGTTCTGCACCGTCTGCACGATCCAGGCCTCATCGGCATTGCGGGGCTGGTCGATCACGTGCACGCCCGAGCTCCACTTGGCCACGGGCTTGGAGATCAACAGCGAGATGATGGCACCGCCAAAACCCATGATGAAGGCGAACCCCAGCAGGGCGCCCAGGTTCAGGCCATTGGCGGTCAGGAAGCGGTTCACACCCAGCAGGCTGGCCGTGATGCCGAGCACCGCCACGACGGCGATGTTGGTCAGAAGAAAAAGTGCAATACGTTTCATGGGGGTTGTTGCTCCACGCGGGGGAAAACAGGACAAAGCCCTACAGGGGGTGAAATGGGGCCGGGCCCTGCAATTTCAAGCGGTTGTCACCTCTGCAGGCCCCAAAGTTATCGTGGTATTGCTGGGACGCTGGCCGCGAAATACGAGGGAGTCATCATAGAAGGAAAAGTTCGTATTTTCCGACCACCATCCCGGCACCCCCAGCACCGGCAGCGGGGCAAAGGGCTTGGCCGCCAAGGCGGCAGCCTGTAGCAGGGGCTGGCGGGCCAGCGCAGCATCGCACAGAGCGGGCATGCCCGCACAGCCGGGCAGTGCCTGCGTACCGTCTGTCGGCAGGCACAGCAGGTGGGCAGTGATGGGCTTGCGCGGTGCCACCAGCTTCTCCAGCAGTGCATGGCCCACAGGCAGCAGGCGGCTGTGCGCCCACAGCGGGCGCAGCGCCACCATCAGGCGCTGCCAGTCGCGGGCATGCAGCGCATCGATCAGCGGCTGCGGCGCCCACCAGACGGCACCGTTCTCGTCCAGCACCGTGAGTGCATCGCGCAGCGGGCCGCGCCGCGCCCCTACGCCCGCACTGGCAATTTCGGCCGCCTGCAGCCGGTTCATCTGCAGCTTGAGCTGGGGCCAGTGCAGCCACACCAGTCCGTTGAAAAAATCGTGCAGGTTGTCCCGCGTGGGCACGCAGCGCTGCGCATGGATGAAGGCTTCATAGGCCATGCCCGCGGGCAGATCGGCCTGGGGCACAAAGCGCAGACCGATGGCCTGCAGCGCAGAGGGCAGCGCGCCGTTGAGCACGGCATGCACCGGCAGCCCTTGGCCCAGCTGCTGCGCCAAAGGCGCACCCACGGCACGCAGGCTCTCCAGCCAGGGGCGGGACCAGTCGATGACGCCCCAGTCCGGGGGCAAGGCAAGCGGCGGGCCGGGTGGGCAGGCGGAAAAGGCAGCAGACATGGCCCCGATTGTCAGGCCACGGCTCAGTTGCCGACGGCGCGGTGGTGGCCGTTGCCGTTGCCGTTGCCGTTGCCGTTGCCGTTGCCGTTGCCAGCATTCGGCTTGTGCGCCCATTTGCCGCGCACCGCCACGCGCGAGGTGCCTTCGTCGCGCATCTCGAAGGCCTGGGTGGCCGCCAGCAGCTTGGACAAGGTGGCATAGCCATAGTTGCGGGCATCGAACGAGGCCTTGTTGGCAATCTGCGTGCCCAGTGCGCCCACCGAGGCCCAGCCCTCTTCGTCCTGCATGGCCTGCACGGCATCGCGCAACAGGTGCATCAGCCGGTGGTCCTGGCGCAGCTCACCGCCCGGCACACGCAGCCCTTGCTGGGGCAGCTTGGCAGGGGCCACCACCGCCACCGGGGGGCCGGTATGGGCCGCCGGGGCAGGTGGCGGTGCCGGGGCAGGCCCAGCCGCAGAGACCGCCCGCTCGGCCGGCTTGCCGCCGGCTGCAGCCACCTCGGTACGCGGTGGCACGGGCCGCGGCTCTGCATGGCTGCTGCCGGAGCCGCCCTCGCCTTCGATCTGGGTTTCCGCATCCTTGCCCGACAGGCTACCCAGCGCCTCCAGGTACAGAAAGCGCGAGCAGGCGTTGACGAAGGGCTTGGGCGTCTGGGCCATGCCAAAGCCATAGACGGCCGCCCCCTTGGCACGCAGGTGCATGACCAGCGGGGTGAAGTCGGCGTCCGAGGAGACGATGCCGAACGCATCCGGCTTCTCGGTGTACAGCAGCTCCATGGCATCCACCGTCATGGCCATGTCGGTGGCGTTCTTGCGCTTGGAATAGTCGTACTGCTGCATGGGACGCAGCGCAAATTCCAGCAGCTTGGATTCCCAGCTCTTGAGCCCGGCCTTGGTCCAGTTGCCGTAGGCACGGCGGATGTTGATCACCCCCAGGGTGGACAGCTCGTTCAGGATCTCGTCGATCATCTCGGCCGGCGCGTTGTCGGCGTCGATCAACAGGGCGATGCGCAACTGGGTTTCTGCCATGGCTGCAGGCTCTCCTTCAGGAATCTGCCCACAGCCTACACGAGCCCCCGTCTCGGCGAAACCCTGCCAGCCCAGGGCCGTGCAGCCCAGCAGGCACCACGGACACTCGCGCAAGCAGGGCCGGCCACTGGGTGTGAGGGTACGGGCCGTCAGGCCTTTGCCGTCTGTGCACCAGCCCGCTGCCCTTCGTCCCCCACCGCCGGATCCAGCCCGGCAGCAGGCGGCGCCATGCCACTCAGTCCTGTGTGGACACCACGCGCCACGGCAGTGCGTCGCCGGCACGCAGCGGCTTGAGCTGCGCCTCGCCGTAGGCAAAGCTGTCCGGTGGGGTCCAGCTTTCGCGGCGCAGCGTCAGCGTGCCGGTGTTGCGCGGCAAGCCGTAGAAGTCGGCGCCATGGAAGCTGGCAAAGCCTTCCAGCTTGTCCAGCGCACCGGCGTTGTCAAACGCCTCGGCATACATCTCGACGGCCGCATGCGCGCTGTAGCAGCCTGCGCAGCCGGTGGCGTGCTCTTTCAGGTGGGCTGCGTGCGGCGCGCTGTCCGTGCCCAGGAAGAACTTGGGGCTGCCGCTGGTGGCCGCCTTGACCAGGGCCAGGCGGTGGGTTTCGCGCTTCAGCACCGGCAGGCAGTAGTAGTGCGGGCGGATGCCGCCCATGAAGATGGCATTGCGGTTGAACAGCAGATGCTGGGGGGTGATGGTGGCCGCCAGGAATCGGTCGGCAGCCGCCACATACTCGGCGGCTTCCAGCGTGGTGACGTGCTCCATCACGATCTTCAGCTCGGGGAAATCACGGCGCAGCGGGATCAGTTGCTGGTCGATGAAGGCGGCTTCGCGGTCGAACAGGTCGATCGCGGGATCGGTCACCTCGCCGTGCACCAGCAGGATCAGACCTTCGCGCTGCATGGCCTGCAGCGTGGGGTAGATCTTGCGGATATCGGTCACGCCATGGTCGCTGTTGGTCGTCGCACCTGCCGGGTACAGCTTGCAGGCCACCACGCCGGCTGCCTTCGCTGCCACGATGTCGGCCGGAGAGAGCTTGTCGGTCAGGTACAGCGTCATCAGCGGCTGGAAGGCGCTGCCGGCCGGCAGGACGGACAGGATGCGCTCGCGGTAATCGGCCGCCATCTGCGCCGTGGTCACCGGCGGCTTCAGGTTGGGCATGATGATGGCGCGGCCCATCTGGGCGGCGCTGTGCGGCACCACGGCGCGCATGGCTTCCCCGTCGCGCACATGCAGGTGCCAGTCGTCGGGACGGGTGATGGTGAGGGTGTCGAGTGGGGCGGTCATGGGGCCCTATTGTCCCATTACCGCCCCACTCTGCGCTGGGCAGCGCCAGCGCTTTGTATGCCCTTTGGCCGCGACGGGACAGCGCCCCGCAGGCGCATCAGTTGTTGGTGATGTGGTTGTCCCCAATCACCTTGCCCCACTTGCCGAGGTCGCTGGCAATGCGTTTGTGCATGGCGGCACCGGGGGCAAAGGCCGCCGTGGTACCCACCTGCTGCAGCTTCTCCTGCACGCTCTTGTCGTCCAGCGCCTTCTTCAGGGCCGCGGTCAGCTGGTCCATGACGGGTTGCGGCGTGCCGCGTGACGCCATCAGGCCGCCCCATGCCACCGCGTCAAAGCCGGGAAATCCTTGTTCGGCCACGGTCTTCACGTCGGGGGTGAACACCACGCGCTGGGGCGAACCCACCGCGATCGGGCGCAGCTTGCCCGACTTGATGTGCGGCAGCGCGGCAATCATGTCCGAGAACATCATGGGCACCTGGCCACCGAGCAGGTCGGTGATGGCCGGTGCGCTGCCCTTGTAGGAGATGTGCAGCATGTCGAACTTGCCCAGGCTCTTCAGCAGCTCGGTGGACAGGTGCCCGAAGCTGCCGGAACCGGCGCTGTTGTAGTTGAGCACCTGTTTCTTGGAGGCCGCAATCAACTGGGAAATGTCCTGCACGTCCAGGACCTTGGGGTTCACCACCATCACGATGGGCAGGTCGTAGGCCACCCCGATGTGGGCGAAATCCTTCAGCAGGTCGTAGCGTTTCTGTCCATACAGCTTGTCTCCCAGCACGGTGGGAGAGGCCAGCATCACCAGCGTATAGCCGTCCGCGGGGCTCTTGGCGGCGGTCTCGGTCCCCACCAGGCCCGAAGCACCGGCGCGGTTTTCCACCACCATGGGCTTGCCCAGGGTCTCACCCATGTGCTGGCCCAGAATGCGCGCGGCCGTATCTGTCGGCCCTCCCGGCGGGAACGGTACGATCAGCTTGATGGGCTGGTTGGGATAGGCCCCGGCATTGGAGGCCAGCGCCGGCGCGCTCCAGGCGCCTGCCAGCAGCGCGACGGCAGCCATGCAGGCCGAACGACGGGCCAGAAGAGAGGAAGTGATGGACATGGGAAAGTCTCCGAAAAATGGCGTACGCAATTTCTGAGGTGTCGCGTATCTGCCAAGCAGCATTGGATTGCGAACATTTGTTCGGAAATAATGCTAGCGGACTTCCTTCCCTGCCTGCGTCCAGCAGGTGACAGTTGCCAACCGCCCGCACCATGCCTTCACAGTCCTCCCCCTCTCCTGCCACGGATCCCTCGCAGGCCTCCGCCCTGCACAGCGAACGCCTGGAGTCGCTGGCCAACGGCCTGGCCCTGCTGCGCGTCTTTGCCGAGGGCACGCCCACGCTGACCGCACAGGAAGCCGCGCTGCGGCTGGGCCTGACGCGTGCGGCCGCCCGCCGCCTGCTGATCACGCTGCAGCTGGAGGGCTATCTGTGCAACGAAGGCACCGAATACCGGGTCACCCCCAAAGTCATGGACCTGGGCTTTGCCTACTACGCCGCCATGAGCCTGCCGCAACTCGCCCATGGCAGCTTGCAGGCCTTGGGTGAACAGGTCACGGAAGCCTGCTCGCTGGGGGTGTGGGATGAGGGGCATGTGGTGATCGTGGCGCGGCACGAACCGGCACGCATGCTGCGCGTCAACGTCGACATCGGCCGCCGGCTCCCGGCGTCGGCCCACTCGATGGGCCGGGTGCTGCTGGCCGCGCAACCCGTCGCGGCCCAGCAGTCCCACTTGCGTGCCCACCCTCCCCGGGCGTTCACCAGGGAGACAGTCACGGACACGGCCCAGCTGCTGCAGATCTTCCACCAGGTCGGCCAGCAAGGCTGGTGCCTGCTCACGGGCGAGTTGGCCGAAGGCTTTTGCGGCATCTCCGTCCCCATCCACGGCGCCTCGGGAAAGATATTGGCGGCCTTGAGCATCACCATGGTGCAGGGACGCCACAGCGCGCACGACATCCAGACGCGCTTTCTCCCGCCCTTGCAAGCGGCAGCCCAGCAGCTGGAAGCCCTGATCGCAGGCCGAGAGCGCTTTCATGGCTTCACCTTCTGAAGGCAGTCCACGCCGCCTTTTTCTGGCGCCATGACAAAAAAAGGAGCACCTGGGGTGCTCCTTTTGCATGGGACATGCGGTCCGGTCAGTGCTGCAGGATCTTGCTGAGAAAGTCCTTGGTACGCGGCTGGCGTTCGTCGGGCTTGCCAAAGAAATCTTCCTTGGTGCAGTCTTCCAGAATCTTGCCACCCACGTCCATGAAGATCACGCGGCTGGCCACCTTCTTGGCAAAGCCCATTTCGTGCGTCACGCACATCATGGTCATGCCTTCGTTGGCCAGGCCCACCATCACGTCCAGCACTTCGCCCACCATTTCGGGGTCCAGTGCGGAAGTGGGTTCGTCAAACAGCATCACGATGGGGTCCATGGACAGCGCACGGGCAATCGCCACGCGCTGCTGCTGACCACCGGAGAGCTGACCGGGGAACTTGTCCTTGTGTGCGGTCAGGCCCACGCGGTCCAGCATCTTCAGGCCACGCACCTTGGCATCGTCTGCCGAGCGACCCAGCACCTTGATCTGGGCAATGGTCAGGTTCTCGGTCACCGTCAGGTGGGGGAACAGCTCGAAATGCTGGAACACCATGCCCACCTTGGAGCGCAGCTTGGGCAGATCGGTCTTGGGATCGTGCACGGCGGTGCCGTTCACATAGATCTCGCCTTTTTGCACCGGCTCCAGCGCATTGATGGTCTTGATCAGCGTGGACTTGCCGGAGCCCGACGGGCCGCACACCACCACCACCTCACCTTTGTTGATGCTGGTGGAGCAGTCGTTGAGCACCTGGAAGCTGCCGTACCACTTGGAAACGTTTTTGAGTTCGATCATGAGTATTCCTCAGAGTCTGGGTGATACGCCGCTCAGCGAATGATGGCGATCTTCTTGTGCAGACGCTTCACCAGCCACGACAGAGCGAAGCAGATGATGAAGTAGATGACGGCGGCAGCGATATAGGCCTCCATCGGGCGACCATAATTCTTGCCCGCCACTTCAAAGCCCTTGAGCATGTCGTAGGCGCCAATGGCGTAGACCAGCGAGGTGTCCTGGAACAGGATGATGGTCTGCGTCAGCAGCACCGGCAGCATGTTGCGGAAAGCCTGTGGCAGCACCACCAGACGCATGTTCTGGCCATAGGTCATGCCCAGCGCCTGGCCGGCAAACACCTGGCCACGCGGGATGGACTGGATGCCGGCCCGCATGATTTCCGAGAAATACGCTGCCTCGAATGCCACGAAGGTGATGACGGCCGACAGTTCCGCACCGATCGGGCGGCCGATGACCAGCGGCACCAGCAGGAAGAACCACAGAATCACCATCACCAGCGGGATGGAGCGCATGCCGTTGACGTAGATCGTGGCCGGCACGATCAGCCATTGCTTGCCCGACAGGCGCATCAGCGCCAGCAGGGTACCGAAGAAGATACCGCCCAGCGTGGCCACCACCGTCAGGGTGACACTGAACATCAGCCCCTTGAGGATGAAGTTCTGGACCAGGTCCCAGTTGTAGAACGAGAAGTCGAGTGCCAAGTTCATATCAGTGTCCTCCCGCACCCGATGCGCTGATCATGCCCGGCACGCGGGAGCGCTTCTCGATGAAAGCCATGATGCGGTTGATCGCAAAGGCCGAGATGACATACAGACCTGTCACCGCCATGTAGACCTCGATGCCCCGGCCGGTTTCTTCCTGGGCCTGCATGGCGAACATGGTCAGCTCGGTCACCGACACGGCAAACGCCACGGACGAGTTCTTGAAGATGTTCATCGTCTCGCTGGTCAGCGGCGGAATGATGATGCGGAACGCGTTGGGCAGCAGCACATAGCGGTAGGTCTGCCAGGTCGTGAAGCCCACGGCCATACCGGCATAACGCTGACCACGCGGCAGCGCCTGGATACCGGAGCGCACCTGCTCGGCAATACGCGCCGAGGTGAAAAAGCCCAGAGCCAGCACCACCAGCACAAAGCCGGAAACCGACTTCATCGCCGGGAACAGCGAAGGCACCACGTGGTACCAGAGAAAAATTTGCACCAGCAGGGGGATGTTGCGGAAAAACTCCACCCATGCATTGCCAAAGCGCACGACCCACGGGTGGTCGGGCAAAGTGCGCAATGTGCCGATCACGATACCCGCCGCCAATGCCAGCAGCAGTGCCAGCAACGAAACCGAGATGGTCCAGCCCCAGGCCGACAACATCCAGTCCAGGTAGGTGATGTCACCGTTCTTGCCGAAACACCCTTGCACCTGCGTGCGCTCCAGGGTGTCTTCGCAGAACATCTGCCAATCCCATGCCATAGGATTTCCTTCACAAAATTTCAACTACGGGCGCGGCCCACGGCGCCCGCCCAACAAAAAACGCCCCTGGCGATGCCAGGCACCGCAGGGGCGTCACCGGGCCGATTTACTTGTTGAAATCTTCCTTGGGCTTGTTGTTGGGGTGCAGCCAGGCGTTCTTGGTCGACTCCGACAGCGGCAGACCCACCTTCTGGTTGGCCGGCGGGATGGGTTGCATGAACCACTTGTCGTACAGCTTCTCCAGCGAACCGTCCTTGACCTGGCGGGCGATGGAGTCGTTCACGGCCTTCAGGAAAGCCGGATCGCTCTTGCGCACCATGCAGGCGATGGGTTCGGTCGACAGGGGTTCACCCACCAGCTTGAAGTCCTTGGGAGCCTTGGACTTGGAGATGTTGCCCATCAGGATGGAGCCGTCCATCACGAACGCATCGGCGCGACCGGTTTCCAGCAGCAGGAAGCTGTCGGCATGGTCCTTGCCCATGATGTTCTTGAAGTCGATGCCTTCGGCACGCTTGTTCTGGCGCAGCAGTTGCACCGAAGTGGTGCCCGTGGTGGTGGCCACGGTCTTGCCGTTCAGATCCTTGATGTCGTTGATGCCGGAGTTGGCCTTCACCGCAATGCGCACCTGCTCCATGTAGGTGGTGTTGGCGAAGTCCACATCCTTCTGGCGGTTCAGGTCATTGGTGGTGGAGCCGCACTCCAGGTCCACCGTGCCGTTCACCACCAGGGGGATACGGTTCTGCGAAGTCACAGGCTGGTACTTGACGTCGACCTTGGCCACGCCCAGTTGCTTCTGGATGTCCTTGACGATGTTCTCGGCCATCTCGGTGTGGAAGCCCACGTACTTGCCGTCACCCAGCGTATAGGCCAGAGCGCCCGAGGACTCGCGCACGCCCAGCGTGATGCTGCCGGAGGACTTGACCTTGGCCAGGGTGTCATTGGCTTGCGCCATCGCGCTGCCTGCAGCCAGAGCGGCCACAGCAACGGCCAGCAAATGCTTCTTCATATCTGTATCTCCTCAATAGATAGGGTCCAACGCAGGACGGCAGGCCGCACCACCAGCGATGCCTGCCATGCTCACATCCTGGGAGCACATTGTGCAACCAAGCTTGCGCTGGATCGCAGTATGTGTCCACCACGTGACCGTGTCGTCAGGATTTGACCTGTATGCGTGTAAATCTCTAGGTAAGAAATTTTCATGCCAGGTTCTGCCCGGGCGCCGGGTTGCCGCATCATATGCAAGTAGGCACTCTCCGCCAATGCCGCGTTGTTTGGAAAGTATGCACAGCCTGCATCAGGTGGGCAGTGTGCCTGCACCCTGCTCCTGCAGAAACGTCCACAGTGCATGGGCAACGCTGTTGCCCCCATCCTTGCCGACAGGTTTTTCCCTATAAGCCCTGACATCCATAGGCATTTGGAACTGGGTCAGCTCGGCCGGAGCCGCCTGCACCAGGCGCCCGCTCTCCAGTTCCTTGCGTACCGCACTGAAGGGCAGGAAGGCAATCCCATGGCCTTCCAGTGCCATGGCTTTCAGGCCTTCGGCCATATCCGTTTCGTACACCCGGTCCAGGTGGATGGGGATGCCCGCATCCTTCAGGATCAGCTCGGTCACCCGGCCCAGGTAGGCGCCGGGCGCATAGCCCAGGAAAGGCAGCGGCTGCCCCGCCGTGCCGGGCAGCGCGTACAGCGGGCGTCCCTGTGCGTCGGGCTTGGAGTACGGGGCCAGCAGTTCCTGGCCCAGGCTGACCATCTCGTATTTGTTGGCGTCCAGCTGCAGCGGCTGGGAAGAGTGGTGGTAGGCGATCAGCAGGTCACAGCCGCCTTCCACCAGGCGCATCACCGCGTCATGCACATTCAGCGCGATCAGGCGGCTCTTGAAGGGGCCGAACTGCTCATGCAAGGCCGACACCCAGGCCGGGAAAAAGGTGAACGCCAACGTGTGCGGGACCGCAAAACCGACCATGCCCTTGCCCGCGCTGACGTGCGAGCGCAGCATGGTGCGCGTGCTTTGCAGCGACTGCAGCATCTCCAGCGCCTGGTCGTACATAGTCTTGCCCGCGGGCGTCAGCCGCGTGGGATAGGAGCTGCGATCCACCAGATCGGTGCCTGCCCAGGCTTCCAGCGCCTGGATGCGCCGCGAGAACGCCGGTTGGGTGACATGACGCAGTTGCGCGGACCGGCTGAAACTGCGAGTTTCAGCCAGGCTGACAAAGTCTTCGAGCCATTTGGTTTCCATGTCCGCCATTATCTGCGAGCGCTATGCATGGAATGCATAGTTGGCATGCAACGCCCTCCCGCGCACCAGGGAAGTGCGCAAAACCGCTGTATTCAGCGGTCTTCGCACGCACAACACCCGCTTTCCCATCGCCACGCACCCGCATGGTGCTGTAGGCACTGTCTGAAGCGAAAGCCTGCCCCTGTCCTACGACATCTCGAGAAAATCCCAATAACTATCGAAGTGATAGCAGCATGATGCGCCGTGTCGCTCTGGCACGGCACATCTCCCAACCAGGAGAAGCCGTGAGCTACACCACCCGCCAAGTCCAGAATCTGTTGACCAAGCCGGAGCTGGAACTGTTCCAGGCCAGCCGCATCGGCGCCATCAAGGCCTTCAACGCCCGGCAGCTGGTGGGCAAGATTTCCCGTGCACGTGCGCTGCGCGACAAGTACCGCGACCTCTACCAGCGCCAGACCGTGCGCACCGCGACCGCTGCGGCCACCCCGCGCAAGGTGACGGGCACGGCCAATCTCCGCACCGACGTCAAAGCCGATGTGATGCAGGAAGTGCTGGGCCGTTTCGAGGCCCAATTCGAGAAGGTGCAAAGCCCTCCCGGCCAGGCCAGCAAGAAAGCACCTGCTGCCAAGCGGGCGCCAGGCAAGCCCACAGGCAAGGCCGACATCGCCATGCGCGGGATGAAAGGCACCACCCCACGGCAGCTGGCGCGCACCCGACGCGCGGCAGCCGATGTGGCGCAGGAAGTCGTGCAGTCGCGCGCCGCCACCCCCAAGCCTGCCGCCAAAAAACGTGCAACGCCCTCTACGGCAGCCAAAACCGCCACCACCTCCGCCGCCAAGACGGTCCGCACCAAGGCAGTCGCCGCACCCGCCAAAACCCCGGCCAAGTCAGTGCGCGCCACCGCGGCCAAGAAGTCTGCCGCAACCAGTGCCACCACCGGGCGCAGCAGCCCCAAGGCGGGTAAAAAGGCCGCGGCGTGACATCCTGCCGGTGATGTGGCACCCGGCGGTGCCACCCCGGCGCGCGCCCGTGCCCATGCCCATGGGCCCGGCGTGGCAACCGCGAACGCAGCGCCGCCCGGCCCTCTGCACACCGGCCCTTGTGAGGGCCGGTTGCCGTTCAGGGGGTGAAGCCGCTGCCGTGCCCGCCGACCGCCGCAGGCAGCCGGCGATCGCGGCCGACCTCTGACAGGCCTTGCGCATTCGTTGCGCGGATGCTCCAAACCAAGGGAAATGCCTATTGTTTGACGACAGGCCGTGCCGCGTTGTTCCTCGATAATGCCCCAGCGCACCCACCGGTGCGTTCTCCACTCCACACCTCACGGTGCACAACGCCGCGGCGGTAGAGGGACTGCATTTCAACCATGTGTGTTTTTCTGACTTCCCGCGTTCATGTCCTCCATTCCTCCCGAGACCGAAGGTGCGGCCGATGCCGGCGCGCGCCCGGATGAGCCTCGCTCCCTGCGCATCGAAGACTGGCTGACGGTGGCCATCATGGCCGCACTGGCCCTGATCACCTTTGCCAATGTGCTGGTGCGCTACTTCACCGACTCCTCCTTCGCCTGGACCGAAGAAATCTCGGTGTTCCTGATGATCCTGCTGGCCCTGGTGGCCGGCTCCGGTGCGGTGGCGCGCAACCAGCACATCCGCATCGAGTTCTTTGCCGACCGGGGCTCCGTGGCCCGCCGCCGTGCACTGGCGCGCTTCGGCACGCTGATGGTGGCCCTGCTGTTTGCGGTGATCGCCGTGCTCAGCGTGCGTGTGGTCTGGGACGATTACCGCTTTGAAGAGACCTCGCCCGGCATTGGCGTGCCGCAGTGGTGGTATTCGATCTGGCTGCCCCTGGTGTCAGCCCTGATCACCCTGCGCGCCCTGGGCCTGTTTGTGCGCCAGGGCAAGCCCGGCGCCTTCACCGAAGACGAGACCATCGAAGCCTCCGGCAAGGAGGCCCCATGATCGCCACCCTGCTGTTTCTGGCCTTTCTAGGCCTGATGTTCGTCGGCGTGCCCATTGGCGCTGCCCTAGGCCTGGCCGGTGCGGCCGCGATTGCGCTGGCCAATGCCGATACCCAGTGGTTCGGCCTGCTGGCCGTGCCGCAGAACTTCTATGCCGGCCTGGGCAAGTACCCGCTGCTGGCGATCCCCATGTTCGTTCTGGTGGGCTCCATCTTTGACCGCTCGGGCGTGGCCTTGCGCCTGGTCAACTTCGCCATCGCCATCGTGGGCCGCGGCCCCGGCATGCTGCCGCTGGTGGCCATCTGCGTGGCCATGTTCCTGGGCGGCATCTCGGGCTCCGGCCCGGCCAATGCCGCCGCCGTGGGCGGCGTGATGATTGCCGCCATGAGCCGCGCCGGCTACCCCAAGAGCTTCTCCGCCAGCGTGGTGGGCGCTGCCGCAGCGACCGACATCCTGATCCCGCCATCCGTGGCCTTCATCATCTACTCGGTGCTGGTGCCCGGCGCCTCGGTGCCGGCCCTGTTTGCCGCCGGCATGGTGCCCGGCGTGCTGGCGGGAATTGCCCTGATCGTGCCGGCCGTATGGATGGCACGCCGGCACAAGATGGGGGCACTGGAAGCCACCCTGCCCCGCCCGGCTTTCTGGAAGAGCCTGAAGGAAGCCTCCTGGGGCCTGGCCGCGCCGGTGCTGATCCTGGGCGGCATGCGCGCCGGCTGGTTCACCCCCACCGAAGCCGCCGTGGTGGCCGTGTTCTACGGCCTGTTCGTGGGCATGGTCATTCACCGCACCATCCGCGTGCGCGACCTCTACCCCATCCTGCGCGAAGCGGGCGAGCTGTCCGCCGTGATCCTGATCGTGGTCTCGCTGGCCGGCATCTTTGCCTTCTCCCTGTCCACCCTGGGCGTGATCGACCCGGTGGCCGCCGCCATCGTGAACTCCGGCCTGGGCGAATACGGCGTGATGGCGCTGCTGATCCTGCTGCTCATCACCGTGGGCATGTTCCTGGACGGCATCTCCATCTTCCTGATCTTTGTGCCGCTGCTGCTGCCCATCATGAACCACTACCACTGGGACCCCGTGTGGTTCGGCGTGATCCTCACGCTCAAGGTGGCGTTGGGCCAGTTCACCCCACCGCTGGCGGTCAACCTGATGGTGTCCTGCCGCATCGCCGGTGTGCGCATGGAGTCCACCGTGCGCTGGGTGGGCTGGATGCTGCTGGCCATGTTCCTGGTCATGGTGCTGGTCATTGCCTTCCCGCAGCTGGCGCTGTGGCTCCCGGCGAAGCTGGGCTATTGAGTGTTCCCCCGGTTCCGATTCCCAACCTATAAGGAGACAAAACCATGCAACTGCGCACTTTCCTGACCACCGCCGTGGCGGCCGCCGCCACCCTGGCCTTTGCCCTGCCTTCCGCCATGGCCGAGACCAAGTACAAGAGCGAATACCGCATGTCCCTGGTGCTGGGCACCGCCTTCCCCTGGGGCAAGGGTGGCGAAATCTGGGCCGACAAGGTGCGTGAGCGCACCCAGGGCCGCATCAACATCAAGCTCTACCCCGGCACCTCGCTGGTGCAGGGCGACCAGACGCGTGAGTTCAGCGCCATCCGCCAGGGCGTGATCGACATGGCCGTGGGCTCCACCATCAACTGGTCGCCCCAGGTCAAGGCACTGAACCTGTTCTCGCTGCCCTTCCTGTTCCCCGACTACGCGGCCGTGGACGCCGTGGTGCAGGGCGACACCGGCAAGGAAATCTTCAAGACCATCGACAAGGCCGGCGTGCTACCGCTGGCCTGGGGCGAGAACGGCTACCGCGAGATCTCCAACTCCAAGAAGGCCATCACCAAGCCCGAAGACCTCAAGGGTCTGAAGATCCGCGTGGTCGGTTCCCCGCTGTTCCTGGACACCTTCACCGCCCTGGGCGCCAACCCCACGCAGATGAGCTGGGCCGATGCCCAGCCCGCCATGGCCAGCAGCGCCGTGGATGGCCAGGAGAACCCGATTGCCGTGTACATGGCCGCCAAGCTGCAGTCCGTGGGCCAGAAGCACATGACGCTGTGGGGCTACATGAACGACCCGCTGGTGTTTGTGGTGAACAAGGACGTGTGGGCCAGCTGGACTCCGGCCGACCAGGCCATCGTCAAGCAGGCCGCACTGGACGCGGCCAAGGAACAGATCGCCATCGCACGCAAGGGGCTGGTGGAGCCCGGCAAGCCGCTGGTCAAGGACCTGGAAGGCCTGGGCGTGACGGTGGTCGACCTGAATGCGGCACAGCGCAAGGTGTTTGCCGACGCCACCAAGAGCGTCTACACCAAGTGGAAGCCCCAGATCGGCACCAACCTGGTGGACATGGCCGAGAAGGCCATCGCCGGCAGCCGCAAGTAAACAGCGCCACGGGCACATCGCTGCCGCCTGGCAGCGGCGTGCCCCGGCTGCACGGGGCGCTGCAGCGCAGTTCAGATTCTGCTGCTGCCCCCAGCGCTCCCGGTCGGGCGCCCGCAGTGCGCCGCACTCACAGCCCTTCGATCAGCGGCGCCTCCCCCATCAGCACTTCCATCTGGCGCGCCACGGCGTGACCCTCGCCCAGCAGCAGCACCTGGCGCAGACTGGCCAGCATGCGCTGCGCAAACCCCAGATCATTCATCAGCGAGCTCGCCACCAGGCCGGGCAAGGCCCCGCTGCGGATGCCGGCGAACAGGTGCTGGCGAAACTGGTCGGCAAAGTTCTGGTTGCGGTCGTCCAGTGCCTGCAGCTGGGCAGCCCATTCGGTGTCCGGCGCATCGGAGCGGCCCAGTGCGCGCACATCGCGCAGCGCCAGCAGCACATGGTGGCGCAGCTCGATATAGCTGCGCCGCGCCGCACTCTCGGTGGGCTCCGGCAGGTAGCGGTGCATATTGCGCTGCAGGCGGTGGGCGTTCTTGACGGCATCCACCATCTGGAAGGCGGCCACCTGGCTGTCGTGCCAGAACTGTTGCTGGGCCGGGTCGGCCGGCAGGTCCACCTTGCCCATGAAGGCCAGCAGCTGGGCGTACACGCCCTTGATGTGCAGCTGGTAGAGCCGGTCGGCATCCACACGCTGCAGCTCCACCCGGGCGCGCAACTGGGCATCGTCGCGCGGCGGGTCTTCCAGCATGGCCAAGGGGCAGTACAGCGCATGGCAGATCACTTCCAGGCTCAGCCGCCCCATGTGCTGCAGCTCCTGGGCCACGGCACGTGCCGCGCTTTCGGTGGTCTGCAGCGCACTGGTCTGCAGGTAGCGGGCCTGCGTGGCTTCGGCGGCCTGCTCGGTCTGGGTGGCGATCAGCACGGCGGGCTCGGCCTTGTCCGGCAGCCAGCGCGTGAGCGCCGCCGCCAGCTGCGGCTGCCAGGGCCAGAACAACAGCACTCCCAGCACATTGAACAGGGTATGGAACAGCGCCAGCTGGATCAGCAGATTGCTGCCCGCGCCAAACCACCCCGTGGCCTGCACCACCAGCCAGCTCAGCGGTGACAGCAGCGCAAAGCTGACCACGGCCGTGCTGCAGTTGAACACCACATGGGCAATGGCCAGGCGCTGGCCGCTGCGGCTGCTGCCGATCATGCCCATCACGGCCGTAGATACGCTGGAGCCCACATTGGAGCCGATCGCGATGCACAGCGACTGCTGCAGCTCCAGCTGGCCGCTGCCCAGGGCCGCCAGCGTCAGCATCAAGGTGGCGTGGCTGGACTGCACCACCACGGTGATCAGCGCCCCGACGGCCACAAACAGCAACGCGCCCTGCAGACCGTCGGCGCTGTAACGCTGCAGGTCCATGTCGCCAAAGCTGGTGAAGCCCTGCTTGATCTCGTCAATGCCCAGAAAGATCAGACCGATGCCCAGCAACAACCGCCCGATGGCCGCACCGCGGGCACCGGAAAAGCCCAGCAGCACCCCGAACACCAGCAGCGGCATGGCCAGTGGCGCCATGCTCAGGTTCTGGCCGGCCATGGCCAGCAGCCAGATGCCGCTGGTGGCTCCCAGGTTGGCGCCAAACAGCACGGCCAGGCTGCCCGCCAGGGTGATCAGGCCGGTGCTCAGAAACGCAATCGTCAGCAGCGACACCAAGGTGCTGGACTGCAGCAAAAAGGTGGCCACACAGCCGAACAGCAGACCTTTGCCCGGGGTGGCCGTGCTGGCGGCCAGCAGCGTCTGCAGGCGCCCCCCGGCCAGGCTTTTGAGCCCCTGTTCCAGTTGCTGCATACCGAACAGGAACAGCGCCAGACCGGCGCACAGCGTGAGCCAGCCCGGGCTGAACCAGAACGACCAGGCCAGCGCCCCGGCGGCCAGCGCAATCAGCGAATGTTTGGAATACGTGGAATACGCTGCGGCCAGCACGGAGGATCTCCCGTTGTCATACGGCGGTCATATGGAAGGCATATGGCGGGCATATGGAAAAGCGGCTGAGCTTAGCGGAAGCGGTCCATCTCAGGGCCTGCCCGCACTTGACCTGCATCAACCGCCTCTTGCGACGCCATTGCAGCACGCCCGCGGGCACCGCGCAATGCGACACCTGTGCGACGGCACCTCATGGTTTCCCGGGTTGCCCCTGCGCTGCGTGCTTTGCAAGCTGGCAGCACCTCCGCTTCCCCTTGCCGCCATGTCCCACGCCCTGATTGCTCCCGCCACGCTGCACCGCTGGGTGCAGGACCTGTGGACCGCCGCCGGCTCCAACGCCCGCGAAGCAGCCCTGACCGCCGACCACCTGGTGCAGGCCAACCTCAGCGGCCACGACTCCCACGGCGTGGGCATGGTGCCGCGCTATGTGCTGTCCTGGCAGGCCGATGCGCTGCAACTCAACCAGTCGGTGCGCGTGGTGCACGACGGCGGCAGCCTGCTGAATCTGGACGGCCAGTGCGGCATGGGCCAGGCCGTGGCCGAGGAAGCCATGGCCCTGGCCATCACCCGCGCGCAGCAGCACGGGGTGTGCATCCTGGGCCTGCACCACAGCCACCACATCGGCCGCGTGGGCCACTGGGCCGAGCAGGCCTGCCGCGCCGGACTGATTGCCATCCATTTCGTGAACGTGCTCTCCAGTGCCTTGGTCGCGCCCTGGGGCGGGCGCCAGGCCCGCTTTGGCACCAACCCCTTCACCATCGGCGTGCCGGTCGACGGTGCGCCCCCGCTGCTGCTGGACTTCGCCACCAGCGCCATCGCCATGGGCAAGGTGCGCGTGGCGCTGAACCAGGGCCACGCCGTGCCGGCCGGCTGCCTGCTGGATGCCGACGGTGCCCCCACCACCGACCCGCAGGCCATGTACCCGGCCACCGGTGACGACATGGGTGCGCTGCAGACCTTCGGCGGCCCGGTGGCCGGGCACAAAGGCTATGCGCTGGCGTTCATGTGCGAATTGCTGGGTGCGGCCGTGGCCGGCGGCCAGACCATCCGCCCCGCCACACTGCAGCGCAACGCCGGCGTGTGGAACAACATGCTGGCCATTGTGTTCGATCCGGCCCGTCTGGGTAGCAGCGCCACGCTGGGCCACGAGGTGCAGGCCTTTATCGACTGGGTGCGCTCCGCTGAATGCCAGCCCGGCGTGCCAGGCATTGCCGTGCCCGGAGAGCCCGAACAGGCCATGCGCCGCGCCCGTGCCCAGGCCATCCCCCTGGATGCCGCCACGCTGGCCGAGCTGGACCGTGCAGCGGCCCAGGTGCAGGCCGCACGCGGCAGCGGGCCGGGGCCGCTGTCCGCGCTGGTGCAGACCGGTTCCTGAGCAAGCCGCAGCTGCTCACTCCTTGACCCTGCGGCCTTGCATGTCGGCGCCAGGCTGCTGGCAGAGACCGCTCAGACCGGCGAGACCAGCGGGCGACCGGCCAGATGGGCCTGCACATTGGCCACAAAGCGGTCCACCGTGGCCTGCACCGATTCGGGCGACCATCCGGCCACGTGCGGCGTCAGCAGTGCATTGGGCAGATCCAGCAGATCCTGGGGAGCGAGCGGCTCGCTCTCGTACACGTCCAGCGCGGCAAAACCCAGCTCGCCGCTGCGCAGCGCAGCGGCCAGGGCCTGGGTATCCACCACGCTGCCGCGGGCGATGTTGACCAGGTGGCCCTGCGGGCCCAGGGCGCGCATCACGGAGGCATCCACCAGGTGCAGGGTCCCGGCGCCGCCAGGCGTGGCCACCACCAGCACATCGGCCCATTCCGCCAGCGCCAGCAGGCTGTCGAAGTAGGTCCACGGTGCATCGGCCTTGGGCGAGCGGTTGTGGTAGCCCACCTCCATCTCGAACGCCTGGGCACGCAGCGCGATCTTGCGGCCGATGGTGCCCAGACCCAGCACGCCCAGGCGCTTGCCGGTGATGCCCGCGGGCAGCGGCAGCGTGGTGCGCCACACCCCGGCACGCAGCTGTGCACCGTAGTAGTCCAGCTGGCGCACGCTGGCCAGCACCAGGGCCAGGGTGTGGTCGGCCACGCAGCTGTCATTGGTGCCCGCACCGTTGCCGGTGGCAATGCCACGCGTGCGGGCATGGGCCACGTCCACTTTCTCGTAGCCGGCCCCCAGCGCGCAGACCAGTTGCAAAGCCGGCAGTTGGTCCATCTGCACCGCACTCAAACCCACGGAGCCGATGGTCAGCACCACCTGCACGCGCGCAGCGTGCTGCTGCAGCGCCGCCTCGGCGGCGGCGGGTTCGGGCGCGTAGACCAGTTCCAGACTGGGCAGGCGCTGGGCAATCTGCTGCAGATCCTCGTCGGCAACGACGGTGTTGATCAGCAGGATGGGGCGGGAGGCGGCGGCGATGGGGGCGGTAGCGGAAGTCATGAGAGTCTTTCAGGGGAACGCAGGAAACACAGCCCCGACCGTACCGCATTCCCTGCGCGTGGCCGTGCTGATATAGAACATGTGGACGGGCTATGCTTTCAGCGGTGCAGCTTCCGTGCCACCTTCGCTGCCATCCGCCTCACCGCTTTGCTGCAAGGCCCACATCTGCGCATAGCGCCCGTTCAGCGCCAGCAGCTCGCTGTGGCGGCCACGCTCCAGAATGCGGCCGGCCTCCATCACCAGAATCTCGTGTGCATCCACCACCGTGGACAGCCGGTGGGCGATCAGCAAGGTGGTCTTGTTGCGCGCCACCTGGGCCAGTTCCGCCTGGATGGCCCGCTCGTTGGCGCTGTCCAGTGCCGAGGTGGCCTCGTCAAAAATCAGCACCGGCGGGTTCTTCAGCAGCGTGCGGGCAATGGCCACGCGCTGCTTTTCGCCACCGGACAGCTTCAGCCCCCGTTCCCCCACGCGCGTGGCATAGCCCTGGGGCGTGGCCGCAATGAAATCATGGATGCGGGCCGCCTGGGCCACGGCCACCACCTCGTCGTGGCGGGCGCCGGGCCGGCCATAGGCGATGTTGTATTCCACCGTGTCGTTGAACAGCACCGTGTCCTGCGGCACGATGCCGATCGCGCACCGCAGACTGTCCTGCGTGACATGGCGGATGTCCTGGCCGGCGATGGTGATGCGTCCGCCCTGCAGGTCATAGAAGCGGAACAGCAGCCGTGCCAGCGTGCTCTTGCCCGAGCCGGAGGGCCCCACCACCGCCACAGTCTTGCCGGCCGGAATTTCGAAGCTCACATCCTGCAGAATGGGCCGCGCCGGATCGTAGGCAAAGCGCACCTGCTCAAAGCGCACGGCCGGCTCTCCCGCCAGCTGCAACGGCGCAGCATCCGGCGCATCGGCCACTTCGCGCTCCTTGTCCATCAAGGTGAACATGCGGTCCAGGTCCACCAGGCTTTGCTTGATCTCCCGGTAGAGCACGCCCAGAAAGTTCAGCGGGATGTACAGCTGGATCATGAAGGCATTGATCATCACCAGATCGCCCAGCGTCAGCGTACCCGCCACCACGCCCTGGGTGGCGCGCCACAGAATGGCCACCAACGCCACGGCAATGACCAGTTGCTGGCCGCTGTTGAGCAGCGTCAGGGTGCTCTGGCTCTTGAGGCGCACCTTGCGCAGGCGCTCCAGGTTCTCGTCGTAGCGCGCCGCTTCGAAGGCTTCGTTGTTGAAGTATTTGACGGTTTCGTAATTGATCAGCGAATCGATCGCCTGGGTGTGGGCGGCAGAGTCATGCTGGTTGGCCGCACGGCGAAACTGGGTGCGCCACTCCGTCACCTTGACGGTGAAGGTGATGTAGACCGCCAGCGCCGCCAAGGTGATGGCGGCGAACCAGGGGTCGAACTGCACGGCCATGATGCCCAGCACCAGCGCCACCTCGATCAGCGTGGGCACGATGCTGTAGAGCGAGTACGAGATCAGCGACTCCACGCCCTTCACCCCGCGCTCGATGTCGCGGGTCATGCCGCCGGTCTGGCGCTCCAGGTGGAAACGCATGCTCAAGGCATGCAGATGGAGAAAGGTCGCCAGCGCAATGCTGCGCGCCGCGCCATGGGTGGCCTTGGCAAACACCAGCTCCCGCAGCTCCGAGAACAGCGAGGTGCACAGCCGCAGCAGGCCGTAGGCCAGCAGCAGGCCCACGGGCACCACCAGGATGGCAAGCGGGTCACCAGGCTTCAGCGTCAGCGCATCCACCAGGTTCTTCAGCAGCACCGGCACGCCCACATTGGCCAGCTTGGCTCCCACCATGAACAGCAGGGCGGCGATCACCCGCCATTTGTATTCCCACAGATAGGGCAGCAAACGGCGCAGCGTGGCGGCGTCACGGCCAGAAGCCTGGGGCGTGGTCGTGGAAATGGGATCGGGGGGAGCGGCGTGGTGGCGCATGCGGTGACAATTTCGCAGTTTTGTTGTTTTGCGAGATTGTGCCCATGTCCACCCCCAACTCCCCCGCCCATGTCACCTTGCCCACAGACAAGGAGCTGGTGCTCAAGGTCATTCCCATGCCCGGCGACTGCAATGCCAATGGCGATATCTTTGGCGGCTGGGTGATGTCGCAGGTCGATCTGGCCGGCTCCGTGCTGCCGGCGCGCCGCGTGCAGGGCCGCATGGCCACGGTGGCGGTGAAGGAATTCATCTTCAAGCAGCCGGTGCGCGTGGGGGATCTGCTGTCGTTCTATGCCCACCTGTCGCATGTGGGCCGCACCTCGGTGACGGTGGAGGTGGAGGTCTATGCCGAGCGCATCCAGCGCCAGGGCCGCTACATCAAGGTGACCGAGGCCACGCTGACCTATGTGGCCATCGACGAAGCCGGCCGCCCCCGCGCCATTCCGCCCGAAGTCAGCGGCAACTGAAACGCCTGTGCCGCCTGAGGCGGCAGCACACCCGCCTGCAGCACTGCGGGAGCAAGATCCCGGCCTTCCGCAGTGGCCGCCCTCCCGCAGCACAGGAGGGCGTGGCTGGCTTACACGGCCAGCGAGGACGACGAAGACGAGGTCTCGTCGGCCAGTTGCAGGCCCGTGCTGCTGGACGTGCCGCTGGCGCTGCTGCTGGAGAATGCGCTGCCGGAGCTGGAAGCGGTGCCGCCTGCCCCCACCTGGATGTCGCCGCTGAGCTGGCCGCCTTCTTCGATCACGATCTTGCCGTAGCGGATGGAGCCGCTCACCTTGCCGGTGCTGAAGATCACCAGCTTCTGGCGCACGGTCAGGTTGCCATTGAACTCACCGTGGATTTCGGCGATGTCGATCTCGGCGGAGCCACGGAACGCGCCCTGCTCGGCGATCTGGATCACGCGGGAATTCATGGTTGCCTCGACCGTGCCTTCCACCACCAGGGTGTCGCAGTCGGTGATCTCCACCCCTTTGAGCTTGATGTTGGGGCCGACGGTGAGCTTGCTGCCGCTGCTGTCACTGGATGCCGAAGAGGTGCTGGAGCGGGGGCTGGTGGAAGACATGCTGGTGCCGGATGTACTGGATGTGCTGCCGTAGCTGCTGGAACTGCCTGTGCCCAGCGCACTGCCGCTGGTCGAGGTACGTGTGGAAAAAGTGTCGTTGTCGCGCTTGCCGAAAAAGGGGTTCTGCACTGCCATGGTTCCTCCTGCGAAAAGCTGCATCCTAGAAAGGATGTTGTGCAACGAAGACAGCAAGATCGCAAGAGTTGTAAGCAAAAATCGCACATGCAACATGCACTTGCAGTTCTTTCGTTTGCAAGTATTTTGAGAGCATGCGACGCTGGTGCGGCGCGCTTCGCCAGCACTTGGGCTTGCACATCATGAAACCGCAAGGGGCGTACGGCAGTGCCGCGCCCGGCCGACTTCGTGTCGGCCGTGATTACGAGACGATGTAGGCCGCCGCACCGGCGGTCAGCAAGGTGCCGTCCTCACCCAGGAACTCCATGCGCGTGGATGCCACGCGCGAGCCCAGGCGCAGCACACGCGCCTGGACACTGAACACCTCGCCAATCCCCTGGCGCAGAAAATCCACCCGCAGGTCGATGGTGCCCAGGCGCGCAAAACGCTGCATGCGCTGCACCACCGGCTCGTCCATGTGCTTGGCAGCAATGGCGGCCATCACCGCCACGCCCCCCATGGCATCCAGTGCAGCGCTGATGGCACCGCCGTGGAGGCGGTTGTAGCCAAAGTGGCCCACCAGCTCGGGCTTCATCACCATGCGGGCCTGGGCCTCCTGCGGGGTGACGGAGACCAGCTGCAGGCCCAGCACCTTGTGGAAGCTGATCAGCTCCTCCGTCAGCTGGCGCATGGCGGCAATGAATTCCGGCTCGAACGCCGTGGGAACCGCGGGGGTCTGGGGCATGTCCATGTCCTGTCCAATCAGGAACAGCCTGTGGCTATGCGGCCGCAGATTCCGGACCTTGCGCTTCGGAATCCGCCACCGCCGGAACACAGGATGCTCCTATTTTTAGCGTGCAAAAGTCCCACGAAAACGGCCCGCAGCAGATGCTGTGGGCCGTGGCACGGGGGATCGGGCATCGCTTCGCCGGATGGCGCTGCGGGAAGCAGCCGGAGCCCCCGGCCTGCCGGTCTCAGCAGTGGCTGAAATCGGGCTTGCGCTTTTGCATGAACGCGGTGAAGGCTTCCTTGGCCGCAGGAGCCGTCAGCATGCGGCCGAAGCTGGCACCCTCTTCGGCCATCTGTGCCTTCACGGCGGCTTGCTGGCCGCCCTTCATCAGGCGCTTGGTCTCGATCAGCGCGCTCACGGGCTTGGCCGCCAGCTTCTTGGCCTGTGCCTGGGCATAGGCATTGACTTCAGTGGGCGGCAGCACGCGGTTGACCAAACCCACTTCCAGCGCGGCCTCGGCCATGAAGGGCTCGCCCAGCAGCAGGGCTTCGGCGGCACGGTGGTAGCCCAGCATCTGCGGCAGCAGCAGGCTGGAGGCCGCTTCCGGGCACAGACCCAGATTCACGAAAGGCATGGAGAACGCGGCGTTGTCACCGGCGTAGACCAGGTCGCAGTGCAGCAGCAAGGTGGTGCCGATGCCCACGGCCGGGCCGGCCACGGCCGCCAGCAAGGGCTTGGGGAAACTGGCAATGCCGTGCAGGAAGCGGAAGGTGGGGCTTTCCTGCGGCAGGCCCTGGCCGTCCTGGCGGTTCAGGAAGTCGCCGATGTCATTGCCGGCACTGAAGATGGTGGCATCCCCCTGGATCACCACCACGCGCACCGCGTCATCGGTGGCGGCGCTGGCCAGGGCATCGGCCATGGTGCCGTACATCAGCTGCGTGATGGAGTTCTTCTTGTCGACGCGGTTGAAGGTGATGGTGCGCACACCGGCTTCGGTGTGGACCAGGATATCGGAGGTGGTTTCGCTCATGGATAGGCTTCCTGGGGAGAAGGAAAAATCAGCACGCTGTGCAGCCTGGCTGCACACAGCGACGCTTCACTCTTTGTAGTACACGGTCTGGTGCGATGTGGCCAGCAACTGGCCTTTCGCATCCCAGACCTGGGCGCTCTGGTCGAAAAAGCCGTTGCGGAAAGCCTGGGCATCGGCCTGGCCCAGCACATGCTGGTCGCCCTGCGCAGCGAGCTGGGCACGGTCGGCATGAAAATAGGTGGTGATCGACACCGTGCCCGCCGGCACCCGCCGCGCACGGCGCAGCCACACGCGGGGGAAGAACACGTCGCACAGCGCCGCCAGCGCCGGAAAATCCAGCGCACGCGGCGGATTGTCGCGCACCCACAGCTGGCTCACGGGCTCGTGCGCGCTGTCGTCCCACACTTTGGGAATGGCACCGGTCACCACGCGCATGTCGTAGCGCTGCAGCCACTCCATGGCGCCGGTGGTGTCGAAACGCTCGCAGGTGGCAGGGTCGGGCATGTGGGGCGGACGGCCGTCTTCGATGCTGAAGGTGTCGCGCCGCACGGCCGTCACGGCCGTCGCCGTGGTGGTGACCTGCTGATCGCCGTTCTCGTCATCCTGCAGCAATACCACCGTCCAGTGCTGGGTGGAGCGGTTGGTGCGCACCGGAGTGGCTTCGATGCGGTAGGGCCCTGCAGCCACTGGGCCGGCAAAGTTCACCGTCAGCGCCACCGGATCGCCCAGGCAGTCCGGGTGCTGCAGGATGCTGTGCAGCATCAACGCAGCGGTGGCGCCACCGTAGGGGCCCACCATGTTCCAGTAACCGGCGTGGGTATGGCCTTCGTAAACCCCGGGCTCGCGCGGCTGCAGCGCCAGCATGGCGTCCAGCGCATGGCCTGGGGGGGTGCTCGAATCTGTCATGTTGCCTCCGTGAACCGATCACCCTGCCCCGCCGCCATCGAGGGCGCAGCAGGGGGGCAATGCTTGGCCACCACTGTAGCGGGTTCCGCCAGGGCCGCCTGACTCGCAGGCGCCACCGCCGAACCGCCATGCGGTCGCCGCGGCAGCCCCTCCATGTCACCCGCCGGGCCCAGCCACTGCTCCAGCACGGCCGCCGCACGCGGCCACAGCGTATCGGCCATGTCACGGCGGAAAAACCCGAAATGCCCGATGCGCGGCTGACCGGCATCGGCAGGCCGCACCCGTTCGAGCACCTGGGGGGCGTTGCGGTACCAGCTCAGCAGCGAACGCGTGCTGTTCCAGGACATCATCTCGTCGTCGGTCATCGACAGCGCATGCACCGGATAGCGCACCGCGGCATAGCTTTGGCGTGCACGCTCGCCTTCCACGCCCAGGCTGTAGCTGGGGTGCATGCACCAGCGCCGCCACTGCCAGACCACGCCGGCCGGCAGATCGCCAATCAGCCCCAGGCGCTTGCCCGGCAGACAGCCGCACAACGCCGTGATCACAGGCTGTATGCACCACCACCACAGCAGCGCCTTGCGCTTGGTCGGCGGAGCATTGTCACGCCAGTAGCCGCTGCCGCTGGCAACGGTCAGCATGCCGTCCACCGGCAGCACCGGCCGGCACAAGCCCGGCAGCTGGGCCCCCACGCTGTGGCCCACCCACAGCACCGGACGCTGCAGGCCCTCGGCGGCGTCCAGCGCGCGCAGGTGCTGGGCCACGGCCAGGCAGTCCTGGGCCCAATCCAGCAGATCGACCTTGGCCTGGCGCAGCGGGCCCTGCAGCGAGGCCGCATGGCCCCGGTAGTCAAAAGTGGTCACGGCCAGACCGCGTGCGGCCAGCCATTCGGCAAACGCCGCATAAAAGGTTTGTGGCACGCCCACGGCCGGTGCCAGCACCACCCGGCCGCGCACGGGCGCGTCGGTGGGCTGGCAGTGGCGCAGCGCCAGCCGGGCATCGCTGCCCGGCACGGCCAGCTGGGCTTCGGTCCACCCGACTGGTTGCAGAAGGGTGGTCATGGCCTCAGACGCTCTCAAAGATGCCGGCGGCGCCCTGACCGGTGCCCACGCACATGGTCACCATGCCGTACTTCAGCTTGTGGCGGCGCAGCGCGTGGACCACGGTGGCCGCACGGATGGCACCGGTCGCCCCCAGGGGGTGACCCAGGGCAATGGCACCGCCCATGGGGTTGACCTTGGCCGGGTCCAGACCCAGGCTGTTGATGACCGCCAGCGATTGGGCGGCAAAGGCTTCGTTCAGCTCGAACCAGCCGATGTCCTGGTGGTTGATGCCGGCATAGCGCAACGCAGCAGGAATGGCTTCGATGGGGCCGATGCCCATGATTTCGGGGGGCACGCCGCGGGCGGCAAAGCTGACGAAGCGGGCCAGCGGCGTCAGGCCGAACTGCTTGACGGCCTTCTCGCTGGCCAAGATCAGCGCACCGGCGCCATCGCTGGTCTGCGAGCTGTTGCCTGCCGTCACGCTGCCGCGTGCAGCGAACACCGGGCGCAACTTGCCCAGCGCTTCCAGCGTGGTGTCGGGGCGGGGACCTTCATCCAGGCTCACGGTGCGGGTCCTGGTGATGACTTCGCCGGAGGCCAGATCGGGGCTGCGGTCGATGATGTCGATGGGCGTGATTTCGTCGGCGAATTCACCCGCCTGCTGGGCGCGCACGGCACGCAGGTGGGATTCCAGCGCGAAGGCGTCCTGCATCTCGCGCGTCACCTTCCACTGCTGGGCCACTTTCTCGGCGGTCAGGCCCATGCCGTAGGCAATGCCCACGTTTTCGTCCCGCGCAAAGATCTCGGGATTGAACGAAGGTTTGTTGCCGCCCATGGGCACCATGCTCATGGACTCGGCACCGCCCGCGATCAGCACATCGGCTTCGCCCACGCGGATGCGGTCGGCCGCCATCTGGATGGCCGTCACGCCCGAGGCGCAGAAGCGGTTCACCGTCACGCCGCCGATGGGGTGGTCGAACGCCAAGCCCACGGCAATGCGCGCCATGTTCATGCCCTGCTCGCCTTCGGGGAAGGAGCAGCCGATGATGGCATCCTCGATCGCCTTGGGGTCCAGCGTGGGCACCTGGGCCATGGCGGATTTCAGCGTGGCCACCAGCAGATCATCCGGACGGGTGTTCTTGAAATAGCCCCGGCCCGAGCGGCCGATGGGCGTGCGCGTGGCGGCAACGATGTAGGCGTCTTGTACTTGTTTCATGGTTCTTGTCTCCTTGCCAATCAGTTGCGAACCGGCTTGCCGGTGTTCAACATGCCCAAGATGCGTTCATGGGTCTTGGGTTGGCCGATCAGGTGGCAGAAGGCCTTGCGTTCCAGCGCCAGCAGGTATTCCTCGGTCACCAGCGAGCCGGCATCCACGTCGCCGCCGCAGACGATCTCGGCAATCATCGAAGCGATCTTGAAGTCGTAGGCGCTGATGAAGCCGCCATCGCGCATGTTCACCAGCTGGGCCTTGATGGTGGCCATGCCGCTGCGACCTGCCACCGGGAACAGGCGTTTGAGCGGCGCGCGCCAGCCACCCGCAGCCATGGAGCGGGCTTCGTTGATGGCGGTGAACAGCACCTCGTCCTTGTGCGGCACGATCAGGTCGGAATCCAGCAGATAGCCCAGCTTGCGCGATTCGATGGCACTGGTGCCCACCTTGGCCATGGCCGCAGCGGTGAAGCCCTCGGTCAGGAAGGGCAGCACATCCTTGCTGGTGGACTGGGCCATGTTCTCGGCCGCACGGCGGGCGATATAGGTCAGGCCGCCGGCACCGGGGATCAGGCCCACGCCCACTTCCACCAGGCCGATATAGCTTTCCATGTGCGCCACGCGGCGGGCGCTGTAGACGGCCAGCTCGCAGCCGCCGCCCAGGGCCATGCCATGGATGGCCGCCACCACCGGCACCTGCGCGTAGCGGATGCGCAGCATCATGTTCTGCAGCTCGGCTTCGATGCTTTCGATGGCGTCGGCGCCCCCGATCACAAAGGCGGGCATGGTGGCTTCCAGATCGGCGCCCACGCTGAAGGGCGCGTCACCGGACCAGATCACCATGGCCTCGAAATCGCTCTCGGCGGTTTCCACGGCTTCCACCAGGCCTTCCATCACCTCGGGGCTGATGGCGTGCATCTTGTTCTTGATGCTGGCGATCAGCACCTGACCGTCCAGCGTCCAGGTGCGCAGCGCCTTGGTCTCGGCAATGGTGGTGCCGGCCGTCTTCCAGTCCGGCAGGCTGTCTTCGCCCAGCAGCTTCTCGGGGAAGATCTGGCGTTCATAGACGGGCAGCACGCGGCGGGCGACAAACTTCTTCTGCGCCGGGCTCCAGGAACCTTGGGCCGTGTGCACGCCGCCGGCTTGCGCCACCGGGCCTTCGAACACCCAGCGGGGCAGTGGCGCCGTGGACAGCGCCTTGCCGGCATCGATGTCTTCCTGGATCATCGTGGCCACCTGCAGCCAGCCGGCTTCCTGCCAGAGCTCGAACGGGCCCTGCTTCATGCCGAAGCCCCAGCGCATGGCCTGGTCCACATCGCGGGCGGATTCGGCAATCGTCTCCAGGTGGATGGCCGCGTAGTGGAAGCTGTCGCGCAGAATGGCCCACAGGAACTGGCCGGGGGCGCCTTCAGCATTGCGCAGCAGCGGCAGGCGTTCGGCTGCGGGCTTCTTCAGCATGCGGCCATAGACCTCGTCGGCCTTCTGGCCGCCGGGCACGTAGTCCTCGCTGTCCAGCTCGAACTGCAGCACCTCGCGGCCCACCTTCTGGTAGAAGCCTTTTTTCGCCTTCTGGCCCAGATGGCCCAGGTCCAGCAGTTTCTGCAGCACGGCGGGCGTGCCGAAGTTGCCGTAGAAGGGATCGGTCTCCGGGCTCAGGTTGTCCTGCAGCGTCTTGATCACATGGGCCATGGTGTCCAGGCCCACCACGTCGGCGGTGCGGAAGGTGCCGCTGGAGGCGCGGCCCAGCTTCTTGCCGGTCAGGTCATCGACCACATCGAACGTCAGGCCAAAGTTCTCGGCCTGCTTCATTGTGGACAGCATGCCGGCAATGCCGATGCGGTTGGCGATGAAGTTGGGGGTGTCGTGCGCGCGCACCACGCCCTTGCCCAGACCGCTGGTGACAAAGGCTTCCAGCTGGTCCAGCACCTCGGGACGGGTGGTGGGGGTGTTGATCAGTTCCACCAGCGGCATGTAGCGCGGGGGATTGAAGAAGTGGATGCCGCAGAAACGCGGCTTGATGGCATCGGGCAGCGCCTCGCTCAGCTTGGTGATGGACAGGCCCGAGGTGTTGGATGCCACCAGCGCATGCTTGGCGATGAAGGGGGCGACCTTGGTGTAGAGGTCCAGCTTCCAGTCCATGCGCTCGGCAATGGCTTCGATGACCAAATCGCAGCCTTTGAGCAGCTTCAGGTGCTCCTCGTAGTTGGCCGCCTGGATCAGGTCGGCATCTTCAGCCACGCCGATGGGCGAAGGCTTGAGCTTTTTCAGATTGGCGATGGCGCGTTCGGCAATGCCGCTCTTGGGGCCTTCCTTGGCGGGCAGGTCAAACAGGATGACCGGCACCTTGACGTTGACCAGGTGGGCGGCGATCTGCGCGCCCATCACGCCGGCGCCGAGCACGGCGACTTTCTTGACGTTGAATCGGGACATGGTGTTCTGGGTGAAAAGACGCAGCCCCGGCCAGCGGCCGGGCTGCGTTGAAATTGGGGTGTAGGACGGGCGGGCGTGCGGTGCTTACGGCACGCGCACCCAGGTCTGGGTGCGGCCAAACGGGCCGATGGAGCCGCGCACCTCCAGCTTCTTGCCGTCGTCGATGGGAGTCAGGCGCAGGGTGTAGCTCTTGCCGCTTTCGGGGTCGAGGATCTTGCCGTCCTCCCAGACGGTCTTGCCCTCGGCCTTCTTGGCGCCGGTGATGATGGGCAGGCCCACCATGGGCTTGCCCTTGAGGCCGTCCTTGCATTCGGTGCAGACGGCGGCAGGATCGGCACCCTTGCGCAGCAGCTTGGTGACATGGCCGCTGAGCACGCCCGCGTTGTCACTGATCTGGATCTCCGATTTGGCTTCGCCGGTCTTGTCGTCCACGCTCTGCCAGGTGCCCACAGGCGTCATCTGCGCCCAGGCGGCAGACATGCCACCGACCATCACCACCACAGCAGCTGCCAGTACTTTTACGGTCTTCATATCCAGGTCCTTTCGGTTCGAACTTCAGGATTTGTCTCCACAGGCCGCTCCGCTGTTTGAGGGTGTTGCAAAGCGGCCTCCCCAGTGCATCAGGCCAGTGCGGCGTCGCTGTCCATCAGCGTCTTGCCGCCAGCGCGGGCGGTGCGCATCAGCGTTGCGGTTTCCGGGAACAGCTTGGCGAAGTAGAAGCGCGCCACCTGCAGCTTGGCCACGTAGAAGGGGTCGGTGTTGCCGTCGGCGATGGCGCGCAGCGACACCTGGGCCATGCGGGCGAACAGGTAGCCGAACACCAGGTGGCCGGCCACGCGCAGGTAGTCCACGCTGGCGGCGCCCACTTCGTCGGGGTTCTGCATGCCCTTGAAGCCGATTTCGGTGGTGAACTTGGTCATCTGCTCACCCAGCATGGCCACGGGCGTGATGAATTCACTCATCTTTTCGTTGACGCCCTCTTCCTCCACCAGCTTGGCGATCAGCTTGCCGAACTTCTTCAGCGATGCGCCCTGGTTGCCCAGCACCTTGCGGCCCAGCAGGTCCAGGGCCTGCACGCCGTTCGTGCCTTCATAGATCATGTTGATGCGGTTGTCGCGCACATACTGCTCCATGCCCCATTCCTTGATGAAGCCATGGCCGCCAAACACCTGCTGGCTTTGCGTGGTGGCGATCCAGCCGTTGTCGGTCAGGAAGGCTTTGACGATGGGGGTCAGCAGGGCCACCAGATCGGCGCTGTCGCTGCGCACTTTCTCATCGGGGTGGTTCAGTTCCTGGTCGATCAGCAGTGCGCAGAAGGTCGACAGCGCGCGGCCGCCTTCTGCATAGGCCTTGGCGGTCAGCAGCATGCGGCGCACATCGGGGTGCACGATGATGGGGTCGGCCGGCTTGTCTTTGGCCTTGGTGCCGGACAGGCTGCGCATCTGCAGGCGGTCCTTGGCATAGGCCAGCGCGTTCTGGAAAGCCACTTCGGTCAGGCCCAGCGACTGGTTGCCCACACCCAGGCGGGCCGCGTTCATCATCACGAACATGGCTTGCAGGCCCTTGTTGGGCTGACCCACCAGCTCGCCCACGGCGTCTTCCATCACGATCTGGGCCGTGGCGTTGGACTTGATGCCCATCTTGTGCTCCAGGCCACCGCAGTAGATGCCGTTGCGCGCACCCAGCGAGCCGTCGGCGTTCACCAGGTACTTGGGCACCACGAACAGGCTGATCCCCTTGGAGCCGGCGGGTGCATCGGGCAGGCGGGCGAGCACCAGGTGGACGATGTTGCTGGTGAAATCGTGCTCGCCAGCGGAGATGAAGATCTTGTTGCCGGTGATCTTGTAGCTGCCGTCGGCCTGGGGCTCGGCCTTGGAGCGCAGCAGACCCAGGTCGGTGCCGCAATGCGGCTCGGTCAGGCACATGGTGCCTGTCCATTCACCGCTGGTCAGCTTGGGCAGGTACTTGGCCTGCAGTTCGGGAGAGCCGTGGGCGTGCAAGGCTTCATAGGCGCCATGCGACAGACCGGGGTACATGGTCCACGCCTGGTTGGCGCTGTTGAGCATTTCATACAGCGCGGAGTTCACCACGAAGGGCAGGCCCTGGCCGCCGTACTTGGTGTCGCACGACAGTGCCGGCCAACCGCCTTCGACGAACTGGGCATAGGCTTCCTTGTAGCCCTTGGGCGTGGTCACCTCGTGCGTGGTCTTGTCCAGATGGCACCCTTCTTCGTCACCGCTGATGTTCAGCGGGAAGGTGACGTTGGCAGCGAACTTGCCCGCTTCTTCCAGCACCGCATTGATGGTGTCGGCATCCACCTCGGCATGCTGGGGCATGGCCTGGTAGGCGTCGGTCACCTTGAACACTTCGTGCATCAGGAATTGCATGTCGCGCAGGGGCGGGTTATAGCTGGGCATGGGTCGGTCTCCTCGGGATGTAGGTATGGGTCTGGAATGGCGCGGCAGCTCAGGCCTGGGTGATGCCGTAGCGCTGCAGGATGTTGTCAAAGCCACGCTGGGCGCGCGGCAGGGAGTCGGGCAGGCGCATGAAGCGCGCTTCGTAGTGCAGCACCAGGATCAGGCCATGCACTTCGAACAGCACCTGGGATTCATCGGTATCGGCGCGCAGGTCGCCGCATTCCTTGCACTGGACGATGGCGCGGCGCAGCGCGGCATGCCAGGTGCTGACCGATTCGACCAGGGCATCGCGCACCGGACCGGTGCGCTCGTCAAATTCAATGGCGCCGCTGATGTAGATGCAACCGGAATCCAGTTCGATGGAGGTGCGCTGCATCCAGTTGGCGAACAGCGCGCGCAAGCGCGGCAGGCCGCGCGGCTGGCGGATGGCGGTGAAGAACACTTCGTGCTCGAAGCGGCGGTGGTATTCGACCACCACGGAGATCTGCAGCTCTTCACGTGAGCCAAAATGGGCGAACACGCCCGATTTGCTCATGCCCAGTGCCTGGGCCAGCGCGCCGATGGACAGGCCTTCCAGGCCGATGTGCATGGCCATGTCGAGCGCGGTGTCGATGATGGCGGCCTTGGTCTGCTGGCCTTTGTGGGCGGCGCGCGGGCGGGCACCAGCGACCGGCGGCAGCGGTTGATCGCCCAGGGGGCGGTCATCGGAAACAGAAGTGGGAGCGGGCGCGGAAGCTGTCATGACACAAATAAAACGAACGATCGTTCTATTTTGCGCAAACTTCCGGCTTTCGAAAAGCTGACCAAGGGTAAACACTCAAACCCCGGATCCGCAGACTGTCGTGTTTACCCGACAGAAAGTCGGCAGGTGCGGGCAGAGGAAAGCCGCACTCCTCTACGAAAAAAGCCCCCGTCCCAGCACGCGGACGAAGGCCAGGCGCAGCCTCCAGGCCACGCTTGTGCAGGCGCAAAGCCTCAGATCAGCATGGCCAGGCTGGCGTCTAGGTGTTCGGTCGGCAGGCGGCGGAAGCCCGTGCGCGCAAAGCGCTGCATGCGGCCCAGCATGAAGGCGGTCAGCACACTGGCGGCCACATTGGCATCCACCGTCGGGGTGGCAGAGCCCAGGGCATCGGCAGCCGGACGCAGGCACTGGCGCAGCGTGGATTCGATGCGATCGAAGAACTGGTTCATGCGGGTCTGCAGGCGCTCGTGCTCGAACAGGATGGCGTCGCCCACCATCACGCGCACCATGCCGGGGTTGCGTTCGGCAAACTGCAGCACCACCCCCACGGCGCGGGCAGCGCGGCGGGCACCGTCTTCGGGCGTGACCGTACCTTCTTCCACTTCGCGGGTGACGATCTGCTGCACCAATGCAAAGACCGACTGCTCGATGAACTCGATCAGGCCTTCAAACATCTGGGCCTTGCTGGCGAAATGGCGGTAGAGCGCCGCTTCGCTCACCGACAGGCTGGCAGCCAGCGCGGCGGTGGTGATGCGGTCAGCACCGGGCTTTTCCAGCATGGCCGCCAGGGCCTGCAGGATCTGCTCGCGGCGCTCGCCTGGCTTGGGACGTTTGCGCGTACGCGTGGTATCAGCGGCAACGGCCACAGGCTCTTCGGTTTCGGCGGGCGGGCAAATCACTTCAGACACTGACATAAGGCATTTAAATGTAACAACGCAGTCATTCTCGCACAGCACTTTTCAAAAGTAACCGCTTGTCATGACTCGCCAATTTCGTCTAGGGCACCATGTCTTCCTGCACTGCGCACAGAGCCATGGGCACCCCACGAGACCATGGACTCCAGCCTGCCGGCACAGAGGCAGCGCTTGCACAAGCACGCCATCTGCCGCATTCCAGGTCCATGCAACCAGCCGACACCAGGTGTCCAAAGACACCAGCAGTGCACGGCCAACACTGCCCCTGCGGACATGCAATTCCCGTGCACAGCGGTCACAGCCGCCCATCCCCCGTCGTAACAACCATTGGGGACAGATAAAAAGTGTAGCAGCCCGTACATGCCGCGAGGGCATGAAGAAATATTGAAAGCCTTACTCTGGAAACACCAGGGTGACTTGCAGCCCCTGCTGGCCGGCCCCCGGCGTCAGCCGCAGCGCGGCATGGTGACCCTGGGCAATTTCGTGTGCAATGGCCAGCCCCAGGCCCGAGCCTTCGCCCACCGAACCCGGCAGACGGTAAAACCGCTCCAGAATACGCCCGGTTTCGCCCAAAGGCACGCCCGGCCCATCGTCCTCCACCTGCAGAAAAGCCTGCGGCTGGCGCCCGCCCAAGCGACGGCGCCCACAGCGCAGCGTGACCTGCCCGCCCGAGGGCGTGTATTTGATGGCGTTGTCCACCAGATTGGAGAGCAGCTCACGCAGCAGCCAGGCCTGCCCGCTGATGTACACGGCCTCCACCTCCAGGCCCAGATCGATCTGCTTGGCTGCCGCGCTGTCCCAGAAGGCTTCGAGCAGGTTTTCGCACAGCTCCTTCAAATCCACCCGCTCGTGTGCCTGGGACTGCACATGCCGCGCATCGGCGCGCGACAGGGCCAGCAACTGGTGGGCCAGCTGGGAGGTGCGGCGGGTGGCATTGCGCAGCTTTTCGATCTGCTCGGTCTTCAGAAACAGGCCGGACTGCGGCTGATCGGCTTCGGCCCCGGCAGAGGCCGGCCCCAGCCGTTCCACCTGGGCGGCCATCAGTGCCCAGGCTTCCACCTGGGCCTGCAGCGCCGCCAGGGGTGTGCGCAGCTGGTGGGCGGCATCGGCGACAAAGCGGCGCTGGGTTTCGGACTGTGCCTGCACCAGGCCGAACAGCCGGTTGAGCGACTGCACCAGCGGCCGGACTTCCTTGGGCGAGGTGGTTTCGTCAATCGGACTCAAATCGCGGGGTGAACGGCTTTCCACCGCCTGAGCAAGGTCCAGCAGTGGTTTGAACGCCTTGCGCACCGACCAGTAGATCAACAGCGCCGCCACCACCACCAGCAGCATATTGGGCAGCAGCACATGGGTGAGCAACTGGTGGCGCCACTGCTGGCGCACGTCAGAACCATCCGCCAGGGCCACCACCATTTCACCGGCACCCGCCGTCATGGCGCGCTGCACGGCCACACGGTAGGTAATGCCGCCGAACTCCTGGCTGTGAAATTCCGCCGCCGGTGTGGTCGGCACCACCACACTGATCCACGGGTCACCCGCCAGCACATGGCCGTCCAGGTCGGCCACGGCAAAGCCCGTGATGCCGCTGCGGTTGCGCACAAAGTCGTCAATGCTGGGGGACAGGGCCATCAGCGGCTCCATGTCCTTGCCAATGGCCGGCGCCATCACCGAATCGGCCAGCTGCGGCAGCAGGCGCAGCAAACGCTGGTCATGCTGGCCGGCCGCCGTCTCGGCCGAGCGATAGCCCCACCAGCTGCCCGCTACGGCCAGCACGCACACCGGCAGCACCAGCAGCAGCAGCAGCCGGTTGCGCAAGGTGGTCGTCATGGTGCCGCGGGTCATAACTCAGCGCTCCAGCACCACAGTCCATACCGCAGCAGCCTGCGACGCCGGAGCATGTGCCGCCAAGCGTGTCAAAAAAACCGCTGCCAACGCCGTGTGTGCGCCTGCTGCGCCATCCTCAGACCTGAATTGCATGGAGTTCCTTGATGCACAGGGTGCAGCCGCTCTGCGGGCCGCTTGCCGATCGGGATCAGTGGCCGCAGGGGCATGCGCGCTCACCGCTGCCACGATGTGAAGCACGCGGCCGCGGCGGCGCGCAAAGCACTGCGTTGCAGAGCCCACCTCAGGCGGCAGAAGAATCCATCGCCGCCAGCTCCAGCCGGTAGCCAAAGCCGCGAATCGAGCGCAGCGCCACACCGTGCGGCTCCAGCTTGCCGCGCAGGCGCGACACATAGACTTCCACCGCATTGGGGGTGATTTCCTTGTCCCAGCCCGTCAGCGCCTGCAGCAGCTTGTCTTTGCTGGCAGGCTTGGGCGCGTGGATCAGCAGGTATTCCAGTACCGTCCATTCGCGCGGCCCCAGGTCGATGGGCAGCAATTGCTCACCCAGCACCGGATCCTTGCTGCGCACGCCGGCGCTGCGCCCGGCCGTGTCCAGTTCCAGCGGACCAAAGCTCAGCACCGCCGAAGTGGCCGCCTGAGAGCGGCGCAGCAACGCACGCAGCCGGGCCAGCAGTTCAGGCAACTCGAAAGGCTTGACCATGTAGTCGTCGGCCCCCAGATCCAGCCCCTGCACGCGGTCCTGCAGGGCATCACGCGCCGTCAGAATCAGGACCGGCATACCGCTGCTGGCCATGTCCTTGTGCCGCAACCGGCGCGTCAGCTCCAAGCCATCCATGCCGGGCAGGCCGATGTCGATCACCGCCACATCAAAGGTTTCGGCCGCCAGCACTTCCAGTGCGCGTTCACCGCTGCCCACCCAGTCCACGGCATAGCCCGCGTCGGCCAGACCCAGCTTGATGCCACTGGCCACCATCACATCGTCTTCCACCAACAGCAAACGCATGCTCTGCACTCCTGACTCGTCGCTCTGTGTCTACGGGGTATGCAACCGCTGGAGCTGCATCCTGGAGCGCTGGCATGGCCGCCCAAAGAGCAACCACATGTAAAACAAGCAACCATGGCGCGCCATGTCGGCAGCTTCGTTCCGTTTCGAAACGGCGCCAACCCCCACTCTGTAGCGCGCGAGTGTACGCGGCCAGCCCTGCACCTGCAGAGCGGCTTTCCTGACCCTTCCGATCACTGCAGCCCGCATGCTCCACAAAAAACGCCTGCCGGCGCAGCTCAACTGCATGGGCAGGCGTTTCCAAGATGGCAGCTTGCGGCACAGCGCAAGCCCACGCTCAATGGCTGCGAATCATGGTGCCATAGGCCTGATCGGTCAGGATTTCCAGCAGCATGGAGTGCGGCACGCGGCCATCGATGATGTGCACGGCATTCACCCCGGCCTTGGCGGCATCCAGGGCGCCACTGATCTTGGGCAGCATGCCGCCGGAGATGGTGCCGTCGGCAAACAGACCGTCGATCTCACGCGCTGTCAGGTCGGTCAGCAGGTTGCCGGCCTTGTCCAGCACGCCGGGGGTGTTGGTCAGCAGCACCAGCTTTTCCGCCTGCAGCACGGTGGCCAGCTTGCTGGCCACCACGTCGGCGTTAATGTTGTAGCTTTCGTTTTCTTCACCGAAGCCGATGGGGCTGATGACCGGAATGAAAGCATCGTCCTGCAGTGCCTTGACCACGCTGGGGTCGATGGCCACGATATCGCCCACTTGGCCCACGTCGTACTCCACGCTCGGGTCCTTGTTGTCCACCATCTTCAGCTTCTTGGCACGGATCAGACCGCCATCGCGCCCCGTCAGACCCACAGCCTTGCCACCCGCCTGATGGATCAGGCCCACGATGTCCTGCTGCACCTCGCCAGCCAGCACCCACTCCACCACCTCCATGGTTTCTGCGTCTGTCACACGCATGCCCTGGATGAACTCCCCCTTCTTGCCCAATCGGTTCAAAGCGGTCTCGATCTGGGGCCCCCCCCCGTGCACCACCACCGGATTGATACCCACCAACTTCAGCAGCACCACATCTTCCGCAAAGTCCGCCTGAAGGGCAGGATCGGTCATGGCATTGCCGCCATACTTGATGACCATAGTCTTGCCATGGAACTTGCGGATGTAGGGCAGCGCCTGGGCAAGGATTTCGGCTTTGTCGCGGGGGGCAATGTGGGAGATGGTGTCGGTCATGGCAATCAGTTGCGCGTCGCTTGGAACAATACAAGATAGAAGAGATGCCGCATTGTGCCGCAAGTGTGTTGGCTCCTACCCCATCTACTCCCTGAGACAATCTGGCATCAGCGCTTACATCGAACACGCAGACCTTCGCCAGAATCATGCATCTTGTTTGAAAAAATTTCCCCAAAAAACTCCAATACATGCTTCCCTCCAACTTCTCTGTCACTGAGATCCTTCGGTATGACGCAGTGATTGCTCTTCTTGCATCATTCGTAACCTGTCTATTGTTGGTGTGCACAAAAAAATGGCACGGGGCTTTTTCCATGGACTCGAGCACAGGAGTTCAAAAGGTCCACACAAGCCCGACACCTCGCATCGGGGGCATTGCCATAGCCATCGGCGTTTTCGCAGGATTCGCAGCATCCAGCCATGGCATCGCTGCGGCAGAGAAGCGCGCAATTCTCAGCGCGATTCTCTTGGCAGGAATTCCAGCATTTATTTTCGGACTATTGGAAGACGTTACCAAAAAAGTAACTGTCAAGATCCGCTTACTGGCCACTATGGCATCCGGCATCCTTGGCTGGGGAATTACAGGTACCGCACTGACACATCTGGATTTACCTGGTATCGATTGGCTGCTGGGTTACACAGTGATTTCTGTTTTATTTACGGCGTTCGCAGTGGGCGGCGTCGCAAACGCCATCAATATCATTGATGGATTCAACGGACTGACCGCAGGCACCGCCTTGATCATGCTGACCGCGTTTGGCCTGATTGCGCGCCAAGTGGGAGACTTGCCCTTGGCCTTTACCTGCTTGCTGGTGGCAGGATCTGTGGCAGGTTTTTTTCTGGTCAACTGGCCCAGTGGGAAAATCTTCCTTGGCGATGGCGGCGCCTATTTTTTGGGGTTCACATTGGCATGGATTGCTGTGTTGCTGCCTGAAAGAAATTCAGCGATATCTCCATGGACCAGCCTCCTTATTTGCTCCTACCCCATCACTGAGGTAATTTTCAGCATATTCAGACGAAGATTCTGGCGAGAAGGGCACCCTGCCACGCAACCAGATGCTGTTCACTTGCATACACTTGCCAATAAACGCTGGGCCAGGAAATTATTTCCCAATGCAACAAAGACAACTCAAAATGGATTTACATCGCCATTTCTTTGGGGATATGCACTAACATCCTGTGCTGCGGCCGTTTACTTTTATCAGAGCAAACCATTTACACTTATTTCTTTACTTTTTTGCCTGGCACTTTATATTTCAATGTATAGCAAATTGGCATTTTTTCGCTGGATCCCAAAGAAATGACACAACAAGTAAAAGCTATTAACATTACACCCGTCATTCTTTGCGGCGGTTCGGGCACCCGCTTGTGGCCGTTGTCACGTGCAGGATTTCCCAAGCAATTTATCTGCCTCACGGGTCAAACCAGTCTATTTCAGCAAGCGGCTCAGCGACTGGCAGCATTGGCAACAGAAGAAGTGCAAGTAGCGCCACCTCTCGTGGTCACAGGCGAAGAGCATCGCTTTTTGACCTCTGAACAGCTGCGAGAAATGGATATCCCACTGGGCAGTGCACTGTTAGAACCTATAGGCCGCAACACAGCACCCGCCCTTACTCTTGCAGCACTGGCAGCCGTGGAATCAGGCCAAGACACCATCTTGGCCGTCACACCGGCAGATCAGACCATAACCGATGCTGCGGCCTTCAAGCTGGCCATGCACCAGGCCATCAAGGAAGCCGAGAAGGGCAGTATCACCATCCTCGGCATAACACCGCATCGGCCTGAAACGGGATATGGATACATCCTCGGCGAACATCCTGAAGCGACCATGGAGCCATGGAACGTGCAGCAGTTCATCGAGAAACCCGATGCCGCGCGAGCCCAAGCCTATCTGGAAGCGGGCCACTATTTCTGGAATGCCGGCATTTTTGTTCTGAAGGCATCGGTCTGGCTCAAAGCGCTTGCCCATTTCCGGCCAGACATCCTGGAAACAGTCCAGCAAGCCTGGCAGGCGCGCAGGGTAGATGCTCAATTCACCCGCCCCGACCCAGCTCTATTTGCAACGGTTGCGGCCGAGTCAGTTGACTATGCGGTGATGGAGCATTGTCCAGGCAGCGAATTCTCGATCAAGATGGTTCCGCTGGAGGCCGGTTGGAACGATTTAGGCGCCTGGGATGCAGTCTGGCAAGTTCTTCCGAAAGACGCATATGGAAATGCCAGCGTCGGGGATGTGATCACGACTGACAGCAGCAACAACCTGACCCACGCCACCAGCCGACTGGTGGCTCTGGTCGGAGTCAAAGACATGGTGGTTGTCGAGACTCCTGACGCAATACTTGTGGCGGCCAAAGACCGCTGCCAGGATGTCAAACACATCGTCACCACGCTCGACCGGGAACAACGGGACGAGCGCAGCCTGCATCGCAAAGTACACCGTCCCTGGGGCTGGTATGACAGCATTGATGAAGGCGAACGCTTCAAGGTCAAACGCATTCAAGTCAAACCCCAAGCCAGCCTCAGCCTGCAAAAACACCACCATCGCGCAGAGCACTGGGTGGTGGTTAAAGGCACGGCGGAAATCACCAATGGTGACAAAGTGATCATGCTGACCGAGAACCAATCAACGTATATCCCGCTTGGAACCGTCCACCGACTGGCCAATCCGGGCACGATTCCGCTGGAAATCGTCGAAGTACAATCAGGCAGTTATCTAGGCGAAGATGACATTGTGCGACTAGAAGACAGTTATGGCCGAGGTGATCTCTGATATCCACCTCGCACGTCCATCATGTCTATTGAATTTTATAAATTCAAAAATCAAATCGTAATTAATCAATGTTCACCGTCGAATTAATCAACGGAAAAAATTTTCAAGCCGAAGTCAACGAGCCTCTACTTGATGCCGCCGCTCGCGCAGGAATTCGCCTCAACTACAGCTGCAAGACGGGGCGGTGCAGCAGTTGCAAGTGCCGCGTAATTAGCGGCAAGGCTGATACCTTGCAGGATGCAATCGGGTTAGATGCGCAGGAGAAATCCGAAGGCTGGATCCTCAGTTGCATCAGCGCCGCCACCACCAACATGGTCTTGGAGGCTGAAGATCTGGGAGATGTCTGCGTTCCCGACGCAAAGACGTTGCCCTGCCGCATCAGCCAGATAGATTTCTTGGCCCCAGATGTGGTCCGCGTCTTCTTGCGCTTCCCTCCCACTGCGGATTTCCAATTCTTGGCCGGCCAATACGTGGATGTAATTGGACCCGGTGGTATTCGCCGCAGTTACTCGCTGGCCAATGCAGATTTTCTGAATCGACAACTGGAACTGCATATTCGCAAGGTCGACGGTGGCGCCATGAGTAACTACTGGTTCAGCCAAGCAAAGCCCAACGATCTATTGCGCATCCACGGACCTCTGGGTACGTTCTTTCTTCGCGATGTGCAAGGTACGGATCTCATTTTTTTGGCGACAGGCACGGGGATTGCCCCCATCAAGTCCATGCTGACCTCCATAGACAGCATGCCAGCCAACAATCGCCCCCGCTCCATACATATTTTCTGGGGAGGCCGTACGCCTGATGATTTCTATATCAAACCAGAAAGCGCCGTCGGAACTCAGAACTGGAACTTCGTTCTATCGAGAGAGCACCCCGGCTGGCAGGGTATTCGAGGGTATGTGCAAGATGCTGTGCTGAATAGTGAAATCCAGCTGAAGCAAGCCATGGTGTATGCCTGCGGCTCGGACGCAATGATTCAAAGTGCCAAACAGTCTCTGACTAACGCTGGACTGCCAGCGAAGTCCTTCTACTCAGACGCTTTTGTTTCTTCAAACAATATCAATTAATTAGAGAATTTTCTATGAAAGCTGTGATTCTTGCTGGTGGACTCGGAACTCGCTTGAGCGAAGAGACTTCGACACGCCCCAAGCCCATGGTGGAAATTGGAGGCAAGCCCATTCTTTGGCACATCATGAAGATGTACTCGCACCATGGAGTCACTGATTTTGTGATTTGCTGCGGCTACAAAGGTTATGTCATCAAGGAATACTTCGCCAATTACTTTCTGCACATGTCAGATGTCACTTTTGACATGCGCAACAATCACATGGAAGTCCATCACAAGCGTGCAGAACCATGGAGTGTGACGCTGGTAGACACCGGCGATGAATCGATGACTGGTGGACGCCTGCGACGCGTTGCCGACTATGTTCGCAATGATGAAGCATTTTGTTTCACGTATGGCGACGGAGTGGGCGACGTGGACATTTCAGCAACCATCCAGTTCCACAAGCAACATGGCAAGGCCGCTACGCTGACAGCAACCTACCCGCCAGGCCGATTTGGCGCGCTGGATATTCAGAGCCAGCAGGTCATGAGCTTTAAGGAAAAGCCCAAAGGCGACGGGGCCATGATCAACGGCGGCTTCTTTGTACTCTCGCCCCGTGTCTTGGACTACTTGGATGGTGATTCGACCGTATGGGAGCAGCAACCCCTGCAGCGTCTCGCCTCCGAAGGACAGCTTATGGCTTACGAACACCAAGGCTTCTGGCAACCCATGGACACACTGCGCGACAAAAATCACCTTGAAGAGCTGTGGGCCACTGGCCAAGCACCTTGGAAAGTCTGGAAATGACTCCGATCACGCAGACAGACACCGCCTTCTGGCAGGGAAAACGGGTTTTTCTGACCGGGCACACGGGATTCAAAGGAAGCTGGCTGAGCCTCTGGCTGCAATCAATGGGCGCCGTGGTACGCGGTTTCGCATTACCCGCCCCCACAGAGCCCGCTCTGTTTCATGTGGCCCGCGTGGCGGAAGGCATGGAGCATTGCGTTGGTGATATCCGCGATTTTTCCGCGGTACAGACGCAGATATCCGCATTCCAGCCGGAAATCATCCTCCATATGGCAGCGCAGCCGCTGGTACGACTGTCTTACCAGCAGCCAGTCGAAACCTATGCGACCAATGTCATGGGCACGGTGCATGTGCTGGAGGCCGCCCGCCATGCGGGATCCGTCAAAGCCATCGTCAATGTCACGACCGATAAATGTTACGAAAACCGGGAGTGGGCCTGGGGCTATCGCGAAGATGAGCCCATGGGAGGACATGACCCCTATTCCAATAGTAAAGGTTGTGCGGAATTGGTCAGCGCGGCGTATCGCAAATCTTTCCTGTCAAAAGACGGCATTGCGATTGCAACTGCCCGTGCGGGCAATGTGATTGGCGGAGGTGACTGGGCAGTTGACCGCTTGGTTCCCGATGTCCTCCGGGCCCTGCAGCAAACCCAGCCGGTGCTTATCCGCAACCCCCACGCGATCCGCCCTTGGCAGCACGTTCTTGAGCCTCTGTCCGGTTACCTGTTGCTGGCTGAGCGCCTTTACAATCAAGGGCAAGCAAATGCTGAAGGCTGGAACTTCGGTCCGCGCGACGAAGACGCCAAACCGGTGCAATGGATCGTCGAGCATTTGTGCCAGGATTGGGGCAACGGGGCAAGCTGGACGCTGCAACCCGGAGAGCACCCGCACGAAGCCAATTTTCTGAAATTGGATATCTCCAAAGCGCGACAGCGCCTGCAATGGACCCCGCGCTGGTCGCTCGAAACCGCGCTGTCTCGCATCACCGAATGGCATCAAGCGTGGCTTGCAAACCAGGACATGCGAGCCCTGTGCCTGCATCAAATTTCCCAATATCGATCCCACGTATGAACAGCACGCCAGTTAATTTTCAACCCCAGCTGGACAAACTGCGCAGCCAGATCAGCGAATTGGTCCAGCAGTATGCCGATATCGCCTACGCTCCAAAGCCCTTTGTGCCCGGCCAAAGCGCCGTGCCCGTCTCGGGCAAGGTGATCGGCGCAGGCGAACTGAAGATGATGGTCGATGCCTCGCTGGACGGCTGGCTCACCACCGGCCGCTTCAACGCCATGTTCGAGCAGCGCCTGTCCGAATTTCTGGGCGTCAAGTACCTGATCACCGTCAACTCGGGCTCTTCAGCCAACCTGGTGGCATTCTCTACACTGACCAGCCCCAAGCTGGGTGATCGCGCAATCAAGCAGGGCGACGAGGTGATTGGTGTGGCAGCCGGCTTCCCGACCACGGTCAACCCTATCCTGCAGTTTGGCGCCGTGCCGGTGTTCGTAGACGTAGACCTGGCCACGCACAATATTGACGCCAGCAAGATTGAAGCGGCAATCACGCCCAAGACCAAGGCCATCATGCTGGCGCACAGCCTGGGCAACCCTTTCAACCTGGAGGTGGTGACGGCGCTGTGCAAGAAATACAAGCTGTGGTTGGTCGAGGATTGCTGCGATGCGCTGGGCGCCACCTACGACGGCAAACTGGTCGGTACCTTCGGCGATATCGGTACGTTGAGTTTCTACCCTGCTCACCACATCACGATGGGTGAAGGCGGCGCTGTGTTCACCAACAATCCTGAACTCAAGCTGATCGCCGAGTCTTTCCGCGACTGGGGTCGCGACTGCTACTGCCCACCCGGCAAGGACAATACCTGCGACAAGCGCTTTTGCTGGACCAAGGAACAACTGGGCGGCGACCTGCCCGACGGCTACGACCACAAGTACACGTACAGCCACCTGGGCTACAACCTCAAGATCTCCGACATGCAGGCAGCCTGCGCTCTGGCGCAGATGGACCGGGTCGAGGAATTCATCGCCAAGCGCCGCGCCAACTTCACATACCTGAAGGCCAAGCTGGCCAGCGTCGCCGAATTCCTGCACTTGCCGGAAGCAACGCCGAACAGCGAACCGTCGTGGTTCGGGTTCCCGCTGATCCTGAAGGAGACGGCCGGCGTGAAGCGCACTGACCTGATCAATTTCCTGGAAGAAAACAAGATCGGCACGCGGCTGCTGTTTGCCGGCAACCTGACCAAGCAGCCTTACATGGCCAGGCGCAACTTCCGTATCAGCGGCGAGCTGACCAACACCGACGTCGTAATGAACCAGACCTTCTGGCTAGGCACCTTCCCGGCGCTGGGCTCAGAGCAACTGGACTACATCGCGGACAAACTCGAAGAGTTCTTTGGAGTGAACTTCTGATGTCAATCGTCGCGTCCCCTACTACGGATAACGGCAACGCACCGCGCTTCGCTCCTGCCCAAATGCGTCGCATCGTGCTCGAAATGGCTTACGCCGGATCTACGGTGCACATTGCCTGCGCATTCTCAATCATCGAGCTGATGACTGTGCTGTACCGGCACCACCTGCGATACCCGGGCAACGATCCGCGCGCCGAGGGACGCGACTATCTGGTCCTGAGCAAGGGCCACGGCGTGATGGCCCAGTACGCTTGCATGCACGAGCTAGGTTGGCTCGATGACTCGCACGTCCAGTGCTATTTCAAGGATGGGAGTGACCTGAAGGGCCTTTCCGACTCGCGCGTACCGGGTCTGGAAGTCACCTCGGGCTCGCTGGGCCACGGCTTCTCCGTGGGCGTCGGCATCGCGATGGGCCTGCAGCGCAAGGGGACCGATCAGAAGGTCTACGCAATAGTCGGCGATGGTGAGCTCAATGAAGGCCCGATCTGGGAAGGCGCACTTGTTGCAGCACACCACAAGATGGACAACCTCATGCTGATTGTTGACAAGAACGGTTTCCAGGCAATGGGCACGACGGACGACGTGCTGGGGCTGGGAGACTTGGCTGCGAAGTTCTCGAGTTTCGGCTTCGAGACACTGGAGGTCGACGGCCATGACGAAGTCGCGCTCGATACCGCAATACACCGGCTCTGGGCCTCCGGGCCCAGCAAGCCCAAGGCGCTGATCGCGCACACCGTGAAGGGCAAGGGTGTGCATTTCATGGAGTCGGACAACCGCTGGCACTACACCCGTCTGAATGAGCAAACCTTCGCCGACGCAATCAATGCGCTTGGCCTTCCGGGAGCATCGACATGAGAGAAGCCTTCTCCAACGCGTTGGTACGTCTCGCGTTGGCCGATCCAAAGGTCTTGTTGTTAACCGGTGATCACGGCTACGCACTTTTCGACGAATTCCGCAAACGCTGCCCGGATCAGTACATCAACGCAGGTATCGCCGAACAGAATATGGTCGGCATGGCCGCCGGCCTCGCACGTGTCGGCTTTCGCCCATTTGTCTATGGGCTGGCAGCCTTCGTGCCTATCCGCACCGTCGAACAAATCAAGCTCGACGTCGCCCATGACAGCCTGCCCGTCGTGCTGCTGGGCGATGGCGCCGGGTTCGTCTACAGCCATCTCGGCACTAGTCACCAATCCACCGAAGATATCGCATGCACGCGCGCAATCCCGGGGCTTGAAGTACTGTCGCCAGCCGATCGTTTCGAGATGACCGCGAGCATGGACCGTGCTTACGCAGCCAACGGTCCGGTGTACCTGCGTATGGGAAAATCAGATCGTGGCGATGTACACGCTAGCCCTGTCGATGCGATTTCGCCAGGGCGTCTCCTGCAGATCCGGGCTGGACGGGCCGAGCTGCCGGGCTTGATCGCCACCGGCTCAATGACTCGCACTGCGTTGGATCTTGCACTGGAATGCGATCTGTCAGTGTGGAGTGCACCATCGCTCAAGCCGCTGTCGGTGCAGGACGTCTGTGCCGCCGCACGCAACAGCTCCGGCTTGGTGACTCTGGAGGAGCACTCCGTGCTGGGTGGCCTTGGCGCGGCAGTCACGGAGATCACCAGCGAGCATTACCCCACGCGCGTACTCCGCATCGGCGTGCCAGACCGATTCTCTGAACACTGCGGCACACACGCCTACCTACTGCGTGAGCACGGCCTGGACACCGACAGCGTGCGTACGCGGCTCCATGCCTTCTGCCAAGACACCGCACCCACGGCAGCAGCGACACTCACGGCATGACGATGCAGCTAAGGCCCCGCCCATCGCAGCTGAACGTTCCGACCCAGGATCTGCAACGCTGCCACGACCTGCTCGGCGCTGCTGCATGGCGCACTCTGGCCGGGCAGCGAATTTTCATAACCGGAGGCACCGGCTTTGTCGGGAAATGGCTGCTGGCAACACTGCTGGATGCGAACGAAGCCTTCGACCTGGGCTGCCGCATCACGGTGCTAAGTCGCAACCCCGACAGCTTTTTGCGCGAGTGGCCCGCCATGGTGGACCGAGTCGACTGGTTGGCTGGCGACGTGCGGGACTTCCCCGTCGGACCTGGCCGCCACGATGTCGTTGTGCATGCTGCTACCGACGTGGTGGCACAGTCCTCGCCGCTGGACGTATTCTCGACCTGCATTGACGGAACACGCAGGGTCCTGACGCTAGCACGCGCCTGCGGTGCGAGCCGGCTTCTGCTTCTGAGCTCCGGAGCCGTCTATGGTCCCCTTCCTTCCGGCATGACACATGTGCAGGAAACCCACCTTGGCGGCCCCGACCCCTTGTCGCTCAGGTCCGCCTATGGTGAAGGCAAACGGGCCGCGGAGTGGTTGGCGGCAGAGGCCAGTGCCGGAGGCCTGAGCGTAGGCATTGCCAGACTGTTCGCGGCAGTAGGACCACACCTTCCCCTGGAAAAGCACTTCGCAATCGGCAATTTCTTGCGCGCAGCGATGGCAAACGAGGACATCGTGATCCAAGGCGATGGCACACCGTATCGGAGTTATCTATATGCCGCAGACATGGCGGCGTGGCTCTGGGCTGTGCTGATACGCGGGCAAACGGGACGCGCGTACAACATTGGCTCCAACGAAAGACTGTCTATCCGCTCGCTCGCTGAGCGAATCTGTCGTGTCTTAACAGCGACGTCACAGATTACCGTGCAAAAGCAGGCGAGTTCAGGTTCAACGCCGGAGCAATACGTACCAGACATCTCAAGAGCGCAAAGTGAACTGACGCTGGCTGCACCCATGGCACTCGACGACGCAATTACAAGAACAGCACATTGGCACGCTGTCTTCAATAGCCATCAATCTCTCTGATATCCGCCAGTCCATGTCGCCACCCAACACCGCTACCGACTCACAGAGCAGATCGCCCCTACAGCGCCCTGCTTTGCTAGGCATTGCGATTCCCGCATACAAGCGGGAATCGTTGCTTGCTCGCTTACTCGACTCCATCAATACAGAGTTACCTATCGTTGTAAGTGACAACGGAGGTTACCTCTCTGACACGTTCAAGGCCCGTTATCCTGCGGTCAAATTCTTAAGTGGGCCGGAAGTCACGGTTCTAAAGAACTGGAATCGCGCTGCGAGCTCTCTTGATTCGGAGTGGATCGTCATGCCTGGCGACGATGATCTCTATTACCCAGACTCATTCGCCACAATGCTCGAGCACCTGCAGGCGCATCCTGAGGCCGACATCGCTTTTTTCGGGCATCACATCATCAACGAACAGGACAAGGTGACATCGAGTTGGCAGCCCAGCGGCGCGCTACTCAGCGCGCCCGCCGGTTTTGAACAAATTCGCCTGGGCGCACCTGCTCGCCCTCCGAGCATCGCGTTTCGCTCTGCGCTTTTTCGAAAATTAGGCGGGTTCAACGAGACATTTGCAGTTACCGCGGGCGATAACCATTTCTATCAGCGAGCAAGCTTGATCGGCAACACGCTTTTTGTTCCCACTATTGTCTCGGGCTATCGGGTATGGAACTCGGGCTCGACGATGTCTACCATTGCCTCACGCGCTTGGATGCAGGAGATTGACTTCTGGTGCAGCAACGTACAGGAATTTGCTCTCAACCACAGCAATTACCAGTACCGGAATTCGCTGCGTGATGAAATTTACACAGCCAACCTCCGAGCAGGCATCGGCGCGTTGAAGTCGCGAGGCCAGTACTTGGGCGCCTGGCGACACCTTTTGGCTAACCGGTATCCATACAAAGCGAGTCTGTTGTCCCAAGCCAAACTATTAGCCCATCTGCTGCTGCCACGCCGGAAATGATCGCTTCCCGCGAAACCATCCTGTCGCTGCTCTACCGCATTGGCACCATCGGCTTCAGCTTCGCCAGCGTCTCCCTCCTGATCAGGAATCTGGGGCCGGAGCACTATGGCGCCTGGGCAACACTGGTGTCGGCATTGGTGTGGATTCAGATGTCTGACCTGGGCATCGGGTACGTCATCAAGAACCGTGTGGCAGCGCGGGGCGACTTGGAAGTGCTGTGTGACCAGATCGCCGTGGCGGTGCGTCTGGCCTTCCTGATCGGCCTGGCGCTGATCGTGCTTTACGTTCTGGGCGGTTCGCGTCTGTCGGTGGTACGGGATTTTCCGCTGGAAGCCAGCGTGCTCTACATCTGCGCTTTCCTGTGCCTGCCTGCCATGATCGGCGTCAACATTCTGCAGGGGCTGAACCGGTCTACCGTCTCGTTCCAGGCCTCGATGCTGCAGAGCTTGGCTTGGCTGCTGCTGGTGCTGGCGCTGGGACGTGACGCGTCCCTGCACACTCTGGCTGTGGCGTTCGCCGTGCTTTGGCTGCTCAATGGCACCTACACTTTCTTGCGAGGATACCGTGCGCTGGGTCTCAGTCAGCAGGGCTTCGGCGCCCGCTTGGTCAGCAGACGGCCACTGGCCGATGCGTGGCCGCTGCTGCGCATCGGCGGCGCCTTTTTCATTCTACAGATGACCGCTCTGGTGCTTTTCAACCTGGGCACCTACCTAGCCTACACCTACTTTTCGGCCAGCGCTGCAGCACGCTATGACATCCTGAACAAGGTCTATCAGATCCCGATGACTTTGTTTAATGTGTTGATCGCCGTCGCTTGGTCGACCATCGCCACGTTGATCAGCCAACGACAGGTGGCAAATGTTAAGCGGCTACAGGTTCAGTTATTGGCGGCCAGTGTGGGGGGCGGCGTGCTGTTACTGGCGATCTCAATGATGGTGGTCGCGCCGTTCGTGCGCCTATACAGCCATGGCCAACTGGAAGTCCAGCCAGCGGAGGTGTTCTGGTTCGCAGCCCAGGTGGCCGTCCAGATGGTGGCCTATGCCGGAGCCGTTTTCTTGAATGCAGCGGAGCGGCTGCGCATACAGATTCTGTTTGCCATCGCATCCACGGCACTGTTCCTTCCACTGTTCTTCCTGTTGCAGCGCCACGCGGCAGGCATCGCCGCGATTCCGCTGGCCACGCTGCTGGTGGTGCTACCCGGTGCGCTGTATTTCAGCTACTACGCCCGCCGTCACATCATCGGCGCGCTGGTGCCCGCTCCATCCGAGGTTCCTTCCCGAACATGAATGAATCGTTTCATCATTGGCTAAGAGCCATGCTGCCATTTCCGCTGCGGCGAGCGATTGCTCGCCTGCGCTCCCTGCATGGGCTCGCCGACCTAACGGGCCGCTGGGGCGCCGCTGGCCTGCATGCCTCAATTTCCCGCCATGCCTCCGCGCGGCTGTGGCGACAGGTGAAATTGGGGACCGGTGTCATCATCGACCCGGGCACGCACTTTCACACGAACGACAACGGAGAAGGCGCGCGCATTGTCATCGAGGACGGTAGCTTCGTTGGCCGCCACTGCTTCTTCTCCGCCGGCGAATCCATCCACATCGGCCGCCAGTGCAACATTGGCGCCGCCTGCCAATTGCTTGCCGCAGGACATGCCTATGACGATCCAACCCGGCCCTATGTGGCAGCGCCAGTGCTGTCCTACGGCCGCATGCGCCTGGGGCCCAACACCTGGATTGGCGTAGGTAGTACGTTACTGGGTGGCATCGAGGTCGGCTACGGCACTGTGGTAGCCGCAGGCTCGGTGGTGCGACAGTCGCTGCCACCCTTGTGCCTCGCTGGCGGTCAGCCGGCGCGGGTACTGAAGGTCTTCGACTGGCCCACTCGTTGCTGGACCCGCCTGCCTGATGACACGCCTGCGCGAGACGCAGCGCTGGCACACCATCTGGCGACAATTCCGCAAGAAGCCGACTACGTCCTCCAACTGAAGAGCTAAGCCCCGACCGAAATATCTATGAGTGACCCAACTGTTCAAAGCGACCGCCGCACGGCCCTGGTTCTGGGCGCCGCCGGCTTCGTCGGGCGTCATGTCTGCCGGCAACTGGCTGCACAAGGTTTCAGCGTGCTGGGCCTGGGCCACGGCCAGTGGAACACCGAAGAGCGCCAACAGCATGGCCTGATTGCCTGGCTGGACGCGGACATCACGCCCGCCACCATCCAATCCATCTGCGCAGACCAGCAGCCCGTGCTGGTCGTGCATTGCGCCGGCAGCGGCGCGGTCTCGCACTCATTTTCCGCGCCGGCAACCGATTTCTCGCGCTCGGTGGACACCACGCTGGCAATGCTGGAGTTCGCGCGGCTGCGGCCCACGCCTCCGCGCGTGGTGCTGGCTTCCAGCGCCGCGGTCTATGGAGACCAGGGCGACCGCGACATTCGCGAGGACACCCCCGTCGCACCGATATCCCCCTATGGGTATCACAAGGCCATGGCCGAGATGCTCTGTGAGTCCTACAGCCGCTTTTTTGGCCTGGAGACCCGCATCGTTCGGCTGTTCTCCGTATATGGCGAAGGCCTGCGCAAGCAGCTGCTGTGGGATGCGCTCAACAAGTTCCAGCATGGCACACCATCGTTTTTCGGTACCGGTGAAGAGCTACGTGACTGGATTCATGTGGATGACGCCGCACGGCTGCTGTGCACTGCCGCGTTGTCCCACGGTGCAGGCCATGCCATATACAACGGCGGCCATGTCCGCGCCAACACCCGGGAAGTCCTGACGCTGCTGGCCGAGGCCGGCAATACAGGACTACAGCCGATATTTTCTGGCGAGGCCCATCCAGGCAATCCGCGCCGACTGACCGCCAGCCACGAGCGCGCCGCCGTCACCCTGGGTTTCCAGCCTTGCATCGACCTACAGCAGGGACTGCAGCGCTACGCCAACTGGTTCAAGACTGAAGGACACCTCTGAGCATGCGCATCGCTTTCGCGTACCACTTCAACGACAAAGACTGGCTGGGCGGCCGCAACTACTTCGCCAGCCTGTTCAGCGCCATCCACGAAGTCGCTCCTCCGTCGTGGCAGATCGTACTGGTGCTGGGCAACAAAACCGTCTCCTCCCTTCCGGAAGAATTTCCCTGGCTGGAAGTACTGCGCACGCCGTTGATGGACCGGCTGGCACCAGCTTGGTTCGCGCGCCAGGTGACGCTGCGGGGGTTCGAGAACGATTACCTGCTGTCATGCTACCTATCGCGCCACAGCATCGATCTGCTGTCGCATTCCGCCTACCTTGGCAAACGCTCCTCCATCCGCACACTTCCGTGGCTGTATGACTTCCAGTTCATGCATCTGCCAGAGTACTGGACGCCCAAGCAGATCGCTTGGTCGACCAAGCGCTACAACAACGCCTGCAAGCATGGCGACGGCATCATCGTCAGCAGCGAGGATGCCTGCAACGACCTGCACACGTTCGCGCCCGGATACCAAAAACCGGTGTACGTGATGCAGTTCGTCTCCAACCCTGTGGACTTCTCGTGCCTGCCCTCTGCGCAGGAGATCCGCACGCGTTACCACTTGCCGGAGCGCTACTTTCATCTACCTAATCAGTTCTGGTCCAACAAAAACCATCGACTGGCGATTGACGCGCTGGCGCTGCTGAAGCAGCGCGGCATCCACGCCACCATTGTCTGCACCGGCAAGCCCTATGACGCACGCATGCCGCAATATTTTGACGAACTGATGGCCCACTGCCAGGCACAGGGTGTGGATGACCGCTTCCGGGTGCTTGGCGTGGTGCCGCATACGGATCTACAGGGTCTGATGGCCCACTCGGCGGCGGTGATCAACCCATCGCGCTTTGAAGGCTGGAGCACCTCGGTGGAGGAGGCCAAAACGCTGCAAAAGCGTTTGCTGCTGTCGGACTTGGCCGTCCACCGCGAGCAGGCGCCACAGAATGGCCGCTTCTTCGCCACGGATGACGCCGCCGCGCTGGCCGACCACATGGCCCAAACGCTCGCCGAACCCACCCTACCGGTGGATGAAGCAGCCATTACAGCCAGCTATCAGCAACGCTTGCGCGCCTTCGGGAAACTCTACGTCGACTACGTCACGCAGACCATGCGAGTGGCCACCGCGCAGGCACGATGAGCCTCACCCCGCCACAGCCCATACGCGAACACGACGCCAGCACGTCGGGGCGCCTGCCGGCCATGGCGTTGTTCATGTGGCTGCTGCCGCAGTTCGCCATTCCGGCCAGCACCGCCTACCGTCCACCAGCGGCCAGCCTGTTTCTGCTGCTGTGGGCCTTTTTCGCACTCATGCAGCCACTGGTCCTTCGGCTGTGGCTAAGAGACCCAGGCGCACTTCGACAGTGGGTCGTGGTGTTTTTCGTCTACTGCTTGGCGTCAGCCTTATATGGTTACATGCACCTTGATGGGATGGGTAAGCTGACCCTGCATTTGACCACTGGTGGCGTGGCCTACTCCCGCGTGGTGTTGGAGCGGCTGCTGCAGGTAATGCTGGTCCTCGTGGCCTTCGAGGTGGTACGCCACACCCGCCACCCGATTCGCCAGTTGATGCGCTGGTGGCTGCAGGGTCTGACTGTAGCAGTGGTACTGCACGCGCTCACCTATGTCATTACTGCCGACCCCCTGCTGCAGCGAGCCGGCACCTTCAACGAAGGCAACCTGGCCGGTATGTACTACCTGCTGTCGATCTTCGTGGCGCTGGAATACCGCCAAGCAGCACCATCACGAGCCGCCAACTGCTACCTCTTGCTGGCATTGATCGGAGTGGTGCTGTCACAGAGTTCGGCCAGCCTGGTCTTGTTGGCGATGCTGCTGAGCACTTATTACGTCTTTTCCGCCCGCACACGTAGCAGGCTTTTGCTACGCAGCCTCATAGTATTCATTGTCACACCAGCTGTGGCCATCGGGCTCGTGCTGGCAGGTTTGGACTTTGGCATTCACGAGAAGCTCTTCGAAGAAGAGGTCACGCCGGCATCGTTCTCGCGCATTGACCGCCTTGAGTCCATCAACGCCGCTCTGCTGCTCTTTGAGAACGCTCCTATCTTTGGCCAGGGCCTGCAAACCTACGGGTTTCTCAGCAACGAACTGCTATCCGGACCACTTCTCACTATCTACGATGAGAGCTATCGTCGCATCGCCAACAACATCTATGCAGAACTGGCCTCCGAAATGGGCTTGGTTGGACTGGTGCTGTTCTGCGGCTTTTTGCTCTCGTTGATTCGCCTGGCTTGGAAACGCACCGGCGCTGGCCGGCGACATTGGTTGCTGGGCTTGACCGGTGTGTTGCTGTACTGGAACGCTTTCCCTACGTACACCGTCGTTTTCATCTGGGTATTCTTCGGCCTCGTCCTCAAAAGCGCATCGCCACGAACGGCCTCATCGCCGCCCCTTCCAGGCCCCGCCCTTCCACCAGCGACGTTGGCGACAACGACGCCCCCCTGAACTCTATGCGCACCCTTTTCATCAACGGCAAGTTCGCTGCCCAACGTATGACCGGCGTGCAACGACTCGCTGCCAGCTTGCTTCAGGCGCTGGACCAACTCCTGCAGGAGTCCGGCAATACCGACCGCTGGATATTGCTCTGTCCGCCCGGAGCGAAGCCACCGGCACTCAAGCGTATTGAAGTGCGTTTTGTCGGCGCAATGCCCGGCGGCCTTCATGCGTGGGAACAGTTCTTTCTGCCCATCTATACGGCTGGCCGCACCCTGCTCAATCTCGCAGGCCCCGCGCCACTGTTCAAGCGCAAGCAGGTCTGCATGATTCCTGACGCAGCCGTCTACGACCACCCACAGGCCTACACGTCCGCCTACGGAACCTGGTACCGGCTGCTGTTCCGTACCGTTAGCCATTCGGCGCGACTGGTGCTGACGATCTCGGAGTTCTCGCGCCAGCGGCTCATTCATGCCTTGGGTCCGCACGCTCGCCGCCTGCAGCTGGTTTATTGCGCCGCCACACACATGAAGAGCGTGACGCCTGAACCCGCGGTTTTAGAGCGCCTCGCACTCAGCGACGTCAAGTACCTGCTCGCCGTGGGTAGCATGAATCCGACGAAGAATTTACCCGCACTGGTTTCGGCGTTCCGCGCCACCAGCGCGTCTGACGTGCGCCTGGTGCTTGTAGGCGGTGGTAACAATGCGGTGTTTGCTGGGGAGTCGCTAGACACGACCAGCGACCCGCGTGTGATCACCACCGGCGCCATCAGCGACGGTGAGCTAAGTGCGCTCTACCGCCACGCCCACGCCTTTGTCTTTCCGTCACTGTACGAAGGCTTTGGTATCCCCCCGCTGGAGGCGATGTCGCTCGGCTGCCCGGTCGTGGCAGCACAAGCGGCCTCGATTCCAGAGATCTGCGGCGATGCCGCGCTGTTCTTTGATCCGCTCGACATCTCCGACATCACCGCCGCATTGGAGCGCATCCTGACAGACGACACACTGCGCGAGACGCTGCGCCAGCGTGGCGCCGTCCGGGTGTGCCAGTTCACCTGGGAACGCGGCGCGCGCCAATTATTTGACCATCTGAACACAGCCGGGCTGATCTCCCAGTCGGCCGACCGACCGAATCAGTCATCACCGGCATAACATCCTCCTGCGAACAAACCTCCGTATTTTCGAAAGCCTTTTATGTCTCGAATTGCCTTGATTACTGGCGTTACCGGCCAAGACGGTGCTTACCTCGCTGAGCTCCTGCTGTCCAAAGGGTATACCGTCTATGGTGCCTACCGTCGCACCAGTTCAGTGAATTTCTGGCGCCTGGAAGAACTGGGCGTCGTCAACCACGAGCGGCTGAAGCTGGTGGAATTCGACCTGACCGACCCGGGTGTCTGCATCTCACTGATCAAACGCATCCAACCCGACGAAATCTACAACTTGGCCGCGCAGAGCTTTGTGGGAGTATCGTTCGAGCAACCTACCACCACGGCACAAATCACCGGCGTGGGAGCCTTGCACCTGCTTGAGGCCATCCGTCTGGTCAACCCCAAAATCCGCTTTTACCAAGCATCCACGTCAGAGATGTTCGGTAAGGTCCAGGCCATCCCACAGACCGAAGACACCCCCTTCTACCCTCGCAGCCCCTATGGCGTGGCCAAGTTGTACGCGCACTGGATGACCGTCAACTACCGCGAGGCGCATGGTCTGTTCGCCACCAGCGGCATTCTGTTCAACCATGAATCGCCGTTGCGCGGTCGTGAATTTGTGACCCGCAAAATTACTGACGCCTTTGCCCGCATCCGTGCAGGTAAACAAGAGATACTGGAACTGGGCAACCTGGATGCCAAGCGCGACTGGGGTTTTGCCAAAGACTACGTCGAAGGCATGTGGCGCATGCTGCAGGCAGATAAGCCTGACACCTTTGTGCTGGCAACAAACCGGACAGAGACGGTGCGGGATTTCGTTGCCATGACTGCAAAGGCCGCCGGCTACACACTGAAGTTCGAAGGCAGCGCCGAGCAAGAGATCGGCATAGACGCTGCCACGGGACGTACGCTGGTGCGTGTCAACCCGGCGTTTTATCGCCCTGCAGAAGTAGAGTTGCTGATCGGCGACCCTGCCAAGGCCGAGCGCATACTGGGTTGGAAACCCACCACCACGCTAGAGGATCTGTGTGCCATGATGGTCAAGGAAGACATCCGGCGCGTCGAACGCGGCGTATCGTTCTGATATGAGCACACAGCAAGGGCGCGTCCTTGTGACGGGGCTGAACAGCTTCACCGGACACCACCTCGCGGTGGCTCTGGGACGTGCCGGCTATGAGGTGCATGGCACGGTACGTACTGGCGAACCCATAGGACCTGAGCGGCATGTAGCTGAGCTGAATGATCGGGCAGCCCTGCTTGAAGCAATCGAGACGGTACGACCGCGCCATGTCATTCATCTCGCTGCGGTATCCTTCGTTGCACACAACGATGTAGAGGATATCTATCGCACCAACATCGTTGGCAGCAGAAACCTGCTGAGTGCGCTCGCCTCCTCCAGCATTGCATCGACGCTGGGCACCGTACTGCTGGCAAGCAGCGCCAATATCTATGGCAATACCGAAGTGACGCTGATTAATGAAGATCAACCGCCTCACCCTGCCAATGACTATGCCATCAGCAAAGCTGCGATGGAGCAGATGGCCGCACTGTGGTCGGATCGGCTCCCCATTACCGTGGTGCGCCCCTTCAACTACACCGGTGTTGGTCAGTCCTTGCAATTCCTGATTCCAAAGATCGTGAATGCATTCGCACAACGATCGCCCAAGCTGGAACTGGGCAACCTGGACGTCTACCGCGATTTCTCCGACGTACGAGATGTCGTTGAGGTGTACACGCGACTGCTGATGCTGTCACCACGCACGACACTCAATGTGTGCTCAGAGCAAGTACACACGCTGCGTGAGATCCTTGCAATGGCGAGCCACCTGTCTGGCCACTCGCTGGATATCGAGGTCAACCCTCAGTTCGTTCGCGCCAACGAAGTGCGTGTCCTACGTGGCAGTGCGGCCCGGCTGCGAAAGTTCATGCCAGACTGGCAACCCCGCCCGCTCTCCAACACACTGGCGTGGATGCTGGACAGTGCCCAACTGCACTCGTCCACCCAACCGACCCCATAAATGGCCTCAGTTTGGCTGTGCACACTAATTTATTCTCTATGTCTCCCTCTATCATGCGCAGCCTGCAGTTGACGAAGTTCTACCCTCCAATCAACGGAGGGATTGAAACTGCCGTACGTGATATTGCTGACGGCCTGTCATCACGCCAATGGCAAGTCGAGATTCTGTGCGCCAACAATCGCCGTGAGACCGTTATGGAAACCGATGCCATACCTGTCACACGCGTAGCCTCATGGGGCCAAGTGGCCTCCACGTCGCTAACCCCATCGCTCATCCCGTGGCTGCGTCGCCGCCAAGCTGAGCATGAGATCGTGCACGTGCACCTGCCCAACCCCATGGCCAACCTGGCCCTATGGCTCACACGCCCCAAGGCGCTTGTAGTCGTTCACTGGCACAGCGACATTGTCAAGCAGCAACGACTACTCAAGCTGTATGCGCCACTACAGAACTGGTTGCTGCGCCGCGCTGACGCGATCATTGCAACCTCCCCGCCTTACGCGGAGACCTCGCCATGGCTGAAGGCTTTTGCGAAGAAAGTCCATATCGTGCCGCTGTGCGTACGAGATACGGCAGCACTAGACGACGCTGTGAAACGCCGCGAGCGCGCAGCAGCATTGCGCGCTCGCTACCCAGGCAAGAAGATCGTCTTTGCGCTCGGCAGAATGACCTACTACAAGGGCTTTGATGTTCTCATCGACGCCGCAGCTATGCTCGACGATGACACTGTCGTACTGATCGGTGGCAGTGGTGAACTACTGCAACCACTGCGCGATAAAGTCATCTCGGCAGGCCTTGGCAATAAAGTGCACCTGTTAGGCCGTATTGAGGACGCCGATCTGCCGGCGCACTATGAAGCTGCAGATTTGTTCTGCCTTCCCTCATTGCTGCGCTCCGAAGCTTTTGGATTAGTGATGCCTGAAGCCATGGCTTTAAGCCGCCCTGTGGTTGCAACCAATATCGTGGGCTCTGGCGTCCCATGGGTGAACGCACACGGCGAAAGCGGGCTCAACGCAGAGCCTGGCGATCCGGTGTCCCTGGCGCAGGCGATCCGGCAAGTGCTGGATGACCCGGCCTTGGCACGTCGGCTCGGGGAGGGGAGCCGCCGCCGCTACGAAGCCCTGTTTACCGTAGAGAAAATGACCGATGCTCTGCTCGGCGTGTACGAGCACTTGCTAAACACTCCCCGAGCCTGACACTCGCATAGCTGGAGCTCTTGCACGGCCGCCCCCTAGGAGAATCGACTGTGCACCGAGCGGGGCACAGAGTTCGAAAATCCTGGGGTGCTGCAGCCCTCAGTTTTAGGCCGCCAAATTCGCCAAATCTGCTACGCGGTTCATGGCCTGGTGCAAAGTGGCAAGCAAACCCAGGCGATTGGCCTTGAGTGCAGCCTCTTCCGCATTCACCATCACATGCTCAAAGAACGCATCCACCGGAGCGCGTAATGCTGCCAAGGTCTGCAGGCTGGCGGTGTAATCACCTGCAGCAAACTGTTGCTCGGCTTTCGGGGCCACCTGTTGCAGCGCGGCATACAGATCTTTTTCGGCTTGCTCCATCAGCAGTGCGGCATTCACCTGGGGTTGAACCGCTTCTTCCGCCTTCTTCAGGATGTTGCTTACGCGCTTGTTGGCCGCGGCCAACGCAGGTGCTTCGGGCAGCGCCGCAAACGCGCGCACGGCTTCCAGGCGCTTTTGCACATCGGAGAGGCGCTGGGGGTGCAATGCCAGCACGGCTTCGACTTCCTGGGCGCTGTAGCCTCGCTCGCGGAACATGTTGGCCAGACGGTCGTAGATGAACTCGACCAGTTGGGGCGTCGCATCGGTGATCTTGTCGCCAAAGGCCGGCAAGGTGCTGACCAGCAGCGTTTCCAGATCCAGCTCCAGGTCCTTTTCCACCAGCATGCGGATCACGCCCAGTGCATGGCGGCGCAGCGCAAAGGGGTCGCGGTCGCCGGTGGGCAGGTTGCCGATACCGAACATGCCGGCCAGGGTTTCCAACTTGTCGGCCAGTGCTACCACCACACCGACATCGCCGCGCGGCAGTTCATCGCCTGCAAAGCGGGGCTTGTAGTGGTCTTCGATGGCATCGGCCACGGCCACATCCAGTTGGTCGTTCAGGGCGTAATAGCGGCCCATGGTGCCTTGCAGCTCGGGGAACTCGCCCACCATGTCGGTCACCAGGTCGGTCTTGGCCAGCATGGCGGCCTGATCGGCCTGGCGGCCCAGTTCGGGGTTGCCCAGTTGCTGGGCAATGCTCTTGGCAATGGCACGCACGCGGGCGATGCGTTCACCCTGGGTACCCAGCTTGTTGTGATAGACCACCTTGTCCAGCAGTTCAACGCGGCTGGCCAGGGTCTTCTTGCGATCCTGGTCGAAGAAGAACTTGGCATCGGCCAGACGGGGACGCACCACGCGCTCATTGCCACCAACAACGGCCGATGCATCCTGGGGCTGGATGTTGCTGACAATCAGGAACTGATGGGTCAGCTTGCCGCTGGCGTCCAGCAGTGGGAAGTACTTCTGGTTGGCCTTCATGGTCAGGATCAGGCATTCCTGGGGCACGGCCAGAAATTCCTTTTCGAATTCGCAGACCAGCACATTGGGGCGCTCGACCAGGGCCGTCACCTCGTCCAGCAGGGCGTCATCCTCAATGGGACGCACGCCACCGCCGATGCGCTCGGCCGCGGCCTGCAGTTGCCGGGCAATGTCTGCACGGCGCTCCGCAAAGCTGGCAATCACGGCGCCTTCTTCGCGCAGTTGCTCGGCATAGCTGTCTGCATTGCGGATCACCACCGGGTCCACGGCCGCTTCAAAACGGTGGCCGTGGGTGGCGGTACCGGCCGTCAGGCCCAGTGCCTTCACGCCGATCAGCACCTCGGTGCCATGCATCACCACCAGACCGTGGGCCGGGCGCACAAAGTGCACGCTGGTCCAGCCATCCTGCAACTGGTAACGCATGACCTTGGGAATGGGCAGCTTGGCCAGCGCTTCGTCCAGCGCTTTCTGCACGCCGTCGGTCAGCAGCACCCCCTTGGCCGTGGATTCGTAGAACAGGGCTTCGGCCTTGCCTTCGCCCTGGCGCTTCAGGCCAGCCACGGCGGAGTCGTCCGCACCCAAAGCACTCAGCTTCTTGAGCAGCGCGGGCGTGGGCTTGCCTTCGGCGTCCAGGCCCACGGCCACAGGCATCAGCTTTTGCGAAACCGCCTTGTCGTCGGCCTGGGGCAGCACTTCGGTGATGTGTGCTGCCAACCGGCGGGGCGATGCATAGGCCGTCAGGCGCGATTCGGTCGACGCCAGCAGGCCCTGGGCCTTGAGCTGGTCAAACAGCACGGCAGCAAAAGCGTCACCCAGCTTTTGCAGTGCCTTGGGTGGCAGCTCTTCGACAAACAGTTCAACCAGTAGATTCGATGCGTTCATGATGATTTGGATAGCCGATTCAGCGCACCAGATGGGCTTGATCGGCTGAAATTACGTGTAAGTGGACGGTCTGCGGTAGCGGCGCTTCAGGCCGCTTTCTTGGCGGCCTGCTCTGCGGCCTTGGCCAGTTCGGCCAGCACTTCGTCGGCATGGGCCTTGGGCGCCATGGGGAAGCCCAGGCGAGCGCGGCTGTCCAGATAGCTCTTGCCCACCGCACGTGCCAGATTGCGGATACGGCCGATATAGGCGGCGCGCTCGGTCACGCTGATGGCACCACGGGCGTCCAGCAGGTTGAAGGTGTGGGCCGCCTTGAGCACCTGCTCATAGGCCGGCAGCGCCAGCTGGGCGTTGATCAGTTGGTTGGCCGTGCCTTCGTGCGCAGCAAAGGCGCTGAACAGAAACTCGGCATTCGAATGCTCGAAGTTGTAAGTGGACTGCTCCACTTCGTTCTGGTGGAACACGTCGCCATAACTCAGGCCATCGGTATAGACCAGGTCGTACACCGATTCCTTGCCCTGCAGGTACATGGCCAGACGCTCCAGGCCGTAGGTGATTTCACCGGTGGCGGGTTTGCAGTCGATGCCGGCCACTTGCTGGAAATAGGTGAACTGGGTCACTTCCATGCCATTGAGCCAGACTTCCCAGCCCAAGCCCCAGGCGCCCAGGGTGGGATTTTCCCAATCGTCTTCAACAAAACGGATGTCGTTCTTCTTCAGATCAAAGCCCAGGGCTTCCAGCGAACCCAGGTACAGCTCGAGGATGTTGTCGGGAGCAGGCTTGAGCACCACCTGAAACTGGTAGTAGTGCTGCAAACGGTTGGGGTTCTCGCCATAGCGGCCATCCTTGGGACGGCGGCTGGGTTGCACATATGCTGCCTTCCAGGGTTCCGGGCCAATGGCACGCAGGAACGTGGCGGTGTGCGAGGTACCGGCGCCGACTTCCATGTCATAGGGCTGGAGCAATGCACAGCCATGATCGGCCCAGTAGGACTGCAGTTTCAGAATGATTTGTTGGAAGGTCAGCATGACGGGCTACTCGGATCGGTGCAGACGGCGGGCGGCTACACCTTTTATCTATCGTTATGGAGGCAGGCGCCCCACCGCCGGGAACAAACCAGCGGCACGGCTACGCGCGCGAAAGGAGTGATTTTAGGCCTGCCGCCCTGTATTCACGAAGCCAGACCGGGCTACGGTGTTACACGGATGAGTGGCATGCACAAATTAGGAGCACACCACGCCCGTCTTTCTTGCATCTCCCAAATTAGTCATTTTCAAAACCTTGTTACAGGCGCGCCAACAGCTACGCTTTTGATACTCGCCATCATCTCTGCCAACAGCCCGGGTTCTACAATGGCCGCGCATTGGCCCACTTTTCCACCTGCCTGCGAGGTTTGGCATGAATCTGTTCAATATCATCAAAAACCAGCTGATCGAAATCATCGAGTGGACCGATGACTCGCGCGACACCCTGTCCTACCGCTGGCCGGATGAGGACAAGGAGATCAAAAACGGCGCCCAGTTGATCGTGCGCGAATCGCAGCAGGTGCAATTTGTCTCTGCAGGCCAGTACGCCGACCTGTTCGGACCGGGCAAGCATGCCCTGACCACGCAGAACATCCCCATCCTCTCGACCATCCAGGGCTGGAAACATGGCTTCCAGTCGCCGTTCAAGTGCGATGTCTACTACCTCAACACACGCCTGTTCACCGGCAACAAATGGGGCACATCCAACCCCGTCATGCTGCGTGACAAGGACTTTGGCGTGGTACGCATTCGCGCCTTTGGCACGTATGACTTCCGCATCGTCCAGCCGGCCAAGTTCCTGAAAGAGGTGGCGGGCACGGACCAGAACTTCCGCCTGGACGAATTCGCCGACACCATGCGCTCGCGCATTGTCAGCATCTTCACCGAAGCCCTGGCCAAGGCCCAGGTGCCGGTGCTCGACGTGGCCACCCGCTACAGCGACCTGGGCGATGCGCTGCTGCAGATCATCAATCCAGCCGTCACCGAGAAATACGGTCTGGAGATCACCAGCTTCATCCTGGAAAACGTGTCCGTACCGCCCGAGGTGGAGCAGGCCATCGACAAGCGCTCCAGCATGGGCGCCATCGGCAACCTGAATGACTATGTGAAATACCAGATGGGCCAGGCCATGGCCAACGGCAGCGAAGGCGCGGCGGCTGCCACCCTGCCCGCCACCATGGCCATGGGCTTCGGCATGGCGCAAGAGATGATGAAGAGCATGCAAGGCGGCGCAGCGGCGGCGCACGGTGCGCCTGGATCCAGTGCGTCCTCTGCAGATCCTTTCTCGCCGGCGGCTGCACAGGCTGCACACACCCAGGCAACACCCGCGGCCATGCAGGTCTTCACTCCGGCCCAGGCCGCCCAGGTTCTGGGGGTGGCCGAAGCCGATGTCCTGGCCGAAATCCAGGCCGGCCACCTGAAAGCACGCCAGATCGGCAGCCAGTGGCGGATTGGCCAGGCAGCGCTGGATGAATTCCTGCGCGGATAAACAAACGCCCTCTCAGCGGCTGGGCCGCGTCCACCTGTCCAGAGCGCCTCACTGAAGGGGGGACCTGCCCGGCGGCCCGTGCACGGCCTCCTGGCCTGTGTGCCAGCAGCAAGGGCCATGTGCAGTCCACCTGATATTTTTGCGCCGTGACCGACCACACTGCCCCCACCTCTTCCAGCCATGCCCCCGCTGCGCCAGCAGCCCCGCCGTCCATGGTGCGCAAGCACCCTTGCCCGGAATGCGGAGGCAATCTGGAATGGAATGCCAAGGCCCAGGCACTCAAATGCCCGTACTGCGGCACCACCGCGCCCTGGAGCGAAGCCACGCGCGAAGAGCTGGGCCCCGCCGTGGTGGAGCAGTATCTCGCCGAAGCCCTGCGCAACCCTGCCAGCGGTCGCGGCTGGGGCACCGATGCGCGCTACGAGGTGCAATGCCAGAACTGCCGTGCCATCTCGGTCTTCCTGAACAAGACCGCAGCCCAGCGCTGCGACTTCTGTGGCTCACCAGCCATCGTGGCACACGAAGAGCGCAACGATGCCATCACGCCGCAGAGCATCCTGCCGTTCCAGATCAGTGATGGGCAGATCCGCGACCGCATCCGCCAGTGGTATGGCAGCCGCTGGTTCGCGCCCAGCACACTCAAAACCGCAGCACTGACCGATACGCTGCACGGCATCTACCTGCCTTACTGGACCTTTGATGCCCATGCCGATGCCCAATGGCAGGCCGAGGCCGGTTACTACTATTACAGAACCGAAACCTACCGCGACGCCGATGGCTCGCAGCAAACCCGCGAGGTGCGCCATGTGCGCTGGGAATCGGCTTCCGGCCAGTTGCAGCATTTCTTCGACGACGCGCTGGTGCCGGGCACCGTCGGCGTGCAACCCGATTTGCTGCGCCAGGTGGAGCCCTTTCCGACCACCACCGACCTGAAGCCTTACACCCCGGAATTTGTCCGCGGCTGGACCGTGGAGCGCTACCAGGTCGACCTGTCCAAAGCCGCACAGCTGAACGAACAGGACATGGATGCCCAGCTGCGCAGCCTGTGCGCCCGCCAGGTGCCCGGCGACACCATGCGCAATCTGCAGGTGCAGCGCCAATACACCGGCAGAACCTTCAAACACACACTGGTGCCCGTATGGCTGGTGGGCTACACCTATGGCCGCACCACCTACCAGATCGTGGCCAATGGCTATACCGGCCAGATTGCGGGGGAACGCCCATACAGCTGGGTGAAGATCAGCTTCGCCGTGCTGTGCGCTGTACTGCTGTTGCTGATTGTGCTGGGCCTGGCGCAGAACAGATAACAGATGACAGATGAATAAAAAAGAGCTGCCGTTGGCAGCTCTTTTTGGGTGGCTCAATGGTACCGCGCCTTATCCGATGAAGGTATCCGCATCCTGCAGCAAAGGCTGCTTCAGGTCTTTCTCCGACAGCAGCCAATCCATGCCCAAATCCGGCCAGACAATGCCAATCTGCGGGTCATTCCAGGCAATGCCCCGGTCCGACTCGGGTGCGTAGTAATCCGTTGTCTTGTAGAGGAAATCGGCCGATTCACTCAGCACCACAAAGCCATGGGCGAAACCGGGGGGAATCCAGAACTGCTTGTGACTGTACTCCGTCAATTCCTCGGCCACCCATTTGCCAAAGGTCGCAGACCCCTGGCGGATGTCCACTGCCACATCCCACACAGAGCCACGCACCACACGCACCAGCTTGCCTTGGGCATGTGGAGGCAATTGGTAATGCAGGCCACGCAGCACCCCTTTGCGGCTGCGGCTGTGGTTGTCTTGCACAAACTCGAAATTGGTGCCTGTGGCGGCATTGAACGCCTGCTGGTTGAAGCTCTCGTAGAAGAACCCACGGGCATCCCCGAACACCTTGGGCTCGACCACCATTACATCCGGAATCGCAGTAGGGGTGGCTTTCATCGCATACCGCCTTTGAGGCATTGCATCAAATACTTGCCGTAGCCATTCTTGAGCAATGGCTGTGCCAGCTTCTCCAGCTGTGCGGCATCAATCCAGCCGGCACGGAAGGCTACTTCCTCGGGACAAGCCACTTTCAGCCCCTGGCGCTGCTCCAGGGTGGCAATGAACTGGCCGGCTTCGAGCAGGCTGTCGTGCGTGCCGGTATCCAGCCATGCATAGCCCCGGCCCATCAGTTGCACATTCAACTGCCCCTGCTCCAGATACAGGCGGTTCAGGTCCGTGATTTCCAACTCTCCGCGTGGCGAAGGCTGCAGCGATTTGGCCATGTCCACCACCTGGCCGTCGTAGAAATACAGGCCGGTGACGGCATAGTTGGATTTGGGCTGGGCAGGCTTTTCCTCCAGCGACAGTACCTGGCCCTGGGCATCGAATTCCGCCACGCCATAGCGCTCCGGGTCCTGCACATGGTAGGCAAACACCGTCGCCCCGTTAGGCTGGCTTTCTGCGTTCTTCAACAGTCCCTGGAAATCATGGCCGTAGAAAATGTTGTCGCCCAGCACCAAGGCACTGGGAGCGCCAGCCAGAAACTCCTCACCAATCAGAAAGGCCTGTGCCAGGCCATCGGGGGAAGGCTGCACCGCGTATTGCAGTTGCAAGCCCCATTGGCTGCCATCACCCAGCAACTGCTGAAAACGCGGCGTGTCTTGCGGCGTGCTGATGATCAGAATTTCACGAATCCCCGCCAGCATCAGCGTGCTGAGCGGGTAGTAAATCATGGGCTTGTCGTAAATGGGCAGCAGCTGCTTGCTGATGGCCAGGGTGGCAGGATGCAAACGGGTGCCGGAGCCACCCGCCAAAATAATGCCTTTGCGTGCAGATGCCATGGCGTTGAATTAGTGGAATTACAGAATTTCATGCAGCATGCGCGTCACGCCCTGCTGCCAGGAAGGGAGCTGCAAGCCGAATGTGGCTTGCAGCTTGCGGGTGTCCAGCCGCGAGTTGTGCGGTCGCTGGGCCGGCGTCGGAAAGGCGCTGCTGGGCACCGGGCGAACTTCCCTGACCTGGATCGCCAGCGCAGACTGCACCTGCTGGGCTTGCGCCAGCACATAGCGGGCATAGGCGTTCCAGGTGGTTTCGCCCTGCGCCACCAGATGGTACAGGCCCGCATCCTGTGGGCAGCGAATCACCTGCCGGATGGCATGGGCCGTCACGTCGGCAATCAGGTCCGCTCCGGTGGGGGCTCCCCACTGGTCATCGATCACCGTCAGCGACTCCCGCTCCTGCGCCAGGCGCAGCATGGTCTTGGCAAAATTGCCGCCCCGCGCCGCATAGACCCAGCTGGTGCGAAAGATCAGGTGCCTGCAGCCGGAAGCCTGGATGCGCTGCTCCCCTTCCAGCTTGGTGCGGCCGTACACCGACAGCGGCGCGACGGCATCGGTCTCAAGCCGTGGCACGGAGCCGCTGCCATCGAACACATAGTCGGTGCTGTAGTGCACCAGCAAAGCATTCAAGGCCTTGGCTTCCTGGGCCAGCCCCCCTGGCGCCAGGGCATTGAGCGTACGTGCCAGTTCCGGCTCGGACTCGGCCTTGTCCACCGCCGTATGGGCGGCGGCATTGACAATCACATCGGGCCGCAGCTGGCGCACCGTCTGCACCAGACCCTCCAGATGGCCCAGATCACCGCACAGTCCGTCCGCACCGTGCCGCCCCAGTGCCACCAGTTCCCCCAGCGGTGCCAGGCTGCGCTGTAGCTCCCAACCCACCTGACCATCCTTGCCCAGCAGCAGAATCTTCATGTTCACTCTGCGGCGGCGGTGTACTGCTTTTGCACCCAGTCGCGGTAGGCGCCGGACTGCACATTGGCGACCCATTGCGGGTGGTCCAGATACCACTGCACGGTCTTGCGGATGCCTGTGTCAAATGTTTCTGTCGGCTTCCAGCCCAGTTCGCGCTCCAGCTTGCGGGCATCGATGGCGTAGCGGCGATCATGCCCCGGACGGTCGGTCACATAGATGATCTGCTCGGCATAGCCCTTGCCGTCGGCGCGCGGACGCAGCTCGTCCAGCAGGGCACACACGGTCTTGACAATGTCGATATTGGCCTGTTCGTTCCAGCCCCCGACGTTGTAGGTATCGCCCAGCTTGCCCGCTTCCAGCACGCGACGGATGGCACTGCAGTGGTCGCGCACATAGAGCCAGTCGCGCACCTGCATACCGTCGCCGTACACCGGCAGCGGTTTGCCGGCCAGCGCATTGACGATCACCAGCGGAATCAGCTTTTCGGGGAAATGCAGCGGGCCGTAGTTGTTGCTGCAGTTGGTGGTCAGCACCGGCAGGCCATAGGTGTGGTGCCAGGCACGCACCAGATGGTCGCTGGCGGCCTTGCTGGCCGAATACGGGCTGTTGGGTTCGTAGTTGTGCTCTTCCGTGAAAGCGGGATCGGAAGGCGACAGCGTGCCGTAGACCTCGTCCGTCGACACATGCAGAAAGCGGAAATCCGACTTGGCGTTGCCCTGCAGCCCGTTCCAGTAGCCCCGCACGGCTTCCAGCAAGCGGAACGTGCCCACCACATTGGTCTGGATGAAGTCTTCCGGACCATGGATGGAACGGTCCACATGGCTTTCGGCCGCGAAATTGATCACCGCACGCGGCCGATGCCGGGCCAGCAACGCCTCCATGGCAACGCTGTCCCCGATATCCGCCTGCACGAACACATGCCGTGCATCGCCTTGCACCGAGGCCAAGTTTTCCACATTGCCGGCATAGGTCAGCTTGTCCACATTGACCACCGGCTCCTGGTGAGTGGCCAGCCAATCCAAAACAAAATTTGCGCCAATAAAGCCGGCGCCACCGGTGACAAGAATCATGGAAGGATTTTTTTTGAGAATGTGGGCCGATTATCCCGCGGCACTCTCCAACCTGGGCAAGCAGCTTTTTCTGCCCCGCGCGACCCCACGTGGGGATGGCATCGACCCCAGATATTCTCCTGCGGCGCACGTGCCCGCAGGCATTGCCCCGCTGTCAGCCCCAGCGCCGTTGCGCCATCACCAGCAGGCCATCGAAAATCAGGTTGTCCAACAACTGGAAGGGACGCGTCATGCTGGGGGCCATCTTCCAGCCGGCGCCCCCGGCCATGATGCAGGCAGGCTCCGCCCCGCAGTGCTGGGACAGATGCTGGTACATGCGCTCCACTGCCCCCGCAATGGCATAGGTCCCGCCGCTGGTCAGTGCATCGCTGGTGTTCTTGGGAAACAGCCTGACTTCGCCGGTCGGCACATGCAGACCCGCCGTCCCGCCTTCCAGCGCGCGCAGCATGATGCCGTGGCCGGGGATGATCAAGCCGCCCAGAAAATTGCCTTCGGCATCCAGCGCATCCACCGTCACCGCCGTGCCCACCATCACCACAATCAGGGGCCTGGCCGGCCCCTGCTGCAGCATCTGGTGGCGCGCACCGATCATGGCCACCCACCGGTCGGCCCCCAGGCGCGAAGGATGGTCATAGCCATTGACCACACCGGCTTCCTCCACCGACGGCACCACCCATTGCGGCTCCAGGGTCCAGCCCAGCATCAGCTCGATCTGGTCGTGCACGCGGCGTTTGGCGGTATCCCCCGCCACCACGCAGCCCAGCATGCGCGTGGGCGCTGGCAGGCCGGCCCAGCAGCCCTCCGCCAGGCGCTCGATATGTTCCAGAAACTCCGCGCCATGGGCCAGCAGCGCAGCCCCGGGGCGGTGATCGTCGTACATGGCCCACTTCAAGCGGGTGTTGCCGATGTCAATGGCCAGAAAAGTCATGCGGCGGATTATCTGTATTTTTGTTTCCCAACCGGACAGCAACGTCTCATACAAGACACGCGACGCGGGCAATTGTGAACAAATGGAACAGCCGCCGGCCCTGTCTTGCCAAGCGCGGATTTGCCGCTACAGTGGGGCGGTTTTCTTCCCTGTCCACCACTTCAAGGAGTCAATCCATGGGACTTTTCAGTTTCATCAAGGAAGCCGGCGAAAAGCTGTTCGGCGGCAAGGATGCCAACGCAGCCACCCCAGCGGACGACCTGAATGCCAAGGCCGCGCAGGCCATTGCCACCTACATCAATGCCCAGAACCTGGGTGTGAGCAATCTGCAGATCGCCTATGACGGCAGCCAGGGCAAGGTCACCGTAACCGGCGTGGCGCCCACCCAGGGTGCCAAGGAAAAAGTCACCCTGTGCTGCGGCAATGTTTCCAGTGTGACCAGTGTGGACAACCAGATGTCCGTCACCAACCCCGAACCCGAAGCCCAGTACCACGACGTGGTGCGCGGCGACACGCTGTCGGCCATCGCCAAGAAGTACTACGGCGATGCCAACAAGTACCCGGCGATTTTCGAGGCCAACAAGCCCATGCTGTCGCACCCCGACAAGATCTACCCCGGCCAGAAACTGCGCATCCCGGCCCTGTAAGCCCTGTGCCGCTGTCAAAAAGGCTCCCGTCGGGAGCCTTTTTTCATGGGTGCTTGGCGCTTCACTGGTGCCAGGGCAGGCCCTGCTTGCGCCAGCCGCTTTTCTGGCCACGCTGGTTGTGGGCGTCCAGATTACCTTCAAAGCCTTCGAGGATGTTGTAGGCCTCGATGCCCAGCGCCGCCGCACGCTGGGCCGCTGCGACGGAACGCACGCCGCTGCGGCACAGCAGCACGACCTTGCCTCCGGGCGGTACCGCGGCGCGCAGCTGGGCATCGAAGTCGGGGTTGGCTTGCATGCCCGGCCATTGCTTGAGCGCCACGGGAATGGCCCCGGGCACCTGGCCCACCCAGGCGCGCTCGGCATCGGTGCGCACATCCACCAGCACAGCCTGTCCGGCCTGCACCCATTGCCAGGCCAGAGGCGCAGGAATATCGCCGGCATAGCCCGCTGCGGGAGTGACCTGGAGATCGGTAGCGGAGGCTGTCATATGCGGGTCCTGAAGCAAAAAATCCGTCAAATCATGCCAAGGCCATGTGCGGCCAGGCAACGCTAGTGCGCATTGTGCGCGCTGCGGAGCTTGCTGCACAGCGCGCAGCACTGCCATCATGCGGGTTTCAGCCAGCTGCCGGCCCCGACCCATGCAAACAATGCGCGGCTGCCGCCTCTCGCTATTTGCCGGGGAGTTCACCGTTTATCGGCGCACCCTGCTTGCCAGGGGCGATGCTTTCCATCATTTCCCAGCCACCAAGCACCGCCGCTCAGGCCCACAACGGCGAAGCGTGCTCGCGCAGCTCGGCCCGCAGTGCCGCATAGTCGGGGGTGGTCTCTGCCACCGTGGCCCAGAAGCGCGGACTGTGGTCCATCACCCGCAGATGGGACAGCTCATGCACCACCACATAGTCCAGCACCGCCATGCGACAGTGCAGCAAGCGCCAGTTCAGCATGATGCTGCCGTCGCTCTTGGCGCTGCCCCAGCGCGTGCGCGCGTTGGACAGACGCAGGCTGCGCCACTCCACCCCCAGTTGCGGGGCATAGTGGCGCAGGCGTTCGGTGAACAGGTTGCGCGCATGGCGCAGCCACCAGGCGGCCACTGCAGCGCGCACCTGGGCAGCACCGGCGTCCGCGGCCACCGGCAGATGCAGCGCCCAGGCACCTTCACCGATCGCCAGCAAACTTCCGCCGCGCGGTGCAGCCGGGTGCAGGTGCAAGGTGATCTGGCCGCCCAGAAAAGGCAGCACGGCGCCATCGGCCCAGGCGATGCGTTGCGTCTGCGCCTGCTCGGTGCGTTCGCGCTGCTCCTGCAGCTTTTGCACAATCCAGTGCGCTTTTTCATGGATGGCAGCGTCCAGCTGCTCCAGCGAGATCCAGCGCGGTGCGCGGATGGCCAGGCCTTCTGCGCCCACCTGAAAACCAATGCTGCGGCGCATGGCGCGTTCCAGCCGGTAGGCCACACGCGTGCCGTCCCGCAGCAGAATCTGGTGCGTGGCCGCGGGGTGCTGAAAGTCCTGCCCGCCCCACAGCAGCGCCTGGCCACCCACCTGCGACACCGGCTTGGCGACAGAAGCCAGTGCCGCTGGCGCACGCCGGGCTGGTGTGGAAAAGCGATGGGGCATGCTGCCTGCCGTGGACGTGCGCGCGCGGTGGCTCAGTCCTGCGCAGGTGCGGGCAGCGGTGCCGGGACGGCCGGGTAGGCCTCCGGGTCCAGGCGGCGCATCTCGGCTTCAATCCAGGCCTGCACCTCGGCCATCAGCTCTTCATGCTTGCGCCCGACCGTGGGAATGGGTTGGCCAATGGACACATCCACCACGCCAGGGGTCTTGACAAACGCCTTGCGTGGCCAGCATTTGGCCGACGTCACCGCCACCGGCACCACCGGCTTGCCGGCCATGATGGCCAGGCGGGTGGCGCCCGTCTTGTATTCCCCCACTTCGCCGCGTGCCATGCGGGTTCCCTCGGGGAACATGATGACCCATACCCCTTTTTCCAGCAGGCGCTTGCCTTGCTCCACCACCTTGTGGAACGCGCGCGAACCGTGCTTGCGGTCGATGTGGATCATGTCCAGGCTGCCGATGGACCAGCCGAAGAACGGAATCTGCAGCAGCTCCTTCTTGAACACATAGGCCAGCGGCCGCGGCATGATGGCCGGCAACAGGAAGGTCTCGTAGGTCGACTGGTGCTTGGACAGCAGCACCACACCTTCGGTATCGCTGTCCGGCAGATGCTCCATGCCCTGCACACGGTAGCGCACACCGCAGAACCAGCCCGCCGCGTCCACGCACAGTGCCAGCCAGGCCCGGGCCACTTTCCAGCGCGCGTCGGGCGAGGCACCGCACACCCGCAACAGCAGGATGACCAGGGTGTAGGGAATGACGGTGACGCACATGAACAGCATGTGCAACAGGGAACGGAGAAAAGGCATGGATGTCAGAAACAGTCGGTTGACACAGGCGTCAGACCCTAGAGGATAAGGCTTGCGCGGTTTTGCGTCAGACGGAAGGGGACGGTGCAGGCGCTTCGGTCGCCGCAGGGGCCAGAGCCTGGGCCAGTTCCGCCCAGTCGGCATAGCGCTGTACTGCCTGTGGCAGGGGCGGTGCCGGCATGGTCGCCACGCCACTGCCCTGCTCCACCCACACCAGGTGGGCACCGATGGCCGCTCCGGCCTGCAGATGGGCATGGTCCTGGCCAATCACCCATATTTCATGTGGCTCGGCCCCGTAGCGGACGGCAATCTGCTGCAGCAGACCTGGCGCGGGCTTGCGGCAGGCGCAGCCCTCGTCCGGAGCATGGGGACAGAAGAACGCGGCCTCCACCCGGGCGCCGGCAGCGGCCAGTTCGCGCTGCATGCGCTGGTGCACGGCATTGAGCTCGTTCACATCGAAGTTGCCACGTCCCAACCCCGGCTGGTTGGTGGCGACCACCACATGCCAGCCGGCACGGTTGAGCTGGGCAATCGCATCCAGCACCCCGGCCTGGGGCTGCCAGTCCCGCGCGCCCACCACGGCGTCCTCCCCCTCGGGGTGAAGGGTGCCAATTCGGTCCAGGATCGCGAGCTTCATGGTGGATTCGGGCAAAACCCGCAGCGGTGGCAGACAAAACCGCCAGACCCGGCTTTGCGTGCAAAAACCGGCTCGGCGCCTGCACGCATTCTAGGGCGCCATGCCCAGCGTGCAGGTGCAACCGCCCGTGAGCACCCACCAATGATGCAGCGCAGCAACTATTCGCTCGCCGCAGCAGTGCCTCCCGCAGGGAAGCCACTTCTTTTTGCGCAACATTCCAGCGCAGCCTGCGCTTTTCCGGATTGCCAACGCCCCGGGTACTGCGGTGGGTCCCGGTACCCGGTCGGATTCCAGGCCGCTGCCGCAACTTTCAGCTGCGCGGCAGCTTCCACCGGCTTACCAGCCGCTCCACACCTCTTCGGCCAGGCCAAACGCCGTGCTGGCGCCCGAGCCGCTGGTCACCGCCACCACCCGCGTCGCATCGTCAGGGGCCTTGACCAGACAGGGCGCATCGGGCGACACAGGATAGGTCCCCACCCAGCGCTCCACCACATGCTCGCCTTCCAGGCGCAATGCTTCGCGCAGATGGCGCAGCATCAGCCGGTCCACCGCCTCGCTGGCAAAAGGCGACGGCGCCGGTCCGTAGTGGTGGGAGTCGCCCACCACCAGTGAGCCGTCCGCGCTTTGCACGGCAATCAGGTGGATGCCATGGGCCAGGCTTTCGGCCTCGTCCCGCTCCAGCTCGGCACGCAGTACCGCCGCTTCCGGCAGTGCGCTATAGCCTTCGTAGCGGACCAGGCTCAGATCGCCCATGACCGAGCCCTGCAGCGCAAAACCGGCCTGCGGCTGCACCCTGAGCATCTGCAACTGGCACAGCTGCACCTGGTGCTCCGTCCAGGCGTCTGCAAACAGGCCTCCGGGATCGGCATTGTTGCAAACCACCACACGCTCGGCGTGGTAGCTGCCGCGTGACGTGGTGACACGCGGCGTGGCCACTTGCGTCACGGTCTCGCTGAAGCGGAAATCCACCCCCAGCGCCTGCTGCAGCCACTGCGCCAGCATCGGAATGGCGGTGCGGGACTCCACACGCAGCTCGTGCGGGCTGTAGAGCACCGATTGCAGCCCCTCGGTGCGCAGTGCCGGGTGGCGCTCGGCGGCCTGGGCCGGCGTGAGCAGCGCACAGTCCGCAGCCATGTCGGTGCGCATGAAGGCATCCAGCACAGCCGCGGCTGCCGGGCGGCGTGCGGTCAGCCACAGGCCGGAGTGGACCACATCGATCCCCGCCTTCGGCGCCACATCGGCCCAGATGGCGCGTGAACGCAGGGCACGCTGCCAGTGGTCACCGGCACGCTGGCCGGTGATGGTGACAAAGCCGAAGTTGCGGATGGAGGCACCCAGACAGGCACTGTCGCGTTCAATCACCAGCACGGATTTGCCGCGAACCGCCGCGGTATAGGCATGGGCCAGGCCGACGATACCGGCACCGACGACGATCAGATCGTAATTTTTCATAGCATGAACAGCCAAGAGAGGAAACAAAAGGCAAAGGAACACCCTGGCGCCCCACCCGACGGCAGGGCACAGGGAAGTCCACGGGAGGAGAGTGGGGAACGGGCCGCGCGGCGCGGTCAGCGGTGGCGCCAGTGCTGGGTGCGTTGCTGTGTCCAGGCGTCCAGTGCGGCAATCAGCAGGCGCCCGACCGCCGCCGTGGCAAAGATCAGCGTGGCCATGGCGGCAGCGGGCGCAATGTCGCCGGCATCGTCCATGGCCAGCACCGCCACCGAGGCCAGCGAGGTTTCGGGTGCATACAGAAAGACGACGGCCGACACCGTGGTCATGGCATTCACAAAGAAGTAGCCCGCCACCTGCATCACGGCCGGCAGGCACACCGGCAAGTGCACCCGCCACAGCACCGTCCAGAACGGCACGCCCATGGAATCGGCCACGCGTTCATATTCGGCATCCAGTTGCTGCAAGGCCGTGAGCTGGGTGATGTGCGCCACCGAAAAGAAATGCGCCACCGAGCACAGCACCAGAATGCCGAGCGAGCCATACAGAAAGTGCAGCGGATTGCTGGCGGCATTGAAGAACAGGATGTAACCCAGCCCCAGCGCCAGCCCGGGCACCGCCATCGGCAGCGTGGCCACGGCATGCAGCCACTGGCGCGCACGCGCCCAGCCCGTGGGTTTGGCCACCAGGTAGGCACTCAGGAAACTCAGGAGCGCTCCCACCACAGCGGTTGCCGCCGCCATCGCCAGCGAATTGCCATAGCTGGCCCAGCCGCCGCCGTCCATCATGTCGAACTGGTAGTGCCTGAACCCCAGGCTCAGGTTGTAGGGCCAGAACGTGACCAGCGAAGCCAGCACGGCCGTGCCCATCACCGCCAGCAGCCCCATGGCCACCAGGCTGCAGTACAGCAGCAACGCACGGTCCCGCAGCGCCGCAGGCTGTGGCACCAGCGGTGCGGCACGCACCGCCATGGTGGCGGCCTGGCGCGCGCGCAGATGGCGTTCGGCAGCGAACGCCAGGCCGGCAGGCACCAGCAGCAGCATGGCCACCACCGCCCCCATGGACAGGTTGTGCTGGCCAATCACCTGCTTGTAGATGTCGGTGGCCAGCATGGGCGTGTTGCCCCCAATCACCTTGGGCACGCCAAAATCCGTCACCACCAGCACAAACACCACGATCCAGGCAATCAGCAGCCCGTAGCGGCTGGACGGCAGCGTGACCTGGCAGAAGCTGCGCCAGCGGCCCGCACCCAGCGTGGCTGCGGCCTCATACAGCCGCGCATCGCCCGACGCCAGCGTGGTGCACAGAATCATCAGTGCATGCGGAAAAGTCCACAGCACCGAGCCCAGGATGATGCCGAAAGGCCCGTAGGCCGAACCACCCAGCAACCAGCTTTTCAGCAGCCCCTGGGCGCCGAACAGGTAGATCAGGCTGATGGCCATCAGCAGCGACGGCGCCAGCAGCGGCACCAGGGCGATGGCGCGGAACCATGCGGCCAGCGGCATGCAGCAGCGCACCACCCCGTAGGCATAGCCATAGGCCAGTGCCACACACAGTGTGCTGCTGGCGGCCGAGAGCCACAGGCTGTTGAACAGGGACTGCGCTACCCCCGGTGTTCGGGCATACGCCACGTACTGCGCCAGGCCCGAGAACTGTCCGTCGGCCGACCAGAAACTGCGGCCCAGCAGCGCCCCCACCGGCAAGGCAATCGCGATCAGCAGCACACCCAGCAGGCCCAGCACCAACACCCCCAGCCAAAGCCTTTCCCCATGGAAGGTGCGGGATGGCCGCGGCGCGGCAGGACCTGCATCCTGTTGGCGCCGGGCAGTGTGCGGCACGGCAGAGGGGGCCACCGGATCTGCCCCCAGCAGCAAGGCCGGTGTCGCGACCGCCATCATGCAGCCCTCCGCAAGGCCTCTGGCGCCGCCAGCACCTGCAGCGCTGCGGCGGGCAGTTCCACCAGCACCTCCCCTTGCAACCATTCGGGCAGCCGGGCATCGTGGCGCAGCGGCCATTGCACATCGATCTGGCATTGCAGCGTGGGACTGCACACCCGCACCAGCACCATCGAACCGAGGAACGAGGACTCCATCACCCGGGCGCGGAACAGATTGGCCAGTGCAATCGGCTGGGCCGGGTGCAGCACCACGCTTTCGGGCCGGACACCCACCAGCACCGCATCACCGGGTGTAAAACCCGCCGTGCTGCAATCCAGCCGTCCTTCCCCCACGCGCACCATGTGACCCACCTCCGCCGTCGCGGGCAGCAGGTTCATGCGCCCCACAAACCCGGCCGCAAAGTGACTGACCGGCTGGGCATAGAGCTGCTCGGGCGAGCCTTGCTGCTCGATGCGCCCCTGGTGCATCAGCACCACCCGGTCCGCCATCGACAGCGCCTCTTCCTGGTCGTGTGTGACCATGATGCAGGTGATCTCCAGCTGACGCTGCAATCGGCGGATCTCGCTACGCAGCTCGGTGCGCACCTGGGCATCCAGTGCGGACAGGGGCTCATCCAGCAGCAGCAGGCAGGGCCGGGGGGCCAGCGCACGGGCCAGTGCAACACGCTGCTGCTGCCCGCCGGACAGCTGCGCCGGGTAGCGCTGCGCCTGCGCGCCCAGGCCCACCAGGGCCAGCATTTCCTGCACACGGACCTGGACCTGGTGCGCAGGCTGTCCCCGCAGGCCGAACGCCACGTTCTGCGCCGCCGTCAGATTGGGGAACAGTGCATAGCTTTGAAACACCACCCCGAATCCCCTGCGTGCCGCCGGCCAGCGCGTGATGTCCTCGCCCTGAAACAGGACTCGGCCCTCGTCCGCCTGCTCAATGCCGCACAGAATGCGCAGCAGCGTGGTCTTGCCACAGCCCGAAGGCCCCAGCAGGCTGACGAACTCGCCGCCATCGACCGCCAGGTCGATACCGCGCAGCACCGGCGTGTCCTTGTACTGCTTGGCGATATGGTCAATGCGCAGCATGTATCTCTTTCAACGTGCAAAAACAACAGACAGCCCACCCGCCCGGCCACGGCGCCATGACCAGGCCGTTCCGCCGAGCGTGCTCCGCCTTCTCCTGCAGCACGAGCCACAGAGAGAAGGCATCAGCGGTGGTTACTTCTTTTCCGCCTTGGCTTCATAGCGGCGCGCCCATTCGGTCAGGATGCGCTCGCGGTTGGCGGCCGACCAGTTGAAGTCGTTCTTGGCCAGGCGCTTCTCCAGGTCCGCCGGAATGAATTCATGCTTTTCCTGGGCCTCGGGCAAGGCCAGCACGGCAAAGTTGGCGGCATAGAGCTGATTGGCCTCGGGGGTCACGGCCCAGTCGGCCAGGGCCTTGGCGGCCTCCTGCTTTTTGCTGGTCTTCATGATGGCCGTGGCTTCCACGTCCCACCCCAGGCCTTCCCTGGGGAAGACGATATCGATGGGCGCACCGTCCTTCTTGGTCTTGTTGGCCCGGTACTCGAAGCTCAGGCCCACGGGGAACTCACCCGCACCCGCCTGGCGGCAGGGCTTGGAGCCGCTGTGGGTATAGACGCCGATGTTCTGGTGCAGCGCGTCCATATAGGCCCAGCCCTTGTCCTCGCCCATCATCTGCAACCAGGCCGCCACCATCAGGTAGCCGGTACCGCTGGAAGCCGGGTGGGGCATGGTGATCGTGCCCTTGAATTCGGGTTTGGTCAGATCGGCCCAGCTGGTGATGGCCGGCAGCTTGCGCTTGGCTGCCTCCACGGTGTTGGCACACACGGCCGACGACCACAGATCCATGCCCACCCAGGTGGGCGTGGCTGCCGGGTCGCGCATGGTGGAGCGCACCTTGCCCAGGTTCTTGGGGGCGTAGGGAGCCAGCATGCCCTGCTTGTCCAGCAGCATCAGCGACGTGGCCGCCACCCCCCAGATCACATCGGCCTGGGGATTGGCCTTCTCGGCCAGCAGGCGGGCCGTGATGATGCCGGTGCTGTCGCGCACAAACTTCAGCTCGATCTCGGGGTGCACTTTTTCGAAACCGACCTTGTAGGCCTTGATCTGGTCGGCTTCCAGGGCCGAATAGACCAGCAGCTCGGTCTTGGCGGCCAGCGCCTGACCGGCGGCACCCAGCAGTGCACAGGCAGCAGCGGTCCACAGGGCAAGGCGGCGGGGGTGGGAAACAAGGGCAAGGCGCATGGCAGATTCCTGAAAAATGGTGGGAATGGAAACCTTTGCGGAGCCGGCCCACACGGCCAACTCCCTGCCCTGCACTCTAGAAATCGCATGTGAAATCTGCGTGTCACAGAACCGAAATCTGCCGAAGCGCCTATTGGCAAATTTGGGTCTTCTTCGCAGTGGGAGATGCTCCACGGTCCAGGCCGCCATGGTGAAATGCGGCAGCCGTCCCTGCCGGACGGCGCCACACACCATGTTCGTCACGCAACTGCAATCCTTTTTCTGGGTGGCCCGGCTGGGCAGCATCACGCTGGCGGCACGCCACCTGGGGCTGAGCCAGCCCACCGTCACCACGCAGATCCGCGCGCTGGAGGCACATTACGGCGTGGAGCTGTTCCACCGCCAGGGCGGGCGGCTGACCGTGTCGGAGGAAGGCCTGCAGCTGCTGCCGCAGGTGGAGTTGCTGCTGCTGCGCGCCGTGGAGGTGGAGTCCGCACTGCGCCACGCAGGCGATGGCAGCCAGGGCGGGCAGCTGCGCATCGGTGCCACGGCGCCGTACTACGTGCTAGACATCGTGCAGCGCTTTACCCAGCAGTACCCGCGCGTGCAGATGTCAATGGTCAGCGGCAACTCTCTGCAGATGGGCCAGGCACTGGCGGCCTACCAGGTGGACCTGGCCACCTCGTCCACCCCGGAAAGCGATCCGCGCCTGCTGCGGCTGGAACTGGGCCAGGACCCACTGGCCCTGCTGGTGCACCGTAGCCACCGTCTGGCACGCCGCCCGTCCGTGGACGTGGCGGACCTGGCCGGCGAAACCTTGATCCTGCGCGAGCCCGGCTCGGTGACCCGCCGGCTGACCGAACAGCTGCTGGCCGACGCCGGCGTGCCCCCAGGCCGCGTGCTGGAGATTGCCAGCCGCGAGGCCATACGCGAGGCCGTGATTCGCCAGATGGGCATCAGCGTGTTTGCCCGGCATGAGGCCTCGGCCCACCCCGACCTGGTGGTGCTGGCCTTTGCCGGCAGCGTGCCCCACCTGCCCGAATACCTGTACTGCCTGCACAGCCGCAGCCAGGCGCCGCTGATTGCAGCCTTCCTGGCGGCCAGCCGGGGCCGCCCCGGCACCACCCCGCCTTGACCACGGCGAATGGTCCCGCCGCAGCCCAAGAAAAAAGCCCTGTGTGTGCACACAGGGCTTTGTCATGGAGAGCGGCCTCTACGGGCCGCAGCCGGCTGGTCCGCAACCGGCTTACTGGCCGTCCCAGCGCTGGAGCAGCAGGGATGCGTTGGTGCCGCCGAAACCGAAGCTGTTGGACAGCACGGTCTTCAGCTGGGCATCGCGCGTGGTCGTGACCAGCGGCATGTCGCCCAGCAGCGGATCGGGTGTTTCCACATTGGCCGAACCGGCGATAAAGCCCTTGTTCAGCATGATCAGGCAGTAGATCGCTTCCTGCACGCCCGTCGCACCCAGCGAGTGGCCGGTCAGCGACTTGGTGGACGAGAACGGAGGCACCTTGTCGCCGAACAGCTCGCGCATGGCGCGCACTTCCTGCATATCGCCCACCGGGGTCGATGTACCGTGCGTGTTGATGTAGTCAACGGGCGCATCCACGTTTTCCATGGCCTGCTTCATGCACGCAATGGCGCCGTCACCCGAAGGGGCAACCATGTCCTCACCGTCGCTGGTGGCGCCGAAACCCACCACTTCCGCCAGGATATGGGCGCCACGGGCCAGAGCGTGGTCCAGGCTTTCCAGCACCACCGCACCGCCACCGCCGGCAATCACAAAACCGTCGCGGTTGGCGTCATAGGCACGCGAGGCCTTCTCGGGCGTCTCGTTGTACTTGCTGGACATGGCACCCATGCCGTCAAACAGCAGCGACATGCCCCAGGACAGTTCTTCACCGCCGCCGGCGAACATCACGTCCTGCATGCCCCAGGCGATCTGCTGGGCTGCCGCACCGATGCAGTGGGCCGAAGTCGAGCAAGCCGAGGTGATGGAGTAGTTGATGCCCTTGACCTTGAAATTGGTCGCCAGGCATGCCGACACTGTGGAACTCATGCAGCGCGTGACCTGGTACGGTCCCACGCGGCGGATGCCCTTCTCGCGCAGCGTGTCTGCCGCCTCGATCTGGTTGGCCGGAGAGCCGCCGCCCGAGCCCATGATCAGGCCGGTGCGCGGATGGCTCACCTGCTCGGGTGTCAGCCCTGCCTGCTTGATGGCGTCTTCCAGCGCAATCTGCGAGTAGGCCGCGGCGTCGCCCATGAAGCGCAGCTGCTTGCGGTCAATGCGTGCTTCGATGTCGATTTCCGGCACACCGCCCACCTGGCTGCGCAAGCCCAGTTCAGTGAACTTGGCCACGGCCTTGATGCCCGAGCGGCTGGCACGCAGCGACGCTTCGACCGTCTCCAGGTCGTTGCCAATGCACGAGACGATGCCCGCGCCGGTGATGACTACCCGCTTCTTGCTCATGCTGCCGTTCCCTGGCCGTCCCCTTCGCGCAGAAACAGACCCACGCGCAGGTCATTGGCCACGTAGATTTCCTTGCCATCGGCCAGCAGGCGTGCATCGCCAATGGCCATGTTCAGCTTGCGCTTGATCACCCGCTTGATATCAATCTCGTATGTCACCAGTTTGACGTCGGGACCGACTTCGCCGGTGAACTTCACTTCGCCGGCCCCCAGGGCGCGACCGCGGCCGGGCAGGCGCAGCCAGGTCAGGTAAAAACCGATCAGCTGCCACATGGCGTCCAGGCCCAGGCAGCCGGGCATGACGGGGTCGCCCTGGAAGTGGCACTTGAAGAACCACAGATCGGGGTTCACGTCGAGTTCGGCCACGATCTTGCCCAGGCCATGGGCACCGCCATCTTCGGAGATATGGGTGATGCGGTCGAACATCAGCATGGGAGGCAGGGGCAGGCGGCCACTGTCGGCGCCAAACAGCTTGCCTTCACCGGAAGCGATCAGTTGTTCGTAGGAAAAAGATTCGGCCATTGTCAAACTTACTCCAGCGCGGCGGATTGCCAGCGCGTTTTTATGTTGTGCTCGCCGCTGAGTGTACGGGCGCCGCAGGCGGGCATTATCGAAGCTCTTTGTTGTCTGTGCACCACAAACCCTGTGACCCAGGTCGAACTTTCTATTTGCTGCGGCGCAGCAGCCACCCCGCCAGCGCCAGCACAGCGGCGCACAGCAGGCCCAGCGGCCACAGACCGGCCGCAGCCACCCATCTGGCATAAGGGGTCAAATGTTCCCTGCCCTGGGTGGTGGCCAGCAGCACGCCCCGCTCGAAAGCCGGCAGTTGGTGGGTGACCACCCCGCGGTGATCGATCGCCACTGTAGCGCCGGTGTTGGTGGCGCGCAGCATGGGGCGTTCGAATTCCAAGGAGCGCATGCGGCTAATGTGCAGATGCTGGTCAATGGCCGGGCTGTCACCAAACCAGCCAATATTGCTGATGTTCACGAACACCGTGGGCGCCTGGGCCGGGTCGGCAAAGCGTGCGCCCAGCTCCTCGCCGAACAAATCCTCGTAGCAGATATTCGGCGCCAGGCGCTCGCCCCGCCACAGCATGGGAGGCTGGGCGACGGCGCCCCGGGCAAAGTCGCCCAGCGGAATGTGCATCATGCGCACAAACCAGTGAAACAGCGGGGGAATGAACTCGCCAAACGGCACCAGATGGTGCTTGTCATAGCGGTAGCTGCTACCGGCACCGGGCTGCCAGCCCACCACCGCATTGGCGTAGCCCTGCTCCTCGTCGCCCAGCGGCATGCCCACCAGCGCCGCATGGGCGCCGGTTCCGGCTTCCTGGTAGCGGTAGGGCGCGGTGACGGCATCCAGATAGCCTTCGGGCAGCTGGCGCGGCAGCAGCGGAATGGCGGTTTCGGGCGCCACCACCAGCGGCGCGGCCGGCTGCAGCAACTGGCGGCCGTACCAGTTCAGCGACAGCGCAATGCCTTCGCCGGGCTCGAACTTCACATCCTGCGGAATATTGCCTTGCAGCAAGGCCACGTCCAGCACCGGGCGGCCTTCGGCCAGGGCCTGGGCATCGCCTTCGGCCAGGGCCCGTTGCTGCCAGACCCCTAAACCGGCGACGGCACCGGCCGTCAGGACCAACGGGGCTGCCCAGCGCAGCGCACGGCGTGCCGGCGTGGCCAGCACCTGGGCCAGCAGCATGGCCAACCAGGCCGCGACAGCGCCCGTGCCGTAAACGCCCACCCAGCGCGGGAGGGCCGCCAACGGCCCGTCCACATGCGCGTAGCCGGCAGCGCCCCAGGGAAAACCGGTCCACAGCGTTCCGCGTGCCAGCTCCGCCAGCGTCCAGCAGGCGGCAAACACCAGGGCAGCCCAGGCAGGCTGCATGGGCCGCAGGCGCACAAAGCCCCAGGCGGCAATCGCGTAGTACGCGCCCAAAAAGGCCGCCAGCGCCAGCACCGCCAGCACCGCCAGCGGCGCCGGCAGGCCGCCATAGGTGTGCATGGAAATGAACAGCCACCAGAAGGTGCCTGCCAGCCAGGCCGTGGCAAAGACAAAACCGCGCCAGGCCGCGCTGCGCGCCGTGGGCGCATGCAGCAGGCCGGTCGCCAGTGCCGCCAGGCTCAGCAGCTGCAGCCACCAGAGAGCCTGGCCCGAGCCCGGCCAGGCCAGGGACATGGCCTGCAGCTCACCGGCCAGCAGCATGCCGGCGGACCAGCCCCAACCCAGAAAACGGTGGGTGGCAGCGGTGTGGGAAGAAGGGGCAAACACGGAAGGCATGGGCGGGTGAAGTCAGGGAACAGCTGGCACGGCGCGGGTGGCCCCCGGCGGCCGCTCCCTGGTTCCAGGATCAGGACGCGCTGCCACCGCAAGGGCTGCGCCACAGCGGCGCGGGCCCCGCAGATTAGCAGTTAATCGCCCGCGCCCAGGCGCGTGACCTTGAACCAGTGCACCGCGCCGCCCTTGGCGTGCAGCACTTCAAAGCGCAGACCGGCACTCTCCCAGTGCTCGCCGCGGCGCGGCATATGCCCCAGCGCATGGGCCACCAGACCGCCGATGGTGTCAAATTCCTCTTCCGGGTCGCGGGCCACCAGCGCCACGCCGAAGAATTCGGCCACGCGCTCCACCGGCGTGCGGCCGGCGACACGGTAGGTGGCATCGGCCAGCGCAAAGATGTCGCCCTCTTCCTCCGGAATGTCGAATTCGTCCTCGATCTCGCCGACGATCTCTTCCAGCACATCCTCGATGGTCACCAGACCGGCCGTGGCACCGAACTCGTCGATGACCATGGCCAGGTGGTTGCGGTTGCTGCGGAAAACGCGCAACAGATCGTTGAGGGGCTTGCTCTCCGGCACAAAAATGGCCGGTCGCAGCAGCGCGCGCAGATTCAGGCCCGGGGAACGCTGCAGCTTGAGCAGGTCCTTGGCCAGCAGCACGCCAATGATGTTGTCACGCTCGCCCTCGTACACCGGAAAGCGCGAGTGCGCCGTGGTGATCACCTGGTGCAGCAGGGCTTCGTAGGTTTCGTTGATGTCCAGAAAGTCGATGCGCGGCGCAGCCACCATCACATCACCGGCTGTCATATCGGCCATGCGGATGACGCCTTCGAGCATCACGCGGGAGTCGGCGCCAATGACTTCGTTGTCTTCGGCATCCGCCAGGGTTTCGATGAGTTCACCGGGACTGTCGGGACCGGGATTGATGAACTCGACGACTTTCTGCAGAAAGCTGCGCTTGTCTTCGCGGTCGGAAGAGCGCTGCGGGTGGGGGTCTGACACAGACAGAGGTGCAGGACGTGCGGTAGTGAAACAGGCTCCTAGGATAGCGGATTCCCCCGCACAGGCCCCATACGCCCCGCAAGCCCATGGCCCAGGCACTGCTGCGGCATGGCACACGCCGGCCCACCGCAGCCCCCCAGGGCAGGCATGGCCTGCCCATGAAAAAGGGCCGCCCAGCGTGGGCAGCCCTTATGGATGACAGAGGCGGCGGGCCTTATTCGCCGGCCTGGTGGCGGCCTTCCTGCACACCTTTGCGGATTTCCTGCACATCGGCCAGGATCTCCCAGAACTGCTTGGCCTGCTTCTTGAACTGGTAGTCCACGGCGGCCACATGGGTCTCCACCATCTCCGCCATGCGCGAGTCGAAATCGCCCGGCGGCAGCTGCAGATAGGCTTCCGATTCGGTGCCGTCACGCTGCACCTTGGCCCCGGCGCTGCGGGCAATCTTCAGCATGGGCGTGTTTTCGGACAGGGCATGGATGAACATCATGTCCACGCCATGGTTGCGCGCATGCAGCGCCGCACGCTCGAACAGACGGCCACCCAGGCCCTTGCCCCGGGCGCTCTTGAGCACGGATACGCCGAACTCGGCGCAGTTGCTGTGGTTGGCCAGGTCCACATACGCCAGGTGGGCCATGGCCACCAGCTCCAAGCGGCGGTTGAAGATGCCGAAGATGTCGTCGCGCTCGAAATCAAGCTGCTCCACATAGCGCTTGACCTGCTCGTCATTGGCGGCATAGCCGAAGCGCAGATAGCGGTCACCGGTGTCCAGCTTCAGCAGGTGGGCCAGGATGCGGTCGCGGTGGCGCGGTGCCAGCTCACGGATGGGCACCAGACTGGGCAGGCGGTTCGAGGCGAACCGGGGCAAAAAGATGCTCGATCCCGCTCTCAACGAGGCAGACAGCCATTCACTGCTCATGACACTTCCCCACTCTTTCCGTTTAGGCCCCCTCGGGGCACGTTGACCAACCTGTGGCCGGAAAGTGCCGGCCTGCACGAATTGCTGCATTGCAACATAAATAAGGACGTTGCGCCGTCCGGTGGCAACATTGCCACAGGGTTTACCCGGAATCTACCCCTGCACCGCCCTTGTTTGCGCTGCCACAAGCTGCCCCTTCGGTCGGGGCCGCAGTTACAGCGGAATTGCCGTAGTGCCCTTGACACGGTCCAGCACAAAGCTGGTCTTGCAGTCCGACACACTGGGGTGCTTGAGCAGCGTATCCATGATGAAGCGGCTGTAGTGCTGCATATCGGACACCACCACGCGCAGCAGATAGTCCATCTCTCCGGTCAGCGAAGCACATTCCACCACTTCCGGCCAGGTCTGCACACTGGCCTTGAACAGGTCCATGGGATTGCGCTTGTGCGTCTCGGTGTTCTTCTCCAGGCGCACGTTCAGATAGGCCGTCAGGCCCAGGCCCACGCTTTCGGGCGGCACCAGGGCCACATAGCGGTCGATGACGCCGCACTCCTCCAGCCGCTTGACCCGGCGCAGCACCGCACTGGGCGACAGGCCCACCTGCTCGCCGATGACGTCATAGGTTTCGCGCCCGTTTTCCATCAACCGGCGCAGGATGGCGCGGTCAAGCTTGTCTATTGCGTGGAGTGAACTCATGACGCAGGATTTTATACCAAACAGCTAAGTATTAACCCTAGATGCTTGGGAAATATGCAGCAAAACCACATTCGGCGCATTTTTCCTGCCACCCACCACCCACCTTCCGCACAGGACGCAGCTTTCTTGACGCGCAGCAAATCTACATTGGTGACCATCACTGCCCCACAGCACACAGGAGACCGCCATGAACGCCCCCCTGCCCGCCGCCGCTTCCGACAGCACCTCAGCCTGGGACAACCCCATGGGCACGGACGGATTCGAGTTCATCGAATTTGCCGCCCCCGACCCCCAGGCCATGGGCAAGGTGTTCGAAAGCATGGGCTTTCGCGCCGTGGCCCGCCACCGCCACAAGAACGTGCTGCTGTACCGCCAGGGCGAGATCAACTTCATCGTCAACGCCGAGCCCGACAGCTTTGCCCAGCGCTTCGCCCGCCTGCACGGCCCCAGCGTCTGCGCGATTGCCTTCCGCGTGCACGATGCCAAGGCCGCCTATGAGCGGGCCATCGCCCTGGGCGCCTGGGGCTATGCCGGCACGGCCACCCCGGGCGAGCTGAACATCCCCGCCATCAAGGGCGTGGGGGACAGCCTGATCTATCTGGTGGACCGCTGGCGCGGCAAAGGCGACGCACAGCCCGGCGATATCGGCAACATTGGCTTCTTTGACGTGGACTTTGTGCCACTGCCCGGCATCAGCAGCCAGGACATGCTGCACGTGCCCGGCCATGGCCTGACCTATATCGACCACCTGACCCACAACGTCCACCGTGGCCGCATGGTGGAATGGGCCAGCTTCTACGAGCGCCTGTTCAACTTCCGCGAGATCAAGTACTTCGACATCGAAGGCCAGGTCACCGGCGTCAAGAGCAAGGCCATGACCAGCCCCTGCGGCAAGATCCGCATCCCCATCAACGAGGAAGGCAAGGAAAAAGCCGGCCAGATCCAGGAGTACCTGGACATGTACCAGGGCGAAGGCATCCAGCACATCGCCATGGGATCGGACAACCTGTACACCACCGTGGACCACCTGCGTGCCAGCGGCGTGCGCCTGCTCGACACCATCGACACCTACTACGAACTGATCGACAAGCGCCTGCCCGAACATGGCGAGCCGCTGGCCGAGCTGAAGCGACGCAAGATCCTGATCGACGGCGCGGGCCAGAAGCTGCTGCTGCAGATCTTCAGCGAGAACCAGCTCGGACCGATCTTCTTCGAGTTCATCCAGCGCAAGGGCGATGACGGCTTTGGCAACGGCAACTTCAAGGCGCTGTTCGAGAGCATCGAACTCGACCAGATGCGCCGGGGCGTGCTCTGAGCGGGGACACCCGAACTTCCAGCCACGTTGCGATATCCAATCTGTCAGGAGAGCCACCATGGAAGTCCGCCCTGTCGTCTACGGCCAGTCCAGCCGCCCGCCGCGCGGAGACTACAGCCGTGCGGCCAGCGACTACACCTGCACGCAGAACTATGCGGCCTACACCGAGGTGGAGCACGCCACCTGGCGCCAGCTGTATGCACGCCAGCAGGCGCTGCTGCCCGGCCGGGCCAGCAGCGACTTCATCACCTGCCTGCCCCTGCTCGGGGCGTCCGAGCGCATTCCGCACTTCGAGGACATCAACACCCGCCTGCAGGCTGCCACCGGCTGGCAGCTCGTCGGCGTGCCCGGGCTGATTCCGGAAGTGGATTTCTTCCGCCTGCTCAGCCAGCGCCGGTTTCCAGTGACCGACTGGATCCGCACCCGGGACGAGCTGGACTACATCGTCGAGCCGGACATCTTTCACGACCTGTTCGGCCATGTGCCGCTGCTCTTTCATCCGGTGCTGGCCGACTACATGCAGGCCTACGGCGCGGGGGGGCTCAAGGCGGCCGACCTGGGCGCCACCGAGCTGCTGGCGCGCCTGTACTGGTACACCATCGAATTCGGCCTGGTGCGTGAAGCCGACGGCATCAAGGCCTATGGCGCGGGCATCCTCAGCTCCGCCGGCGAGCTGGCCTACAGCGTGACCAGCCCCATTCCCCAGCGCCTGCCGCTGCAGCTGGAGCGCACCATGCGCACGCGCTACCGCATCGACGACTACCAGCACACCTATTTCGTCATCGACGACCTGCAGCAGCTGCTGGACTTTGCCAGCAGCGACTTTGCACCGCTGTATGACCGGCTGCGCCAGCTGCCGGAGATCGCGGCCGATGAACGGCTGCCGGGCGAAGCCAGCATTCCGGTCTGAGCCGCGCTCAGCGGCACATGCCACTGGGGGCAGTCTGTTTTTCATAGCAGCTGCTGTGCGATCGTGCTTCATTTGGTGTGCATTTGCATCACCAACCGCCCGCACAACCCCACCGGCAGCGCCGCTTTTGCAAGCAGCACACCTGCGCTCCGCTCCCGCCCGTGCGCCGCACAAGGCCGGTCTCTGCGGACCAGGAACCTGCCGCAGCGGCGCCGTCCCGTCCAGACGTCACACGCCGACACCGCTATGCACGTACAGTGCCTATAGTCACGACCATCGGCTTTTCTGCGCAGGCCGGCACGGCTGTGCCGCGCGCAGCGCCTGTGTCCCATCCACCGCACCCCTTGTTTTTCACCGCTTTGACTGTGCCGACTTCCATCCTGTCCTTGTGCCCCACCCGCCTGCTGCGCTGGCTGCTGGCCCTGCATCTGGCCCTGCTGGGCTGCGTGGGTCTGGCCCATGCAGCCGACGCGCTGCTCCCTCCCGAACCCCAGATCACGCCACAGGCACAGATCCAGGCCGCCGCGGCCTCGCTCGACAAGGTGCGCAAATCGCTGGACGACGCCGAGACCTCGGACACGCTGCAGGTCCTGGCCGATCAGGCGCTGAAATCCAAGCGCGACGCCGATGCCGCCGTCACCGCCCTGGAGCCGCTGCTCAAGCAGCTGGACCAGCGGGTGGAACAGCTCGGCACCAAGGTCGACGGGGTGGAGGAAAGCACCGATCTCACCCGCCAGCGCAAGGAACTGGCCCAGGAGCACAGCGACCTGGACTCCGCCATCAAGCGCGGCAAGCTGCTGTCGGTGGAAGCTGCGCAGACGGCCGATTCCATCGAGAAGCTGCGCACCCAGCAGTTCAACGCCCAGATCGCCAGCAAGGCCTTGTCGCCGCTGTCGCCCGCGCTGTGGAAGCAATTCTCCGAACAGCTGCCGCTGGACCTGCAGCGCATCAGCGGGCTCACCCGCCTGGGCCAGGCCAGCTTCCGCGCGGCGATTGCCGAACATGGTTGGGCCATGCCGCTGCGCGGCATCGTGCTGGCCTTGCTGCTGCTGTTCCCGCTGCGCATGGGCCTGCGCCACCTGGGCTACCGCTATGCCGCGTCGGAGCGCGCCCCGGACGGCCGCCTGCGCCGCACCGGCCTGGCCGTGTGGCTGCTGCTGGTGGGCACGGTGCTGCCCGGTCTGGCCAGCCTGGTGTTCATCGAACACCTGCGTGCCATCGATGCCATCACGCCGCGCTTGCAAAGCGTGGCCGACGCCTGGATCCAGGCGGCCTTCGTGGCGGCCTTCTTCCTGTCCATCAGCGCCAGCACGCTGGTGCCCAAGCGCCCCAGCTGGCGCCTGCTGGCGATCGACGACATTGCCGCCCCCACCCTCACCCGCTACGCCTGGGGCGCTGCCTTCCTGACCTGGTTCGCCATGATGCTCAATGCCGTGGACATTGCCGCGCGCACCAGCGCGGTGAGCACGGTGGCGCTGGACGGGCTGATCGCGCTGACCTATGTGGGCCTGATCCTGTCGGTGCTGGTCACCATCACCCAGCAGCGCCAGCGCCTGGCCGCGCCCGCTACCAAGGGCGAACATGGGGACGCCGGCCGTCCCGTGCAGCGCAGCAGCTGGCTGATGTTCGCCTGGCTGGGCGGACATCTGACGGTGCTGGCCGCCCTGGTGGCGGCCCTGCTGGGCTATCTGAACTTCTCGGTGTTCGTGGCCACGCAGATGGTGTGGATCACAGTGGTGGTGCTGGCCACGTCGCTGCTGATGAAGTTTGTCGACGACCTGTGCACCTGGTTCTTCTCACCGGACAGTCGCCCCGGCCGCGGTCTGGCCCAGGGCATGGGCCTGCGCCCCACCCGGGTGGAACAGGTGGGCGTGCTGCTGTCGGCCCTGCTGCGGGTGTCCCTGCTGCTGCTGGGCCTGGCCGCGCTGACCGCGCCTTTTGGCAACGCCAGCAGCCTGCTGGGCTGGACGGCCAGCGCCGCCCAGGGCGGGCTGCCGATCGGAGACACCGTGCTCAAGCCCATGGCCATCGGCCGCGCGCTGGTGGTGCTGGTGATCGGCCTGACCGTCTTCCGCGTGCTGCAGCACTGGCTGGTGGAAACCTATCTGCCCAAGACCGATCTGGACATCGGCGCGCGCAACTCCATCAGCACGGTGGCCCGCTATGTGGGCATCATCCTCTCGGGCCTGTGGACCCTGGCCGCTCTGGGCATCGGCTTTGAGAAAGTGGCGCTGCTGGCCAGTGCACTGTCCGTGGGTATCGGTTTCGGTCTGCAAGCCATCACGCAGAACTTTGTCTCCGGCCTGATCCTGCTGGCCGAACGCCCGGTGAAGCTGGGCGACCGCGTACGCATCGGCGACCAGGTGGGCGACATCCGCCGCATCAGCGTGCGGGCCACCGAAATCCAGACCGACGACAAGTCCACGCTGATCGTTCCCAACTCCGAGCTGATCACCAAGTCCGTGCAGAACCTGACGATGGACGGCGCCTTGGGCCGCATTTCCATCGCTTTTGCGGTGCCGCTGAGCACCGATGTGGTCCGCCTCAAGGAACTGCTGCTGGGTATTTACCGCAGCCACGAAGCCGTGCTGGAGGCCCCGGCTCCGTCGATGTACGTGGATTCGCTCAGCGGTAGCGTGATCAACATCACCAGCTTCGGCCATGTCTCCAGCCCGCGCCAGGTCTACAGCACGCGCAGCGACCTGCTGTTCGAGCTGCTGCGCCAGACCGCCGAGCAAGGCATTGCGCTGTCCTCGGCCACGGACATCCACCTGGTGCCCGACCGCGCCGATGCGGCGCCGGTGCCCCCGGCCACGCCGGCTGCGCCAGAGCCCGCCAGCCACACGCCAACCGACTGACCTCGCAGCGCCTGACGCACAGGCAGCGCCGAGTTCGGCCGTCTACATGATGGACCGAGGCTCGGCCTGCGCAGTCCCAGGCGCCATCTCTCCCACCGGGCGACCCACTGACGGTGCCTGCGGCGCCTGCACCACCAACTGGCGCACCAGCGTCCACAGCGCCGGGTCCTGCAGCATCTCCACATGGGCCATGCCGTTCAGCCACAGCGGCGTGGCGCCATCCAGCAAGGCTGTGGTGCCGGGGAAGACCATATTGTCCGTGTCGGACAGCGCACAGTGCCACTGCACCCGGCTGGCCGCGCTACCGGGCCGGGCCTCGTCCCGCTGCAGCTGCTGCAGCCAGACATTGCCGGGGCGCATCTGCGCCACATTCGGCCCCAGTGCCCAGCGGGCCATCCAGGTGCCGTGGTGGGGGCTGCCCACCGTCACCACCTGCTGCGGGCAGTGGGGCGCATCGGCATCCGTCAGGCTGCGCAACCAGTCCCTCACCACCAGCCCGCCCATGCTGTGCGCCACCACCACCGGCGCCCGGCCCGTGGCCGCCTGCATGCGCCGTGCTGCCCCGTCCAGCACCGCCCGGCCCGTGCCCACACGGTGCAGCAGCAACGGCATGCTGACCGCAATGCAAGGCACCCCTGCGGCACGCAGCTGGTGCAGCGCATCGGCCCAGATGGCGCGGTTGCAGAGCCAGCCGTGCACCAGCACCACGCCAGCGTGGTCCACCGGTCGGCCCGCCGGGCGGTCGGGCACGTAGTCCGCCTGGGCATGTTCAGCCCAGGGCATGTCCCAGCCAAAGGCCCGCAGCATCAGCCGGCATTCGGCATTCCAGGCCCGCAGCAGTGTGGCCAGCGCCAGCGGTGGCTCGCCCCGGCTGCGCCGCACCAGGGCCAGGCAGACAAACTGCTGCCCCAGCCACCAGCGCCCGGCCAGCGCCCACAGCACGGCACCACCCAGCGCCCATGGCACCGACTGGGGCCAGGCCCAGGCCAGCCAGACGACCAGCACCGCCAGATTCAGCAGTGTCATTCCCCGCAACCACCAGGCCACCATGTGTCAGCACCTCCTGCCTGCATTGTGACCATGCAGGCCCGGGCCGCCCCGCGCACCCTTTGCGGACCTTCCCTAATTCCTAGGACAAGCCCGATGGCGCGACCCCGGCAGCCACACAGAATGAACACACTTTCCGTCACCCATTTCCCCGCAACAGGAGAAAGCATGGACCGCATCTGGCTGCCGCACTACCCCGAAGGCGTACCCACCGACATAGACACCACCCAGTACCGCTCGGTGGCCGATTTGCTGGAAGAGTCCTTCAAGCGCCATGCCAGCCATCCGTTTTCGGTCTGCATGGACGTGTGGATGGACTATGCCGAGCTGGACCGGCTCTCCGCCCGCCTGGGCGCCTGGCTGCAAAGCCTGGGGCTGGAACCGGGCGCGCGCGTGGCCATCATGCTGCCCAATGTGCCGCAGTTCGCGGTGACCATGGCCGCCGTGCTGCGTGCCGGCTACACCTGCGTGAACGTGAATCCGCTCTACACCCCGCGCGAACTGGAACACCAGCTCAAGGATTCGGGCGCCACGGCCATCGTGATTCTGGAGAACTTTGCCCACACGCTGGGCCAGGTGCTGGAACGCACCCAGGTCCGGCATGTGTGTCTGACCGCCATGGGCGATCTGCTGGGCCCGGTATTCGGCCGCTGGATCACCTTTGCCGTGCGCCACCTGGCCAAGATGGTGCCGGCCTTCGACCTGCCGCTACAAGGGCGCACGCTCACCCACTTCCGCGATACGCTGTCCCAGGGTGCCAACCGCACGCTGCAGCCCAGCCAGGCCACGCACGACTCCATCGCCTTTCTGCAGTACACCGGCGGCACCACCGGCCTGTCCAAGGGCGCGGTGCTGACCCACCGCAACATCATCGCCGCCACCCTGCAGGCCGAAGCCTGGTTTGCCCCCGCGCTCAAGGGCCTGCCCGACCTGTCGAAAGTCCACAGCATCGCTGCGCTGCCGCTGTACCACATCTTCGCGCTCACGCTGTGCCTGCTCGCCATTCGCCAGGGCTCCAGCCTGAGCCTGATTCCCAACCCGCGCGACATCCCCAAGTTTGTCGATGTGCTGGCCAAGCGGCCTTTCCACATCCTGCCGGCGGTGAACACGCTGTTCAACGCCCTGCTGCAGAACCCCAAGTTCCGCACGCTGGACTTCTCGCAGCTGCGCGCCTCGCAGGCCGGCGGCATGGCCGCCAGCGAAGGCACGGCCAAGCAGTGGCAGCAGGTGACGGGCTGTCCCATGATCGAAGGCTGGGGCATGAGCGAGACCTGCGCCATCGGCACCAACAACCCGGTGACATCCCAGCATTTCAGCGGCAGCATCGGGCTGCCGCTGCCGGGCATCGACATCGCCATCAAGGACGACGCAGGCAACGACCGCCCGCTGGGCGAATCCGGCGAGATCTGCATCCGCGGCCCCAATGTGATGGCCGGCTATTACAACCAGCCCGAGGAAACCGCCAAGACCTTCACCGCCGACGGCTTCATGCGCACCGGCGACATCGGCGTCATGGACGAGCAAGGCTATACCCGCATCATCGACCGCAAGAAGGACATGATCCTGGTCAGCGGCTTCAACGTCTTCCCCAACGAGGTCGAGAACGTCATCTCCCTGTGCCCCGGTGTGGTGGAATGTGCGGCCATCGGCGTGCCGGATGAACACTCGGGCGAGGCCGTGAAGGTGTTTGTGGTGCGCAATGACCCGTCGCTGACCGAAGAGGCCGTGATTCGCCACTGCCATGCCCACCTGACAGGCTACAAATGCCCGCGCTTCGTGGAGTTCCGCGACGAGCTGCCCAAGACCAACGTGGGCAAGATCCTGCGGCGCGAGCTGCGCAGCCCGGCTGCGACCGCACCGCATTGATCCTGCCCCTACGGTGTCCCTACCGATGCCCCGCGCCCGCTCTGGTGGCGCGGGGTTTGCTTTGCTGAGATTGCATGACTGCTGCTGCCTCCCTGCTCTGGCCCGAAATCACCGTCCTCGAACGCGGCTGGCTGTCCGCCAACAACTACCTGTTCCAGGCGAGCGGGCCTGACGGCGGCGCCGCGCTGGTGGACACCGGCTACTGCCTCCATGCCGACCAGACCGTGGCCCTGGTGCAGGACAGCCTGGGGGCCCAGCCGCTGGCACGCATCCTCAACACCCATCTGCACAGCGACCACTGCGGCGGCAATGCCGCGCTGCAGGCCGCCTACCCGGACGTGCAGACCTGGATCCCCCCTGGCGAAGCCGCCGCCGTCCGCGCCTGGGACGAAGAGAGGCTGAGCTACCGCCCCACCGGCCAGGACTGCCCGCGCTTTCGCGTGGAGGGAGTGTTGCAGGCCGGCACCGAGGTCATGCTGGGCAGCCGCCCCTGGCAGGTGCATGCGGCACCGGGCCACGACCCGCACTCCGTCATCCTGTTCGAGCCCGAGCGGCGCTTGCTGATCTCGGCCGACGCGCTGTGGGAGCACGGCTTTGGCGTGGTCTTCCCCGAGATCGAAGGCATCCACGCCTTTGCCGATGTCGGCGCCACGCTGGACATCATCGAGGCACTGCAGCCCGCCGTGGTGCTGCCCGGCCACGGCGCACTGTTCACCGACGTGACCGCAGCCCTGGTCGAAGCGCGGCGCAAGCTGGCCGGCTTTGTGGCCGATCCGCGCAAACACGCACGCTATGCCGCCAAGGTGCTGCTGAAATACAAGCTGCTGGAGTGGCAGCAGATTGCCACGACCGACGCCCTCCAATGGATGCTGGCCACCCCCTACTTCCGCACGCTGCACACCCTCTACTTTGCCGCCGACACGCCCGAAGACTGGGCACAGAGCCTGGTACATGAGCTGGAGCGCTCCGGCGCCGCCGCCGTGCAGGGCGGGGTGCTGCACAACCGATGATCAGCCAGTGACCTCTCCGGGCCCACCGGCCTCGCCCGGGTCCAGCCGGTCCACCGCCCGCACCAGTTCGGCCAGTGTCTTGACCTGCAGCTTGCGCATGGCCTGAGCGCGGCGCACCTTCACGGTGATCTCACTGACCCCCAGTGCGGCCGCCACCTGCTTGTTCAGCTGTCCGGCCACCACGCCCCGCACCACATCCCGCTCGCCCTGCGTCAAACCGCCCCACTGCGCCTGCAGCGACTGCGCAGCACCGGCCTGCGCCCGCCGGTCACGGTCGTGCGCAATACCTTGCTGGATCGCATCCAGTAGGTCCTGATCGCGAAATGGCTTCGTCAGAAACTCGATGGCGCCGCCCTTCATGGCCTGCACGCTCATGGGAATATCGCCGTGACCGGTGACGAAAATCACCGACAGCTGCACGCCCAGGGTCTGCATCTGGCGCTGGAAGTCCAGACCGCTTTGCCCCGGCATGCGAACATCCAGCACCAGGCAGGCTGGCGCGCTGTCGCCATGCTGGCGCCAATGGGCCACGAAGTCGGCCGTGGCGCCAAAGCCCTGCGCCTGCAGGCCGACGGAGGCCAGCAAATCCTCGATCGCAGCGCGCACCGAAGCGTCGTCATCGACCACGTAGACCATGGCGGCCTCATCGGTGCAAGAAGCAGTGGTGTTCATACCCCATTCTCCCGCGCTACGGGCAGGCTGATGTGAAAGCTACTGCCCATGCGGCCATCGCTGCGCGGCCCGGCCCAGATGCGGCCGCCCTGTGCCTCCAGCATGCTGCGGCTCAAGGTCAGGCCCAGCCCCATGCCCTGGTCCTTGGTGGTCCAGAACGCATCGAACAGGTGGGCACTGACGGCAGGCGACAAGCCGATGCCGCTGTCCGTCACGGTCAGCTGCACCTGGTCCTCGCCCAGACGGTGGGCAGACAGCACGATCTCCAGCACGGCCCCGGCGGGACGGGTGGCAGCCGCCGTGCCGATGGCATCGATGGCGTTCAACAGCAGATTGCCCACCACCTGCTGCAGTTGCACGGGATCGGTCCAGACATCGGGCAGGCCCGGCTCGAAATCCCAGCGCACGACAATGCCCTGTGCGTCCAGCGCACCGTGCGACAGTTGCACGACCTCGCGCACAGACGCCTGCAGACTCCCGCGCTGGCAATGCGGGGCCTCGCCACGGGCCAGGCCGCGAATGCGGGTGATGACGTTGCTGGCGCGCTCGGCATCGGCCAGGATGCGCTGCAGCGCTTGGCCCGCCTTCTCCAGTTGCGGTGGCTGCTGGGCCAGCCAGCGCTGGCAGGCATGGCCGCTGGTGACAATGGCCGCCAACGGCTGGTTCACCTCATGGGCGATGGAGGCGGTCAGCGTGCCCAGGCTGGTGGCGCGTGCCATCTGCAACAGCCGCGCCTGGGCAGCGTGGGCATCGGCCTGTGCCGCCACCATCTTCAGCCCCAGATAGGCGGTCATGGCAATGGCCAGCATGCTGATGCCGGTGTTGACCAGGCCCACGCGGTACAAGCCCCCGGGAGTGAGCGCAAAGCTGACCACGGTCAGCAGCATGCACAGCAGCGCCAACGCCACCACGGTGCGCGGACGAAACCAGCGCACCGCCACCAGAATCACCGCCGAATGGAACACGGCCGCCGCCACGGCGTACTCGGTGATCGTGTCCGCCACAAAGATGGCAGCCATGGCCAGGGCCAGCAACAGCGCCATCAGAACGCGGCGCACATGGGAGGGAAAGTGCAGTCGGGCAGGCATGGCGGTATCCAGAAACAGGGCGTGATGGCCCGCATTGTGGCGCGGATGGAAACAAATGCCTCTTGCAGAAAATGGGCGGCTTCTGCGCCATCCGCCTCCGATCAACGGCGCGTCGTGCGTGCCATGCCACGCAAGCGCCTGTGCGGCTACCGGCTCAGTCTTCGGCGCGGGCATTCCAGAAGGCCTGCAGCACGCCTTCCTCGGCTTCCAGGCGCGCCATGATCTGGTCCAGCTCGACCCCGTCCACTGCGGTGGCGTACAGCGTGGCGGCGATCTCGGTATCGCCCTGACCGAAGGCATGGTGGTCCAGGTCGCGCACCGGGTAATTGGCCGCGTCCAGCCAGGCGGTGAGCTGTTCGCGCACCTCCGACTGGCGATCGCGCCGGCAGATCACATAGACGGCATAGGTGGCTTCGCTGAACTCCTCCTGCATGGGCTGGCGGTTGATGCGGTTGACCACCGGGCGCAGCAAGGTGTTGGCCGCCAGCACGAACAGTGCGGCCAGCACCGCCTCGGGCAACAGCTTGGCACCGGCACAACAGCCCACGGCCGCCGAGCCCCACAACGTGGCCGCCGTGTTCAAGCCGGAGACATTGGCCCCTTCCTTCATGATGGCACCGGCCCCCAGAAAACCGATACCCGAGACCACATAGGCAATCACCTGCAGCGGACTGGGCGAGCCCCCATACAGACCATGAAAGCGCACGGCCAGATCGACGAAAACCGCGGCCCCAACGGCCACCAGCGTGTTGGTGCGCAGGCCCGCCGTGCGCTGGCGCACCTGGCGTTCGAAACCGATCACTGCCCCCAGCACGAAGGCCAGCAGAAGGCTGGCCAGCGTGCTCAACGAGGCAGACACATCAAAGGCGGGCCATTGGCTCATGCGAAATCCTTGCAGGGCGAAGCAAAAAAGAACACCAGCGTAGCGCCAGAAGATGACAGTCCGCTCATTGCCAGCCAAAGCGGCGGCTGTACCAGCGCTTGACCACCGTGGTCAGCACCGCATAGCCCAGCACAATCAGCACCAGCAACGGCCAGTACAGCGGCGGCAACGCCTGCAGCTTGAAGTAGCCGGCCAGCGGCCCCATGGGCAGGAACACTCCCACCGCCATGATGGCGGCCGTGGTCCACAGCAACGGCCAGGCAGCACGGCTTTGCACAAAGGACAGGCGTGGCGTACGGATCATGTGCACGATCAGCGTCTGCGTCAGCAGGCCCAGCACGAACCAGCCGGACTGGAACAATGTCTGCTGCGACGGCGTGTTGGCCTGAAAGACCCACCACATCATGGCAAAGCACAGGATATCGAACAGCGAGCTCAGCGGACCGAAGCACAGCATGAAGCGGCCGATGTCCTGCGGACTCCAGCGCAGCGGCAGACGAACCAGTTCTTCATCCACCCGGTCGAAAGGGATGGCGATCTGCGAGATGTCGTACAGCAGGTTTTGCACCAGCAGCTGCAGTGGCAACATGGGCAGAAACGGCAGAAAGACGGAAGCCACCAGCACCGAAAACACATTGCCGAAGTTGGAGCTGGCAGTCATGCGGATGTACTTGAGCATGTTGCAGAAGGTGCGCCGCCCCTCGACCACGCCCTGCTCCAGCACCATCAGGCTTTTTTCCAGCAGGATGATGTCGGCCGCTTCCTTGGCGATGTCCACTGCACTGTCCACGCTGATGCCAATGTCCGCCGCGCGCAGCGCCGGTGCATCATTGATGCCATCGCCCATGAACCCCACCACATGCCCCTGGCCGCGCAACACGTGCACGATGCGCTCCTTGTGCAGCGGCGTCAGCCGGGCAAAGAGCTGGTGGCGCTGCACCGCGGCGGCCAGCGCCGCATCGTCCATCCGCTCCACCTGGGGGCCGGTCACCGCAGGGCCGCCATCCAGGCCCACCTGCTCGCACACACGGGCGGCCACCAGTTCGTTGTCCCCCGTCAGCACCTTCACCTGCACGCCATGTGCCGCCAGGGCCTGCAGCGCCGGTGCCGAAGATTCCTTGGGTGGGTCCAGAAAGGCGATATAGCCCACCAGGGTCAGCCCGGCCTCGTCGGCCACGCCGTAGCTGTATGCCGACAGCGGCCCCACCGGCAGCTGGCGACAGGCCACGGCCACCACGCGCAGGCCCTGGAGGTTCAGACCTTCGGTCACGCCGCGCACACGTTCCAGCATGGCTGCATCCAGCGTCACGGTCTGCTCGCCACCGCCCCCCAGTACCTGTACCTGGGTACACACGGCCAGCATTTCCTCGACCGCCCCTTTGCATACCAGCAGCGTGTCACCCCCGGCCTGGGGTTGCAGCAACACTGACATGCGCCGACGCTCGAAGTCAAAGGGAATCTCGTCCACCTTGCGCCAAGCGGCTTCCAGACCGGGTTCCGGGTGCTGCTGCAGGTGCTCGATGACGGCACGGTCCAGCAGGTTCTTCAATCCGGTCTGGTGGTAGCTGTTGAGCCAGGCCAGATTCAGCACCTCCTGCGATTCGTGGCCGAAGACATCGGTATGGCGCTCCAGCACGATACGGTCCTGCGTCAACGTACCGGTCTTATCGGTGCACAGCACGTCCATGGCACCGAAGTTCTGGATGGCATCCAGCCGCTTGACGATGACCTTCTGCCGCGACAGCACCACCGCCCCCTTGGCCAGCGTGGACGTCACGATCATGGGCAACATCTCCGGCGTCAGGCCCACGGCCACCGACAACGCAAAGAGAAATGCCTCCATCCAGTCGCCCTTGGTAAAGCCATTGAGCAGCAGTACCAGCGGCACCATCACCAGCGCAAAGCGGATCAACAGCCACGACACACTGTTGACCCCGGCCTGGAATGCGGTGGGCGCCCGGTCTGTGGCCACCACGCGCTGGGCCAGTTGGCCAAAGTAGGTCTGGTTGCCTGTGGCCACCACCACGGCCATGGCCACGCCGGACACCACGGTGGTGCCCATGAACAACAGGTTGGTCTGCTCCAGAATGCCGTCAGACAGTTGCTGGCGCTCGGCAAACTTCTCTACCGGCAGCGACTCGCCCGTCATCGCGGCCTGGGCGACGAACAGATCTTTGGCCACCAGCACGCGACAGTCGGCAGGCACCATATCGCCGGCAGACAGCTGGATGTGGTCGCCCGGCACCAGCGCACGCATGGCCACTTCACGGCGCACGGCGGTGGCATGACCGTGCGCGGCACCGATCTCGGGGTCGAAAGGGCGTCGGAGCACAGTGGCCGTGCTGCTGACCATGGCCTTGAGCTGTTCGGCGCTGCGCTGCGAGCGGCCTTCCTGCACAAAACGGATCAGCGTGGACAGCAGCACCATGGCACCGATGACGACGGTGGCCTGCACGTCCTCGGTCAGATAGGACACCACCGCCAGCAGCGTGAGCAGCACATTGAACGGATTGCGGTAACACTGCCACAGGTGGCTCCACCACGGCAGCGGCTTTTCGTGATCCACCTCGTTGGGCCCCACATGGCGCAGGCGCTCGGCGGCTTCGGCCTCGCTCAGACCTTGCTCGTGCGACTGCAGGCGTGCCAGCGCGCCGGGAATGTCGTCGCAAGCCGCACGCCACAGCGCACGGGTCAGCTGTTCCGGCACGACGCCGGGCGCCAGCGGCTTGCCGCCGGGACCGCGCTCCATGCCCGGCAAGGCGCTGCGGCGAAAAAGCCGCAGGTTGTGGCGGCGGCGCAGAAAACTACCAAACCAGGTGGTGAGAAAGTGCATGGGAGGGCTCCTTGCGCGGCCTGGAGCAACGCAATAAACAATACGGGGACGTCCCGGGTCAGGCGTCAACGCGCAGGCGGGCGTCGGTACGCAGCGGCTGGCACTGCGCTGTCGAGGCGACAAGCGGCGCCCCCCGCTGTGCGACCACCAATGCGATGCCCAGTGGACGCAGGCTGTCGCACACCGGATGCGGCAGGTGGCGCAGCACGGCTTGGCGGTCATCGGGGCACAGCAGGCTCAGCGCATCCGCGGCCACACGGGCTGAGCAACGGGAAATGGCGCGTGCAAACGCAGGCAGGCCATGGGTGGCCAGCAGTGCACGGACCTGGGTTGCCTGGCGGGCCATCAGGGCCGCACGCAGGTCGATCTGCAAGGTGTTGGAGCAGTGCATGGGAGTTCTCCTGGGTGGGCAACCCGGGTGGAGACCTCGCATGCGTCAGACGATGGAGAACCTCCGGACCAGGGCGGCCGGATGCAACGATGGGGACAGATGGGAGGTGGCGCACAAGCGCCCGTCAGGGTCTGTTTCCATGGCGTGGTCCTCCATTGCAAAAAGTGTGAAGAGAGGGGCTGAATGCAGCAGTTACGGATGCTGCGCTGGGTGGCATTGTCCCGTGCCACAGCCGCATTGCCCAGCCACTTTTGGGAAGGCAGGGCTATACCTTGGTATAGCGCCCAACGCCGGTGGGCCGCTCTTGCCACAGAGCCGCCTTCGTCCATTCACCGGTACGTTCACTCTGGCTCGCGGTGAAACCACTTGGAGCTGCCAAAGGCAACTCATGCATCAGGAGGTGCCGGGCAACGCCGTGCTTTCCGCAACACGGCCTGCACCACCGCGACCAGCGCCGCCAGCAGCATGCCGGCGGACACGAGGAGTCACGGCAGCTCGGCGTTGTCGGCCGGTGCCTCCACCGGCTTGGGCCCCACGGTGCCCAGCCGTGCGCGCAGGCTCTGGGGCTGGCCGGTGATCAGTGCGGCGTAGTTGGTGGTGTTGGCCAGCACCTTCTTCACATAGTCACGCGTTTCGGTGAAGGGTACGTTCTCCGCCCAGATGGCACCATCCAGCACCGGGCCGTTGCGCCAGTTGCGCGGGCGGCCGGGGCCGGCGTTGTAGCCGGCAGCGGCCATGGCCATGGAGCCCTGGAAATCGTCCAGCGCCAGCTTCAGGTAGGCGGTGCCGATCTGGATGTTGACGTCCCGGTCATTGATCATGCCCGGCGTGAAGTCGTTCATGCCGATCTTGCGTGCCGTCCACTTGGCCGTGGCAGGCATCACCTGCATCAGACCGGAAGCGCCCACACCGGAGCGCGCATCCATGATGAACCGGCTCTCCTGGCGGATCAGGCCATAGACGTAGGCCGGATCCAACCCGATGTTGCCCGAGCGCGCCAGCACCGTCTCCTGGAAAGGCATGGGGTAGCGCTGCTTCCAGTCCATGAAGCCGCGGGTGCGTTCGCTGGTGTTGATGCAGCGGTCCCACACCTGGGCGCGGCAGGCACGGTCGGCGGCGGCGTACAGCGCACGGTCGCCCATGCCACCGCTGTCATGCAGATTGGTGGCGTAGTTCCATTCGCGCACGCCTTCGCTGCGCAGCCCCATGCGGATGGCGTACAGCGCGCGGCTCAGGCTGGGGTTCTTCTCGGCCGCCTCTTTTTCCGCCGGCGTCAGCGGCTGCGGGGCGGGCGGCACGGTCACGCGCTGGCCCAGCTCTTCCAGTGCCAGCTGCTCGTAAAAGCCGTCCACGCCGGCAATGCGCTCGAACAGGGCCCGCGATTCGTTCTTTTCGTGCTCGGTCACCACGCGGCCGGAGGCGATCGCCTTGGCCTTCCAGTAGACCCAGCTCGGATCGGCCTGGGCAGTGTTGCTCATGCCGTCGATGGCCTTGCGGGCCAGGCTCCAGTTGCCGGCGCGCAGCGCGGCGCGGGTCTTCCAGGCCAGGGCGTCGTCGTCCAGATCGCTGCTGCGCGTGACCTTGTCAAAGTAGGTCACGGCCGTGGGGTCCAGCTTGCGTGCGGCCATCTTGCCGATCACGCCCCAGGCCCAGTTGCGTTCCTCGGTGCGCAGCTGGTTGGCCCAGCGCGCGTTCATCTGATCGGCGGCCTGGGATGGGTCGTTGGCGGCCATGCGGATGATGGCCAGCAGGGCCAGTTCACGCCGCACATTGCCGCGCGCGTTCTTGCTGGTGCCGCTGAGGTATTTGATGGGCGAAGCAAACACATCGCCCACCTGGGATTGCATCTCCGGCGCGACGATGCCCACGGCACGGCTGGTCTGGCCCTGGCGGTTGAGTTCTGCGCCCAGGCGCGCACGCTGCCAGATGACCTCTTCCTTGAGCTGCTTGTTGGCGTACAGCGTGGCGGCCAGGTTGGCGCAGCCGTCGTCGTTCGCGCCCTGCGTGTGCCACAGCCGCACGGCCTCTTCTGCCACGTTCTGCGGTGCCTTGCCCTGCAGCAGATCCGCCGTCAGCGCATAGCAGCGCACCTCGCGGTCGTCCTGCATGCGGAAATCCGCGTGCTGCTGCGCAAAGGTGGTCCAGTCGCGGTTCTTGCCCAGCTGCAGCAGCCAGTCGTTGCGCAAGCGGTCTTCCTGGTAGGTACCGCGCCAGCGCTGCAAAAAGGCCTGGACCTCCTGCGGTGTGGCGGAATCCAGACGCACACGCAGCTCCCAGTAGGCGGCCCAGGGCTCCAGCGCATGGCCTTGGGCGGCCGGCAGCAGCCGCGCCAGCGCGGCTTTGTCGCCCTTGCGGAAGGCTTGCTGCATTTGCAGTAGCACATCATCCCCGGTCGTCTGGGTAAAACCCAAAGAGGGAACGACGGAAAGCAGGGAGGCCGCGCAAAGCGGTGTCAGAATCTTCAGCCAATGCATGGGGGAATTATGTGATGGACAAAACAGCCCTACGCCGCCGATTGGTGGAACAGCGCCGGAATATGGAAGACCGCCTACACCGCAGCGACCTGCTGCAGCAGGTGATGCGCATCTGGTTGGTGGATCGCCCGGACACCGTGATCGGCGCCTACTGGCCCATCAAGGGCGAATTCGATCCGCTGCCCATTCTGCACCGCTGGAAGGAAGACGGGGAATTGCTGGACAAACCCCTGCGCCGTCGCATCGGCCTGCCGGTGATCAACAAGGAACACAAGACGCTGACCTTCCACGTCTGGTACCCGGGCTGCCCCATGGAGGAAGACGCCTACGGCATTCCCAAGCCCAAGGACACCGAGGTGATCCAGCCCACGCTGCTGTTCGTGCCCTGCGTGGGCTACGGCACCGGCGGCTACCGCCTGGGCTATGGCGGCGGCTTTTACGACCGCACCCTGGCCACGCTGCGGCCCAAGCCCTTCACCGTGGGCCTGGGCTTTCGTGAAGCCTATGTGGACGACTTCGAGCCCGAGGCCCACGACCAGCCACTGGACGCCCTGCTGAACGACAACGGTGTGGTCTGGCCCCTGCCGGATCTGCCAACACGCTGAGGCCCGCCATGGCCCGGCCCACCCGTCCCGCTGCCAACGACGCCCGCGCCGCCAGCGGGCAGGGCATGGACCCCACGCGCGACCTGTTTGCCGACCTGGATGCGGAACCCGCGGCGCCGCCTGCTCCCGTCTGCGCTGAGGAGTACTCCCCCTCCGGCGCTGCCATCCCTCCCCTGGAGGAAAGCCGTCCTGCGGAAGATGCCTCTGCGCCACCCACCTCCGGGCCGCGCATCAGCTACGCCGAAGCACAGCGGCTGATGGCCATTGGCCGCAGCCAGGGTCCGCAGGCGCTGACACCGGACCAGCACCATGCCCTTTGGGACTGCCTGCGGGAACTGCCCGAAAGCCAGGCCTGGCTGGCGGCCCAGCTCACCGCCTTGCAGGGCGAGCTGCAGGAACGCGGCCGGCGTCCCCGGCAACACCCCCACACGGCGCGTTGAGCCGCACGCCCAATCGGGCCTGCGGTATATCACAAGGAAGTACCCACTCCGGATAAAAAACGCCTGGTGAGCAGGCTGTGGGCTGTGGACTTGCCGCGCGGCAGTCGCTCAGTCCACTGCCGCCGCCCGCCAGCGCTGCCAGCCCTTGGCGCGCAGCTCGCAGGCCGGGCAGCTGCCGCAGCCGTAGCCCCAGTCGTGCAGTGCATCGCGCGTGCCCTGGTAGCAGGTGTGGGTGTCGCGCACGATCAGTTCCACCAGCGCTTCGCCTCCCAGGTCCTGTGCCATCTGCCAGGTCTGGGCCTTGTCGATCCACATCAGCGGCGTCTCGATGCGCAGCCGCCGCTCCAGGCCCAGGTTCAGCGCCAGCTGCATGGCCTTCATGGTGTCGTCACGGCAGTCGGGGTAGCCGGAAAAATCGGTCTCGCACACGCCGGTGACGATGACCTGCAGCCCGCGCCGGTAGGCCAGTGCACCGGCCAGGGTCAGAAACAGCAGATTGCGCCCGGGCACAAAGGTGTTGGGCAGGCCGTCGGCCTGCATGGCAAAGGCCACGTCCTCGGTGAGCGACGAGCCGCCGATCTGCTGCAGCACATCCAGCGTCAGCACATGGTCTTCACCCAACCGGGGCGCCCATTGCGGGAACTGGGCGCGCAGCCGGTCGCGCACGGTGTGGCGCGCCTGCAACTCCACCCGGTGGCGCTGGCCGTAGTCGAACCCCAGGGTTTCGACGCGGTCGTACTTGGAAAGGGCGTGGGCCAGGCAGGTGGTGGAGTCCTGACCGCCCGAGAACATGACAAGGGCCGAGGTATGCATAGCGCCCGATTACACACCGCAAATGTAGCGCTGCGGCTACAGTAGGACATCTGCGCTCCCCCGCCCACTGCACGCATTCTCGGCACAGAAAGGTCGGCCCATGCTTCAGCTGTACATAGGCAACAAGAACTACTCATCTTGGTCGTTGCGGCCCTGGCTGGTGCTGCACCAGCTGGGCATTCCATTTGAAGAGATGAAGGTGCGCTTCGACAGCTTTGCCCCGGATTCGCACTTCAAGCAGACGATGCTGGGGCTGACCCCCACCGGCAAGGTGCCGCTGCTGGTGGACGACGGGCTGGCCATCTGGGATACCCTGGCCATTACCGAGTACCTAGCCGAGCGCTTTCCGCAAGCGGGCGTCTGGCCCACCCCGGTGGCCGACCGTGCCCGCGCCCGCAGCCTGTGCGCCGAAATGCACAGCGGCTTCACCGCGCTGCGCAGCCACTGCCCCATGAATGTGGAAGCCCACCTGCCCGAAGTGGGCGCCCGGATCTGGGCCGAGCAGGCCGGCGTGCGCGACGATGTCTACCGCCTGATCGACATGTGGGGCCAGCAGCTGTCCACCCACGGCGGCCCGCTGCTGTTCGGCAACTTCTGTGCAGCCGACGCCTTCTTCGCCCCGGTCTGCCTGCGGCTGGACCGCTATGCCCTGCCGCTGCCCCAGCACATCCAGCCCTATGTGCAGCGCGTGCTGGCCCTGCCGTCCGTGCGCGAATGGACCCGTGCCGCACTGGAGGAAAAAGACTTCCGCGAGTTCGAGGAGCCTTACCGCACCGCCAGCGGGATGCTGGCCGAACGCAGCCTGCCCCAGCCCTGAGGCCCCGCAGCGGTGCCCGGGTACCGGCTGCAGGGCATGGCGCCCCCGCCTACACTTCGGCCATGAAGATCTATATGGTTGGCGGCGCAGTGCGCGACCGCCTGTTGGGACGACCTTTCCACGACACCGACTGGGTGGTGGTGGGTGCCACACCCGAGGACATGGCGGCCCGGGGCTACACCCCGGTGGGACGCGACTTCCCCGTATTCCTGCACCCCGACACGCACGAGGAATATGCGCTGGCCCGCACCGAGCGCAAGAACGGCCACGGCTACCGCGGCTTTGTGGTCCACACCGCCCCCGATGTGACGCTGGAGGAAGACCTGGCGCGGCGCGATCTGACGATCAATGCCATCGCCGCGCCAGCCGACTGGGGCAGCACAGACGCCCTGTGCGACCCCTATGGCGGCCAGGCCGATCTGGCCGCCCGCGTGCTGCGCCATGTGACCGACGCCTTCCGCGAAGACCCCGTGCGCATCCTGCGCGTGGCGCGCTTTGCGGCGCGCTTCACCGATTTCACGCTGGCCCCCGAAACCCTGCAGCTGATGCGCGAAATGGTGGACGCCGGCGAGGTCGACCACCTGGTGCCCGAGCGCATCTGGCAGGAGATCAGTCGCGGGCTGATGGAAGCACAGCCCTCGCGCATGTTCGGCCTGCTGCGCGACTGCGGCGCGCTGGAACGCGTGCTGCCCGAGCTGGACCGCCTGTGGGGCGTGCCCCAGCGCGCCGAATACCACCCCGAGGTGGACACCGGCGTGCACGCCATGCTGGTGCTGGACATGGCGGCCCGGCTGGACGCCCCGCTGACGGTGCGCTTTGCCTGCCTGTGCCACGATTTCGGCAAGGGCACCACGCCGGCCGATGTGCTGCCGCGCCACATCGGCCACGAGCAGCGCAGCGCCCGGCTGCTGCAGGCCGTGTGCGAGCGCTGGCGCGTTCCCAATGACTGCCGGGAACTGGCCGATGTGGTGGCGCGCGAGCACGGCAACATCCACCGCAGCAGCGAGCTGAATGCCGCCGCCGTGCTGCGCCTGCTGGAACGCTGCGATGCCATCCGCAAGCCGGCGCGCTTTGCCGAAGCCCTGCTGGCCTGCGAATGCGACGCCCGTGGCCGCACCGGCTTTGAGAACGCGGCCTACCCCCAGCGCCCGCGCCTGCAGGCCGCGCTGGATGCGGCCCTGGCAGTGGAGACCGCCCCCGTGGCCCAGGCCGCCGCCCAGCGGGGGCTGAAAGGCAAGGCCATTGGCGATGCCGTGGCCCAGGCCCGGGAACAGGCCGTGGCCGCCGCACTGCGCGCCCTGCACCCGACGGACTGAACCCAGCGCCAGGCGGCAGCCGGGCCACTGCGGCCCGCCTGGGAGGTGTGCTGCGCTGCGGGAACACCCGCAAGGGAAAACCGCCTCTCCCGGGGGCAGGACGACGGAGGAATATGGAGGGGTTGGGTCCCACAGCCTCGTGGGAACACGCCCACACCCATCCACCCCCTGTGTCCTCTTGTTGCTGGAGATTTGCCATGGCCTATGCCCTTCCCGGTCAGTCCGGTGCGCTGCACAAATACCAAGACCGCTACGACAACTACATCGGCGGCCAGTGGGTGCCTCCCAGCAATGGCGAGTACTTCGACGTGGTCACGCCCATCAACGGCAGGGTCTATACCCAGGTGGCCCGGGGCACGGCTGCCGACATCGACAAGGCGCTGGACGCCGCCCATGCGGCGGCCGATGCCTGGGGCAAGACCTCGGCCACCGAGCGCAGCAACATCCTGCTGCAGATTGCCGATCGCATCGATGCCAACCGCGAGCTGCTGGCCTATGTGGAAACCATCGACAACGGCAAGGCCATCCGCGAGACGCTGAATGCCGACATCCCGCTGTCGGCCGACCATTTCCGCTACTTTGCCGGCGCCATCCGCACCCAGGAAGGCGGTATCAGCCAGATCGACAACGACACCGTGGCCTACCACTTCCACGAGCCGCTGGGCGTGGTCGGGCAGATCATTCCCTGGAACTTCCCCATCCTGATGGCCGCCTGGAAGCTGGCGCCTGCGCTGGCCGCCGGCAACTGCGTGGTGCTGAAACCCGCGGAATCCACGCCCATCTCCATCCTGGTGCTGGTCAGCCTGATCGGCGACCTGCTGCCACCGGGCGTGCTGAACATCGTCAACGGCTTTGGCCGTGAAGCCGGCATGCCGCTGGCCACCAGCAAGCGGATTGCCAAGATCGCCTTCACCGGCTCCACCAGCACCGGCCGGGTGATTGCCCAGGCAGCGGCCAACAGCCTGATTCCGGCCACCCTGGAGCTGGGCGGCAAGTCGCCCAACATCTTCTTTGCCGACGTGATGGACCAGGACGACAGCTTTCTGGACAAGGCCATCGAAGGCTTGGTGCTGTTTGCCTTCAACCAGGGCGAAGTCTGCACCTGCCCCAGCCGCGCGCTGATCCAGGAATCCATCTATGAAAAATTCATGGAACGGGTGCTCAAACGCGTGGCCGCCATCCAGCATGGAGACCCGCTGAACCCCAGCTCCATGATGGGCGCGCAGGCCAGCAAGGAGCAGCTAACCAAGATCCTGTCCTATCTGGATCTGGGCAAGCAGGAAGGCGCCGAGGTGCTGATCGGCGGCGCCCAGGCCCAGCTGGGCCCGGAGCTGGAAGGCGGCTACTACGTGCAGCCCACCATCTTCAAGGGCCACAACAAGATGCGGATCTTCCAGGAGGAAATCTTCGGCCCCGTGCTGGCGGTGACCACCTTCAAGACCGAGGAAGAAGCCCTGGCCCTGGCCAACGACACCCTCTATGGCCTGGGTGCGGGCGTGTGGAGCCGCAACGGCAACGTCGCTTACCGCATGGGCCGCGCCATCAAGGCCGGTCGCGTGTGGACCAACTGCTACCACCACTACCCGGCACACGCCGCGTTCGGCGGCTACAAGGAATCGGGGGTGGGACGGGAGAACCACAAGATGATGCTGTCCCATTACCAGCAGACCAAGAACCTGCTGGTGTCCTACTCCGAGCAGAAACTCGGCTTCTTCTGAAGCCCTGTTTCCTGCTGTTTCCTGCTGTTTCCTGCTGCAGGTCAGACAAGGCCTGCAGCAGGCGCCTCCCTCCCCCTCCCCGCACTTGACACCCATTCCGATGGTGCGCAAGCTGCACCACGGCAACCTACCTTTTATCGGTTTCCACGATGAATGCCGCACCGGGCAACCTGGCCCCGGTGCACCTTGCCCTGCCATACCAGCAGACACAGACCTGAAGTGTGCAGGATCCTGTCCAGGGCGTACCCCTGCCGCATGGCGACGGCTGCGCCCCTTGCTTCAAGGAGATGTTCGGATGACGCTTCCCCAGACCATGCAAGCTGCCGTGGTGCGCACTTTTGGCAAACCGCTGACCATCGAAGAAATGCCTGTCCCCCGCCCGGCCGACGACCAGATCCTGGTGAAGATCGCCGCCTCGGGGGTCTGCCACACCGACCTGCACGCTGCCGAAGGCGACTGGCCGGTCAAACCCCACCCGCCCTTCATCCCCGGCCACGAGGGCGTGGGCTATGTGGCGGCGGTGGGAAAGAACGTCAAGCACGTCAAGGAAGGCGACCGCGTGGGCGTGCCCTGGCTGCACAGCGCCTGCGGCTTCTGCCGCCATTGCATCGGCGGCTGGGAAACGCTGTGCGAATCGCAGACCAACACCGGCTACTCGGTCAACGGCGGCTTTGCCGACTATGCGCTGGCCGACCCCAACTATGTGGGCCACCTGCCGTCGAATGTGAACTTCATCGAGATCGCGCCCGTGCTGTGCGCCGGCGTCACGGTCTACAAGGGCCTGAAGGTGACCGAGGCCAAACCCGGCGACTGGGTGGTGATCTCCGGCGTGGGCGGGCTGGGCCACATGGCCGTGCAGTACGCCAAGGCCATGGGCTTCAATGTGGCGGCCGTGGACATCGATGACACCAAGCTGGCACTGGCCCGCAAGCTGGGCGCCACGGTGACGGTCAACGCCAGGAACACCGACCCGGCGGCCTACCTGCAAAAGGAAATCGAGGGGGCGCACGGCGTGCTGGTCACGGCCGTCTCACCCAAGGCCTTCGAGCAGGCGCTGGGCATGGTGCGCCGCGGCGGCACCATCTCCCTCAACGGTCTGCCCCCGGGGGATTTCCCGTTGCCCATCTTCAGCATGGTGCTCAAGGGCATCACGGTGCGCGGCTCCATCGTCGGCACCCGGCTGGACCTGCAGGAGTCGCTGGACTTTGCCGCACAGGGCAAGGTGAAAGCCACGGTCTCCACCGACAAGCTGGAAAACATCAACGACATCTTCGCCCGCATGCACCAGGGCCAAATCGAAGGCCGGGTGGTGCTGGACATCGCCACCTGAGCCCCGGCCGCAGCGGCAGCAACGCCTGCACCGCCAACAGCGGCCTTCTCTGGTGGCGGTGCATTCACAGGAGACAACCATGGTCGAGCGTGTCATTGCCACCCCGGCGACGCTGGAGCTGATCGAGCTGCTCCGGGCCAAGCACGGGCCGCACCTGTTCTTTCACCAGTCCGGCGGCTGCTGTGACAACAGCGCTGCCAACTGCTATATCGAAGGGGAGCTGACCATCGGCCCCGGCGACGTGCAGCTGGGCACGATCGGCGGCCTGCCGTTCTACATGAGCGTCTCGCAGTTTGCCTACTGGAAGCACACCCAGCTCATCATCGACGTGATCGAAACCCACGGCGGCGGCACCTTTTCCCTGGAAGGGCCGGAGGGCAAGGCCTTTCTCACCCGGTCGCGGGTGTTCACCGACGCGGAACTGGCCGCGCTGCGGACGTCCGAACCCGGCTGAGGCCTGCGCCATGCCACGGTACCGCGCGCACCATGGGGGGTCTTGTTCCACCTCCACTCCACCATGCCCTCTCTGCACGCTGTGATCCTTGGCATTGCGCTGGCCCTGGGCCTCGGCGGCAGCCATGCGGGCAGCCTGGCGGTGGAAGACGCACGCCTGCAACTGCTGTACCGCCCGGAATCCGCCCCTGCCGCCCAGCCCTTGCGGCCCGTGGCGCTGTCGCCCAACCTCAACCTCACCCCTGAACAGCTGGCCATCGCGGCACGGCGCAGCCAGCTGTCCTTTGCGGCCAAGCTGGAATGCAGCGCCCTCGATACCCGCCTGCCGGTGCTGGAGCGCGCCGTCCGACGCGCCAAACCCGACGTCAAGGCCGAAGCGGAACACACCCTGGCCTTGGCCCGCCTGCGCTACACGGTGCTGCGCTGCTGAACGGCCCAGGCAAGTCCCCCACTTCCGTTCCTGCATTCATCCAATATTCATCTGGGCAACGCACGATACGCGCAATCTTGGCAGTAGCGCCCTCATTTTGGAGACGTGCAGCCCCCGCAATCACGCCCGCGGACCATCGCGCCGGGCAGGAGAAAACGATGTATCCCGTAGGCTTTCCGCTGTGGCGCTGGTGCGGCCGCCAAGGTGCAGTCCTGTTGTTGCGTGTGCAGGTTCAGCGGAATTCCGATACCGGCTGTTACAGCGCCACCAGCAGCTGCCTGCCCGGCCTGCTGGTGCGCGCCCGCACGCGCGAAGGCCTGATCTCCCGCGTCTACGCCTGCGCCGAACTGCTGCTGGCCGACGAACTGGGCCAGCCGCTGCGCCAGCAGGCGCTGATTGCCTGGGATGGGGTGTTCCAGCACGGCATACCGGCGCCGGCAGCCTGGCAGCAGCTGGGCTCCGGCCGCTCCTGGAACTGAGGCCCCGCAAGCCACACCCCGCAGGAGCCATCCGGTCGTCCGGGGCGGCGATGCGCACCCTGCCCAGAAAACACGGTCAGCGTCCCACGTCGGGGTCGGCCACCCGCAGCCAGGCGTTAGCATGGAGGCACCCTTGCCCACCACCGACTCCATGCACTACCTGAACCAAGCCGCCGGCGGTCTGATGCCGGACAGCGTGCTCCACGCCGTCTCCCACTACATGCAGCGCGAGCAGGCGCTGGGTGCCTACATTGCCTCCCAGCAGGTGCAGCCCCAGCTCCAGCAGCTCTATGCCCGGCTGGCCGAACTGCTGCACTGCCAGCCCGCTGATATCGCACTGACCACCGGCAACAGCCATGGCTGGTGCGCCGTCGTAGGTGCGCTGCCGCTGGAGGCCGGTGACCGCGTGCTGGTCACGCCTGGGGAATGGGGCGGCAACTACGCCATGCTGCGCCAGTTGCAGGCACGCACCGGCTGCGTGGTCGAGGAAATGCCCTGCACGCCCGGCGGCGCACTGGACATGGCGGCACTGCAGGCCTCGCTGGATACACGCGTCAAGCTGGTCGCCCTCACCTGGGTGCCCGCCAACGGCTGCACGGTGTATGACGCCGCCGCCCTGGGCCAACTCTGTGCCCGCCACGGCATTCCCTACATCGTGGACGCGGCCCAGGCACTGGGCCACATCCCCGTGGACGTCCAGGCGCTGCAGTGCGATGCGCTGACGGCCCCCGGCCGCAAATGGCTGTGCGGCCCACGCGGCACGGGGCTGGTGTACCTGAAACCCGGTTTTGCTGCCCAGCTGCAGCCCATGACGGTGGACCATGTGTCCTGCCCCATCATGCCCACCGGCCCGGTGCTGCGCCAGGATGCGCGGGTGCTGGAGCAGTCGGAAGCCTCCATGGCCTTGCGGCTCGGCCTGCTGGCCGCACTGGATACCGCACAGGCCCAGGGCTGGCCGCAGCGCTTTGCCGCCATTGCCCAGCGCGCCGCCCAGTTGCGTGCTGCCCTGGCGCAGGTGCCGGGATTGACCTTACACAGCCTGCCGGATGCGCCTGCGGGCTGCGGCATCGTGCCTTTCACGCTGGAGGGCTACACCCCCGCCCAGGTGCAGCAGGCCCTGCTGGCCCAGGACATCCAGGTGGCCGCCAGCGGCATGGGCTACACCCCGCTGGACATGCAGGCCCGGGGCCTGACCGCCGTGGTGCGCGCCTCGGTGGCCTGGCACACCAGCGACGCGGACATCACCGCGCTGGTGTCGGCCTTGCAGCGGCTGGCGGCTTCGCAGACCGTGCCGGCCTGAGCGGCGGCGTGGTCTGGTACCCGCAGGCCTTCCCTCGCTGGACGGCCCGCCTGGGGCCTACACCACCGACTGCACCCAGCGCATGATCTCGCCCGGTGGCATGGCGCCGGAGACGCGGGCGACTTCCTGGCCGCCCTTGAAGACGATCATGGTGGGAATGCTGCGCACATTGAACGGTGCGGCCACCTGGGGGAAGGCCTCCGTGTCCAGCTTGGCAAAACGCACGGCCGGCTCCATCTGCTGGGCGGCCTGGGCATAGCCCGGGGCCATCATGCGGCAGGGACCGCACCAGGGCGCCCAGAAGTCCACCACCACCGGAATCTGGTTGCGCCCCACCTGCCGGGCAAAGCTATCGGCGTCCAGTTCGACCGGAGCACCGGTGAACAGCGGCTGGTGGCAGCTGCCGCAACCGGGCGCGCTGGCCAGTTGTTCCGCCGCCACCCGGTTGGTCTTGTGGCAATGGGGGCAGACGATGTGCAGGGTCTCGGGCGTGGTCATGCGTTTCCTCGTTCCGTGGTCGAAAGCAATGTCTGTAGGTGACGCCGGATGCCGGTTTTGCAAGCCGGGTGCAGCCCCAGGCTGCCCGGGTCCGCCTCACATCAGCCAGGCCACCAGTTTGACCAGGCTGAACAGACCCACCGTCAGCAGCACCGAACTGGCGCAGGGCAGAAAAATCTCACGCCCCAGCAGGCGCAGGGTGACATCGCCCGGCAGCCGGCCCAGGCCGATCTTGCGCACCCAGCCGGTGGCGCTGTTGACCAGCACCAGCACCATGAACATCAGCAGCATCCAGCGGATCATGGGAGAAGGCTTTCTCTCGCCGTCACAGGCGGTGGGTGCGGTCGCCCTGGGCAAAACCGCGGGCCTCCCAGGCCTCCACGCCCTTGACCAGACCGATCACCTTGAACAGCTCGCCCATTTCGTGCTCCAGCATCAGTTTGAGCGCGGGAGCGCGCTGCGCCAGCGTGAGCTGCTCCAGTTTCTGCTGAAGTCCGCAGTTGATGAGGAAATGCGCCTGGGTGGTGTAGCCCAGCACGTCAAAGCCGGCGTCCTGCGCCGCCACAGCGGTGCCGGTGAAGTTGACGTGGGCGGTGATGTCCTTCAGGCCCACCTTGTCCAGCGGATCGCTGTCCACCTGGTGCAGGTGGTGGCAGACCAGCGTGCCCATATGGCGCTGCGGGTGGTAGTACTCGCTCTCGCCAAAGCCGTAATCGATGAAAAAGGCCGCACCACGCTGCAACCGCTCGCCCAGCGTGCGGACAAAGGCGTCGCCCTGGAGGTGGATCTCGGTCAGGTAGTCGTGCGCGCCCTCGATCTCCTGGGGCGGGCGCAGCTCGGTCAGCCGGTCCTGCCAGGCAAAGCCGACGCCGTCCGCCACCACGCCGCGCTCATGCCAGCGCCCCTGGGTGCGCTGCAGCAGCTGCACCGGCATGGCATCCAGCACCTCGTTGCCCAGCACCACGCCGTTGAACTGTGCGGGCAAGGCATCCGCCCAATGCACCAGACCGGCAAATTCGGCCAGCGTCTCCTGCTGGCGCGCCCGCAGCGTGCCAGACAGATCGACAATGGTGTAGCGGCGCACGGGCACGCCCTGCGCCCGCAAGGCCTGCAGCACCTGCAACGCCAGCGCGCCGGTGCCGGCACCGAATTCCCACAGCTCGTCGGTACCGGTCTGGGCCAGCGCCTCGGCCAGCTGGACAGCCAGCAACTGGCCGAAAATGGGGGACAGTTCGGGCGCGGTCACAAAATCGCTGCCCGACTGGGGCATCTGGCCGAACTTGGCGCGGTCGTTGGCGTAGTAGCCCAGGCCCGGCTGGTACAGCGCCAGTGCCATGAACCGGTCGAACGGCAGCCAGCCGCCCTGCTGGGCCATGGCGTTTTGGATGTGCGACGCCAGGGCGCCCGGTAAACTTTCGGAGCTTTCCATCATGCAGGTCTCTTCCCGACGGAAGACCTGGGTCTTCCACCTTCAATGTATGCCTTGTGAGCGACGCTGCCTCTACCAACCAACTGGGTCTTTCGAGTGAATTGCTGCGCTGGCTGCGCCTGCTGGTGCTGCCGTTGTGGGCGCGCGTCGTCATCTTCGGGTTGATGATTGTCGTCGTTGTCGGCGGCCTGACCATGCTGGCCTACGGGCTTTGGGCACAAAAAGACGATATGGCCTCGCGCGCCATGCAACTCATCACCCTGTCGCTGCCGGTGCTGGTGGTCGTGCTGGCCCTGGTTTTCGGCCAGAACAGCGACGCCAAGCTGCTGGCCCTGACCCACCAGCTGCTGGGCAAGGATTTTCCCCGCACCCTGGGCCAGCAACTGCATGAGCGCGTGCAGCTGGACACCCAGGTCCGCGGCTGCTGCGGGCTCTACCGCATGCACGCAAACGGGCTGGCGGGCGTGCAGTTCCAGGTGGAGCTGAATGTCTACAAGGTGAATGTAGTGCTGGCCGTGCCGTTCGAGCTGCCCGCCCGCGTGCAGCTGGGCGACCCCGTGCTGGGCCCGCTGTCCCACACCCTGCAGGGCGCCGAGGCCGAGGGCTACCTGCTCAACCCCAGCCCCGGCAAGCTGCAGTGCGCCGACGGCAGCGACTGCCAGGCGCTGATCCTCTACCGCAGCCTGCCCAAGGATTTCCTGCTGGAACCGGCACAGCGCCTGTATTTCATACAAGACCTGTCCTTCTTCATGGCCGGCGTCTGGCACGCGCTGCACACGAAAGCCCCCCGCACATGACACCCTGGGTTCTGATCACCGGCGGCGGCCTGCGCCTGGGCCGCGAATTCTGTCTGGCCTTTGCCCGCGCCGGCTGGAACGTGGCCTGCCACTACCTGCGCAGCAGCGAGGCGGCCGAGGCCACCTGCACCGAGCTGCGCGCCCTGGGCGTGCAGGCCGTGGCCCTGCAAGCGGATCTGGCCGACCGCGCTGCCCTGCCTGCGCTGCTGGATGCCTTCACCTCTGCCACCGGCACCCTGCCCACGGCCCTGGTCAACAGTGCCTCCACCTTCGAGCCCGACAGCGCCCAGGACTTTCACCTGGACTGGGGCCGGGTCGACCGCCAGCTGCACACCAACACGCTGGCGCCGCTGTCCCTGGCCGGCGAATGGGCGGTGCGCCTGGGCCAGACACCGCTGGCCGGCCCCCACAGCCCGGTGGCCATCCATGTGCTGGACCAGAAGGTGCACAACCTCAACCCCGACTACTTCTCCTACACCCTGAGCAAGCTGGCGCTGGAGCGGTCCGTGGTGCTGCAGGCCCAGGCGCTGGCGCCCGCCGTGCGGGTGGTGGGCCTGTCGCCGGGACTGATGTACCCCAGCGGCCCGCAAAGCGAAGCCAATTACCAGCGCGCCGCCCGCGTCAACCTGCTGCGCCGCCCGCTGGCGGCAGCCGATGTGGCGGGCACGGCGGTATTCTTGGCCGAAAACCCGGCCATCACGGGCGTATCCCTCAGCGTGGACAATGGCCAGCATCTGGTGCCGCTGGAGCGCGACGTGATGTTCATGGTCCACCACGACGCCTGAGCACCGCCAGAGGCACCCACGCCCACTTTTTTACCATTTCCCCATGACCTCGCCATTTCCCAGCCCGCACGCTGTTTCCGCCTTGCTGGCACAATGCCGCCGGCTGTTTCTGCGCGGCCTGCAGGTGCAGGCGTCCATCGGCATCCACGGTTTCGAACGCGAAGCGCCCCAGCGCATGCGCTTTGACATCGATCTGTACGTGCCGCTGCACACCAGCACGCCACAGCGCGATGCCATCGAGGAAGTGGTGGACTACGACTTTGTGCGCCAGGTGGTGCACCGGGCCGTGGGCCAGGGACACATCGGGCTGCAGGAAACCCTGGGCGATGCCATCCTGGACGCGCTGCTGGCCCACCCCGGTGTGGTGGCCGCCCGCGTGGCCACCAGCAAACCCGATGTATACCCCGACTGCGAAGCCGTGGGCGTGGAGACTTTCCGTCTGCGCCCGAACGCCGCAGCGCTTTTAACCGAAGCACAACCATGACCCACGCTGCGACAGGCAGCCAGACGCTGACCCTCACCGGCCTGCGTTTCAACGCCAATCTGGGCATTCTGGCCCACGAGAAAACCGCGCCCCAGCCGATTCAGGTGGACGCGGAGCTGAACCTGGGCCCCCAGCCGCTGCGCCCGCAGGACGATGACATCACCCATGTGCTGGACTACCGCAAGGTGCGCCAGATCATCATCGACGAGTGCACCGCCGAGCATGTGAACCTGCTCGAAAGCCTGATCGGTAAGCTGGCCCAGCGCCTGATGCTGCTGCCCGGCGTGTACGGCGTGCGCGTGAAGATTGCGAAACTGGAAATTTTTGACGACTGCGAAGTGGCCATTCGCATCGAAACCGGACAATGGTGAACCCCATGAATGCTGTGACTGACAACCCCTGGATTGCCGAAGAACCCGCGGCAGACGAAACCACCGCCGCCGACGCCAAGCCCGGCAAGATCAAGATCGAACGCGAACAGATCAAGCTGGAAAAGCGCCTGTGCCGCGAAGTGGGCAAGGCCATCACCGACTTCAACATGATTGAAGAAGGCGACAAGATCATGGTCTGCATGTCCGGCGGCAAGGACAGCTACACGCTGCTGGACATCCTGCGCAAGCTGCAAAAGCGCGCGCCGGTGAAGTTCGACCTGGTGGCCGTGAACCTGGACCAGAAGCAGCCCGGCTTCCCCGACCACATCCTGCCCGAGTACTTCAAGTCCATCGGTGTGGACTACCACATCGAAACCCAGGACACCTACAGCGTGGTCAAGCGCGTGGTGCCCGAGGGCAAGACCACCTGCGGCCTATGCTCGCGCCTGCGCCGCGCCATTCTGTACAAGGTGGCCGACGAGCTGGGCTGCACCAAGGTGGCGCTGGGCCACCACCGCGACGACATCGTGCAGACGCTGATGCTGAACATGTTCTACGGCGGCCGCATGAAGGGCATGCCCCCGAAGCTGGTCAGCGACGACGGCAAGCATGTGGTGATCCGCCCCATGGCCTATGTGCCCGAGAAGGACACCACCCGCTGGGCGCAGTACCAGAACTTCCCCATCATCCCCTGCAACCTCTGCGGCAGCCAGGACGGCCTGCAGCGCGTGGCCATCGGCGAGATGCTGCGCGAGTGGGACAAGAAATTCCCCGGCCGCATCGAGAGCATGTTCCGCGCCATGGGCAACATCGTGACCACGCACATGATGGATCCCCAGCTGCACAACTTCAAGGACGCCAAGGCCACCGGCATTGCCGACCCGAATGGCGACATGGCTTTCGACCACGAAGAGCTGCCGACCGCCTCCGCCCTGCCCGGCGGCCTGCAGGTGGTGCAGCTGGGCTGACCGCCCTGTGCCCTCTGGGCAGGCCCGCGCCTGCCCCGGCATCCAGCCCCGCTCTGCGGGGCTTTTTTGTGCCCGTCGGCCCGCGCCTGCGCAGCAGCCCGGAACTTGCCGGGCCACAAACGGGTCACAATCTGCATGAAGGCGGCCTGCACGGCCGCCGCACCGACCGGGAGCTTTCTATGTCGCACCACCTTTTGACATCCCGCCGCCTGGCACTGGCCGCCGTCGCAGCCGCCGCACTGGCGCTGGCCGGCTGCGCCTCCGGCCCGCGCGAGATCACCAGCAGTGTCAGCAGCTACTCCACGCTGGCCCAGTTGCCCGTGCCCCCCACCTACCGCATGGAGCTGCTGCCTTCCATGGCCCAGCAGCAAAGCTTTGCACTGATCGAGCGCCAGGCGGAACAGTCGCTGCAGCGCGTGGGCCTGACCCGCGACGAAACCCCGGGCAAGGCCAAGCTGGTGGTCCAGGTGATGGCTGCAGCCAGCTATGGCCGGGCCAACAACTGGCCGTACTACGGGCCGCCCGGCCCGATGTTTGGCTGGGGCCTGGGCTATGGCGGCCGCTGGGGCGGCGGCATGGGCATGAGCTGGATGATGGACGCCCCCCCCATGGTGTACTACCGCTCCGTCAAGCTGGTGATGCGCGACCAGCAGACCCAGAAAATCGTCTACGAGACCTCGGCCGCCTACGACGAGGTCTGGACCGACGACCGCGTGATCTACAGCGTACTGTTTGACGCTGCGCTGACCGGCTTCCCCCATCCGCCCCAGGGCGACCGCGCGGTGCGCTCCACCATCCAGCAGCTGCCAGCCAACCAGGCCCCGGGGGCAACCGGGGCTCCCGCCACGGCGGCGCCGGCCGCCACACCGGCAGGTGCCACGCCCGCCACTGCGCCGCGCAGCACGCCGTGAACGCGCGCGGCGCACAGCAGGCCGATGAGGCCCCGGACGCCCTGACGGCTGACACCACCGCCTGTTCCGAAGCATTTGCGGGCTACCGCCTGCCCGGTCAGCTGCGTCCCGCCGGGGCGGCAGCCGACTGCCCGCTGCTGGCCCTGCACGGTGCGCGCTCCAATCTGCAGCGCCTGAACGGCCTGCTCGCGCCGCTGCAGCAGCTGGGCGTGGGCAGCCTGGCCCCCAGCCTGTCGGGCCACGGGCCGGATTCACCAATGCCGGTGGAGCAGACATCGCTGGCCCACAACCTGCAGGAAGCGCTGCGCTTTGCCGCACGCCTGGGACCGCAGCTGCGCATGGTCTACGGTTCCAGCATGGGCGGCGCACTGGCCATGCGCGTGGCCGAACACCATGCCGACCAGGTGCAGGTGCTGGCCCTGTGCGGCCCTGCGCTGTACCCGGAAGCCGCCTGGAGCGCCACGCACTTCGGCGCCCCGTTCCGGGAGGCGATTTCCACCCCCTTCGGCTTTCTGCAGTCGCGCTCGCTGGACTTTGTGCGCCGCTTTGCTGGCCGGCTGCTGCTGATCCAGGGCGAATGGGACGGCCTGCAGGCCACGGCCCACGGTGCCCCCGCCGGCCGGGCCGCCGGAGAGACCACGCTGCAGCGGGCCGACGGCAGCCACCACACCGTGTGGAGCCCCATCCCCGCCGAGGTGTTCAGCGCCCTGGCCGATGCCGCCGGCGCCCGCCTGCAGCACATCGTGCTGGAAGGGGCCGACCACCGCGTGGCCGCCCACCTGCAGCAACACCCGGCCGTGGCCCGCACCCTGGCGGGCCTGATGCAGCAGGCGCTGCACGCCCCGCAGCCGACCCAGGGGCCGCGCAGGCTGCGCATCGACCTGCGCGGCCAGTTGCGGCCTGCGTGATCGCTGCCGGCGGCGCCAGCAGGAGGCGCCACCAGCCGCACGGTTGCGCGGCGCAGGCCACGCACTCGGCTACCATCCACCGCCATGCCTCTGGACACCGCCGACTTCCCCGCCGATCTGCTGGCCCTGCTGCGCCAGCCCCTGACCTGCGCCGATGCACAGGAAACCATCGCCACCTTCTTCGCCCGGCCCGCGCTGGCCACGCTCTACCAGCGGGCCCGCGACCCCTTGCACACCGCATCCATCCTGCAAGGCTGCGCCACCCTGCTGCCCAAGCTGCCGCCCCAGCGCGCGGCCATGCTGGCCCTGATGTGCGGCACCCTGGTGGAAGACGATGCCGACCCGCGCGTGCTGTTCCCGGTGGCCCTGGACCTGCTGCACCGCTGGCTGCAGCAGCTGCAGCCCTACTGCGCCGAAGCGGTGGAAGAGGACGACACGGAGCCCCCCGACCCCGCGGCGCTGCAGGCCTGGGAAGATGCTCAGGCACAGATGGCCGCCGTCCCCCGCGACCAGCGCTGGGAAGTGGAGCTGCTGCACCAGGCAGCCGACCTGCTGGTGCTGCCGCTGATGACCATGGTGCTGCGCGAACGCCGCAACCATGCCGATTTTCTGGCCCACAGCGCACTGCAAGCACTGCTGGCCACCCTGCACCGCAGCGACAGCCTGCCCTTCGAGCAGCTGTATTACCTGGTGCTGGCTGCCGACATCAGCTACGAGGACGCGCTGGCCGTGGTGCTGCCAGCATCGGGCACGGGCTTCATCGCCCGCGTGCATGCCGCCAACAACGGCTTTCATGCGTTTTCAATGCTGCAGCGGCTGATCCGCCACCACGGCCAGGCACTGCGCGTGCGCCCGGAGATCTGGGACGCCGCGAACGCTGTATCCGATGCATCCGATGGTGCCCCGACTGCCGATATGGACAGCGATGTAGACGGCGATGGGGACGACGAGGACACCGCCGATTCGGACACTGCGGCCTTCCAGTGGCTGCAGGCCACGGCCTATGCCGGGGGCCAGCTGGTCAACCCCATGGCCTGGGCCTGGGGCGAGGCCCCGTTGCGCAGCTTTGCCTCCCGCCAGGGCCTGCGCGTGCTGATCGCGCTGGATAGCGAAGGCGGCTGCAGCCGCCGCTGGTCCGGTTTCACCAGCGCCTGCCACGCCGCCCAGGATCCGCATGTGGAGTTCCAGCGCTACCTCACCCCCCAGGAAGTGGCGGCCCTGCTCGACTGAGCGGCGGCCGTCCGGGGCCGCCCGTCGCTGCGCCCCGCCCTGGCGTGCCAGGGCGCCGACGCGCGCGGGGGTTCACAAACTGTGACAACGGCGTTGCAATCTTCCACATTTGCGGCATGCCGTCGCCGTGGCAGCGTGCTACCTTGCAGTCCTTGCCCGCGCCGAGCTTCCGCTCCCACCACCTTGCCGGGCGCTGCTGCAAAGGACACACCATGAAAACCGCATTTGCCACCGCCTTGCTGACCGCCGCCCTCGCCGCCCTCGCCGCCGCCACCTTGCCCGCCCAGGCCGCCGGCTGGGGCGATGCACTGCGCGACGGCGCCTCCAAGCTGGGAAGTGGCTCGGGCAGTACAGCCAGCGAAGGCAGCAGTTCCGGTCTGGGCGGGCTGCTGGGCAGCAACAGCGGCAGCACCGGCAGTGCGGCCGGACTGTCGGCCCTGGGGCTGGGCGGCCTGACCGGATCGGGCACGGCCAGCAACGCCGCCGGCGTGATCACCTACTGCATGAAGAACAACTACCTGAACGCCGACAAGGCCAGCCAGGTGAAAGACCAGCTGCTGGGCAAGCTGGGCCTGGGCCAGAAGGAAGAGCCCAAGGACCAGGGCTACCAGAACGGTCTGATGGGCATGGTCACCGGCTCGGACGGTAAGAGCTTCAGCCTGGACAAGGTCAAGAGCAATGTGAAGGAAAAGGCCTGCGACTTTGTGCTGGACCACGCCCAGTCGCTGCTCTGAATCTCGGCGCACTGGCGCAGACCGCTGCGCCAGCGCTGCCGGATGGGGCCAGAGGAACCAAAGGCTTGCCCTACGGCAAGCCTTTTTTCATGGCCGTGTACCGAGCCGGGGCTCAGGCCGGGTAGTGCCCCAGCACCAGCGAGGCATTGACACCGCCAAAGCCAAAACCGTTGAGCAGCGCATGTGCCATGGCCACCGGCCGTGCCTGGCCACGCACCAGGTCCATGCCTTCGGCCCAGGCATCGGGCTGCGCCAGATTCAGCAGCGGCGGCACGGTCTGATCGCGCAGCGCGAGCACGGTGAACACACTGGCCACGCCCCCTGCCGCACCCAGCAAATGCCCGATGGCGGACTTGGTGGCAGTGATGGCTGGCCCCTGGCCTTGCGCCATGGCGGCGCCAAACAGGGTCCGGATGGCCGCCAGCTCGCCCCGGTCCCCTACCGGGGTGGACGTGGCATGGGCGTTCAGGTGCTGGATCTGCTCAGGCTGCAGACCGGCCTGGGCCAGCGCCGCCTGCATGGCCCGCAACGCACCTTCCCCGCTCTCGGGGCCGGCGGTGATGTGGTAGGCGTCGGCCGAGGTGCCGTAGCCCAGCACTTCGGCCAGCGGCTGGGCACCACGGGCCAGTGCATGCCCCAGCGATTCCAGCACCAGCATGCCGGCGCCCTCGCCCATCACAAAGCCGTCCCGTGCTGCATCGAAGGGGCGCGACGCCCTGTCGGGCTGGTCGTTGAAGCCGCTGGACAGCGCCTTGGCTGCCGCAAAGCCGCCCAGGCTGACCCGGTCGATACAGGCTTCGCTGCCGCCGCACAGGGCCACATCGGCCTCGCCCGCCCGGATCAGCCGCGCCGCATCGCCCACGGCCTGGATGCTGGCCGCACAGGCGGTGACAGGCGCGCCAATCGGTCCCTTGAAACCATGGCGTATCGACACATGACCGGCCGCCAGGTTCACCAGGAACGACGGCACCGTGAAGGGCGACAACCGCCCCGGTCCCCGGGTGTCGGTGGTGCGCACGGCGTCGGCAATCGCCCCGAAGCCGCCAATGCCGGATGCAATCACCGTGGCCGTGCGCTGCCGCGCCGCCTCGTCCTGCGGGTGCCAGCCGGCCTGGGCCAGCGCCTGGTCCGCCGCCCCGAGGGCGAACGTGATGAAACGGTCCATGCGCCGCTGGTCCTTGGCCGACACCACGGCATCGGCGTTCCAGCCTCCTTCGGGGTCTTCTTCCAGACCCGGGACGCGCCCGCCGATGCGGGTGTCGATGCCGTCGCACACGGCCGCATCCAGCGCACGGATGCCGGACTGCCCGGCCTGCAGACGCTGCCAGGCCAGCTCCACGCCACAGCCCAGGGGCGAGACCAGCCCCAGGCCGGTAATCACGACGCGGCGGCTCATGCCTGGCCTCCGGCCAGCATCGGCGCCACAAACGGGAGGGCAATGGAGAGGGAAAACTGCTTCATGGTAGGCAGCCGGGAGGCCCGGCACTTATGATGAGAGGCATCATCATAATTGTTTTGATGATTAGCATCATCTAAAACCATGAAAGTATCCAAGGCACAAGCTGCAGAGAACCGCGCCGGCATCGTCGATGCCGCCGCCCGCCTGTACCGGGAGCACGGCCTGGCCGGCGTTGGCGTGGCCGACATCACCCGCGACGTCGGCCTGACCCACGGCGGGCTGTACCGCCATTTCGAATCCAAGGATGCCTTGGCGCGCGAGGCCTGCCTGCGGGCCTTCGACTGGACCATCACGCCGTTGGAGGCGCTGGACACACCGCGCGCTGACGCCGGGCCCGAGCAGCTGCTGCAGTCCCTGGTGGACAGCTACCTGTCCACCACCCACCGCGACCACCCTGGCAACGGCTGCCCTGCTGCGGCGCTGGCCGTGGATGCGGCCCGCGCCGGGCCGGAGATGTCAGCGGTGTTTGCCCAGGGGGTGGAACAGAACATCCAGCGCTTTGCACGCGCCCTGATGTCTGCCAGCGCACGCGACCAACGTCCTGCCACGCCCGAGGAACGCGCACGCACCATCACCATGCTGTCCAGCATGGTGGGCGCACTGGTGCTGGCGCGCGCCACGGCGGCCGGCAACCCGGCGCTGTCCGAAGAAATCCTGACCACGCTGCGCACGCAGCTCGTCCACCCCGGGGCCGCCGCCACACAGGACAGCGCACAGGACTGACCCGCGCGGCGCTGCAGCCGCAGGCCGGAGCCTCGTTGGAGGGGGCTGGCAGCGGTGCCCGTCCATGACGGGCACCAGGTTCAGGCATGCACGTGGGCAATGTCCGGAATCGCCGCCATCAGTTCGCGGGTGTAGGCATGCTGCGGGGCGTCGAGCACAGCCGCGGCCTCACCGGCTTCCACCAGCTTACCGCGCTGCATCACGCCGATGTCGTCGCACATGTGGCGGATGACGGCCAGGTTGTGGCTGATGAGCAGATAGGTCAGGCCGAACTCGTCCTGCAGATCGCGCATCAGGTTCAGCACCTGGGCCTGCACCGACACGTCCAACGCGGACGTGGGCTCGTCGCAGATGATGAATTCCGGCTGGCTGGCCAGGGCACGCGCCACGGCGATGCGCTGGCGTTGCCCACCGGAAAACTGGTGCGGGTACTTCTTGGCGTCGTCCGGCTTCATGCGCACGCGGCGCAGCGCCTCCTGCACACGCGCTGCCGTTTCGTCCGGACTGCGGGTGATACCCAGCACCTGCAGCGGCTCGGCAATCAGCTCCTCCACCGTCCAGCGCGGGTTCAGGCTGGCATACGGATCCTGGAAGATCATCTGGAAGCGCCGGCGCATGGCCACGGTCTGTGCCGCGGGGCTCCATTTGTCCACGCCGTCGAACAGGATGGTGCCGCGCGTGGGCGGCGTCAGCCCCGCCACCATGCGTGCCACGGTGGACTTACCCGAGCCAGACTCGCCCACCAGGCCAAACGTCGTGCCCTTGCGGATGTTGAAGGACACACCGTCCACGGCCTTGAGAATCTTCTTCTCCTCGCGCGCCAGCAGCCGGGCCAGCCAGCCGCTGGACAGGTCGTAGTCCTTGCCCAGGTTCTGCACCTCCAGCAGCGGCTTTACATTCGCGCCCACGGTATCGGCAGCGCTCGCCTTGGGTGTCCACGGCACGGCGGCCGGCACGGGTCCGCCGCCCACTTCGGGCACCGGCAGACGCATCACGCGCTGGTGCACGCTGGGGATGGCCGCCATCAGCACCTGGGTGTAGGGCTCGTGCGGCGCATCCAGCACCTGGCGCACCGGGCCGGTTTCCAGCACGCGGCCCTGGTACATCACCATCACGCGGTCGGCCGTCTCGGCGATCACGCCCATGTCGTGGGTGATCAGCATGGCCGCAGCACCGCGCTCCTTGCAGACCTTGCGCAGCAAGGCAATGATCTGCGCCTGCACGGACACGTCGAGCGCCGTGGTGGGCTCGTCGGCAATGATCAGCTCGGGCTCGGCGCACAGCGCCAGCGCAATCGCCACCCGCTGGCGCATGCCGCCGGAAAACTGGTGCGGGTACTGCGCCAGGCGTTCCTTGGCATGGGGAATCTCCACTTCCTCCAGCAGCGCCAGCGCGCGGGCCTCGGCCTCTTTCTCGCTGACGGGCAAATGGGTGCGGATGGTTTCCACCAGGTGCCGGCCCACGGTGTAGACCGGGTTCAGGCTGGTCAGCGGGTCCTGGAAGATGGTGCCGATGCGCTTGCCGCGGATGCGCCGCAGGTCTTCGCCGGTGAGCTGGTCGATGCGCTGGCCGAACAGCTCGACCGTGCCGCCGGAGATGCGGCCCGGCGACTCGATCAAGCCGGTGACGGCCGAGCCGGTCATGGACTTGCCCGCGCCCGATTCGCCCACCACGCCCAGGATTTCGCCGCGCGCAATGTCGAAGGACACGTCGTGCAGCACATGCACCGGGCCCTTGTAGGTATCGAAGGTGACGCTGAGGTTGCGCACCCGCAGCACGGGCACATCACCGTCAGGCACGGTAGGGATGGTGTCAGTGGTCATGGTCATTGCAGCTTGGGGTTCAGGGCGTCACGCAGCCAGTCGCCGACCAGGTTGACGGACAGCGCCAGTGCCAGCAGCACCAGCGAGGGGAACAGCAGGATCCACCACTCCCCCGAGAACAGAAAGCCCTGGCCGATGCGGATCAAGGTCCCCAGCGAAGGCGAAGTGGGCGGCAAGCCCACGCCCAGATAGGACAGCGTGGATTCCGCCACGATGGCGTGGGCAAAGCTGATGGTCGCGATCACCAGGATCGGCGCCAGCAGGTTGGGCAGGATGTGCTTGGTCAGGATGGCGGTCTGCGAACGACCGATCAGCTGGGCGGCCAGCACATAGTCCTTCTGCTTTTCCACCATCACCGCACCGCGCACGGTCCGGGCGTACTGCACCCAGTCGGACAGGCCAATCGCTACGATGATCACGAACACCGCCATATCGTCGCGGTAGCCCTCGGGCAGCAGGCCGCGGGCAATGCCGAAGATCAGCAGGGCCACCAGGATCACCGGGAAGGTGAGCTGGATGTCGGCAATGCGCATCAACAGCGTGTCGAACCAGCCACCGGCGTAGCCGGCGATCAGCCCCAGCGGCACGCCGATGATCAGCGACAGCGCCACGGCGGACACGCCCACAAAGACCGACATGCGCAGGCCATACAGGATGGCGCTGAACACATCGCGGCCCTGGTCGTCCGCGCCCAATGGGTAGAAGGCCTCGCCCATGCCCTGGCTCCAGGGGGCGGTGAAGGCATCCATCAAATCCAGGTTGGCCGGATCGAACGGGTTCTGCCAGGCCAGCAAAGGCGCAAAGATGGTGGCCAGCACGATCAGCAGCAGCGTGCCGCAGGCCACCTGCACCAGGCGCGACTTGGCAAAGGCGCGCTTGACCGGCGAATCGCTGGCCTTCCAGCCGCGCGGCAGCGGCTGCGCCACTTCTTGTTTCACGGTGTCAGTCATGCTGCCCCCTTATTTCTTTCGCAGGCGGGGGTCCACCAGCACGTACAAAAAGTCCACCAGCAGATTGATCACCACGTACAGCAGCGCAATGAACATCAGGTAGGCGGCGATCAAGGGCACGTCCACGCCCTGGATGGAGGAAATGAACAGCAGGCCCACGCCCGGCCACTGGAATACGGTTTCGGTGACGATGGCAAAGGCGATCAGCGAGCCGATCTGCAGACCGGCAATGGTGATGACGGGAATCAGCGTGTTGCGCAGCGCATGGCCGAAATACAGATCCTTCTCTTTCAGGCCGCGTGCACGGCCGAAGCGGATGTAGTCGGAGCGCAGCACCTCCAGCATCTCGGCCCGCACCAGCCGCATGATCAAGGTCATGTTGTAGAAGCCCAGCGTGATGGCGGGCATGATGATGGCCGCTAGGCCAGAGGCGGTCAGCAGCCCGGTTTCCCAGCCGCCGATCCTCACCGTCTCGCCCCGTCCGAACGAGGGCAGCCAGCGCAGCTCCACCGCGAACAGGTAGATCAGGCCGATGCCGATCAGGAAGGTGGGCAGCGACACCCCCACCAGCGACACCGTCATGATGGCGCGGCTGAAGAAACCCTCGCGCCGCAGCGCGGTGTACACCCCCAGCACCACACCGATGAGCAGCGCAAAGACCGCGGCGGTCAGCGCCAGCTCCAGCGTGGCGGGCAGGCGCTCGGCAATGATGTCGGCCACCGGCCGCTTGAGCCGGTAGGAAATGCCCAGATCGCCCTGCAGCACCTTGCCCACATAGTGCAGGTACTGCAGGGGAACGGACTTGTTGAAACCCAGCTCTTCGGTGAGCGCTTCGCGCTCTTCGAGCGTTGCGTCCTCGCCCAGCAGGCTGATGGTGGGATCGCCGATGTGGCGGAACACCATGAAGGAAATAAAGGAGACGGCCAGCAGTACCAAGACTGACTGGCCCAGCCTGCGCAGCAGATGGACCAGCATAGACTTTTACTTCACGAACTTGACGTCTTTGAAGTGCAGCACGTTGTCAGGGTGCACCGGCACGTTGATCTTCTTGACCGACGCGAAGTGGATCACCTGGTCATGCAGCGGAATGTAGAAACGCTCCTTCTGCACCACGTCCCAGATCTGCTTGATCGTGGCATCGCGCTTGGCCTTGTCGCTTTCGGACGAGAGCGAGATGATCTTGTTGTCCAGCTCGGCATTGCTGTAGTGCGTGGCATTCTGGGCGCCACGGCCTTCCTTGCCGCGGGTGGCGACCAGGAAGTCGAAGATATAGGCCGAGTCATAAGTGGGAACGCCCCAGCCGTACAGGTAGAAGTCGCTTTCCGCCTTCACGATGCCCACGCTGTGCATGGCGATGGGACGGGCCGAGACTTCGGTCTTGATGCCGATGCGGCCCAGGAAACCGGCCACGGCCGTGCTGATGGCTTCATCGTTCACATAGCGGTCGTTGGGAGTGTGCAGCGTGACGGTAAAGCCGTTGGGGTAGCCGGCTTCGGCCAGCAGGGCCTTGGCCTTGGCCACATCCGCCTTGGGATAGGCGGCCATGGCCTTTTCATAGCCATTCACGAACGACGGCGCCATCACGCCCGAAGGGATGGACAGGCCGCGCATCACAGAGCGCTTGATGGCGTCGCGGTCGATGGCCAGCTCCACCGCCTGGCGCACCTTGGGGTCGGCAAACGGGTTCTTGCCCTTCACATTGCTGCTCTTGAGCTCGGGCGCACCCACGTTCAGGCCCAGGAAGATGGAACGGTTTTCCGGACCTTCGTTGATGCGCAGCTTGCTGTCCTGCTTCAGGCGCGCCACGTCCTGCGCAGGAATGTCCTGCGCAAAGTCGACCTCACCCGACAGCAGCGCGGCCACACGGGTGGCGGGCGACTTGATGGGCAGATAGACCAGCTCGGTCACCTGCAGCGGGGCCTTGCCCTTGCCCCAGTAGTTGGGGTTGAGCTTCATCACCGTCTTGGAATCGACTTCGCGGCTGGCCAGCACATAGGGGCCGGTGCCGTTGACGGCGCGCGTGGCACCGTTTTCGGTCTTGCTGGTGGCGTCCTGCGTATCCACGGCGCCGTTGTCCTTGGACCACTTCTCGCTCATGATGAACAGATTGGTCAGGTTGTTCGGGAAGATCAGGTTGGGGCCCTTGGTCTTCACGTGCACCGTCAGGTCGTCCACGGCCTTGATGTCTTCGACCGAAGCCAGCAGCGACTTCACCTGCGCATTCGGGCCCCGGGCACGGTTCAGCGAGAACACCACATCCTTGGCGGTGAACGGCGTGCCGTCATGGAATTTCACGTTCGGACGCAGCTTGAACTCCCACACGCTGGGGTCGCTGGTCATCTTCCACGACAGTGCCAGCGTGGGCTCCAGCTTGCCGTCGGCGCTGCGGTTCACCAGCGTTTCATACATCTGGTGCATCAGCACGAAGTTGGTGCCGGTGTTGAACACATGGGGGTCCAGCGTGGTCACGTCGGCCGAACGTGCCCAGCGCACGGTGTCCGCTTGGGCCAGGCCCACCGAAGTCAACAGGCCAGCGGCCAGCAGGGCAGTGCCCAGGGTCTTCAAGGTCATGGAAGTCTCCGAGAAAGGTCAGTGCCCGCAACGGGCAGTCGAGAGGGAATGCAGCCGGCAGCAAGATGCGTACCCGGCCAGTGCAACATATAACCAGAACGATGTTATATCTTGTTTTTTATTCGAATTAGTAGTTAGCTTTTGGGAGTTTCCCTAGGCCGCTGCACGCTTTTTTATTTGTAGCAGGCTTGGCAGCCGTGCCATCCGTGCAAGCTGACCACCGGCTGACAGCATCGCAGGCCACGAAGGCTGGCAGCGCCGCCACAGATGTCAGACAAGGCTAGCGGAAAGGTCTGCATGCGGGCTATTTCCCTACACGGCGCTCGCTCATGCAGTGCAGCAAAACCGCGACCGCAGCCCCCCTGCCGCTTTTGCGTGACAATGGTTTGACAGGCCCATGGGCCGAACGCCGGGCCACCCTTGCGGGTGCGCACCGATCCTTGGTTTTCCCGCCTCGGCGCAGCCTGCTGTGTGCCAGGGCTTTTCCGCATGCAAGCCACCCGCATCATTGCCATCCGCCACGGCGAAACCGCCTGGAACGTGGACGCCCGCATCCAGGGCCACCTGGACATTCCGCTCAACGACATCGGCCTGTGGCAGGCGGCACGCGCCGGCGAGGCACTGGCGGGCGAACGGCTGGACGCCATCTACAGCAGCGACCTGGCCCGCGCCCAGACCACGGCCCAGGCCGTGGCCGGCACCACCGGTGCCCCCCTGGTGCTGGACAGCGGTCTGCGCGAACGCTGCTTCGGCAGCTTCGAAGGCCGCACCTTCAAGGAAATCGAGGCCGAGCAGCCCGAGCAGGCGCTGCGCTGGCGCAAACGCGACCCGGACTTCGTGCCCGATGGCGGGGGCGAATCGCTGGCCATGCTGAAAAGCCGCATCCAGCACACGGTGGAGCGGCTGGCCGCCCAGCACACCGGCGGCCAGATTGCGCTGGTGGCGCACGGCGGCGTGATGGACGTTCTGTACCGCCTGGCCACCCACCAGGACCTGCAGGCCCCGCGCACCTGGGAGCTCGGCAACGCCGCCATCAACCGCCTGCTGTGGACCCCGGGCGGCCTGAGCCTGGTCGGCTGGGGCGATGTCTCCCACCTGGCCGACAGCGCCCGCGACGAAGTCTTCAGCTGAACGCGAGCGGCCGCCACCCGGCGTGCACCACGCACAAAAAAACAGCCGGGATGGATCCACCAGCCCGGCCGTCTGCCATGGGCCGCCCGGTGCAGGGCGGCTGAACCGATCCCTTACGCCGGACGGGCGTAGGTCGAGGTGAACGACGCCTTGGCGATGGTGGTGGCGTTGACCATGAAGCCGGTCAGCGCGGCCGTGGCGTCGTCCGGGATGTCCAGCTTGGGCACGGACAGCGCGTGCACGGTAAAGATGTAGCGGTGCGGCTTGTCACCGGGCGGGGGGCACATGCCGCCCCAGGCAAAGGAGCCATAGTCGTTGCGCATCTGGCGCGCGCCAGCGGGCAAGGTGCTGCTGCCCTTGGCGCCGGCATTGGCCGAGAGTTCGCTGGTGCTTGCCGGCAGGTCCACCACCAGCCAGTGCCACCAGCCGCTGCCGGTGGGCGCGTCCGGGTCGTACACGGTCACGGCAAAGCTCTGGGCGTCCGCCGGGGCACCGGTCCACTGCAGCACAGGCGATTCGTTGCGACCGCCGCAGCCGAACACATCGGCCTCGAAGTGGGCGGGCACGCTGCCGCCAGCGGGAATGTCGGGACTGCTCAGGGTGAAAGTGGTCATGTTTGGAAACTCCTTATCACAAGCGCCTGAGTATGCCCGCCGGGGCCGCAGCGTCCAACCGCCTGGGCGACGGGTCCGGGCAGCGCCGGCATGGTCGCTGGCGCACACGGCATGCCCGCTGCAGAGGCGTACCGCCGCGCTGTCGCTCCACCTGCAGCGCCATCGCCCGCCGCTCTTATTGCGAATGAATATCAACTACACTCGAACGGATGCACGGCCTCTGCTGCCGTGCGCCCGTATTTCGCTCTTGCCGTGATCGCTCTCCATGTCTGAACTGCCTGCCTCCAGCCCGTATACCCCTTCCCGCCGTGACTGGCTCACCGGTGCCCTCGCCGCCCCGGCCCTGGCCTTGGCGGGCTGTGCCACCCAGGGGGAATCGACAGCATCCATGACGCCTTCGTCCAACGCGCAACACTGGCAGCCCTGGTCCATGCCGGGGGTGCGCAGCTTCGACCTGCCGGCCGCCCCGCTGCCGGGCAGCAACGCTGCACGCCAGCACCGCGTGCTGGTGTATGTCCCGGAGGGCACGGCACCGGCTGGCGGCTGGCCGGTGATCTATGTGCTGGACGGGAATCTGATGTTCCCCTTCATCGCCCAGCTGGTGCACAACCGCAGTGCGCGTGGACCCGAGATGCGCAGCGGCAGCGCCATCGTCGTGGGCCTGGGCCACGCACTGCCGGAGCACAGTGGCGAGGTGCACGACCGCACCGCCCGCACCTACGACTACACCCTGCCGTACGACGGCGTGGGACCCGACAGCCAGGGCCGCGCCCAGGGCGGGGCCGATGTGTTCCTGGACTTCATCACCCAGCAGCTGCAACCGCTGCTGCGCGCCGCCCTACCCATCCATCCCCAGCGGCAGACCCTGGTCGGCCACTCCTATGGCGGACTGTGCACGCTGCACGCCCTGTTCACGCGCCCCGGCATGTTCCAGCGCCATGTGGCGGCCAGCCCCTCGCTGTGGTGGGGCGATGGGGTGGTGGTGCAGGAATGCCAGCGCTTCATTGCGCGCTACGGCCAGCAGGGCCAGGCGCTGCCCGGCGCCCTGAGCCTGCACCTGAGCCAGGGCAGCGAAGAGCTGGCCGGCCGCCGCCCTGCCAACCGCCCGGCCAATCCCGAGCGCGAAGCCGCCGCCCAGGCAGCGCGTGCGCTGGGCCTGGGCAACACGGCCGATCTGCCTGCGGCCCTGGCGGCCGTGCGCGGTCTGGACTGCAGCTACCAGGTCTGGCCCGGCGCCAACCATGGCGGCACCCAGCTCTACGCCTGCATGCAGGCCGCGCAGGTAGGCACCGCCTGGGACACCGCCCAGGGATGACCTTGCGCCGGCGGCGCACCCCGCCGCTGCCGATAATGCACAGCGGTGGCCGCACCCTGCGGCCGCCTTTGCCCTTTCGACCCGACTGAATACGCCATGCGACTGCTTCTGGCCCTGCTGCTGCCTTTCTCCGTGTTCTTCACCATCGGCCGTCCGTTTTCCGGCCTGCTGTGCCTGATCCTGCAGATCACGGTGATCGGCTGGATTCCTGCGGCCATCTGGGCCGTCTACGCGCTGAGCCAGTACAAGACCGACCAGAAGATCAAGGACGCGCTGGGCAAGCGCTGACCCTGGCGCTGCGCGCACGCGCAGCTGCGGCGCATCCTGCGACGGTGGCGGGTGGAACACCAGGACGCAGTCCGGTGTGCGGCACCCAACGGGTTGCAAAGATTTTTTCAATCCGCGCATACCGCGCGGCCCTGCTTGCGTTGTCTCAGGGATGGCGCCCCGCCTGGTTGAAAAGATTTTTTCAACCCCTCTTCGACAACCTGCTCCAGAAACCGCCGCCGCACCGCCACGGCATGGGCCGCTGCGGCCTGGGCGCATGCGCCGGACCGCACCGTGGAGTCCCTTTTTCGAGGGCGCCGGTGTGGACAGATTGTCCACGCCCACACCAAGCACCAATGCAGCCCGGTAAAATTGCGACACATCAAACAACGCGCAGTTTTTTGGTGCCGCCGTGCCGTGGATGGTGCGGCTTTGCCGTGTCCGGGTTGCCACCACCTTCGTCCCAGAAGGTGCGGCCGTGGCGGGGTTGCCCCCAGCACACAGCCTGTCGGGCCCACGCCATGATGGGTGCATGCCACCTTTCTCTGCGACACCCACCCCGGCCCTCACCGGCCACCCTGGACCGCTGGCCGGCCAGGGCGAATTTCGTGCTGCAGGTCTGAACCACCTGCAGTTGTAGCTATCAGGCAAGGAGCATTGATGACCGAGCAGGCACTCTACGATCTGGCACCCGTGCTGGAGTTGATGCTGCTCGGCACCCTCATCGCCCTGGTGCCGCTGCTGTGGGTCTGGCGCCGCAACCGGCATGCCGGGGCCCAGCGCCGCTGGCAGGCGCTGGCGGTGCTCACGCTGTTCCTCACCTTCGATCTGGTGCTGTTCGGCGCCTTCACCCGGCTGACCGACTCCGGCCTGGGCTGCCCCGACTGGCCCGGCTGCTACGGCAACGCCAGCCCGTTGGGCGCACACGCCGAAATCACCGCCGCCCAGACGGCCATGCCCACCGGCCCGGTCACCCATGGCAAGGCCTGGGTGGAAATGATCCACCGCTACCTGGCCACCGGCGTGGGTGTGCTGATCATCGCCCTCACCGTGCTGGCCTGGCGCCAGCACCTGCGCAGCCCGCTGCGCGGGGCCATGCACCCGGCCTGGGCCTCGTTCACGCTGTTCTGGGTCTGCCTGCAGGGCGCATTCGGCGCGCTGACGGTGACCATGAAGCTCTTCCCCGCCATCGTCACCCTGCACCTGCTGGGTGGCACGGTGCTGCTGATGCTGCTGTGCGTGCAGGCCGTGGCCCACCAGCAGTTTGGCAACGCCACCCCACCCGCCCCGCTGCCCGCCGCCCTGCGCCACGGCGCCATGGCCTGCCTGGCCCTGGTGTTTCTGCAAGCGGCCCTGGGCGGCTGGGTGAGCACCAACTACGCCGTGCTGGCCTGCACCACCTTCCCGCAGTGCCAGGGCAGCTGGTGGCCGGCCATGGACTTCAGCCAGGCGTTCGAACTGTGGCGCCCGCTGGGCCTGCAGGCCAATGGCAATCCCATCCACTTCGAGGCGTTGACCGCCATCCACTACGTCCACCGTCTGCTGGCCTATGCCGTGGTGGTGGCCCTGCTGACCCTGGCCTGGAAGCTGCGTCAGCAGCCCGCACTGGCCGTGCAGCGCAAATGGCTGCTGGGCCTGCTGGCCCTGCAGGTGGCCACCGGGTTGTCGAACGTGGTGCTGGACTGGCCCCTGGTGGCCGCCGTGCTGCACACCGGCGGCGCCGCCGCCCTGGTGCTGGTGCTGACCTGGTCGCTGGCCGCCACCCGCACCGCCCCTTCTGTTTCTGTTTTGCATGCGCCCCAAGGCGCCCGGAGAGCTCGCGCATGAATGCCGAAGTCCTTACCTCCCCGTCGCGGTGGACCCAGTTCTACGCCCTGACCAAGCCCCGCGTGGTGCAGCTGATCGTGTTCTGCGCCTTCATCGGCATGGTGCTGGCCGTCCCCGGCCTGCCCACCGCCGCCCAGTGGGTGCACATGGCTGTGGCCTGCATCGGCATCTGGCTGGTGGCCGGCGCGGCCGCCGCCTTCAACTGCCTGGTGGAACGCCATATCGATGCGCGGATGAAGCGCACCAGCTGGCGCCCCACGGCCAAGGGTGAGCTCTCGCCGCAGCAGGCGCTGGCCTTCTCGGCCCTGCTGTGCACCGTGGGTGCGGCCATCCTGCTGGCCTTCACCAACACGCTGACCATGTGGCTGACATTGGCCACCTTCATTGGCTACGCCGTGATCTATACCGTGGTACTCAAGCCCGCCACCCCCCAGAACATCGTGATCGGCGGCGCCTCCGGTGCCATGCCCCCGGTGCTGGGCTGGGCCGCCATGACCGGCGATGTGGGCCCCGAAGCGCTGATCCTGTTCCTGATCATCTTCCTGTGGACCCCGCCCCACTTCTGGGCCCTGGCGCTGTACCGCGTGGAAGACTACAAGAAGTCCGGCCTGCCCATGCTGCCCGTGACCCACGGCCCGCGCTACACCCAGCTGCAGATCCTGCTGTACACGCTGGTGCTGTTTGCCGGCTGCCTGCTGCCCGTCATCTTCGGCATGAGTGGCTGGCTCTACCTGGCCGTGGCCAGCGTGCTGTGCCTGGGTTTCAGCTGGTATGCGCTGCGCCTGTGGATGAACTATTCCGACGCGCTGGCACGCAAGACCTTCCGCTTCTCGCTGATCCACCTCAGCGGCGTGTTTGCCGCCCTGCTGATCGACCACTATCTGGTGGGCACGGTGTACTGACACACCGAAAAAAGGTCGCCGACCGACAGACACCCAGCCCGCTGCAGCCGCAGCGGGCTTTTTTGTGGGCCGCCAGCTTCGGTCTCTGTACCGGGGTGGTCAACGCGCAGGCAGGGGGCTGTGCGGCAGATCGCCAACGCCTCCCGGCGGGCCGATCCACCGGGGCAGACCGGCATTGCCCCAGCGGCGACCTGGGCTGTTGTGCTGTACGCTGCGACGCGCAGACCTGCAGCCTCAGCTCACCCTGCGTTTTTCCAGCTTGCGGGCGAGGGTGCGGCGGTGCATGCCCAGCCGGCGTGCCGCTTCGGAGATGTTGAAATCCACCTCGGCCAGGGTCTCGTGGATATGTTCCCACTCCAGCGTCTTGATGCTGGTGGCCCGCGCCGTCAGCTCCACCTCGGCATCGCCTTCCAGGCGGCCGAACGCGGCTTCGATGTCGTCGGTGTTGGACGGCTTGGCCAGGTAGTGGCAGGCCCCCAGCTTCACGGCTTCGACGGCGGTGGCAATGCTGGCAAAGCCCGTCAGCACCACGATCAGCGCCTCGGGGTTGTGCTGGTGCAGCATCTGCACGCAGCTCAGGCCCGAGGCATTGCCCGCCAGCTTCAGGTCCATCACCGCATACTGCGGGCGGTGCACCTGCAGCAGCTCGGCCACCTCTTCCGCGCTGGAAGCCTGGATCACCTGGTAGCCACGCCGCTCGAACGAGCGCGCCAGCGTACGGGCGAAGGCGGCATCGTCTTCAACCAGCAGCAATTGGCGTGGGGTGTCCATGGTCGTTCTCCAGAGTGATGGATGCCAGCGGCAGGCGGATGCGCACCTCGGCACCGCCGTGCATGCGGTTGCCGGCCTGCACGCTGCCGCCCAGGGAGCGCACCACGTTCACCACCAGGAACAGCCCTACGCCCCGGCCCGGACGGCCTTGCTTGGTGGACTGGTAGGGCTTGCCCAGGTTGGCCAGAATGGCCTCGGTGAAGCCGGGGCCCAGGTCGCGCACCACCAGTTCCAGCTGGTCGTCGCTGCGTTCCAGGTGCAGGTGCACCTCCTGCGGCGATGCCTCGAAAGCATTGTCCAGCACATTGCAAATCACCTGCTCCAGCGCGGTATCCGAGAGGATGGGCACATCACGTTCGAGCTGGTGGGTGAAGAAGAATTTCTCGGGCTCGTGGTGCTGGCGCCAGCGCGCCACCAGCTGCTCCAGGAACTGCAACAGCGTGGTCGATTCCAGCCCGGCCGCCCGCGTCTCGCCCGCCGACAGCAGCACGCCGTTGACGATGGCCTTGCAGCGCAGCAGCTGCTCCTGCATTTCGGCCAGATCGGCCATCATGTCGGCATCCTCGCGCACCTGGCGCATGTGCTGCCAGTCCCCCAGGATCACCGACATGGTGGCCAGCGGCGTGCCCAGCTCATGGGCAGCGCCGGTGGCCAGCAGGCCCATGCGCACGATGTGCTCTTCCTCGCTGGCGCGCTGGCGCATGTCGGCCAGGCGGCTGTCGCGCTGGCGCAGGTTGGACACCACCTGGGTGATGAACACCACCATCAGGATGGTGGTCAGCGCAAAGCAGATCAGCAGGCCCAGGGTGTACAGATTGGGCAAACCGCCACCCAGCACCACCGGCAGCGGCTGGTAGCAAAATGCCAGCGCCACCACACAGACGGCGGTGATGCCCACCATGGCCCAGGCGTACTGCGGGCGCAGCAGCACCGTGCCCAGAATCACCTGTAGCAGGAACAGGTAGATGAAGGGGTTGTTCACCCCCCCGCTCAGATACAGCTGCAGCGCCAGGGCCACCACATCGGCCAGCAAGGCCCCGAACAGCACCCGGGGCGTGACGGTGGCCGGGCGCCACTGCAGCCACAGCATATAGCCCAGATTGGTCAGCGCCAGGGCCGAGACCACGGCCATCATGGGCAGCAGCGGCAAGGCAATGCCCATGCCCGAATGCACCAGCGAAATGGTGATGACCTGCCCCACCACGGCCAGCCAGCGCAGCTGGATCAGCAGGCGCAGGTTCTTGCGTTCCGTGTTGCGTTCAACGCGGGAGGAGGAAGGTTCGGCAGCAAACAGCACCAGGAGATTGTGCCCAGGTGCGCCAGCGCCCGTTGTCCCTGTGCCGGTTGGGGGCGCTGTGCATACGGCTATTGCGCCAACACTGCAAAAAGCAGCGCTGCCTGTGCCCTTGCCACCCACCCTGCCGTTGGGAATCCCCCCGGCAGGGCGGTACAAGGCCGCAGGCGGCCCACTGGCTTACGGCGCGGCGTCCTCGCGCGCGCGGCGCTCATGGCGCACCACCAGCCAGGCGGCCAGCAGCACCATCAGCGCCAGGCCGTACCAGGTCAGCGCGTACACCGCGTGGGTGTTGCTGAACTGGATCACCGTCATGCCGGGGCGGGGCCACTGGTTCTCGGCCACAGGCTGGCCGGGCAGACCCTGGTCAATGAAGAACGGCGCGGCCTGCGCCAGCCCCTTGGCAGCGGCAATGGCCGCCACATCGCGCGAATGCCAGCGGTCTTCGGCCGCAGCGTTCTCGCGCATGAAGCCGCCCTTGGGCTCGCTCAGGCGCAGCAGGCCGGTGACGGCCACCGTCTCGGCGGCGGCACCGGGTGCAGCGGCCGCAATGCGGTCGGCAAACGCCTTGCGCTCTGCGGTCGGCACGAAACCGCGGTTCACCAGCACCTGGGAACCATCGGCCTGCTGCAGCGGCGTCAGCAGCCAGAAGCCGGCACCCAGTTCGCTCACCGCCTGGGTCAGCACGCTGCGCCCTTCCAGCCACTGGCCTTGCGCGGACACCGGCAGGTATTCGTGGGTTTCCTTGCTGATCCGGGGCCAGTCGGCCGGTGCCGGCACGGCCACCGGCTGGGCATGCACGCGCTGGTCGATGCGCTCGATGAGATCGAGCTTCCATGCGCGCCGCTGCACCTGCCACGTCCCCAGACTGAGGAAGGAAATAAAAAGGGCGATGCCCGCTAACGCGAGCACCGCCTTCGTGAAGGTGGAACGGGTGCGCTTGCGCGCCCCCGAAGTTTCAACCGTCATTAGTTGCTGCCATGGGCACCATGGGCAGGCTGCTCGGCAGGAGCCGGTGCAGCCGCATCGCTTGCGGCAGGCGCTTGCACGGCAGGCGCAGCCGTTTCCGCTGCAGCGGGCTGGCTGACCGCCGGAGCGCTCTCGTGCGTCGGCATCATGTGGGCGTTCATCTGGTACATCACCCACAGCGTACCGGCCACGGCGATGGCCAGGAAGACCGCGGTGAAGACGGTGGACAGCATGGTCCAGCCACCCTGGATCTTGCCGTTCATGTGCAGGAAGTACACCATGTGCACCACCACCTGAACGATGGCAAAGGCACCCAGCACCACCAGACCGGTGGCGCGATCCTCGATGGCGCCGCTCATCACCAGGTAGAACGGAATCACCGTCAGGATCACCGCCAGGATGAAGCCCTTGACGTAGTCACCCATGGTGACGTGCAGATCATCGTGGTCATGATGGTCGCCATGACCGGCGTGAAGGTCGTGTGCGCTCATTTACAGCACCCCCATCAGATACACAAAGGTGAACACACCGATCCAGACCACGTCCAAGAAGTGCCAGAACATCGACAGGCAGTTGATGCGACGCACATTGGCTTCGATCAGGCCGTGCTTGCTGATCTGGACCATCAGCGTGACCAGCCAGATCAGGCCGAAGGTCACGTGCAGGCCGTGGGTGCCCACCAGCGTGAAGAACGACGACAGGAAGGCGCTGCGCTGGGGCGTGGCACCTTGGTGGATCAGGTGGTGGAACTCATAGAGTTCCACGCCCAGGAAGCACAGACCCAGCACGCCGGTGATGGCCAGCCAGGTCAGCGTGCCGCTGACGTTCTTCTTCTGCTTTTGCAGCATGGCAAAGCCGAAGGTGATGGACGACAGCAGCAGGAAGGCCGTGTTGATGGCCACCAGCGACAGGTCGAACAGTTCCTTGCCCGTGGGGCCGGCGGCATAGTTGCGACCCAGCACGCCAAAGGTGGCGAACAGGGCAGCGAAGATGAGGCAGTCGCTCATCAGGTAGAGCCAGAAGCCCAGCGAGGTGCCGTTCTCTGGATGGGGCTCGTGCGCGAGGTGGTATTCCCGCGGAGCCAGGGCGCCTGCGGCGCCTGCGTTATGACGGATATCAGACATGGCGAGCGAGCTGCAGAGTGCGGGCTTCTTCCGTGGCGACCACTTCGGCGGCCGGGATGTAGAAGTCACGCTTGTAGTTGAAGGTATGGATGATCGAAGCCACGATCACGGCTGCGAACGACACGCCTGCCAGCCACCAGATGTGCCAGATCAGCGCAAAGCCCAATACCAGCGACAGGCCCGAGATCACCACGCCGGCGCCGGTGTTGGCAGGCATGTGGATGGGCTGGAAGCCCGTCAGCGGACGTTGGTAGCTGTGCTTCTTCATGTCCCACCAGGCATCGATGTCATGCACCACGGGGGTGAAGGCAAAGTTGTACTGGGGAGGGGGCGAGGAAGTGGCCCATTCCAGCGTACGGCCACCCCATGGGTCACCGGACTCGTCACGCAGCTGGTCGCGCTTGAAGAAGCTGACGACGATCTGAATCAGGAAGCAGCCGATACCGGCGGCGATCATGGCGGCGCCCAGCGCAGCGATGATGAACCAGATCTGCAGCGAAGGATCTTCGAAGTGGTTGGCGCGACGGGTCACACCCATCAGGCCCAGGATGTACAGGGGCGTGAAGGCCACCCAGAAGCCCACCAGCCACAGCCAGAACGAGCACTTGCCCCAGAACACGTCCAGCTTGTAGCCGAAGGCCTTGGGATACCAGTAGTTGATGGCGGCGAACACGGCAAACACCACGCCGCCGATGATCACATTGTGGAAGTGCGCGATCAGGAACAGCGAGTTGTGCAGCACGAAGTCGGCCGGAGGCACTGCCAGCAGCACGCCGGTCATGCCGCCGATGGCGAAGGTGCACATGAAGGCCACGGTCCACATCATGGGCAGATCGAACTTGATGCGGCCCTTGTACATGGTGAACAGCCAGTTGAAGATCTTGGCGCCCGTCGGGATCGAGATGATCATCGTCGTGATGCCGAAGAACGTGTTCACGCTGGCGCCCGAACCCATGGTGAAGAAGTGGTGCAGCCACACCAGGTAGGACAGGATGGTGATACACACCGTCGCGTACACCATGGAGGTGTAGCCGAACAGACGCTTCTTGCTGAAGGTGGCCACGATTTCCGAGAACACGCCGAAAGCCGGCAGCACCAGGATGTACACCTCAGGGTGACCCCAGATCCAGATCAGGTTCACGTACAACATGGCGTTGCCACCGAAGTCGTTCGAGAAGAAGTGGGTACCCAGGTAACGGTCCAGCGACATCAGCACCAGGGCTGCGGTCAGCATGGGGAAGGACGCCACGATCAGGGCGTTGGTGCACAGCGAGGTCCAGACGAAGACGGGCATCTTCATCAGGTTCATGCCGGGCGCGCGCATCTTGATGATGGTGACGATCAGGTTGATACCCGACAGCGTCGTGCCCACACCGGCAATCTGCAATGCCCAGATGTAGTAATCCAGACCGGTGCTTCCGCTCTGGTTGCCCAGATTGGACAGTGCCAGCCAGCCCGAGGTGGAGAACTCGCCCAGGAACAGGGAGATCATCACCAGCACGGCGCCGGCCGTGGTCATCCAGAAGCTGAAGTTGTTCAGGAACGGGAAGGACACGTCACGCGCACCGATTTGCAGCGGCACCAGATAGTTCATCAGGCCGGTCACAAAAGGCATGGCCACGAAGAAGATCATGATCACGCCGTGGGCGGTGAAGATCTGGTCGTAGTGGTGCGGAGGCAGGTAGCCCAGGTTGTCGCCGAAGGCCATGGCCTGCTGCAGACGCATCATGGCCGCGTCGGCAAAGCCGCGCAGGAACATGACCAGACCCAGGATCATGTACATGATGCCGATCTTCTTGTGGTCGATCGAGCAGATCCAGTCGCGCCACAGAGGGCCCCAGAGGCGGAACTTGGTCAGTGCCGCCATCATCACCAGGCCGCCCAGGACCACGGCGATGAAAGTCCATAACACGATGGGCTCATGCGCCATCGGTACGGCGTCCCAGCTGATCCGCCCGATGAGCGGATCGTTGGGCAAGGTTGTATTTCCAGACATATCGAGTCTCTTGCTAAGTGGCGGCCCCGCTTGCAGACGCAGGCCAGACCGCCGTCAATGCTTACTGCTGTGCCACAGCACCCGGTTGATCGCGTTGGTCCAGGAGGGCCACCACGCGGTCAGCGTTCTGGACCGTGCACACGTCCTGGGGCAGGTTCAGACCTGCGGCCTTCATGTAGGCTTCGCCGCCGGCAGCGTCGATGGCCATCATGTGGTGCATGCACATCTTTCCGTCTTCCACGCAACGGTTCAGCACCTTGCTGTAGAGGCCGTCTTCCACGCTGGAGAAGCGCTTCACGGGATCCCGCTCGCTGGGCTTGGCCAGGTCGAGGTAGGCGTCACGGGTCAGGGGCTGGCCTTCGGCCTTGGCCTTGGCAACCCAGGCGTCGAAGCCTTCGTTGCTCAGACCGTGGAACTTGAAGGTCATGCCGGCGAAACCGGCGCCGCTGTAGTGCGATGCCAGGCCGTGGAACACGCCTTCCTTGTTGATCACCGCATTCAGCTGGGTTTCCATGCCGGGCATGGCATAGATCATGCCGGCCAGGTCAGGCACATAGAACGCATTCATGGTGGAGGTGGCGGTCAGCTTGAAGCGGATCGGGCGATCCACCGGTGCAGCCAGCTCGTTCACCGTGGCGATGCCTTGCTCGGGCAGGAAGAACAGCCACTTCCAGTCCATGGCCACCACTTCCACTTCCAGGGGCTTGATTTCGGGCGCCAAGGCCTTAGTTTCAGACACACGGTCCAGCGGACGGTAGGGGTCGAGCTTGTGGGTGCTGATCCAGGTCAGCGCGCCCAGGGCGATGATGATGATGAGCGGAACGCTCCAGATCACCAGCTCCAGGGCCGTGGAATGGTGCCATTCGGGATCGTATTCGGCTTCGGTGTTCGACTGGCGATACTTCCAGGCGAACAACAGCGTCAACAGAATCACCGGCACGATGATGATCAACATCAGCAGGGTGGCAGTCACCACCAGCTGGCCCTGTTGGGCTGCGATGTCACCTGCGGGATTGAGTACGACGGCCTTGCTGCAACCAGTCAGACTGGCTATCAAGGCGGCCGCCGCGAGCCACGCGGGCCCACGGATTTCCTTGGATTGAAACATGCTATAGACGCAAAAAGACACGCGCAGACGGGTGCCGGCGCGGATTACAAGACGTTGCGAATTTACTTCGATCAAGGTTTTTTGCGATTGGACATTTTGTCCACCGCAGCCCTGCGCTGGGTCATTGCAAGGCCGAAGCACATCAGTTAGGCGTTTTATGCCCTTCGCGGCAAAAAGTCCTTAACTCTTTGTTTCCACGGCATTTTTTTCTGTTCGAACGGCACGGGTTAACGCTTACACACTAACCCCAGGACGCACCCTGGCCCGCCCCCGGGCAGCGCACTTTGGCCACTAACCCTGCTGGCAGCCGGGTCTTGACCGCCCTCCAGCGGCCGCCTGTCGCCACTTGATGGCCGTCAAGATCGGGAACTTCCCCTAAAAAGCCGTTTATCCGATTGCGAGCCCCTGCCCAAGGGCGTAGAAGGGAGGCACACCAACCTCATAGGAGTGTGTTTCATGAGTGGCCTCGCTTATCCGAACATCGCACCTGCTGGCGGTTTCCATGGCTCGGAAGACCTGTCCGACGCCGACACGCACGAAGAGGCTTCTCCCGGCGAAATCGCTGCCGGCGTCATCATCGGCCGGTCGTCCGAGTATTTCGACTTCTTCGTCTTCGGCATTGCCTGCGTGCTGGTGTTCCCGCACGTGTTCTTCCCCCACTACACCCTGCTCAACGGCATGCTGGCGTCGTTTGCGGTGTTCTCGCTGGCCTTCATCGCCCGCCCCATCGGCACCGCCATCTCCATGGTCATCCAGCAGCGCTGGGGCCGTGCCACCAAGCTGACCATCTCGCTGTTCCTGCTGGGGACCGCCACGGTGGGCATGGCACTGCTGCCCGGCTATGTCGACCTGGGCCGCTACGCCATCGCCTTGCTGGTGCTGTTCCGCATCCTGCAGGGGCTGGCCCTGGGCGGCTCCTGGGATGGCCTGCCGTCGCTGCTGGCACTGAGCGCCCCACCCGAAAAACGCGGCTGGTATTCCATGATCGGCCAGCTGGGCGCCCCGCTGGGCTTTGTGGTGGCAGCGGCGCTGTTTGCCTACCTCTACAAGGCGCTGAGCCATGAAGAGTTTGTGGAATGGGGCTGGCGCTACCCCTTCTGCGTGGCCTTCGCGATCAACGTGGTCGCCCTGTTCGCACGCCTGCGGCTGGTAGTGGGTCAGTCCTATACCCGCCTGCTGGAAAAGCTGGAGCTGGAGCCCGTACCCACCTTCGAGCTGACGCGCAGCGGTGAAGGCCGCAATGTGCTGATCGGCGCCCTGGCGGCCCTGGCCAGCTTTGCCCTGTTCCACCTGGTCACGGTGTTCCCGCTGTCCTGGATGACCATGTTCGGCGAAGACAGCGTCACCAGCATTCTCTGGACCCAGGTGCTGGGCGGCCTGCTGGCCGGCCTGGGGATTCTGGTGTCGGGCAAGCTGGCCGACCGCTTTGGCCGCCGCAACACCCTGGGCACCATGGCGGTGCTGATCGGCCTGTTCAGCTTTGCCGCACCCTTCCTGCTGGATGGCGGCAGCGCCGGGCAGAACACCTTCATCCTGGTGGGCTTTGTGCTGCTGGGCCTGTCCTACGGCCAGTCGTCCGGCACCGTGACGGCCAATTTCTCCCGCCGCCTGCGCTATGTGGGCGCGGCCTACTCGTCCGATCTGGCCTGGCTGCTGGGCGCCGCCTTTGCGCCGCTGGTGGCACTGGGCCTGTCCTCGCGCTTCGGCCCGGTGGCCGTGGGCCTGTACCTGCTGTCCGGCGCCCTCTGCACGCTGGCGGCCCTGGGCATCAACCGCGCCATCGAAGCGCGGGGCAGCGACAACTGAAGACGGTCGCACCGCACACAGGCTGCTTCGGCAGCCTTTTTCATGCCCGCGCACACCCGGAGCGGGCCGAGCGGGCGGAGCGGAACTGCCGTCACGCGTTGCAGCGGCGCACCACGGGGAAAGCACCCCATGCCGCCCCCGCCGCTGCGCGGCACACTGCGGCCATTGCCACTTGCTTTGCCCACCATGCGCACCATCTTCATGCCCCCAGGCCGCATCCATGTCTGGCAATGGGTTCTGCTGGCCTTGGGAGCTGGCGCCATGCTCACGGCCCAGGCCGGCTGGGTGGAGCTGCACCGGCTGTTCAAGCCGCTGGCCATGGTGGCGGCGCTGCTGGCGGTGTGCGCCCCGCGTTTTGCCCCGCGCAGCGCCCGGCGGCTGCGGGCACGCCACTGGCTGCTGGCGGCCCTGGCCTTCAGCCTGGCGGGGGATGTCTGCCTGATGCTGGACGGGCTGTTCATCCCCGGCCTGGTGGCGTTCCTGTGCGCCCATGTCTGCTACATCCGGCTGTTTGCGCTGGATGCCCCCTGGCTACCGCGACGCATCCCGCTGGTGGCCAGTCTGCTGCTGGGCGGCGGGGTCTACAGCGTGCTGTGGGGCCATCTGCCGGCGGAACTGCGCCTGCCCGTGGGCGCCTATGTGCTGGTGATCGCGCTGATGGCCGCGCAGGCCGTGGGCCGGGCCCTGGTGCGCGCCAGCCGCGCGGCGCGCTGTGTGGCCTATGGGGCGCTGCTGTTCATGCTCAGCGACACGTTGCTGGCCGTCGACCGCTTTGTACACCCGCTGGCCTGGGCGGGGCTGGGCGTGCTGGGCACCTACTACGCCGCCCAGTGGCTGATCGTGCACGGCATGCTGCAAACCAGCCAGCAGGCCTGAGGCACAGGCCGGCACCGCCGCCGGGGACACCCAGGGCGGCGTTCAGTCGCCGAACAGGCCGCCCGCCACCGACGGCGGCTGCACCAGGCCCAGGTGGGCGTAGGCCGCCTTGGTGGCAATGCGCCCCCGTGGCGTGCGCTGCAGATAGCCTTGCTGGATCAGATAGGGTTCGATCACGTCCTCGATGGTGCCGGCATCCTCGCCGATGCTGGCGGCGATGTTGTCCACCCCCACCGGGCCGCCGTCAAAGCGGTGCACCACGGCTTCCAGCAGCTTGCGGTCCATCACGTCAAAGCCGCGCGGGTCCACATCCAGCATGGACAGCGCCTTGCGCGCCATGTCCTGGGTGATGCTGCCGTCGCCCTTGACCTCGGCATAGTCGCGCACCCGGCGCAGCAGGCGGTTGGCGATACGCGGCGTGCCGCGCGAGCGGTTGGCAATCTCCTGTGCCCCCGGCACATCAATGGGCGCACCCAGCAGGCCGGCGCTGCGGGTGACGATGCGCGCCAGCTCCTCCGGCGTATAGAACTCCAGCCGCGCCACGATGCCGAAGCGGTCCCGCAACGGGTTGGTCAGCATGCCGGCCCGCGTGGTCGCGCCCACCAGCGTGAAAGGCTGCAGGTCCAGCTTGATGCTGCGCGCCGCCGGGCCTTCACCGATCATGATGTCGATCTGGTAGTCCTCCAGCGCCGGGTAGAGAATTTCTTCCACCACGGGGCTGAGCCGGTGGATTTCGTCGATGAACAGCACATCGTTGGCCTCGAGGTTGGTCAGCAGGGCCGCCAGGTCCTTGGGCTTTTCCAGCACCGGACCGCTGGTCTGTCGCAGGTTCACCCCCAGCTCCGCCGCAATGATGTGGGACAGCGTGGTCTTGCCCAGGCCGGGCGGGCCGAACAACAGCACGTGGTCGAGTGCCTCGCCGCGCTTGCGGGCCGCGCCGATGAAGATTTCCAGCTGCTCGCGCGCCTTTTGCTGGCCCACGTACTCCTCGAGCATCTTGGGCCGCAGGGCGCGCTCCAGCTGTTCCTCGCTCTTGGAAACAGCACCCGCCGACACCATGCGCGGCGCAGGCTCCGATGCCGGGCCCAGATCTTCAACAACAATGGTCATGGCAGGGATTGTGCCGTGTCTGCACCACCCTGCAACGCCGTGGCGGGATTGGGCCGCTGCATGGCCCTGCCGCCCTGCAGGGCGTGCGGTCTGCGCTATGCCAGCGTGGCCGGCCGTGGCATGCTGGCAGCCCCTTTGCACCCTTTTTCAGGAACTGCCATGACCTTTCCCCGCGTGCTGAAGACGGCGGCCGCACTGGCCTTGCTGTGCGCCGCCCAGGCCCAGGCGGCCCTCCAGGTGGGCGACGCCGCACCTGCATTCACCACGCCCGCAGCCGTGGCAGGCAAGCCTTTTACGTTCGACCTGGCCGCCACGCTGAAAAAAGGCCCGGTAGTGCTGTACTTCTTTCCCAAGGCCTTCACCCAGGGCTGCACGTTGGAGGCCCATGCCTTTGCCGAGGCCACGCCCCGGTTCGCAGCGCTGGGCGCCACCGTGGTGGGCATGTCGCACGACGATATCGCCACGCTGCAGCGCTTTTCCACCGAAGCCTGTCGTGACCAGTTTGCCGTGGCCTCCGATCCCCAGGCCCAGACCATACGGGCCTACGACGCCGCAGCCGCCGCCAATCCAGCGCGTGCCGATCGCATCTCCTACGTGATCGGCCAGGACGGCAAGGTGAAGTTCGTGCACATCGGCTCCGACCCCGAGGCCCATGTAGCGCAGACCCGGGCCGCAGTCGAAAAGCTGCAGGCCGCGGCCCGCAAATAAGCCCCACCGCCCCTCGACACTCCTCACCACGGCGGGCATGGACGGGCGGTCGTGCCTACTTGGTCAGGCCCTTGAGCGCCAGCTTGATGCCTTCGGAAACGCCGACATCGGCCGGCAGCGCCTTGAGGCTGGCGGTGGCCTCCTTGTCGGAATAGCCCAGCGCCACCAGGGCCTGCAGGATGTCGCCCTGGGCATCGCTCTTGACCTGGGCCGCCGCACCGCTGCCGCCGATCGCATCGCCCAGCTTGCCCTTGAGCTCCAGCAGCAGGCGCTCTGCCGTCTTCTTGCCGATGCCTGGCACCTTGACCAGGCGACCGGCCTCCTGCAGCGTCACGGCCTGGGCCAGATCGTCGGCCCCCATGCCCGACAGCACCGACAGCGCGGTGCGCGGCCCCACGCCGCTGACCTTGATCAGCTCGCGAAAAGTCTGACGCTCCTGCGGGGTGGCAAACCCATACAGCAGCTGCGCATCCTCGCGCACGATAAAGTGCGTCAACAGGCTGACTTTCTCGCCCAGCCCGGGCAGGTTGTAGAACGTGCTCATGGGCACCTGGACCTCGTAGCCCACGCCATGCACGTCCAGCAGGACCTCGGGAGGGTTCTTCTCGATCAGGGTGCCCGTCAGTTTGCCTATCATTGGTTTCCTTAAGCCGCTGCTTTTACCGCTACTTTCGCCGCTGTGGTAGCGGCACATTGGATGGAATTATCCGCGTGATACTGCGCCACACCTTCACACCCCACAACAACCTGCGCCTGGCCAATCTCTGCGGCCCGGCCGATGCCCACCTGCGCACCATCGAAGTGGGCCATCAGGTCAAGATCGCCCACCGCCATGAGCAATTCAAGGTGGACGGCCCCAAGGCCAAGGCCCAGCAGGCCATGGAGCTGCTGCAGGCCCTGTATGAAATGGCCGACGCCCCCATCTCCGAGGACACGCTGCAGCTGATGCTGGCCGGCGACGCCGAGATGCTGGAGCCCGACGCCACGGCCGTGCAGCTGACCACCCGCCGCGCCGACCTGCGCGCACGCACGCCCAACCAGGCCATGTACCTGGAAAACATCGGCAAGCACGACATCACCTTCGGCATTGGCCCGGCCGGCACCGGCAAGACCTACCTGGCCGTGGCCTGCGCCGTGGACGCGCTGGAGCGCAGCGCCGTGCAGCGCATTGTGCTGACCCGCCCGGCCGTGGAAGCCGGCGAGCGTCTGGGCTTTCTGCCCGGCGACCTGACACAGAAGGTCGACCCCTATCTGCGCCCGCTGTACGACGCGCTGTATGACCTGATGGGCTATGACAAGGTGCAGAAGGCCTTCGAGCGCAATGCGCTGGAGATCGCGCCGCTGGCCTTCATGCGCGGACGCACGCTGAACAACGCCTTTGTGATCCTGGACGAGGCGCAGAACACCACGCCCGAGCAGATGAAGATGTTCCTCACCCGCATCGGCTTTGGCGCCAAGGCCGTGGTGACGGGCGACGTGAGCCAGATCGACCTGCCCAAGGGGGCGATGAGCGGCCTGATCGACGCCGAGCGCGTGCTCAAGCGGGTCAAGGGCATCTCCATCAACCGCTTCACCAGCGCCGACGTGGTGCGCCACCCGCTGGTGGCGCGCATTGTGGATGCCTACGACGCCAACGGGACCGGCCGCGCCCGCTGACCTCCCGCACCGCTTCGCGCCCTGGCCTCAATCGACCCGGCCGCCCCGGCGGCGGACCGGCGCTGCCGAACGTCTGCTCCACGGCATGGGCGGCGCCAGGCGCCCGGGCGGAGCGCGCACACTGGACATTTGATATGGCTCTCAACCAACTAGAACTCTCCTTGCAGTTTGGCAAGTTCGACAACCTGGCCGCCCACCGCGCCCTGCTGACCCGCAGCCTGGTCACGAAATGGATCCGCCATGCGCTGGCAGTGGATGCCGAAATGACGGTGCGCATCGTCGGCACCGAAGAAGGCCAGCAGCTCAACCGCGAGTACCGCCACAAGGACTACGCCACCAATGTGCTGACCTTCGACTACCAGCAGGAACCCACGGTGATGGCCGACCTGGTGATCTGCGGCCCGGTGGTGGAGCGCGAGGCGCAGGAACAGAACAAGACCCTGGAAGAGCATTACGCCCACCTGCTGGTGCACGGCACGCTGCACGCCCAGGGCTGGGACCACGAAACCAGCGAGGCCGATGCCGACGAGATGGAGGCCTACGAGACCGACATCATGGCCGAGCTGGGCTACGCCGACCCGTACGCCAAATAGGAGCGGCTACTACGACCCTTGATACGTCGTTGCTTCGCCTTGCCGTACGACGGTACTGTCTGCGGCTTCGTGCCTCGTCTCCACCGCAAACCTTTGGTTTTCTGGGTCATGCCAGCCGCTCTCAGCCCGGCGCTGCACGCACAGCCCGGGCCAGGACGGCGCCTTCGGGCGCCGCCGCTCACTCCAGCTTCAAGCCAATCGCCTGCACCAGCTGTGCGTAGCGCACATAGTCGCCCTGCACCTGCCGGGCAAATGCCTGCTGCGTCTCGCCAGTGGTCTGGATGCCTTGCTGGGCCAGCTGGCTGCGCAGCTGGGGGTCGGCCAGGGTCTGGCCGGCATCGCGCGCCAGTTGCTGCAGCACCGGCTGGGGCGTGCCCTTGGGGGCAAACAGGCCGAACCAGGTGGCGGACTGGTAGCCCGCATAGGTCTCGCCCACGGTGGGCACCTGGGGCAGCAGCGGATTGCGCTGCGCGCCCGACACGGCCAGCGCCACCAGCTTGCCGCTCTGGATATGCGCCAGCGCCGGCGCCACGGCAATGAACATGGCATCCACCTGCCCGGCCAGCACATCCTGCAGCCCCTGTGGGCCGCCCCGGTAGGGGATGTGGGTGGCAAAAAAGCCCGCACGCTGCTTGAGCAGCTCCATCGACAGGTGCAGGGCGCTGCCCGTACCGGCCGACGCGTAATTCAACCCGCCCGGCCTGGCTTTCGCGGCCTTCACCAGGTCCTGCACGGTCTTGAAGCCATGGCGCGGGTGGGCCACCAGCACAAAGTCGACCTGCCCCAGCTTGATGATGGGCACCAGGTCCTGCTTGACGTCATACGGCAGGTGCTGCTGCAGGTGGGGCATGATGGTGATGGCGCCGTCCCCGCCCACCAGCAAGGTGTGGCCGTCCGGCGCGGACTTGACCACGGCATCGACCGCCGAGACACCGCCGGCCGAGCCCTTGTTCTCCACCAGCACCGGCTGGCCCCAGCCTTTGGACAGTTGCTGGCCCACCTGGCGGGCCAGGATGTCCGGGGCACTGCCCGGACCGTTCGCCACCAGCAGCTTCACCGCGCGGGCGGGGTAGTCCGGCCCCTGCGCCAGGGCAGTCAGCGGCACGGCCACCATGGCCCAGGCGGCCCAGGCGGTGCGGAAAAGATGGCGGTGCAGGTTCACGGGACACTCCTTGAAGGCAGGAGCCGCATTCTGCGAAGTCTTTTTTATTCCTCAAAAGAATATTTAACAACTTCTTTATTTCCAAATAAGCTTTTGAGTGGTTCGCGCAAAACTGCTTTGCTGCAGCCGAGCCAAACCGCGCCGCACCTCCCCCTAAGATCGCGCCACGGGGTACTGGCTGCAGACCGCCCCGGAGCACCGACCGCACAACAACACCGATAGGGAGACAACTGCATGGAAGCTCTGGGCCTGGGCCCTGCGAGCCATATCGCACTTATGCTGGCCGCCGCTTTTGTGGCCGGCGCGCTGAACGCCGTGGCAGGCGGCGGCAGCTTTCTGACCTTGCCCGCCCTGGTCTTCACCGGCGTGCCGCCCGTGGTGGCGAATGCCACCGGAACCGTGGCCCTGTTGCCCGGCTACGCCGCCGGGGCCTGGGGCTTCAAGGACGACATGGCTCCGCCCCCCGGTCTGTCCATGCGGCAGGTGGTGGTGCTGTCGCTGCTGGGCGGATCGGCCGGCGCCGCGCTGCTGCTGTTCACGCCCGACGCGACCTTCCGCAAGGTGGTGCCCTGGCTGCTGCTGGCCGCCACCGCCCTGTTTGCCTTCGGTCCGCAGTTGCGCACCTGGGCCGCCGGCAAAAATGCCGCGCACGCCGCCCCGTCCACCGGCAAGGCCGCCCTGGGCATGCTGGCCGTGGCCATCTACGGCGGCTACTTCAACGGCGGCCTGGGCATCTTGCTGCTGGCCCTGTTCGGCCTGCTGGGCCAGACCCAGCTGAACGCCATGAACGGCATGAAGAACGTGGTCTCCGCCCTGCTGACGGCCATTGCCGTGGCCATCTACGCCGTCGGCGGCATTGTGGAATGGCCGCAGGCCCTGCTGATGATGGTGGCGGCCACCGCCGGCGGCTATGGCGGCGCCCGCGTGGCGCGCCGTATCCCTGCGCCCGTGCTGCGCTGGGGCATTGTGGCCACCGGCCTGGTGATGGCCGGCCTGTTCTTCGCCAAGGGCTGACCCGGCCGCATCCGCGCGCCCGGGACCACGGCGGCGCGGCGGGCATGGACGCCCCCACCCGTGCCGGAGGATCCTTTCGGATGCCACAATCCGCGCCATGAACTGGACGCGCCCATGGCTTGGATGGCTGCTGGCCTGGGCACTCGCCGCAGGCGGCGGCGCCGCGTGGCTGGCCCAGCAACGCCTGCAGGAACTGCACGAAACCTTCACCACCAATGCCCGCGTGGCCCACCGGTTGCTGAGCCAGCAGCTGGCGCAGCACGATGCCATTCTGGCCACGCTGTCGCTGCTGCAGCCGGCCCTGTCCGGCGATGCCGCGGCCAATGCCGGCAGCAGCGGGCTCTCCACGCTGTACCCCCAGGTGCTGGGCGTGGCCCAGCGGCGCGACGACCAGCCCTGGCCTGCCCATTGGCCGGCTGACCTGCAGGCGCTGGAGCAGCAGTCCGCCGCCAGCGGCCATGCGCAGATGGACGCCAGCCGCCTGGCCCAGGGCAAGCTGTTTGTGGTCCAGGCCGGCCAGCCCGCCAGCTATGCGCTGAAACTGGACTTGCACGCCACCGTGCCCACGGACGAATGGCCCTATCCCGCCAGCCACAGCCCGGTGCGCATCTGGCTGGCGCAAGGCACGCAAAGCCTGGTGCTGCAGCACGGCGCGGACGATGCCCAGGCGCCCGGCTGGGCCCTGTCCGTCAGCAAGACGCTGTCCTCCCCCAGCCAGGTGCTGGAGCTGCACGAACGCTACAAGCTGCACCCACGCCTGCTGCCGTGGCCCAGCATGCTGGTCTGGGCCCTGGCCTGGGCACTGGCAGTGGCGGCCTTGCGCGCCGCCTGGCAGCAACGTGCCGCACGCCAGCGGGCCGAACAGCTGCTGCAATACGGCCAGATTGCGCGCCTCAACACCCTGGGCGAACTGGCCGCCGGTATGGCCCATGAGCTGAACCAGCCGCTGACCGCCATCCTCTCCAACAGCCAGGCCGCACGCCGCCTGCTGGATGACGCCGAGCCGGATGTGGACGCCGCGCGCCAGGCCATGCAGCAGGCCGCCGAGCAGGCCAAGCGCGCCTCGGCCGTGATCGGTCGCCTGCGCCGTCTGGTGGAGCGGCCCGATACCGCCACACAGTCCCAGGCCGTGCCGCTGCCACAGGCCGTGGCCGATGCCCTGCACCTGCTGGAGCCCGAACTGCGCCAGCGCCAGGTGCAATGCCAGGCGCCGGTGCCCACGCCGCCGCTGCCGGCCGCCCAGGCCGACCCGATTGCCCTGCAGCAAATCCTGCACAACCTGCTGCTGAACGCCCTGCAGGCCATGGAGCAGCTGCCCGTGGCCGAGCGGCAGCTGCTGATTCAACACCGCCCGCAGGGCCGGCACCTGCTGCTGACGGTGCAGGACAACGGCCCCGGCATTGCCCCGGAGCTGCGCGAGCGCCTGTTCACCCCTTTTGCCACCACGCGCGCCCAGGGTCTGGGCCTGGGGCTGACGCTGAGCCAGGGTCTGGCCGAATCCATGGGCGGCCAGCTGCGGCAGGTGGACGGCGGCCCCTTGCGCGGCGCCTGCTTCGAGCTGCAGCTGCCTGCCATGCCCACCCACGCTGCGGATACCCCTTGATGTCTTCCATGCCCGAATCCGGTGACCACCAACACTCCCCGCTGATCCACCTGGTGGACGATGACCAGGCCGTGCGCGACAGCCTGGCGCTGCTGATCAGCACCGTGGGCCTGCGGGTGCAAAGCTGGGCCGATCCGGTGCTGTTCGCCGCGCAGTTCGACCGCCAGTCCATCGGCGCCATCGTGCTGGATGTGCGCATGCCCGGCGTCAGCGGCCTGGCCCTGCTGGCGCAGCTGATGGAGCAAGGGGTGGACCAGCCCGTCATCCTGCTCACCGGCCATGGCACGGTCGATATGTGCCGGCGGGCCTTCAAGGGTGGTGCGGCCGAATTCCTGGAAAAGCCCGTCGATGACGAAGTGCTGCTGGAAGCCCTGCAGACGGCGGTGCGCCAGCACGTGCGCCTGCGCGCCCGGACCCAGGCCGACCGCGCAGCCCAGGAGCATTACGCCCAGCTGTCGCCCCGGGAACGCGAGGTGCTGGCCCTGATCGTGCAGGGGCTGACCAACAAGGAAATCGGCCGTGCGCTGGATGTGTCACCCCGCACCGTGGAAACCCACCGGGCCAATCTGTTTGCCAAGCTGCAGGCGCCCTCGCTGGCCTGGCTGATTCGCCGCTATGCCCCGCTGACGGAGCTGTAGCGCGCACGGCCGGCAGGCGCCGAAGCCGCCCGCTCCGTAGTTCTACGCAGGCCCGGGCGTAGCCGCACGAATGGCGCCTGGCTGCTGCAATTTTTACAGTGATACCCGAGCGCTGCACTGTCTGCGCGCCACTTTTCACTGAGGAAAAATTGCTATGCGCCGCACCTTCTCTTCCGCACTCGTTCTGGGCCTGGGCCTGATCGCCAGCGCCTCCCATGCACAGGCTGTGCGCGTGGAAAAAAACATGTCGCTGGAACTGGCCAACCAGATCGCGGTCCAGAGCGTGGCCGCCTGCGCGGCCGATGGCTATGCCGTCACCGCCACCGTGGTCGACCGCGCCGGCACCGTGCGTGCCGTGCAACGTGCCGACAACGCCGGCCCCCACACGCTGGAAGGCAGCCGCCTCAAGGCCTTCACCTCGGCATCCGCCAAGAACAACACCCTGGCGATGATGGAAGGCGCACAAAAGAACCCCGGCGCCGCCAATCTGGTGCATATCCCGGGCTACCTGCTGCTGGGCGGTGGCCTGCCAGTCAAGGCCGGTGACGAAGTCATCGGCGCCGTGGGCATTGCCGGCGCCCCCGGCGGCCACCTGGACGACAAGTGCGGCCAGGCCGCGCTGGCCAAGGTGCAAGGCCTGCTGAAATAAGCGCCCCGGCAGCACCTGCCGCTTTCCCCAGGCCTGGCCGTGCTGCCAGGCCTTTTTGTTGCCCGGCCTGCGCGTACCACCCGCCTCCAGAGGGTGGTCCAAGGCCCATGGGGCCAGGGGATCAGAGCAGGCGCGCCTTCACCGTCTTGCCCTTGACCTTGCCCGCATTGAGCTTGGCACAGGCCGCCGAGGCGATGTGGCGGTCCACCGCCACATAGGTGGAAAAGTCGTTCACGCTGATCTTGCCGATCTGCTCGCGGGTGTAACCGAAGTCGGCGCACATGGCACCCATCACGTCACCGGCACGGATCTTCTCCTTGCGCCCGCCGATGATCTGGATGGTCACCATCGGCGGCAGCAGCTCACCGCCTGCGGCGGGCGTGAGCCCCTCCAGCGGGAAGAACTCCGAGGCACGGCTTTGCAGCTGCTCGATCTTGCCCACGCTGCCCATTTCGTCCATGGACACCAGATTCAGCGCCAGGCCTTCCGCGTCGCCCCGGCCGGTGCGGCCGATGCGGTGGATGTGCACCTCGGGATCCGGGGTCACATCCACATTGATGACGGCGGACAGGTCGGCAATGTCCAGGCCCCGTGCCGCCACGTCGGTCGCAACCAGCACGCTGCAGCTCTTGTTGGCGAACTGCACCAGCACCTCGTCGCGCTCGCGCTGCTCCAGCTCCCCGAACAGCGCCAGTGCGCTGAAGCCCTGGGCCTGCAGTTCGGCCACCACCTCGCGGCATTGCTGCTTGGTGTTGCAGAAAGCAATGCTCGACTCAGGGCGGAAATGCGCCAGCAGCTTGGGCACGGTGTAGATCTTGTCATTGGCATCCACCTCGTACCAGCGCTGGACGATCTTGTTGGCACTGTGCTGGGTGGCGACCTTCACGGTCTGCGGGTCGCGCATGAAGCGGGTGGCCAGGCTGGCAATGCCGTCCGGGTAGGTGGCCGAGAACAGCAGCGTCTGGCGATCGGCCGGGCACTGGCGCACCACGGTCTCGATATCGGCCAGGAAGCCCATGTCCAGCATGCGGTCGGCCTCGTCCAGCACCAGGGTCTTGAGGTTGCTGATGTCGAGCTTGCCGCGCTCCATCAGATCCATCACCCGGCCGGGCGTGCCGACGACGATGTGGGCCCCGTTTTCCAGCGAGGCGATCTGGTTGCGCGACGGCACGCCACCATAGACGGTGACGATCTTGATGTTGTCCTGGGCACGGGCCAGGCGGCGCACCTCGGTGGCCACCTGGTCGGCCAGTTCGCGCGTGGGGCACAGCACCAGTGCCTGCACGGCAAACCAGCGCGGATTGAGGCGGTCCACCATGGGCAGGCCGAAGGCGGCGGTCTTGCCGCTGCCGGTGCTGGCCTGGGCGATCAGGTCCTTGCCCTGCAATGTCAGCGGCAGGCTGGCCGCCTGGATGGGCGTCATCTGCGCATAGCCCAGTTGCTGCAGATTGGCGAGCATCTCGGGGGACAGGGGCAGCGCCGAGAAAGCGGTGGGTGCGGTGGCCTGGGCGGCGCTGGAGGAAGTGTTCATGCCGCGATTATCCCGGGCACCCGGGCTTTGTGCAGGGCCGCCACGCAGTGAACCAGCACCCCGCCCGGGTACGCCACCGCCGACAGCGGTCCGGCTCAGTTACCGGTTGCGGCCGCCGCCGGCGCAATGCGCAACGGAATGGTCACCGGCCCGTCGTTGACCAGGTGCACCTGCATGTCGGCGGCAAAAATGCCGGTCTGGACCACCGGGTGGCTGCCTTGCGCCTGCGCCACGAAATAGTCGTACAGGCGCTGGCCCTCGGCCGGAGCGGCCGCGCCGGTGAAGCTGGGGCGGTTGCCGCCCCTGGTGTCGGCCGCCAAGGTGAACTGGCTGACCACCAGCAGGCCGCCTCCCACATCCTGCAGGCTTTTGTTCATCTTGCCGGCATCGTCCTGGAAGATGCGCAGCTTGAGCATCTTGGCCAGCAGCTTGTCGGCCTCGGCTTCGGTATCGCCCTGTTCGGCGCACACCAAGGCCAGCAGGCCCTGTTCAATCTGGCCGGTGATCCGGCCGTCCACTTCCACCCGCGCCGTCTTGACGCGCTGTACCACGCTCAGCATTTCCGTATCTTCCTTGCTCCATCCGGCCTGCACCCGTCACCTGACCGGCCATGGCCTGGCCTGCGTGCGCAGGCTGGCGGCTGCATTGTGCCGCGCCGCCTACCCTGCCGTGGACCATGGCGAACCGCTGGCACGGCCGTTGTCGGCACGCACCGCTGCGCCAGCCCAGCCACGCAGCTGTCACACGAATGTCGCACAATAAGGTATGCCCTACCCTGCCCCAGACACCTCTTCTGCGGCGCGCATGCGCCGTTTTGACGACCCGCTCGCTGCACTGGCCTGCGTCCAGGCGCTCTACCAGGAGCAGGTCGATACCCTGCGCGATGCCATGCGCCGCTTTGTCGCGGGCGAGCAGCTCTCCGCACCGGTGCACGCCTACTACCCGCTGGTGCGCATCGAAACCCATACCGTGGCGCGCGCCGACACCAAGCTGGCCTACGGCTTTGTCGAGGGCCCGGGCCGCTACGACGCCACCATCACCCGCCCGGACCTGTTTGCGCGCTACCTGCAGGAGCAGTTCCGTCTGCTGCGCAAGAACCATGGGGTGGACATCCAGGTGGGACTGAGCCAGCAGCCCATTCCCATCCATTTCTCGTTCGCCGACAACGACCATGTGGAAGGCAGCCTGTCCCCCGAACGCCGCATCCTGATGCGCGATGTGTTCGACCTGCCCGACCTGGAAGCCATGGACGACGGCATTGCCAACGGCACCTGGCGCTCCCAGCCGGGCCAGGCGTTCCCGCTGTCGCTGTTCACCGCGCCGCGCGTGGACTATTCGCTGCACCGCCTGCGCCACTACACCGGCACCGCGCCGGAGTGGTTCCAGAACTTTGTGCTGTTCACCAACTACCAGTTCTACATCGACGAATTCATCCGCCTGGGCCATGCCGAAATGGCCAAGGAAGACAGCGGATACATCGCCTTCATCGAGCCCGGCAACGTGGTCACCCGCCGGACGGGGCTGCCGACCCAGGCCATCGACGAACTGGGTGCCGCACCGCCCCGCCTGCCGCAAATGCCGGCCTACCACCTGGTGCGCGAGGACTACAGCGGCATCACCATGGTCAACATCGGCGTGGGCCCGGCCAATGCCAAGACCATCACCGACCACATTGCCGTGCTGCGCCCCCATGCCTGGATGATGCTGGGCCACTGTGCCGGCCTGCGCAACAGCCAGGAGCTGGGCGACTATGTGCTGGCGCACGCCTATGTGCGCGAGGACCATGTGCTGGACGAAGAACTGCCGCTGTGGGTGCCGATTCCCGCCCTGGCCGAGATCCAGCAGGCGCTGCAGCAGGCTGTGGCCGATGTGACGGCCATGGAAGGGCCCGACCTCAAGCGCATCATGCGCACCGGCACCGTGGCCAGCACCGACAACCGCAACTGGGAACTGCTGCCCGACAACCTGCCCCAGCGCCGCTTCAGCCAGAGCCGCGCCGTGGCGCTGGACATGGAAAGCGCCACCATCGCCGCCAACGGGTTCCGCTTCCGCGTGCCCTATGGCACCTTGCTGTGCGTCAGCGACAAGCCGCTGCACGGCGAGATCAAGCTGCCGGGCATGGCCAACCACTTCTACCGCGAGCGTGTGGACCAGCATCTGCGCATCGGCATGCGCGCGGTGGAACTGCTGCGCCAGGGCGGCTCGCAACGCCTGCACAGCCGCAAGCTGCGCAGCTTCGACGAAGTAGCATTCCAGTAAGCAAGAACCTGCCGGACCGGGCGCCTGGCGCCCAGGCTGTCAGGCCTCCCCGTCGGGCGGCGCAGCGGGCGCTGTGCTGCGCCATCCGCTGCGCACGCTGGCGCGCATGGGCCCCCGCGGCCCCTCCGCACGGTGGGGCATGCCGCCTCAGGCCACGGAAGCCGGAGCCAGCGACGGCGTGGTCTGGCCACCCGCCTTCAGCGTCTGCAGCAGCTGCGCCGCTTCGCGCGCCGCCACACGGCCTTCATCGGTGGGAATGACCCAGATTTCGACGCGGCTGTCGGGCGCATGGATGGCGTAAGCCGCCTTGCCATCGGCATTGCGGTTGCGCTCTTCATCGATGCGCAGCCCCGTCCAGGCCAGGCGGTTGCAGACCTGCTCGCGCAGCACCGCGTCGTTCTCGCCGATGCCGCCACTGAAGGCCAGCACATCCAGACCGCCCAGGCAGGCCATCAGCGCACCGCTTTCGCGGATCACGCGGTGGGTGAACTGCAGGATGGCACGTTCCGCATCCGGGCTGTCGCTGGCGCGCAGCGTGCGCATATCGGCCGAGATGCCGGACACCCCCAGCAGGCCGCTTTGCTTGTAGAGCAGCTTTTCCATCTGGGCATGGGTCCAGCCCTGCTCCATCAGGTACAGCAGCACCCCGGCATCCAGCGATCCGCTGCGCGTGCCCATCATCAAGCCGTCCAGGGCCGAAAAGCCCATGGTGGTGGCCACGCTGGAGCCGGCCAGCGCCGCGCACAGGCTGGCACCGTTGCCCAGGTGGGCCATCACCACGCGGCCACGGCCGCGCAGGGTGTGCTCCAGCAACATGCCCATGATGTACTGGTAGGACAGGCCGTGAAAGCCATAGCGGCGCACGCCTTCTTCCTGCAGCGCCTTGGGCAGGGCAAAGGCGTAGTCCACCTCGGGCATGGTGGCATGGAAGGCGGTGTCGAAACAGGCAATCTGCGGCAGCTGCGGGAAGGCGGCCTGAAAGCGGCGTATGCCTTCCAGATTGTGCGGCTGGTGCAGCGGCGCCAGCGAATTGAAGCAGGCCAGGCGTTCCAGCACCTCCTCGGTCACCAGCACGCTTTCGGTGAATACGCCACCGCCATGCACCACGCGGTGGGCCACCGCTTCGATGTCGGGCGCGGCTTCGAGCTTCTGCACCAGGGCGCGCAGGCTCTCTAGTGCGGCAACAAAAGGGACGGTGCCGGCAGGCACCACCAGGGCTTCCTGGTGCTTTTTGCCCAGATAGGTCCACCCCATGGCCGGCGTGCCACCAGGCTCCAGCCCCTGGATGTTGCCCGAGAGCACATGGGGCTGCACCTGTCCGCCCTGCAGCGGGTGCAGCGAGAACTTCAGCGAGGACGATCCGGCATTGACGGCAAGAATGGCCATTGTTTTCTCCTTGGATGGCGGTCGGGCGGCGGCTCAGCGGCCGCTTGGCCCCATCAGTCAGCGGTTCAGTGTCCGCTCTTCCACGCGTCGGCTTCCTGCTTCTTGCGGCTGTCGTGCGCGGCCAGCACGGCCAGCACGGCAGACGCCACGCGGGCCGTGGGGCCGTCGGCACGGCTGGTCAACGCAATGGGCACACGCGCGCCCAGCACCAGGCCCGAGCCGGAAGCGCCGGCCAGGTACTCCAGCTGCTTGGCCACCATGTTGCCGCTTTCCAGGTCCGGTACGGCCAGGATATCGGCCTGCCCGGCCACGGCCGAGTCAATCCCCTTGATGCGCACGGCCTCGGGCGAAATGGCGTTGTCGAAGGCCAGCGGACCGTCCAGCAGCCCGCCCTTGATCTGGCCCCGGTCGGCCATCTTGCACAGCGCTGCCGCATCGATGGTGGACGGAATGGTCGGCGTGACGGTTTCCACGGCCGACAGCACCGCCACCTTGGGCGCTTCCGTGCCCATGATGCGGGCAAAGTCGATGGCGTTCTGGATGATGTCCGCCTTCTCCGGCAGCGTGGGGCGGATGTTGATCGCCGCGTCGGTGATCAGCAACGGCTTGGCATACAGCGGCACATCGAAGCGGAAGACATGCGACAGGCGGCGTCCGGTGCGCAGCGCAGGCTGACCCAGAACGGCCTTGAGCAGCTCGTCGGTGTGCAGACTGCCCTTCATCAGCACTTCCACGTCCTTGTTGGCGGCCATCTCGGCCGCCAGCTGGGCCGCCGCATGGCTGTGCTCCACATGCAGGATCTCCACGCCTTCCAGGCTCAGGCCGGCTTCTTCGGCCACGCGGCGGATACGGCCTTCGGGGCCGATCAGCACCGGCACGATCAGGCCATGCTGTGCCGCGTCCAATGCGCCGCTGAGCGAGCCTTCATCACAGGGGTGGACCACGGCGCAGCGCACGGCGTCCAGCCCTTCGGTGCGGGCCAGCAGCGCCTTCTGACGCGCTTCAGGGTCGAACAGCTGAATCTGGGGGGCGTTGACCCGGGGCACACGCACCTTCTGCGTGGGCGGCATCAGACGGGCCACGCCCTTGAGCACCACCTCGCCCTTCTGGTTGCTGACCTGGCAGTCGACGGCGATGCGCTTTTTCTCGTCGTCCTTTTCCGTCACCGTGGCCAGCACGGTCAGCGTATCGCCAATGCGCACCGGCTTGGTGAACTTCAGTTCCTGGCCCAGGTAGATGGTGCCGGGGCCGGGGAACTGCGTGCCGAACAGGGCCGAGATCAGTGCCGCACCGAGCATGCCGTGGGCGATGACGCCGTGGAACATGGTGGCATCGGCGTATTCGGCGTTCAGGTGGGCGGGGTTGATGTCGCCCGAGACGGCCGCGAAGGCCTGGATGTCCTCCACCGTCACCGTGCGCACCAGGCGGGCGCTCTGGCCCACGCTCAGCTCGTCATAGGTGACGTTTTCCATCCATTCGTCGATGTGCGGGTTCTGCATGTTCATGGGATACCTCGGTCAAACTGTACGAAAAAGGCGGCGCGGCGCCCGCGCTGTTGGCGGAGAGGGACGCACTCAGTCCATGGCGTGGACGCCGGCGTCCACATAGATGGTCTGGCCGGTCATGCCCGACGCGGCGTCGGTGCACAAAAAGGCCGACAGGCTGGCAATTTCCTCCAGCGTCACCAGGCGCTGCAGCGGCGCCTTGTCGATGGCGGTCTGCATCAGCTTGTCGAACTCGGCAATGCCCGAGGCCGCACGGGTCAGGATGGGACCGGGCGACACCGCATGCACGCGGATGTTCCGGGGGCCCAGCTCCATGGCCATGTAGCGCACCATCGATTCCAGCGCCGCCTTGACCGGCCCCATCAGGCCGTAGTTGGGCACAGCTTCGCCGGAGCCCAGGTAGGTCATGGACAGCATGCTGCCGCCATTGGGCATGTGCGGCGCGCACAGCTTGGCCACTTCGGCGAACGAGTGGCAGGACACGCTGACGGCGCGAGCAAAGCCTTCGCGCGAGCTGTCCACCACATCGCCGTGCAGGTCCTCCATGGGCGCCCAGGCGATGGAATGGATGACGAAGTCGATCTGCCCCATGGTCTTGACCGCATGGTCCACCAGGGCCTGCAGCTCGCCTTCGGTTTCCACATTGCAGTTGACCAGATCAATCCCCAGCGGCTGGGTCAGCGGCTCCACATACTTGCGGGCCTTGTCGTTCAGGCAGGATGCCACCACCTGGGCGCCCTGCTGCACGGCCATCTTGGCGCACCCCCAGGCGATGCTGTGGTCGTTGGCAATGCCCAGAATCAGGCCTTTTTTGCCTTGCAGAGTGAAAGAGGAAGACGCTTGTGTCATGGTCAGAGGATCTTTCGGGGTAAAGCCGGGCCGCAGCGCTCTCTGGCGCTTTGGTGATTTCTCGCCTTGCACGCCGCTTGAGTGCGCGCAGGCCGCTATCAAAAATGGGGAATCAGGCCGCTTCTGCTTCGAGCGCGCGCAGATCGATGCCGTCGGCGCCGGGGCGGAAGCCCTCGCGCAGCAGCTTTTCTTCGGCGTAGATGAAGAGGTCGCGCGTCACTTCCGCACCCAGCTTCTGGGTGAAGCGCGTGGTCACGCCGTAGCGCAGCACCAGCAGGCCGCGCAGCTCTTCCCGCATGCGGTGCTGGCGGGTGTCGCCGGGCGCACTGGTTTCGCGCTGCAGCACCCGCTCCACCTCGCTGTCCTTGTCCAGCGACACATCCAGCGCAGTGGCCAGGCGTGCAATGCGGGCGTTCAGCCGCTCGATGGAGGCACTCAGGCGCTCCACATGTTCCTGCAGGGCCAGTTCGGTTGTCGTGTTTTCAGTCTGCATAGCGCACCATCACATAGTCACCGGGTGCATCACACACCACGTTTTCCGCCGCAATGGCGGGAGGTTGGATCGCCGCGCCGGAGCGGGCACTGATCCAGGCGTGCATGGCTTCCCACCAGGAACCCTGGATCACCGGAGCCTGGGCCACCCAGTCGTCGGGATCGATCCAGCCCTGGCCATCTTCCACGCTGGCGATCTGGTAGCTGCGGCGCGGGCGGCCGGGCTCCGACACGATGCCCGCGTTGTGCCCGCCGGCGGCCAGCACAAAGGTCACGTGCGTATCGGTCTGCAGATGGATCTTGTAGACAGACTTCCAGGGCGAGACATGGTCGCGCGTGGTTCCCACCACCATCATCGGCGCGCTGATGTCCATCAGCGCCACAGTGGCCCCGGCAAAGCGGTACTGGCCGTTGGCCAGCGCGTTATTCAGGAACAGCGAGGTCAGGTACTCGGTGTGCATGCGCGCCGGCAGACGGGTCTGGTCGGCATTCCAGCTCATCAGATCGAAGCTGCTGTCTTCCTCGCCCAGCAGATAGCGGCTGGTGTTGCGCGACCAGACCAGGTCCTTGGAGGCCAGGAACTGGAAGGAGCCGCCCATCTGCCGTCCCGACAGATAGCCTTTTTCCGCCATGGAACGGCGCAGGCTCTCCAGCTGGTCGTCGTCGATGAACACCCCCAGCTCGCCGGGTTCGGAGAAATCGGTCTGCGCCGCCAGCAGCATGACGGAGGCCAGCTCCGGCAGGTCGGCAGGCACCAGGGCTTTTTCCTTGGCGCTCCAGGCGCCGGGCTTCTTGCGCGCCAGGCGGCCCAGGGTGGCCGCGACGATGGCCAGGAAGGTGCCGCCCAGGCAATAGCCCATGGTGTGCACGCGTGCCGCACCGGTGCGGGCCTTGGTGGCTTCCAGCGCCGCCAGCACACCGCTGGAGAGGTAGTCCTGCATCTTCAGGTCGCGGTCCGAAGCATCGGGGTTGCGCCAGGAGACGATGAGCACCGTGTGGCCCTGGTCCACCAGGTACTTGACCATGGAGTTGCCGGGCGACAGGTCCAGGATGTAGTACTTCATGATGCACGACGGCACGATGAGCACCGGCTCGGCCTGCACCTTGGCCGTGGTGGGCAGGTACTGGATCAGCTCGATCAGGTGGTTGCGGAACACCACCTTGCCCGGCGTGCAGGCCACATCCTTGCCCACGGCAAATTCCAGCGGCTCCAGCGCTTCGGCGGGCGTATCGGCCTTGGCCTTGCGCAGGGCCTTCAGGTCCTGGGTGAAATGCTCAAAGCCCTTGCGCAGGCTTTCGCCCTGCGTTTCGCGGGCCTTGGCCAGCACCTCGGGATTGGTCGCCGCCCAGTTGGACGGGGACATCGCATCCAGGCCCTGGCGGGCAAAGAAATCCACCATGTGGCGGTGGTGGCGGGTCATGCCGTCGACCTTGGTGGCCTCGCGCCACCAGGCATCGCTGGCCTTGAAGCCTTCCTTCAGCGCGCTGTACGGCCACTGCGACCAGGCGGAGTCTTTGAAACGGGTGTCTTTTTCCGGGGTCTCGGGATTGGCGGGCGTCAGGCTGCGCTGCACCGCTTCGCGCGACAGTTCCACCGCCTTGTGTGCCAGCGCCATCTGCTTGCCGGGCGACGCCGCCAGGTGCATGGCCCAGTCGGCGGCCGCCAGCCCCAGGGCAATGGGCGACAAGCCCATGCACAGGCGGCTCAGTTGCGCCTGCACCTGGTCATCAAGCTGTTTGCTGGGATCGATCGCCGGCACGGCGAAGGGGGTGTTCTCCATGAAATGGCCTCAGTGTCTCGGGTTTACAAATGGATGCACAAGCACCGATTCTCGGCAATAAGCCCCGGAAAACCAAAAGCAACTCCGCCCTGCTTGACACAAGTCAAAGCTGCGCAAAACGACTATGACGCTTTATACCCCGATAAATTATTGCGCTGCAACAATTCCGGACACCCCTGCCAGCCCTGCACCCCAAGCAGGCGCTCACCTCGGCGCTTCACGCTGCGGCGAAATGGCGCAATAGCGCAGCGGCACGCTCGGCAATCATCACCGTCGGGGCCTGGGTGTTGCCACTGGTGATGCGCGGCATCACCGAGGCGTCGACCACCCGCAGCCCCTGCACGCCATGCACGCGCAGCTGGCTGTCCACCACATCCTGCGGACCCACCCCCATGCGGCAGGTGCCCACCGGATGGTAGATGGTATCGGCCCGCTTGCGTACCCAGTCTGCGATGGCGCGCTCGTCCTGCACCGCGTCCAGCTCCGCCATCTCCCGTCCGCCCAGCTGCGCCAGCGCCGGCTGGCGCAGTATCTCCCGCACCCGCTGTACCCCGCGCACCAGGCGCGCCATGTCGTCGGGATGGGACAGGAACTGCGGGTCGATCAACGGCGCCGCCAGCGGGTCCGGGCTGGCCAGCCGCAGCTGGCCCCGGCTGGCGGGTTGAAGCACACAGACATGGCAGCTGAAACCATGCCCCCAGGTGTGACCCCGGCCATGGTCGGCCTGCTTGCCGGGCAGGAAATGCAGCTGCAGGTCCACTTCCGGCTCTGCAGGCCGGCTGCGGATGAAGCCACCCGCTTCCGCCAGATTGCTGGTCAGCATGCCGGTGCGGTGCTGGCGCCACTCCCATGCGCCCCGGGCAATGCGCTGCAGGCCGGGCAACGACACCCCCACGCCCAGCGCCGTGCCCGGCAGGCTGTGCACCACCGTCACATCCGGGTGGTCGTGCAGGTGCGCCCCCACGCCGGGCAGGTCCACCTGCACCGGCACACCCAGTGCGTGCAGATGCGCCCCCGGCCCGATGCCGGAGAGCATCAGCAGCTGCGGCGACTGCAGCGCGCCGGCGCACAGCAGCACCTCGCGCCGGCAGTGCAGGGTTTCGCGCCGGCCGCCGCACAGCACCTCCACCCCGCAGGCGCGGCGGTTTTCGTCCAGCAGAATGCGCAACACCTGGGCGCCGGTGCGCACTTCCAGATTCGGGCGACTGCGGTGCGGCGCCAGATAGGCCTGGTAGGCGCTGCAGCGTGCGCCCTGGCGCTGGAAGACCTGGTAGAGGCCCACGCCCTCCATGCTGTGGCCATTGAAGTCCGTGTTGCGCGGGTAGCCCGCCTGCATGCCGGCCTGCACAAACGCCTGGCTCAGCGCGTCGGGCGACTGCAGATCGCTCACCTGCAGCGGCCCCTCTGCGCCATGCCAGCAGTCTGCGCCCCGGCTGTTGCCTTCGGCCTGCAGAAAATACGGCAGTACGTCGTCCCAGCCCCAGCCCGGGTTGCCTGCGGACTCCCAGAAGTCGAAATCGGACGGCAGCCCCCGGATATAGATCATGGCGTTGATCGCGCTGGAGCCGCCCAGCACCTTGCCCCGGGGCTGGTAACCGCGCCGCCCGTTCAGACCGGACTGCGGGGTGGTGGCGAACCCCCAGTTGTACTGCCCCGTCTTGGGCAGCAGCGCCAGGCCTGCCGGGCAGCGCAGCAGCGGGCTGGCGTCTTCCGGCCCCGCTTCCAGCAGGCAGACCTGGGTGCCAGGCTCCTCGCTCAGCCGCGCGGCCAGCACCGAGCCCGCAGCCCCTCCCCCGATCACGATGTAGTCTCGCATTGGATATGTCCCATCCGTGCCTTGTCGAGCAGCACAGTGGGCTACACATTAACGGGGATGCCACGGAATTTCGATACCATCTCGCCCGAGCTTTTTTTCTTTCTCAGGAGACTTTTCATATGGCAATCCAGACAGTGGGCATCGTGGGTGCAGGCACCATGGGCAACGGCATCGCACAGGCATGCGCCGTGTCGGGCATCAACGTGGTGATGGTGGACATTTCCGAAGCCGCCGTGCAAAAAGGCGTGGCCACCGTGTCCGGCAGCCTGGACCGCCTGATCAAGAAGGAAAAGATCACCGCCGCCGACAAGGAAAAGGCCCTGTCGCTGATCAAGACCTCCACCAGCTATGACGACCTCAAGGGCGCCCAGCTGGTGATCGAAGCCGCGACCGAAAACTACGAGCTGAAGGTCAAGATCCTCAAGCAGCTGGACGCGCTGCTGGATGACGACGTGCTGGTGGCCACCAACACCTCGTCGATCTCCATCACCAAGCTGGGTGCCGTCACCCAGCGCGCCGACAAGTTCATCGGCATGCACTTCTTCAACCCCGTGCCCATGATGGCGCTGGTGGAAATCATCCGCGGCCTGCAGACCAGCGACGCCACGCACGACGCCGTCAAGGCCCTGTCGGAAAAGCTGGGCAAGTCGCCCATCACCGTCAAGAACGCCCCCGGCTTTGTGGTCAACCGCATTCTGGTGCCCATGATCAATGAAGCCTTCCAGGTGCTGAGCGAAGGCACGGCCTCCGCCGAAGACATCGACGCCGGCATGAAGCTGGGCTGCAACCAGCCCATCGGCCCGCTGGCCCTGGCCGACATGATCGGTCTGGACGTGTGCCTGGCCGTGATGGAGGTCTACCTGGAAGAGTTCGGCGACAGCAAGTACCGCCCCAGCTACCTGCTGCGTGAAATGGTGGCCGCCGGCCGCCTGGGCCGCAAGACCGGCCAGGGTGTGTACACCTACTAAAGCGACCCTGGCCGGTGTGCGCTGACGCAGCGCCACCGCCGGTTTTCGCTGCCAAGCCCGCGACACCTGCGAGACAGGTCGCGGGCTTTTCGTCTTCTGGGCGACTGCGCCCGGCCGTGGGGCACCCTAAGGTGCGGCGCAGGAGACCTGTCATGCCCCTTGCCATCGAAACCCCGACGCCCCCACCCGAGGGCAGCATCCACTGCGAAGTGCGCGGCCATGTGCTGCTGATCGGCATCAACCGCCCGGCCAAACGCAATGGCTGGACGCCCGCCATGTTCCAGCAGCTGGCCGAGGCCTACACCCGGCTGGACGACGAGCCGGCGCTGCGCGTGGGCGTGCTGCACGCCTTTGGCGAGCACTTCACCGCCGGCCTGGACCTGCCCATCATGTCGGCCTATCTGAAGGGCGGCAAGAAAGCCATCCCGCCCGGGCTGGTGGAGCCACACGACTATGGCCTGGTGGGCTACCGCCGCCGCGCCAAGCCCATGGTGGCCGCGGTCAAGGGCATCTGCTTCACCGTGGGCATCGAACTGATGCTGGGCGCCGACATCGTGGTGGCGGCCGACAACTGCCGCTTTGCCCAGCTGGAAGTGCAGCGCTGCATCATGCCCACGGGCGGTGCCACCTTGCGCATGGCCGAACGTGCCGGGGTGGGCAATGCCATGCTGCACCTGCTGACCGGGGACGAGTTCGACAGTGCCGAAGCCCTGCGCTGCAACTTTGTACAGAAAGTGCTGCCCGCCGGCCAGGAACTGGCCGAAGCCCTGCGCATTGCCGAACGTATTGCCCAGCAGGCCCCGCAGGCCGTGGTGGCCACGCGCCAGAACGTGCTCAAGGCCATCGAGCTGGGCCAGGCTGCGGCCGTGGCGGACTTCATCCCCGTGCAGCAGCGCCTGGCCCACAGCGACGACGCGGCCGAAGGCGTGCGCTCCTTCATCGAAAAGCGTCCGGCACGGTTCACCGGAACCTAGCCGCAGCCATGCCGGCCGCAGCGTGGTGTGGCGTGGCGTGGCCGGCATTCCGCCCTGCTGGCAGCATGGGCATCGCAATTAAATTGCGCACAATTTAATTGCAGGCAATAATTTACCCATGCGTTCCGACTCCGACCTCCTCCCCGACAGTGCCCGACTGCTGCAGCTGGACAACCAGGTCTGCTTTGCGCTGTACTCGGCATCGCTGGCCATGACCAAGCTCTACAAGCCCTTGCTGGAAGACATCGGCCTGACCTACCCGCAGTACCTCGTCATGCTGGTGCTCTGGGAAGGCGACCAGCTCATGGTGTCGGAACTGGGCGAACGCCTGTACCTGGACTCCGGCACGCTGACCCCGCTGCTCAAGCGGCTGGAATCGGCGGGCCTGCTGACACGCCTGCGCGATGCGCAGGACGAGCGCCGCGTGCGCATCGCGCTGACCGACGCCGGCCGCGCGCTGCGCAGTGCGGCAGAAAAAATCCCCGCCTGCGTGCTGCAGAGCACGCAGTGCACCTTGCCCGAATTGCAGGCGCTCACCGGCCAGCTCCACGCCCTGCGTGCACAGCTGGTGCCGCGCCGGTAATGAAGAGAGACGATTTCCTCCACCCGTCCGCACTGCCGGACACTCTTGCATAGGAAGACACCATGGCAAAGCTCGACAAAGTTCTCTACACCGCCCATGCCCACACCACGGGCGGACGTGATGGCGCTTCGCGCACCGACGATGGCCGCCTGGACATTGCCCTGTCCTCCCCCGGCGGTGCCGGCCAAGGCACCAACCCCGAGCAGCTGTTTGCCGCCGGCTATTCCGCCTGCTTCATCGGCGCGATGAAGGCCGTGGCGGCACGCCAGAAACTGGCACTGCCCCAGGATCTGGCCGTGGACGCCGAAGTGGACCTGGGCCCCGTGGGCCAGGCCTATGGCATTGCCGTGCGCATGACCATCCACCTGCCCGGCATGGACCCGGCCCAGGCCCAGCAACTGGTGGACACCGCCCACCAGGTCTGCCCCTACTCCAACGCCACGCGCGGCAACATCGACGTGACGCTGAAGATCGCCTGAAGATCGCCTGAAGCTGGCTCTGTGGCACTTCGCCGCAGAGCCAGCGCGCGGCAAAGGGCGTGGAGTGTCTGCCGCTCCGCAACCCCACCGGGCCTGGCGCCCGGTTTTTTCATGGGCGCGTCAGCCTGCTCCCCACAGTGCACCGGGCTGCGGCAGGTAGCGCTGCTGCTGCAGATCCCACAGCCCTTCCAGCACCAGCGGCCCGGCAATGTCATGGCTGGCATAGCGCACCAGCGCCAGCTGCTGCACCTCCAGCGGCAGCAGGGGCTGGCCCACGCCCACGGTATGCAACTGGTCCACGGCCCACAGCAGCGGCAGGGCCCGTGCGTAATGTCCCAGCGTCACATGCGGCACGTAATGCCAGCCCGGCGCCGGCGGCCAGGGCACCAGCGCGTCGTGCAAGCGCGCCAGGATGTCCGCCCCCTGCCCCACGCCCAGATAGGGCACGGTGGTGAAGCTGCCCACGCCCTGCAGCTGCACGGCAAACGGCAGCTGGGCCAGCGCCTGCAAGGCCGCCAGATCGGCCTGCAGCTGGGCAGGGCCGAATTCGGCCGCCACATGGGCCATTTCGTCGCACAGCCCGCGGTAGGCCACGGTCAGGTGGGGCTGGCGGGCGTAGCGCGGCAGCAACGCATCGCCCAGCGCGTGGCGGGCCGCCTGGATGGTGGCATCCACGGCCTCGGAGGCAATCCACACCACCCACACGGCGCACCAGGGGCAGTTCTGGTGCCAGTCCGCAAAGTCGCGGTCTTCGCAGGGCTGGGACAAAGGGAAAGCATCGGACATGCCCGCAGTGTGCCAGTGCAGGCCCCGCCTCACACAGCCGCCCCCGGCATCCGTTACGCCCGATGTTCCAAGCTGTTCATGGTGTGCGCATTGGAAGCACAGAACCCTGCCGCTCACTTTTTTGCATCCCTTCGCCTGCACCCTAGGTCAAACCCGTAGGCCGCTTGCAAGCCCACCGCCAGCTTGGGCGCCCAAGATGGGCGGCATGAAGCTCGCACTGATCTCCGATGTCCATGCCAACCGCCAGGCCCTGACGGCCTGCCTCGCGCACGCGCGGGCCCAGGGCGCCACGCGCGTCGCCTTTCTGGGCGATCTGGTGGGCTATGGCGGCGAACCCGCGGCCGTGCTGGAACAGGTGATGCAGGAAGTGGCGCAAGGCGCCTGGGCCGTGCAAGGCAACCACGATGCCCTTGCCGTGAACCCGCCCGAACAGGTGACCCATGTGGGCGCCCAGGGCGCGCAGTGGACCCACGACCAGCTCAGCCCTGCGCAGCGCCAGTTTCTGGGCGCACTGCCGCTGACCTTCCAGGCCGGCCAGGTGCTGCTGGTGCATGCCAGTGCCGACGGCCCGCAGCGCTGGCACTACGTGGACAACAGCGCAGCGGCCGAGCGCAGCATGAGTGCCGCCACCCAGCTGGATCCCAATATCCGCTATGTCTTCAGCGGCCATGTGCACGAGCAGGCGCTGTACTTTCTGACCCCGACGGCCAAGCTGATGCGCTTCACGCCCCAGCCCGGCGTGCCCGTGCCTGTGCCGCCCTACCGCCAATGGCTGGCCATCGTCGGCTCCTGCGGCCAGCCCCGCGATGGGGACACGCGCGCCATGTACGCGCTGTTCGACGAAATGGCCTTCACCCTGACATTCCACCGCGTGGCCTACGACCACGAGGCCGCCGCCCGCGCGGTGCGCGCCACGCCCCTGCCCGAAGCATTTGCCCTGCGCCTGCAGGAGGGACGATGAAAAAACTCGCACCCGGCACCGAAGTCGACGGTTTCCGCATCCTCGACTGCATCCACGCAGGCGGCATGGCCCACATCTATGCCGTGGAATACGCCAGTGCGCGCCAGGCCGCCAGCGGCCCCGGCTTTCCGCTGGTGATGAAGATCCCGCGCATGACGGCCGGGGACGGGGCCGAGAACATCGTCAGCTTCGAGGTCGAGCTGCAGATCCACCCCGTGCTGACCGGCCCGCATGTGCCCCACTTTGTGGCCGCAGGCGATCTGCTGCGCCTGCCCTACATCGTGATGGAGCAGGTGCACGGCCACACGCTGCAGCACTGGCTGGACCAGCCCGAGCGCCCCAGCCTGCACCAGGTGGCCCAGCTGGGAACGGCCATGGCCCAGGCCGCCCACAGCCTGCACCAGCAGAATTGCTGCCACCTGGACCTGAAGCCCGGCAACGTGCTGATCAAGGAAGACGGGGCCGCCGTGCTGCTGGACTTTGGCCTGTCCTGCCACGCCCACTACCCCGACCTGCTGGCCGAAGAGCTGCGCAAGGCCGTGGGCTCGCCCGCCTGGATGGCACCCGAACAGATCGTGGGCGTGCGCGGGGACCTGCGCAGCGACATCTTCGCCATCGGCGTGATGCTGTACGAGCTGGTCACCGGCGAGCTGCCCTTTGGCAATCCGGCCACCAGCGGCGGCCTGCGCCAGCGCATGTGGATGGCGCCCGAGCCGCCGCGCGCGCTGCGCCCCGACCTGCCGGAATGGATGCAGGAAATCATCCTGCGCTGCCTGGAGCCCGAGGCCGCCCAGCGCTACCCCACGGCCGCCCAGCTGGCCTTCGACCTGCAGCACCCCGAACAGGTGCCGCTGACCGAACGCAGCCAGCGGCTGCACGGCCTGTCCCTGGGCGCCAAGCTGCGGCGCTGGGTGCGCGCGGCGGGCATGGAATACCGCCCCAGCCCCCTGCCCAGCGAGCAGATCGGCGAACGCCCCATCCTGATGGTGGCCGTCCCCCACCAGGACGTGACGGACGCCACGCTGTACTCGCTGCGCCAGGCCGTGGCCCGTTCGCTGGGCATACGCCCCGGCGCCCGGCTGGCCGTGGTGACGGTGATTTCCCCCTCGGCCAGCAGCAGCACCGATGCCCAGCGCAGCGAAACCACGCTGCACCGGCAGCACCGCTCGCGCCTCAAGCAGTGGGCACAGCCGCTGGACCTGCACGGCCATGGTGTCAGCTACCACGTGCTGGAAGCCACCGACGTGGCCCAGGCCCTGGTGCGCTATGCCGCAGGCAACAACGTGGGGCTGATGATCCTGGGGGCCGCCACGCACGGCCTGCAGATGCAGCGTCTGGTGGCCACCGTGCCGATGCGCGTGGCCCGCGATGCACCCTGCACCGTCATCCTGGTGAAACAACATCTGCCATTTGCGGCCCTGAACGCGCACGACAATGTGGTCGCATGAGCACCACCGAATCCGCCCACCCCTATGCGCAGCTGACGCCCGACTGCGTGCTGGACGCCCTGTCCAGCACCGGGCTGTGGCCCGACGGCCGCCTGCAGGCCCTGGGCTCCTACGAAAACCGCGTCTACCAGGCCTGTCTGGACGATGGCAGCAAAGTCGTGGCCAAGTTCTACCGGCCCGGGCGCTGGAATGCAGCACAGATCGCCGAGGAGCATGACTTCTCGCGCCAGCTGGTGCAGGCCGAAGTCCCCGTGGTCGCCCCGCTGGAGCTGCAGGGCCGCACCGTGCACCAGCATGCAGGCTTTGCCTTCAGCGTCAGCCCCTGGCGCGGCGGGCGCACGCCGGAGCTGGACGACTGGGACACACTGGAATGGATTGGCCGCTTTCTGGCCCGCCTGCACAGCGTCGGGGCGCAGCAGGACTTTGTCCACCGGCCGACGCTGGATGCCCAGCAGATGGGCACCGCCCCGCTGCAATGGCTGCTGGCCCATGGCGACATCCCGCCCCATGTGCGGCCGCGCTGGCAGGCGGCCTGCGAGGCAGCACTGGCCATGGCCCGCGACGCGCTGGCGCAGACCCCGCTGCGCGCCATCCGCCTGCATGGCGACTGCCACCCCGGCAACATCCTGTGGACGCCGGTGGGCGACAACGGCCAGGGCGGCCCCCATTTCGTGGACCTGGACGATGCCCGCATGGGCCCGGCCGTGCAGGATCTGTGGATGCTGCTGTCCGGCGACCGGCGCCAGCGCAGCCAGCAGCTGTCCACCCTGGTGGAAGGCTATGAGCAGCTGCGCGACTTCGACCGGCGCGAGCTGCGCCTGATCGAGCCGCTGCGCACGCTGCGGCTGATCCACTACAGCGCCTGGCTCGCCCAGCGCTGGCAGGACCCGGCGTTTCCCCGCGCCTTCCCCTGGTTTGGAACCGAAGCCTACTGGCTGGAACAAACTTCTATCCTGCTGTCCCAGGTCCTGACCATGGAAGAAGAACCATTGGCGATTTGAATGGCGGATATTGAAACATTTTGTTTCAACGTTCACCAGACAGCGGTACGCTCTGGGCTTTCCATCCGAGGACACCATGCTGATAGCCATAGTGGATGACGACAGCAGCATGCAGTGTCTGCTGCAGGCAGCACTGGAACACGCGGGCCACCAGGTGCGCCTGTTCCCCGATGCCCATTCCTTCCTGGAGCCGGGCTGCAACCCGGATCTGGGCATGCTGGTGGTGGACTGGCTGCTGCCCGACATGCAGGGCCCGGAGCTGGTCCGGGCGGCGCGGCAGCACTATGGCGCCCAGTTGCCCATCCTGTTTGCCACCCAGCGCCAGCAGGAGCGCGACCTGGTGCAGGCCCTGGAAGCCGGTGCCGACGACTTCATGTCCAAGCCGCTGCAGCTGCCGGTCTTCATGGCCCGGGTCCAGGCCTTGCTGCGCCGCTCCTACCGCGCGGGCCGCCCGCACACGCCGCAGTTCGGCCCCTACCGTTTTGACCCGGATGGCCGCCACGTCGAATTCGGCGCCCAGCGTGTCGCCCTCAAGGGACGGGAATACGCCATCGCCCAGCACCTGTTCAGCCACTCCGGCCAGCTGGTCACCCGCCAGCAACTGCACCAGCTGTTCTGGCAAGGCAAGCCGGCGGTGGAAACCCGCTCGCTGGACACGCACATCTCCCAGCTGCGCAGCAAGCTGCAGCTGGGCCTCAGCCATGACCCCCAGCACCCCTGCCGGTTCGCCCTGCAGATGGTCTACGGCACCGGCTACCGCCTGGAACGGCTGTAAGCACGGCAGAATCGGCCGGTACCGCAGCACGGTGCTGCCACCGGGGTGCCCTGGCTGCCGCCCCCCAACCCATCCTCCCCCTCCGCACCGCATGAAAGCCCCGGATCCCATGGCCTTGCCAGAGCGCGCTGCGCAGATGCGGTGGTCGGCACGCCAGCGCCTGGGCCGGTGGCTGGCCAATCTGCCCCTGGCCACCAAGACGGCGGCCCTGGTCGGCCTGACGGGCACGCTCTCCGCCGTGATTGCCATCAGCGCCATGCTGCTCTGGCAGAAGGTGGACGCGCGCTACTACACGCGGCTGAACCAGGAGACCCAGAACACCCTGCAGCTGGCCACCATTGCGGTCTACCTCAGCGATGCCACGCGCGAGATCCTGAGCGCCCCTGCCGCGCAGGAGCTGTTCGACCTGTCGCAGATCCGCCAGCAGCTGCTGCAGATCCAGATGGACCTGCGCCACGAGCTCAGCAGCATTGCCCGCCGCTCCCCGGAGCTGGCCCTGGAAATCGAGTTTCTGGACCAGCGCTCCCAGCGCCTGTTCCTGCTGGGCCATGCCGTGGTGGATGCCGCATCTACCGACGACCACGATCTGACCCAGGGACTGATCGAATACAACTTCACGCCCGCCATGCGCATCCTGCGCCAGGACATCGAGCGGCTGCAGTACCTCACCCAGAAGCTCTATACCGACCTGGGCAAAGCCCAGCGCGTGGCCCGCCAGGAAGCCATCGTGCTGATCATTCTGGCCGTGGTGTCCGCCATCTGCCTGGTCAGCGCCTTGTCCGCAGCCTCCGCCGTGCGCTGGATTTCCCAGCCGATTGCGCAGATGACGCGCAGCATGCAGCGCCTGCTGCGGCGGGACTACCACCTCCCTCCCCTGCCCCAGCAGCGCCAGGATGAAGTGGGCACCATGGCCATGACGCTGCAGGGCTTTCGCGACAGCATGCTCCACAACGAGATGCTGTCGGCGCAGGTGCTGCAAGCCCAGGCCTCGCAGCTGCTCTCGGAGCAGCTGCTGGAGCTGACCGGCGCGGTGCCGGTGGCCATCTTCCAGCTGCACCTCACGCGGGAGGGACTCAGTGATCTGCGCTTTGTCACACCGCGCTGGGAAGCGGTGGTGCGCCACGCACTCACCCCCCACCAGGAACCGGCGCTGTGGGAGCAGTTCATGCGCAGCGTGCACACGCTGGAATCGGTCACGCACGACCTGCTGGTGGCCCCGCCACGGCTGCCCGGCGCCACCTGGTTCAAGATCCTGGCCAGCACCCGGCGGCTGCCGGATGGCAGCGTCCTGTTCAACGGCGGTTGGCTGGACATCACCCAGGAAAAGAACCAGTCCCTGGCGCTGGCCCAGGCCAAGCAGGCCGCGGAAACCGCTGCGCTGGAACAGTCCCGTTTTCTGGCCACCATCAGCCACGAGATCCGCACCCCCCTGAATGCCATGCTGGGCATGACCCAGTTGCTGCAGCGCGCGTCCCTGCCCCAGGCACAGCAGCAGCAGTTGGACAACCTGGACCGCGCCGGCCGGCTGCTGCGCAGCCTGGCCAACGACGTGCTGGACTTCTCCAAGCTCGACGCCCGCCGGGTCACGCTGGAGCACACGGTGTTCGCGCTGGACCAGGTGATCGACGATGTGCGCCGCATGTGCCAGGAAGACCTGCATGCCAAGGGCCTGCAGCTGGACTGCAAGGTCGCCCCCCTGGTCCCGCCCTGGATCTGCGGCGATCCGTACCGCCTCACCCAGGCCCTGCTCAACCTGGTGCACAACGCCATCAAGTTCACGGCCCGGGGCCGTATCCGCATCCGGGTGACGGCCCTGCCGACCGCCTCCACTGCCAAGGTGCTGCTGCGCTGGAGCGTGTCCGACACCGGCCCCGGCCTGACCCGTGCCGATGCGGCGCACCTGTTCCGCCCATTCTTTCAGGTAGATGCCTCCATCTCCCGGCGCTTTGGCGGCACCGGCCTGGGCCTGGCCATCGTGCACCGGCTGGCACAGCTGATGCATGGCAAGACGGGCCTGCACAGCCGCCCCGGCCAGGGCAGCTGCTTCTGGTTCACCACGGTCCTGGCGGTGGCCACGGCCCCGGACACCGCCGCGACCACCTCGGCCTTGCCGTCCATTCCGGCACTGCAGGGGCGGCGCATGCTGCTGGTGGATGACCATGCCCTGAACCTCGAGGTCTTGCAGGGCTTTCTGCGCCCCAGCGGCGCACAGCTGGACTGCAGCAGCGATGGCGAATTCGCCTGGGAGCGGCTGCTGCAGCACGCCCCGGGCCACTACGACGTGATCCTGATCGACTTGCAGATGCCGCGGCTGGATGGCTGGAGCTTTTGCCGCCGCCTGCGTGCCCACCCGCTCTACCGCCATGTGCCCGTGCTGGCCATGACGGCGCACACCCGCCCGGAAGACCTGCGCCACTGCCAGGACGTCGGCATGAACGGGCTGGTAGCCAAACCCATTGTGGAAGCCACGCTGTGGGAGACCCTGGCACGCACGCTGGGGGAAAGCGCCACGCCCTTGCAGCAGGGCCTTGGTGCCTCCGCGCTGGCGCCGGAAGCGCTGCAGCCCTGCGGCATTGCGCCCGCCCCCGACTTTGCTGCGGCGGCCATCGAGGTGCTGCGCCGCCATGTGCCGGACGCGCGCCTGGCCCCCCTGGTGCAACAGTTCAGCGCAGACCTCGAACACCGCCTGGACACCCTGGAGCAGGCCTGTGGCGATCTTGCCCTGCTGCGCCAGCAGGGCCACCTGGTGGCCGGCAGCGTCGCCACCTTCGGGCTGGAGCGCCTGGGCCAACTGGCCGCTCAACTGGCCGATACAACCGATCTGCCATCGGCCCTCGCGCTGCTGCCGGCGCTGCAATCCAGTGCCCGCAGCGGCCTGGCCCAGCTGCACGCCCTGCTGCAGACCGACACCCTCTGACGCAGGCTGCTCAGCAACGCCCTTCGACGCGGCAGGTGGGCACCACCTGCCCGCTGGAATCGCGCCACTGCATCGGCGCCTCGGCCGGTGCAGGGTGCTCTGCCGTGGCAGCCCCGGCAGGTGTGGCCGCCGCTGGTGCCGGCGCGCGGGCGGGGTCATGCAGCACGGTCGAGGTGCCGACCCCGGCCCCCACGCGCGCGCCGCCCACGCCCGTGGACAGCCCCACACCGGCATTGCCCGTCACCTGACCGCGCTGGTTGACCCCCACCCCCACGCCCAACGGGCCCCAGCCGGTGCCGACCCCGGCACTCACGCCGCCGCTGCCCATGCCGACGCCCACCGACACCGGCCCCACAGGAATGCCCACGCCCACCCCGGCACCCACCGAGCCGCAGCCCGCCAGCAGCGCAGCCGCCGCCAGCCCCAGCACAGTCATCAGAGAACGGGCGGCATGCGGCCGGGCCTTGGCCGTCTGTGCGTCTTGAATGGCAAAGGTGGTGTGGGGTGTCATGGCAGGCTCCGGACAGGCTGGGAGGAGGAAGGCAAGGGTGAGGCAAACAGTAACGCAATCAGCTGTTCCATCAAGGGCGCGATAGCCACGTGCTGCTGCGGGTCGTCCGTCAGCAGGCCGTTGTGCACCATCCCCATCCAGAACGGACTGGCCAGCAAGCGGGCATAGTCTTCGGGGGACTGGCTCTGCAGCTCGCCTTCTTCACAGGCCAGCCGCAAGATCCCCAGCACATGCTGCTGCCAGGGGTCGAATGCCAGTTCCTTGTACAGCCGCGCCAGTTCGGGGTGCTGCCTGGCTTCGGTCAGTATCAGGCGCGCCAGGCTCCCACGGTCGCTGCGCTCGATGGCCTCCATGGTCGGCAGCAGACTGCGGCGCAGCAAGGCCTGAACGGTTTCGCCCGGCCGGCGCCGCAGCGGCTGGTAGGCCGCCGACTGCGCCAGCGCCTGCAGCACCACGCCGCGCAGCAAGGCCTCCTTGGAGGGGTAGTAGGTGTAGATCGTGCCCTTGGCCACGCCGGCCCGTGCTGCGATCTGCGCCATGGTGGCGCGGGTGATGCCCTGCTCCAGAAAAATGGCCAGCGCGGCTTCGGTGATCTGGCGTTGCGTCTGCGCCGTCTTGTCCAGACTGGGCCCGCGCCGGCGGCACGCCGCCTCGGCCACGGGCGCACCGTCCTTTTCCGGGACGGCATCAGGGCTGCAAACAGCAGTGCGCGGCACAGACACGGGTTTTCTCCTTAGAATTCACAAAATTGACCGAAAAGTCATTTTTAATTGTATGCAGGCACCGGTCTTCCACCGACCGACCGCCTCCATACCCGGCGCAGGGCCATGGAAATGCACCTGCCGCCTCCCTTACTCACTGTCCGATCATGCAAATCAAATGGGCCCCCTATCCCTGGGTGTGCTTCTCCATGTGCGTGGGCGTCATGGGCACCGCCCTGGCCAGCCCGCTCTACCCGCTCTACCAAACCCTGTGGCAGCTGCAGACCAGTGACATCACCCTGGTCTATGCCATGTACATGGCCGGCGCCATGCTCAGCCTGCTGACCCTGGGCAGCCTGTCGGACCGGCACGGCTTTGTCCGCGTGCTGCGCTGGGGGCTGGTCATCGTCACGGCCGGCTCGCTGCTCAGTGCGCTGGCCTGGAACTACGCCAGCTTTGCCGTGGCGCGGGTGCTGGTCGGGCTGGCCTCCGGCATGATCACCACCTCGGCTTCGCTGGGGCTAACCCAGCTCAACAACAAGGGCGATCTGCAGCGCGCCGCCGCCATGGCCAGCCTGACCATTGCCTTCGGCTTTGGCCTGGGCCCGGTGCTGGGCGGCGTGGTGGCGCAGTGGCTGCCACAGCCTTTGCTGACGGCCTATGTGCCTTCGCTGCTGCTGGGGGTGCTGGCCGTGGTGGCGCTGGGCCGCATCCGCCACCAGGTTCCCGTACCCACCCCCAACCCCGCCCTGGCAGCCCCCAGCTGGATGCCGCAGATCACGCTGCCCGCACCGGAGCACCGCCGCCGCTACCTGCTGGCCAGCATGTGCGTGTTTCTGGCCTTTGGCGCCTTCAGCCTGTTTGCCTCGCTGGCCCCCAGCTTCATGGCCCGCATGGTGCCCTGGCACGGACCGGCCGTGTCCGGGCTGGCACTGGGCATGATTCTGTTTCTGTCCGCCGGGTTTCAGTTCCTGTCCCGCGCCCGCAGCAGCCGCTGGTGCGCACAGGCCGGGCTGGGTGCACTGGCCGCCAGCATGCTGATCCTGCTGGTCAACAACTACCTGGGCTCCAGCCTGCTGTTTGCGCTGTGCGTGCTCACCGTGGCGCTGGGCCACGGGCTGTGCAACATCGGCGGCATGTCGCTGGTCAACCGCGTGGCACAGGCCCACAACCGTTCCGGCCTGATTTCCACCTACCTGGTGATTGGCTACATCGGCTCCATGCTGCCCATCATGGTGCTGGGCAGCATGGCCGACCACATGGGGCTGGAAACCGCACTGCCGCTGTACTGCGCCGCCATGGGCACGCTCACGCTGTGGGTGCTGTGGCGCATCTACCGCCTGCCGCCCATGGCCGTGGCAGCTGCCGCCTGATCCCCCTGCGGGGACTCAGCGGAAATGCGGTCCCGGCCCGGCATGGGCCAGCTGGTCGCTGTCATTGCGCAACGGGCAGTCCTGCAGCGACAGGCAGCCGCAGCCGATGCAGCCATCGAGCTGGTCGCGCAACTGCGTCAGCTGGCGGATGCGGTCATCCAGATCGCCGCGCCAGCGTTCCGACAAGGCCCGCCAGTCCTGGGCGGTGGGCGTGCAGCGGGGCAGCGCATCCAGTGCCGCCGCAATCTCGGCCAGTGGCACGCCCATGCGCTGCGCCACCTTGACCACCGCCACCCGCCGCAGCACCACCCGCGCATAGCGGCGCTGGTTGCCGGCGGTGCGCACGCTGTGGATCAGGCCCTTGGATTCGTAGAAATGCAGCGTGGACACCGGCAGGCCGCTGCGCCGGGCCACCTCGCCCACGGCCAGCAGCGTGCCGTCGGTGCCACTGTCGTCCGCTTTCTCGCCAGGCACGGCCTGCTGCGTACAGCTGCGGCGCGGCGCGCCGGTAGATTCCCACATCGCTAACAGCCTTTCGCATGTGTCGATTTCGGTACGTAAAAGCCTTGCAAAACATGGGCCCAGGCTATTGACCTCAAGTGAACTTGAGGTTGAAGAATGTAACCCGTTTTGGTGCTGCTTTGCTGTGGCACCACGGCACCCTCTCCCCCATCCCGCGCTTCTTGATTCGGAATCTCCTCCATGGCCCAGGCCCTTGCCGCTGTTGCTCCGTCTTCCCCCTCTCCCGCCACCCTGCCCATCCCCCAGAGCGGCCACCTGCAGCACCTGCAGCCCCCCGGGCTGTATGACGCCGCCCCCAACGGCTACACCCATGTGGTGCGGGTGGAATCGCCGCTGCGCTGGGTCTTTGTCTCCGGCCAGGGGGGCGAAAACATGGCCGCCGAACTGCCGGACGACTTTGCGGCCCAGGCCCACCAGGCCCTGGCCAACGTGCAGACCGCCCTGCATGCCGCCCATGCCGACATGGCCGATGTGGCCAAGCTCACGGTGCTGATCGTGGACCATTCGCTGGAGCGCTTTCACCTGTGGCAGCAGGCACTGCGCCAGTACTGGGGCGAGGCCCACCAGCCGCCGCTGCCGTTTCCGGCCTGCACGCTGATTCCCGTGCCCAAGCTGGCCCTGCCGGGCATGCTGATCGAGGTGGAAGCCACGGCCGTGCGCCCTTTGTGAGTGGCTGTGAGCGCCGCCCCCGTGTCTGCCGCCACGCCCCCCACGCCCCTGTCCACCCGCACGCTGGTGCTGATGGCCGCCACCTGCGGCCTGTGCGCCGGGGCCAATTACTTCAACCAGCCGCTGCTGCACTCCATCGCCCAGGAGCTGGGCGTGCATGACGGCCAGGCCGCCAGCATCGTCACCCTGGCCCAGGTGTCGTATGCCTTCGGCCTGCTGCTGCTCGTTCCCCTGGGCGACATGCTGGAGCGCCGGCGCCTGGTGCTCAGCCTGATGGTACTGGCCGCCATCGGCATGGCGCTGTCCGGACTCAGCGGCCCCAGCCATAGCTTTGCGCTGCTGGCCCTGGGCACGGGGATGACAGGGCTGTTCTCCGTGGCTGCCCAGGTGCTGGTGCCCATGGCGGCCAGCTTGGCGGCGCCAGGCACCAGCGGCCGCGCCGTGGGCCTGGTCATGGGCGGCCTGCTGATCGGCATTCTGGCCGCGCGCAGTGTGGCCGGTGTGCTGTCGGGCCTGGGCGGCTGGAATGCGGTGTACGGCGTGGGCGCCGTGGCCACCCTGGCCATGGCCGTGCTGCTGGCCCGTGCCCTGCCCATGGCCCCGGTGGCGGTGCGGCTGGGCTATGGCGCCGTGCTGCGGTCGCTGGGCCAGCTCTGGCGCCAGTACCCGCGCCTGCGCAGCCGGGCGCTGATCGGCGGGCTGGGCTTTGCCACGGTGAGCGTGCTGTTTTCCACCATGGCCCTGCTGCTGGCCGGTCCGGCCTATGGGCTGAACGACACGCAGATCGGTCTGATCGGTATCGTCGGCATTGCCGGCGCCCTGATGGCGAATGTGGCCGGCCGCATGGCCGACCAGGGCCGGGAGCAGGCCACCACCCTGGCTGGCGGCATGCTGATGCTGCTGGGCTGGGCGCTGCTGTGGCAGGGTGGTCACAGCCTGTGGGCCTTTCTGCTGGGCTTTCTGGTGGTGGATGGCGCACTGCAGGCGCTGCACATCAGCAACCAGAACGTGGTCTATGCCCTGGCACCACAGGCGCGCTCGCGCATCAACGCGGTCTACATGACCACCTACTTCGTGGGCGCGGCCAGCGGCTCGGCCGTGGGTGCCTGGGCCTGGCTGCAGGCCGGCTGGGGCGGCGCCAGCCTGGCCGGCGCCATGCTGGGCCTGCTCACCCTGGCCGTGGTGCTGTGGGACCGGCGGCTGGCGCGGGCGGGCTAGGACAGCCCGCCAAAAAACAGAACCCCGGCACCCAAGGGGCCGGGGTCGGGGATCCACGGGGCAGGCCGGACGGCCTGCCCGTAGGCTCAGACCAGCAGCGCGTTCACACGCTTCACATAGGCTGCCGGGTCTTCCGGCATGCCGCCGTCGGCCAGCACCGCCTGGTCGAACACGATCTGCGCCAGATCGTGGAAGTGCACCGATCCGTCCAGCTTCTTGATCAGCGGGTGTTCGGGGTTCACTTCCAGCACCGGCTTGCTCTCCGGCATGGCCTGACCGGCCTGCTTGAACAAACGGGCCATCTGCAGGCTCATGCCGCCGTCCTGCACCACAAGGCAGGCGGGTGAATCCACCAGCCGGCTGGTGGCGCGCACGTCTTCGGCCTTGTCCTTCAGCGCTTCCTTGAGCTTGGCCAGCAGCGGCTTGAAGGCTTCGGCGGCTTCCTCTGCCGCCTTCTTCTCTTCTTCGTTCTGCAGCTTGCCCAGGTCCACGGCGCCCTTGGCCACGGACTGCAGCGGCGTGCCGTCAAAGTCCTGCACGTAGTTCAATGCCCACTCGTCCACGCGGTCGGTCATCAGGAGCACTTCGATGCCCTTTTTCTTGAAGACTTCCAGCTGCGGGCTGTTCTTGGCGGCGGCCAGGGTGTCGGCGGTGATGTAGTAGATGGCCTCCTGGCCTTCCTTCATGCGCGCCTTGTAGTCGGCCAGCGAAGTGGACAGACCGTCGTGCGTGGTGGAGGCAAAGCGCAGCAGCTTGGCAATGCGGTCCTTGTTGGCATGGTCCTCGCCCAGGCCTTCCTTCAGCACGGCGCCGAACTCGGCATAGAACTGGCTGTACTTGCCTTCCTTGGCCTTGTCTTCATCGCTGACCACATCGGTCACCTCGGCATCGGCCGCGGCTTCGTGCTTGTCGTGGCGGGCCAGGTCTTCCAGCATGGACAGCACGCGCTTGACCGAGCCGTCGCGGATCAGCTTCACGTCGCGGCTTTCCTGCAGCAGCTCGCGGCTCACGTTCAGGGGCAGGTCGGCGGAGTCGATCACGCCCTTCACAAAGCGCAGGTACTGGGGCATCAGCGCTTCGGCGTCGTCCATGATGAAGACACGCTTCACATACAGCTTGATGCCGGCGTGCTTGTCGCGCTGGTACAGGTCGAACGGGGCCTTGGCCGGGATGTACAGCAGCTGCGTGTACTCGGTATTGCCTTCGACGCGGTTGTGGCTCCAGGTCAGCGGGGCTTCGAAGTCGTGGCTGATGGCCTTGTAGAACTCGACGTACTGCTCGTCCGTGATGTCCTTCTTGGGACGGGTCCACAGCGCGCTGGCCTTGTTCACGGCTTCCCATTCGCCGGTCTTGACCATGGCGCCGGGCTGGTCGTTCTCGCCGTCCTTCCACTCTTCCTTTTCCATCAGGATGGGCAGGCTGATGTGGTCGGAGTACTTGGTGATCAGCTGCTTGAGCTTCCAGCCGTTCAGGAATTCCTGTGCGTCTTCGCGCAGGTGCAGGATCACGCTGGTGCCGCGCTGCTCGCGGGTGATCTGCTCCACCTCGAAGTCGCCGGTACCGGTGCTGGTCCAGCGCACGCCTTCGCTGGCGGCCAGGCCGGCACGGCGCGATTCCACGCTGATCTTGTCGGCCACGATGAAGCCGGAATAAAAGCCCACGCCGAACTGACCGATCAGCTGGGAATCGGTCTTCTGGTCGCCCGAGAGCTTGTCCATGAAGGCCTTGGTACCGCTCTTGGCGATGGTGCCCAGGTGCTCGATGGCTTCCTGTGCGCTCATGCCGATGCCGGTATCGGTGATGGTCAGCGTCTTGGCCTTGTCGTCGAAGGCGATGCGCACTTCCAGGTTGGGCTGATCGCCGTACAGGCTGCTGTCGTTCAGCGCTTCGAAGCGCAGCTTGTCGCAGGCATCCGAGGCGTTGGAGACCAGCTCGCGCACGAAGATCTCGGGGTTGGAATACAGCGAATGCGTGACCAGGTGCAGCAGCTGGGCCACTTCAGCCTGGAAGGAATGGGTTTGCTTGCTCATAGGATTCTTCTGGTGAATGCGAAATCGGGGTGGGGGTCCACCGAGCCCTCAAGTGTGGCATGACCGCCACGCCCTGGTGTCGATAGACCACGACGCAGCCACATTTAGGGTCTGCCGCCACAGTTTCAAGACGCTGGCTGCTACACGCTGACACCAACATGCGCTAGCCTGGGCTTCCACGATGGGGACGTTTCTTGACAGTTGGCCCCTCCCGCGAAGAGCGGCCACTTCCTATGATCCGCGCCAGTACCGGCAACCACCTGCATGGACCGGCGTTTTTGTGGCAACTGCAAATGGAGGATGCGCATGCACAGCAATCTGAAGAAATGGTCGGCCGAGTTCATCGGCACCCTGTGGCTCACGCTGGGTGGCTGCGGCAGCGCCGTACTGGCCGCCGCATTTCCGGAGGTCGGCATCGGCCTGGCCGGCGTGGCGCTGGCCTTCGGCCTGACGGTGGTCACCGGGGCCTATGCGCTGGGTCCCATTTCGGGCGGGCACTTCAACCCGGCCGTCTCCGTGGGTCTGGCCGTGGGTGGGCGCTTTTCCTGGGGTGAACTGCCGGGCTATGTGATTTCGCAGGTGCTGGGCGCCATCGTGGGCGGCGGCATTCTGTATGTGATTGCCACCGGCAAGGCCGGCGCGGCCATTGGCGGCTTTGCCACCAACGGCTACGGCGAACACTCCCCCGGCGGCTACAACATCACCGCCGCCATCGTGACCGAGGTGGTGATGACCGCCATCTTCCTGATCGTGATCCTGGGCGCCACCGCCAAGCGCGCTGCCGCCGGCTTTGCCGGCCTGGCCATCGGCCTGTGCCTGACGCTGATCCACCTGATCTCCATCCCCGTGACCAACACCTCGGTCAACCCCGCCCGCTCTACCGGCGTGGCCGTGTTCGGCCCGGACATCGCCGTCAGCCAGCTGTGGCTGTTCTGGGTGGCTCCCATCGTGGGCGCCATCGTCGGCGCGGTGATCTACAAGGCCCTGCTGAGCAACGGCAAGGACGATTGAGCGTCCACCGCCTCGCGGCCTGGCCGCAGCGAGCAAAAAAGGAGCGCACCGCGCTCCTTTTTTGATGGGATGGCCGGCCCCCAGCTCCCGCCGGGTTGGCCGAGGCCCCCTGGGCACTCAGAAGTTGTAGCGCGCCGTCACCAGCACATTGCGCGGATCGCCATACACCCCCGTGCCATAGGACCCCAGGCCCGGCATATAGGTCTTGTCGAACAGGTTGTTGACGTTGACCGACATCGACCAGTGCTTGTCCAGCTCATAGCGCGCCATCAGGCCCACCACCGCGTACGCAGGCTGGATGGCACGCCAGTACGGTGCGGCAGGCTGCTGGTAGTAGGTTTCGCTCTGCCAGGTGACATTGCCACCCACGGTCCAGCGCGACCAGTCACCGCGCAGGCGGTAGGTGGTGCCCAGCTTCAGCAGGTGGCGCGGCTGGTTGGTGTTCACCGCCGGCGTCACCACATCCGGCTGTGCCGGCGCCTTGGACGTGCGGTAGGTATAGCCCCCGAACACGTTCCAGCCCGGCACGATGCTGCCGGACAGCTCGGCCTCCAGGCCCTGGCTGGTGATGCCGTCGATGGCGGTGTAGATCTCTTCGCCGGTGCTGCCGTTCACGCCCTCGTACTGCGCCGCATTCTTTTGCTTGATGTGGAACAGCGCCAGGCTGGTGTTGAGCTTGCCGTCCAGCAGCTCGCCCTTCACGCCCACCTCTTTGCTCAGCCCCGTCAGCGGCGACAGCGGATTGCCGCCCGCGTCCTTGTAGTAAGTCTGCGGGTTGAAGATATTGGTCACGCTGCCGTACACCGACCACTGCGGGTTCAGGTCATACACCACGCCGGCATAGGGCGTGATCTTGTGCTTGACCTGCAGGTCGTTGTTCAGGCTGGTCTTGCCCGTGGCCAGCGCAATGTTGGTGTCCATCATGTCGTACCAGCTGGCGCGGGCGCCCAGAATCACCGACAGATCGTCCGTGGGCCGCAGCCGGGTGGCCGCCGACAGGCCTTTTTCCACCACCACGATCTCGCGGTCCGCAGTGCGCGTGAACGCGGGCTGGGCAATGTTGCCGTCCCATTCAAAGTAGTTGGGGATGTTCGTCCAGACCGTGCCCGACATCTGGGCCGCCCGGTGCTGGCGTGAAGTGCCCGCGCCCAGCATCACATCGTGCGTGCGGCCCAGCAGCTCGAACTTGCCATTCAATGCCGCGTTGAAGGTGTTGACGTCGGTCTGCGTGGGGATGGTGCCCGCAATCATGCGGATGCCCGCGCCCGTCACCGGGTTCACCGTGCCGTTGTAGGCCGCGCCATACACCACATCGCGCGACTGCTTGAGGTGGCTGGCCGAGGCATCCAGCACCCAACCACCGCCAAAGTCATGCTTCAGGCTGGCAAACAGGTTGCGGCTGTCGTTGTTCCAGTAGGACCAGCGTGCCGCCGGGTTGACCGATCGGCTGAAATCGGTGCGCGTGCCATCGCTGTAGAACAGCGGCAGGTGGCCGAAGGTGGCGCCATCGGCCTTGGACTGCATGTAGTCAAAACCCACACTCAGCAGCGTATCGGGCGTGAGGTCGGCCTCGACGATGGCGTAGAAGTTGCGCGTGTCCCGGCTGTAGTAGTCCACGTTGGACTCGGCATTCTGGCCGGCCACCACGACACGTCCGCGCACCGTCCCGGCCGCGTTCAGCGAGCCGGACACATCGGCGGTCGAGCGGTAGCGGTTCCACGAGCCGGCCCCTACTTCCACCGACGCAGCGAAATCCTTGGTGGGCTTTTTGCGCACCAGATTGACCACGGCCGAGGGGTTGCCCGCCCCGGTCAGCAGGCCGGTGGCACCTTTGACGATCTCCACACGCTCATAGATGGCGCTGTCGGCCAGCGAGGTGGTGTACTGGTTGGCCGAGTCCATGGTGTTGGGCACACCGTCGAACTGGAAATTCTCGATGGTGAAACCACGCGAATAGAAGGTGTAGCGCTCGCTGTCATTGCGGCCCACGGTGATGCCGGGCGTCTTCTCCAGCACATCGGGCATGGCGGTCAGTGCCATGTCGTCCATCAGCTGGCGCGTCACCACGCTCACCGACTGCGGCGTCTCGCGCAGCGTCAGGCCCATGCGCGTAGCGGTGGACACCGGTCCGCTGGGGGTATAGGCCTGCTCGGCCACCGGGCCGTTCAGCGCGGCCGCGGTGACGGTCACCGGGGCCAGCGCCTCGGCACCGGCGGCCGGACGGGCTGGTTCCACCCGGCGCAGGGCCCAGCCGCCATTGCTCTGGCGCACCGCCTGCCAGTCGGTGCCTGCCAGCAGCGCCCCCAGGGCGCCGTCCACCGTGTAGCGGCCACGCAGGCCGGGGCTGTTCCGGCCTGCGGTCTGCTCGGGCGTGAAGGTCAGTGCCACGCCCGCCTGGGCCGCGGCACTGCGCAAGGCCGTGTCAAGCGGGCCGGCCGGAATGTCGTAGCTGCGCAGGTCCGCCACCTGGGCGTGCACCGCCGTGGCAGCCAGCGGCAGCGCGGCGATGGTGCCGGCGCACAAGGCCCAGTGCACGGCACGGGCGATCACGGTCGGCGCGAGAGAATGGCGCACGGGGCGCGGGAAGGAAGAAGGGTACATGGCGTGAAACAGTCTGTGGAATCCGATGGCAATCAATGAAAGCTCTCAGAAACCAGGACGCCTGGAACGCGCAATCGGGTCACCCTGTGCCGCATTTTCTTCAAAAAAATCCACTGGGGTGGGTCATGACAGCGAAAGCCGCAAAAGTCCGCGCCCTCCGCAGGCCGCATCACCGGCCCGTCGCGGTCTCCACCACCACCCACCAGCGCGTACGCCAGCGCACCTGCACCGGCAGCGAATTGGGCAGCATGGACAAAATGGCGTCGGCATCGGCCTGGCCATCGACCGCGCCCACAGGGAACAGCCCGGAAAAGCGCAGCCCCGCCACCGCGGGGTCCACGCGCAGCCAGCCGCTGCGGTAACGCCCGAGCTCGGCCAGAAAATCGTCCAGCCGCTGGTTGTCCACCCACAGCTGGCCCCGGCTCCAGGCAAGCTCGCGCTCACCGGCGGTCGATGGTGGCAGGGCCCGCATGCGTTCGAAGGACGTGGCCTGGCCGGCATCCAGCCGCAGCGGGACCGTGCCTGGAGGGGCATCGGCAGCATGGACTTCCACCGCGCCTTCCAGCACGGCCACCTGGGTCATGCCGTCGTGCTGGCGCACGGTAAAGCGGGTGCCCAGCGCCCGGACATGGCCTTCGGCGGTCTCGACCACAAACGGCAGAGCGCCCAGTGCCCCATCCGGATGCCCGGTGGTGAACAGGGCTTCGCCCTGCAGCAGCCGCACGCGGCGCTCGGTGGCCGTGAAATGCAGGGCCACGGCACTGCGGGTGCCCAGCAGCAGGACCGTGCCATCGGGCAGCTGGAACTGCCGGCGCTCGCCCGTGCCGCTGCGGTAGTCCGCCGCCATCTGCTGCCACTGCGGCGTGTGCGCCGCCATCCAGCCGGCGCCGACCGCCGTCCCCACACCTGCCGCCACGCCCAGCAGGCGACGGCGGGAGGCCGACGCAGGCGCGCCGTGCAACACCCGGTAGCCCAGCCCGCCGGCATTCAGCCCCGGCAGTGCACCGGTGATGGACTGCAGATGCTGCCAGGCCCGTGCGTGGTCGGCATGCGCATCGTGCCAGCGGCGCCAGCGTGCCTGCTCGGCGGTGCTGAAACCGCCGGCATGCCAGCGCGTGAACCAGTCCGCGGCCGCTTCGGCCACGGCGGCATCGATGGGCATGCCGCCTGCGCGCGGCAACGCCTCGGTACCGGGCGCGGAGGTGGTCAGAGGAGCTGGTGCACGGGATCGCATGGCAGAGCGGGTGTGTGCAGCCGGTCAGGCCAGCGCCAGCAAAAAGCACTGGCGGTGCGCCTGCATCAGATAGCGCTTGACCGAGGTCATCGACACCCCCAGCCGTTCGGCGATAGCGGCGTAGCTCAGCCCTTCCAGGTGCGCCAGCAGAAAGGCCTCGCGGGCCTTGGGGGCCAGGGCGTCCAGCACCTGGTCCACCGCCTGCAGGGATTCGACAGCGATCAGGCGCTCTTCCGGGGAAGGCGCCAGGTCTTCGGGCAGCAAGGCCAGCGCATCCAGGTAGGCGCGCTCCAGCACACGGCGGCGGTGATGGCCGATGACCAGGCGTTTGGCCACCGTGGCCAAAAAAGGCCGCGGCTGCTCGATACGCGCCGCCATGCCCGAGCTGATGACATTGACAAAGGTGTCGTGCGCAATGTCCGCCGCTTCAAAGGCGTTTCCCAGCTTGCCGCGCAGCCATGTCTGCAACCAGCTGTGGTGTTCAACGTACAGGGTGCGGACCGGATCGGCAGGGGGAGAGGGAGAAGCAGTCACGGACGAGGGACCGCAGCCAGGCGGTGGACATGTTGTATTTGAGAATTATTCGCATTCTATACACGACGGCCTTCCCCTGCCAGTCACACCCCACACCGGCACGCAGGGCATCCCTGCCCTCGGTCCCTGCGCACCGGTCACGCCCGGCCCGCCGCCGACACGGCCATGAAAAAAGGAGCGCACCAGGCGCTCCTTTGGGGTGTCAGGCCGGGGGTCCGTCCCCACCGGCTCTGCAAGCGCCCAGGGCGCTCACTTTTTCTGGATCAGAACTGCTCGTTGGCACCCAGGTAGCGCCACTGGCCCACCGGCAGATTGCCCAGCACCACCTTGCCGATGCGGATGCGCTTCAGGCCCACCACGTGCAGGCCCACCTGTTCGCACATGCGGCGAATCTGGCGCTTCTTGCCTTCGGTCAGCACAAAACGCAGCTGCTCGGGGTTCTGCCAGTCCACCTGCGCGGGCTGCAGCGGCTCGCCGTCCAGCTCCAGACCGTGGCGCAGGCGAGCCAGCTGGTCGAGCGGGAAGACGGACTGGATGTCCACTTCCCGGTCGCCATAGGTCACGCGCACCAGGTACTCCTTGTCCATGGTGGAGTCCTCGCCAATGATCTGGCGGGCCACGCGGCCGTCCTGGGTCAGCACCAGCAGGCCCACGGAATCGATGTCCAGACGGCCGCAAGGCGCCAGGCCCTTGAGCTGGCTGAAGTTGAAGTGGGTCTTGCTGGTGTCGTGGTTCCAGCGCGTCTGGGGATTGATCAGCACCACGGCGGGCTCATGGCCGTCTTCGGCCTGGCCGCTGACATAGCCCATGGGCTTGTGCAGCAGGATGGTGACCTGCTGCTCCTGGCGGTCCTGGGCGGCGCGGTCGATCTCGATGCGATCGCTGGGCACCACCAGCTGGCCCATCACGGCCACCACGCCATTGACCTTGACCCAGCCGTTTTCCACCCACTCATCGGCCTCGCGGCGCGAGCACATGCCCATCTCGGCCATGCGCTTGTTGATGCGGGCGTCGCCGGGACGCGCATCTTCGCGCGGTGCGGCGGGCTCGGGACGGATGATCTTCACCGGGGCGGCCTTGCCACCCAGCGCTTCGGGTGCGCGGTAGGTGCGGATGCCACCGTAGGAGCGCTCTTCGCCCGGCTGTGGGCCGGCACGGCGTTCGGCACGGAAATCGTCGCGGGTGCGATGGTCGGTGCGGGCAGCGCGGTCGTCACCCTGGAGGCGGCGCTCGCGGTCGCCACGCTCCGGCCGATCGCCACGGGGGGCAAAGCCTTCACGGCCACCGCCCTGCCCGTCGCGCGGGGCGTAGGGACGGCTGGGGCGGTCCGAACGCTCGAAGCGCTCGCCGCCACGCTCACCGCGCGGGCCTTCGCCGCGGGGCTGGTAGGGACGGTCCGGACGGCCAAAGCCACCTTCGCCACGGCTGTCACGGCCACCGCCTTGCCCATCACGTGGGGCATAGGGGCGGCTGGGACGGTCCGAACGCTCGAAGCGCTCACCGCCGCGGTCACCACGGTCGCCGCGGGGCGCATGGCCCTCGCGGTCGCCACGGAAACCTTCGCTGCGCTCGCCGCGCGGCTGGTAGGGGCGGTCCGGACGGCCAAAGCCGCCTTCGCCACGGCTGTCGCGGCCACCGCCTTGCCCGTCACGCAGGGCATAGGGGCGGCTGGGACGGTCGTTGTGCTCGAAACGGTCGCCACGGTCGCGGGGCGCATGGCCCTCACGGTCTCCACGGAAGCCTTCGCTGCGCTCGCCGCGCGGCTGGTAGGGGCGGTCCGGGCGGCCAAAACCACCTTCACCACGGCTGTCGCGGCCGCCACCTTGGCCGTCACGCGGGGTGTAGGGGCTGCTGGGACGGTCCGAACGCTCGAAACGCTCACCGCCGCGATCTCCTCGGTCACCGCGGGGTGCGTAGCCTTCGCGGTCGCCACGGAAGCCTTCGCTGCGCTCGCCGCGCGGCTGGTAGGGACGGTCCGGGCGGCCAAAGCCGCCTTCGCCACGGCTGTCGCGGCCGCCGCCTTGGCCGTCACGCGGTGCGTAGGGACGGCTGGGACGGTCGTTGCGTTCAAAACGGTCGCCACGGTCTGCGCGGGGCGCATAGCCCTCGCGGTCGCCACGGCTGTCATCCCGGCGGGGACGGTCGTCACGGCGGCCGGCACCGCCACGGGGCGCGCCGGAATCTTTGCCGCCGGCACGGGGGCCGGGCTTGCGGGCAGCGGGCGCCGCGGCAGGCGCGGCGGCAGGGGCTTTCACGCGCAGCGTGGCCCGGGATGCGGAAATGTCCGCATCGTTGGATTTGGGTGGTGTCGAGGACATGGGGGCGCTATTGTCGCGCCACTGCCGATTCCCCGCCGTTCGACTGGCTCTTGTGCACCTCGGCAGCACGGGGCTTTGCCGCGCTGCCACCGGGCTCGAACACCCGCCCGCGCAGGCCCGCCAGGTCCAGCACCCGCAGCCCGCCGTACTCCACCTGGATCACGCCTTCGGCTTCCAGCGCCGCCAGCGCCTCGTTGACGCGCTGGCGCGACAGGCCCACCAGATAGGCCAGCTCCTGCTGGGTGATGCGCAGCACCACCCCCACGCCCGGGTACAGCACGGGGTTGAACAGCGCAGCCAGACTGCGTGCCACCCGCACCTCGGGGTTGTTCAGGCGGTCGATCTCCCGCGCCGCAATGAACTGGCCCAGCCGCTCGTTGAGCTGGTTCATCACAAAGCGGTTGAAGCCGATGGAGTGGTCCAGCAGCCAGTGGAAGGTGTCCACGGGCAGGCCCGCCACCACGCTTTTGCGCAGGGCCTGGATGTTGTAGCGGTAGGGTTCGCGCTTGAGGGCCGTGCCTTCGCCGAACCAGCCACCGGGGGGCACGCCCGTGAAGGTCATGGTCATGCCCTGCGCGTTGTCGGCACTCATCTTCAGCAGGCCTTCGACCAGGCCGAACCAGTAGGTGACCGGGCGACCGACGGCACAGATCAGCTCGCCGGCCTCGGCCTCGCCCACCTGCAGATCGGCAATGGCCCGCTCGCGCTCGGGCGACTGGAGCAGGCGCAGCCAGGGGATCTCGTCCAGTTCATGGGGCAAAGGGGAGCGGCGGCGTTGGTGGAGGGACGGTGGCGAACTCATGGCTGCAAGCATCTCCCGATCTGTGGTTACAAAAATATTGGGTTTTCCCCAGGCTTGTAAGCAGGCTTTGCGCCATGGCAGACAAATGTGCAAAAGCGGCCTTCCGGGCGACAAATTTACGCCCCTGGCCCAGCGTCCGTGACGTGCCGCAAGGCGACAGGCCTGCACTTCAGCGATCGTCCGACAGACGGCGCGTGTTTTCCCGATAAGGAGTTTCCCCCGGAAAGTCATCGCAAAGACAACCCGGCGTCAAACCGCTTCCTACCATCGCTGCAACACCACCACTCCATGGGGCTTGTGCCCGGTGGAACGGCCTGAAACCAGCATCCTGTGAGGACCCGGAATGAGCAACACATTCCCGCATCTGCTCCTGAAGCACGCCGCCGAGCGCCCCGACGCGCCCGCCCTGCGTGAGAAAGAGTACGGCATCTGGCAAACCTGGACCTGGGGCGAAGTCGCTCGCGATGTGCGCGCCCTGGCCTGCGGTCTGGCCGACCTGGGCCTGGCCAAGGGCCAGAACCTGGCGTTCATCAGCGACAACCGGCCCCATCTGTACATGGGCTTTGTGGCGGTGCAAAGCATAGGCGGCGTCCCCATTCCGCTCTACCAGGATGCCGTGGCCCAGGAAATGTCCTTCGTCATGCAGGATGCAGAAGTGGCCTTCGCCTTTGCCGAAAACCAGGAACAGGTGGACAAGCTGCTGGAAGTGCGCGAGACCGTGCCTAGCATCCGCCACATCATCTATGACGACCCCCGCGGTCTGCGCAAGTACGACCAGCCCGGCCTGATCAGCACCGCCCAGCTGATGGAGCGCGGCCGCGCCTGGGACCAGGCCCATCCCGGGGTCTGGGACAGCATGGTGCAGCAGGTGAAGGCCTCCGATGTCTCGGTGATCCTCTACACCTCGGGCACCACCGGCAAACCCAAGGGCGTGTGCCAGACACACAGCAGTTTCATCGGCTCGGCCCGCGGCGCGGTGGAAGTCGACGGCCTGAACCCTGCGGACAATGTGATGTCCTACCTGCCTCCGGCCTGGGTGGGCGACCACCTGTTCTCGCTGGCGCAGTGGATGGTGGCGGGCTTCACCATCAACTGCCCGGAATCCGGCAGCACGGTCACCATCGACCTGCGCGAGGTGGGCCCCACCTATTACTTCGCCCCGCCCCGGGTGTTCGAAGGCATGCTGACCTCGGTCTCCATCCGCATGGAAGATGCCGCCAAGGGCAAGCAGTGGCTGTATGAAAAGTGCATGCAGCTGGCCAAGCGGGTGGGCGCCGACATCCTGGACGGCAAGCCCGTGAGCGCGCTGGACCGCATCAAGTACAAGCTGGGCGATCTGCTGATCTACGGGCCGCTGCGCAATGTGATGGGCCTGTCGCGCATCCGCGTGGCCTACACGGCCGGTGCGGCCATCGGCCCGGACCTGTTCCGCTTCTTCCGCTCCATCGGCATCAACCTCAAGCAGCTGTATGGCCAGACCGAAACCTGCGCCTATGTCTGCATCCAGAAGAACGGCCATGTCAAGCTGAACACCGTGGGCCAGGCCGCTCCCGGCATCGAGCTGAAGATCGCCGACAACGGCGAGGTGCTGGTCAAGGGCGTGTCGGTGCTCAAGGAGTATTACAAGCGCCCCGACGCCACCGCCGAGGTGATCGATGACAACGGCTACTTCCACACCGGCGACGCCGGCGTGCTGGATGCCGACGGCCACCTGCGCATCATCGACCGCGCCAAGGATGTGGGCAAAATGAACACCGGCGCCATGTTTGCGCCCAACTACATCGAGAACAAGCTCAAGTTCTTCTCGCACATCAAGGAAGCCGTGTGCTTCGGCAATGCCCGCGACGAAGTCTGTGCCTTCATCAACATCGACTACGAAGCCGTGGGCAACTGGGCCGAACGCCAGAACATTCCCTACGGCGGCTATGTGGACCTGGCCTCCAAGCCCAAGGTGCTGGAGCTGGTGGCCGAATGCCTGGGCCAGGTCAATGCCGATCTGGCCACCGAGCCCGGCATGGCCGACACCCAGATCGCACGCTTCCTGGTGCTGCACAAGGAGCTGGACCCGGACGATGACGAGCTGACCCGCACCCGCAAGGTCCGCCGCAACTTCATCGCCGACAAATACGGCGTGCTGGTGGATGCGCTGTATGGCGGCAAAAAGGAGCAGTTCATCGAGACCCTGGTCAAGTTCGAGGACGGACGCACCGGCAGCGTCAGCGCCACGCTCCAGATCCTGGATGTCAAGACCTACCCGGCCGCGCGCGCCGCCGCCTGACCCGCAACGAGGCAAGCAGCCATGACAGACAAAAAGATCGGCGATGTCATCCTGGACATCCAAAACATCAGCCTGCGCTTCGGTGGCGTGAAGGCCCTGACGGACATCTCGTTCAATGTGCGTGAGCACGAGATCCGTTCCATCATCGGCCCCAACGGCGCCGGCAAGAGCTCCATGCTCAACTGCATCAACGGGGTCTACACCCCGTCGGAAGGCTCCATCACCTTCCGGGGTCACAAGTTCGACCACATGAACAGCCGCCAGGTCGCAGAAATGGGCGTGGCCCGCACCTTCCAGAACCTGGCGCTGTTCAAGGGCATGAGCGTGATCGACAACATCATGACCGGCCGCAACCTGAAGATCAAAAGCAATCTGCTGATGCAGGCGCTGCGCATCGGTCCGGCCGAGAAGGAAGAAATCGCCCACCGCGAATTCGTCGAACACATCATCGACTTCCTGGAAATCCAGGCCTACCGCAAGACGCCGGTGGGCCAGCTGCCCTACGGCCTGCAAAAGCGCGTGGACCTGGGCCGCGCCCTGGCCATGGAGCCGCAGGTGCTGCTGCTGGACGAGCCCATGGCCGGCATGAACGTGGAGGAGAAGCAGGACATGTGCCGCTTCATCCTGGACGTGAACGACGAGTTCGGCACCACCATCGTGCTGATCGAGCACGACATGGGCGTGGTGATGGACATCTCCGACCGCGTGGTGGTGCTGGACTACGGCAAGAAGATCGGTGACGGCGCCCCCGACGAAGTGCGCAGCAACGAAGACGTGATCCGTGCCTACCTGGGCACCAGCCACTGACACCACGGAACACGGGAGACCCGCAATGGCATTCTTTCTGGAAACCCTGTTTGGCGGCCTGATGGCCGGCATGCTCTACGCGCTGGTGGCACTCGGCTTCGTGCTGATCTTCAAGGCCTCGGGCGTCTTCAACTTCGCCCAGGGCGCGATGGTGCTGTTCGCCGCGCTGGCGATGGCGCGCTTTGCGGAATGGATTCCGCAGTGGACCGGCATCGAGAACAAGATCGTCTCCAACATCGCCGCCTTCATCATCGCCGCCGCGATCATGTTCGTCTGCGCCTGGGTGATTGAGCGCCTGGTGCTGCGCCACCTGGTGAACCAGGACGCCGCCACCCTGCTGATGGCGACGCTGGGCATCACCTACTTCATGGAAGGCGTGGGCCAGACGCTGTTCGGCAGCGAAATCTACAAGATCGACATCGGCATGCCCAAGGACCCGGTGTTCCTGCTGGACTCGGTGTTCGACGGCGGCGTGATGGTCAACCAGGAAGACGTGATCGCTGCCGTGATCGCCGCCTGCCTGGTGGCCGCCCTGTCCGTCTTCTTCCAGAAGACCAGCACCGGCCGGGCCCTGCGCGCCGTGGCTGACGACCACCAGGCCGCCCAGTCCATCGGCATTCCGCTGAACCGCATCTGGGTGATCGTGTGGTGCGTGGCCGGCATCGTGGCCCTGGTGGCCGGGATGATCTGGGGCTCCAAGCTGGGGGTGCAGTTCACGCTGACCACCGTGGCGCTGCGTGCGCTGCCGGTGGTCATCCTGGGCGGCCTGACCTCGGTCCCCGGCGCCATCATCGGCGGCTTGATCATCGGCGTCGGCGAAAAGCTGTCCGAGGTCTACCTGGGCCCTTATGTGGGCGGCGGTATCGAAATCTGGTTCGCCTATGTGCTGGCCCTGGTGTTCCTGCTGTTCCGTCCCCAGGGATTGTTCGGCGAGAAGATCATCGACCGCGTCTGACCGGGCTCCCCCCAAGAACAATTAGGAGACATACATGTTCTATCGTGAGAACGGCCAGTTCAAGACCAGCTACCGGGCGGACCAGCAGATCTTCACCATCCGCCAGGACAAGGTGGCGATCCTGCTGCTGATCGCCGCGGCCTTCCTGGTGGTGCCGATGTTTGCATCGGACTACTTCTACCGCGCCATCCTGATTCCGCTGGTCATCATGTCGCTGGCCGCACTGGGCGTGAACATCCTGGTGGGCTACTGCGGCCAGATCTCGCTGGGATCGGGCGCCTTCATGGCCGTGGGCGCCTACGGCGCCTACAACTTCATCGTGCGCATTCCCGGCATGCCGCTGATTCCGGCGCTGATCCTGGGCGGCCTGTGCGCGACCTTCTTCGGCATCCTGTTCGGCCTGCCCAGCCTGCGGGTCAAGGGCCTGTACCTGGCCGTGGCCACGCTGGCGGCGCAGTTCTTCAGCGACTGGATGTTCCTGCGCATCAAGTGGTTCACCAACGATTCGCCTTCGGGCTCGGTGTCGGTGAGCAATCTTCAGGTGTTCGGCATGCCCATCGAATCGGCCACCTCCAAGTACATCTTCTGCCTGGCGGTGCTGGTGGTGATCGCGCTGCTGGCCAAGAACCTGGTGCGCGGCGCCATCGGCCGCGAATGGATGGCCATCCGCGACATGGACGTGGCCGCCAGCGTGATCGGCATCCGCCCCATGTACGCCAAGCTCAGCGCCTTTGCCGTCAGCTCTTTCATCATCGGCGTGGCCGGTGCGCTGTGGGCCTTTGTGCACCTGGGGGCCTGGGAGCCCGCCGCCTTCTCGGTGGACGTGTCCTTCAAGCTGTTGTTCATGGTGATCATCGGCGGCCTGGGCTCCATCATGGGCAGCTTTTTCGGTGCGGCCTTCATCGTGGTGCTGCCCATCTTCCTGAGCCTGCTGCTGCCTGCCGTGGCCGGTCTGTTCGGCTTTGAAATCTCCACGGCCGGTGTGTCGCACGCGGAATTCATCATCTTCGGCGGGCTGATCGTGTGGTTCCTGATTGTGGAGCCCCATGGTCTGGCCAAGCTGTGGTCGATTGGCAAGCAAAAGATGCGTGTCTGGCCTTTCCCGCATTGATGCGGATTGAGTTTGCAAGGTGTGTGTGCGCGCACAGCGCGCTTTCGGTGACGTTAGATCGATTCCATTCAAGGAGACAAACCATGAAGTTCACCCGTCTGGCCCTGGCGGCCACCCTGGTTGCAGCAGGCGCCGGTTTTGCCGGCAGCGCATCGGCCCAGGCCAATGAGCAGTTCATCCCCCTGCTGTCCTACCGCACCGGCGCCTACGCCCCCAATGGCATTCCATGGGCCAACGGCAAGCAGGACTACCTGAAGCTGATCAACGAGCGCGATGGCGGCATCAATGGCGTGAAGATCACCTACGAAGAATGCGAAACCGGCTACGCCACCGACCGCGGCGTGGAATGCTACGAACGCCTGAAGAGCAAGCCCAATGTCGCTGCCTTCGACCCCCAGGCCACCGGCATCACCTTTGCGCTGACCGAAAAAGCACCCGTGGACAAGATCCCGCTGATCACGCTGGGCTACGGTCTGTCCATCGCCAAGGACGGCAACGCCTTCCAGTGGAACTTCCCCTTCATGGGCAGTTACTGGACCGGCGCCGACATCCTGATCCAGCACATCGGCAAGAAGGCCGGCGGCCTGGACAAGCTCAAGGGCAAGAAGATCGCGCTGATCTACCACGACAGCCCCTTCGGCAAGGAACCCATCCCGGTGCTGCAGCAGCGCGCCAAGATGCATGGTTTCGAGCTGCAGCTGCTGCCCGTGACCGCCCCGGGCGTGGAGCAGAAGGCCACCTGGCTGCAACTGCGCCAGAGCCGTCCCGACTATGCCCTGCTGTGGGGCTGGGGCGTGATGAACTCCACCGCGCTGAAGGAAGCCCAGGCCACCGGTTTCCCGCGTGACAAGCTGTATGGCGTGTGGTGGGCCGGCGCCGAACCCGATGTCCGTGACGTGGGCGAAGGCGCCAAGGGCTACCAGACCCTGGCACTGAACGGTTACGGCCAGAGCACCAAGGTGGCCCTGGACGTACTCAAGCATGTGCACGACAAGAAGGTCGGCACCGGCCCGCGCGACGAAGTCGGCTCCGTGCTCTACACCCGCGGCATGATCATCTCCATGCTGACGGTGGAAGCCATCCGCACGGCACAGGAGAAGTTCGGCAAGGGCAAGCCCATGACCGGCGAGCAGGTGCGCTGGGGTTATGAAAACCTGAACCTGACCGAAGCCCGCCTGAAGGAACTGGGCTTTGACCAGGTGATGCGCCCGCTGAAGACCAGCTGTGCCGACCACATGGGCTCCACCTCGGCCCGCATCCACACCTGGGACGGCAAGAAGTGGAACATGGGCACCGACTGGTACCAGTCCGACGACAAGGTGATCGAGCCGCTGATCAAGGAACAGGGCGACAAGTACCTGGCCGAGAAGAAGCACACCCGCCGCGCCGCGGCTGACTGCAAGTAAGGGCCTCCGGCCCGGCATGCGGCCCTCTGTGCTGCATGCCGCGGCCGCCCGCGCTTGCGCACCGGCACTGCCCGCCCCCGTGCGGCAGTGCCCAGCCGACAGTCCTGCTCGCTCCCCGCATTCCGGCGGCATGCAGGCCTGCCGATTGGTTGAAAGGCACGCACATGGAACCCAAGAACATCGTCCTCAATGTCAACGGCATTGAAGTCATCTACAACCACGTCATCCTGGTGCTCAAAGGCGTCTCGCTGCAACTGCCGGAAAAGGGCATCGTCGCCCTGCTCGGCGGCAACGGCGCAGGCAAGACCACCACGCTGCGGGCGATCTCCAACCTGCTCAAGGGGGAACGTGGCGAGGTCACCAAAGGCTCCATCGAGCTGCGCGGCGAGCAGATCCAGAACCTGTCGCCCGCCGAACTGGTCCAGCGCGGCGTGGTGCAGGTGATGGAAGGCCGCCACTGCTTCGCCCACCTGACCATCGAAGAAAACCTGATGACGGGCAGCTACACCCGCACCGACAAGGGCGAGATCGCGGCCAACCTGGAGAAGGTCTACAACTACTTCCCCCGCCTCAAGACGCGCCGCACCAGCCAGGCGGCCTACACCTCGGGGGGAGAGCAGCAGATGTGTGCCATCGGCCGCGCCATCATGAGCAACCCCAACATCGTGCTGCTGGACGAGCCCTCCATGGGCCTGGCGCCGCAGATCGTGGAAGAGGTGTTCAACATCGTCAAAGACCTGAACACCAAGGAAGGCACGACCTTCCTGCTGGCCGAACAGAACACCAACATGGCGCTGAAGTACGCCGACTACGGTTACATCATGGAAAGCGGCCGCATCGTGATGGACGGATCGGCCAGCGATCTGGCCAGCAACGAAGACGTCAAGGAGTTCTACCTGGGCGTGGGCGGCGACCAGCGCAAGAGCTTCAAGGACGCCAAGAGCTACAAGCGCCGCAAGCGCTGGCTGGCCTGATCCGCAGCGGTGCCGGGCACCGCGGCTGCATCCACCGCTGCTACCGCGCCTGCTTTCGGCGGTAGAGCCTGTTTTTTCCGAAAACTTCTTCCCGCATGCAGGAGCCTGAGATGAGTTCGTTCTACGACGCCCTGGAAACCCGCAGCCCCGCCGAGCGCGAGGCCGATCTGCTGGCCCGTCTGCCCACGCAGATTGCCCAGGCCCAGCAGCATTCCCCGGCCTTTGCGCAGATCCTGGCCGGCGTGGATGCCAGCCGCATCACCAGCCGCGCAGCGCTGGCCCAGCTGCCCGTGACCCGCAAGTACGAGCTGCTGCAACGGCAACGCGACCACCTCGCCCACAGCCCTTTCGGCGGCTTTGCCACGCACGGCTTCGGTCGGCAGATGCCCCGCGTGTTCAGCAGCCCCGGCCCCATCTACGAGCCCGAAGGCACGCGGGGCGATTACTGGCGCATGGCCCGCGCCATCTACGCGGCGGGCTTTCGCCCCGGCGAGCTGATCCACAACTGCTTCTCCTACCACTTCGTGCCCGCCGGCTCGATGATGGAGACCGGTGCCCATGCCCTGGGCTGCACCGTCTTCCCCGGCGGCACCGGCCAGACCGAGCAGCAGGTGCAGGCCATGGCCGAGCTGCGTCCGGCCGGCTACATCGGCACGCCCAGCTTTCTGAAGATCATTCTGGAAAAGGCCGCCGAACAGGCAGTGCCGCTGCCCACGCTGACCAAGGCCCTGGTCAGCGGCGAGGCCTTCCCGCCCTCGCTGCGCGACTGGCTGGCCGAGCGGGGCGTGGCCGCCTACCAGGCCTATGCCACGGCCGATCTGGGGCTGATCGCCTATGAAACAAGCGCACGCGAAGGCCTGGTGCTGGACGAAGGGGTGATCGTGGAAATCGTGCGCCCCGGCACCGGCGACCCGGTGGCCGAAGGCGAAGTGGGCGAGCTGGTGATCACTACGCTGAACACCGACTACCCGCTGATCCGCTTCGGCACCGGTGACCTGTCGGCCGTGCTGCCCGGCCACTGCCCCACCGGCCGCACCGCCACCCGCATCAAAGGGTGGCTGGGCCGTGCCGACCAGACCACCAAGGTGCGCGGCATGTTCGTGCATCCCGCCCAGGTGGCCGAGGTGGCCAAGCGCTTCCCGCAGATTCTGAAAGCACGCCTGGTGGTCAGCGGCGAGATGGCCAACGACCAGATGGCGCTGCAGGTGGAAACCACCGAGACCGCCGACGGCCTGGCCCGGCTGATTGGCGATGCCATCCGCGACGTGACCAAGCTGCGCGGCGATGTGCAGCTGCTGCCGCCCGGCAGCCTGCCCAATGACGGCAAAGTGATCGAGGACGCCCGCAGCTACCGCTGAACCCCGGTCCGCCCGGCAGCATGGAGACCGCCCCCAGGCGGGTTCCATGCTGTTTTTTTTAGCCCATCCCTGGCCCCACAGGCCATACCGGCCGTTTTCCGCACCCAATCCGCACGCTGCAACGGCCGCTGCGCAATGCCCCAGATCAACACCCGGCCACTGCTGACGCAAATGCGACAGTTGTTGACAACTTGCTGACGCACGGTGGTGCTACCCCCTGCTTTCTTCCAATTTCTTGACTTCAAAAAAAGGAGCATTCGAGGCTTGCAGCGCAATGTGTAACGGCTTGTAGTTCTTAAAACCAGCCCCTGAATCGCTCGGGTTAGTACTAGGCCGATAACGGCAGATGTTCGACACCATGGCGCCCTTGTTTTCGTAGGAGTTGAGTCAATGAAAAACACCATCCGTCTGGCCACTTTGGCCGTTGCCGCCGCTGCCGCTTGCGGTGCCCACGCCCAAGCTTTCCCTGCTGGCAAGAACATCACCATCGTGGTGCCCTTCGCGGCCGGTGGCCCGACCGACCGTGTCGCACGCGATCTGGCCGAAGCCCTGCGCAAGCCCCTGGGTGGCGCCACGGTGGTGATCGAGAACGCTGCCGGCGCCGGCAGCACCATCGGAGCCGCCAAGGTGGCCCGCGCCCAGCCCGATGGCTACACCCTGCTGCTGAACCACATCGGCATGGCCACCATCCCCTCGCTGTACCGCAAGCTGTCGTTCAATGTGCTCAACGACTTCGAGTACCTGGGCATCGTCAACGACGTGCCCATGACCGTGGTGGGCCGCCCCACGCTGGAAGCCGCCAACTACGCCGAGCTGAGCAAGTGGATCAATGCCAACAAGGAAAAGGTCAATCTGGGCCACTCCGGTCTGGGTTCGGCCGGCCACCTGTGCGGCCTGATGTTCCAGAGCGCCGTGAACGTGCAGATGACCACCGTGGCCTACAAGGGCGCGGCGCCTGCCATCACCGACCTGATGGGCGGCACCATCGACCTGATGTGCGACCAGACGACCAACACCAGCTCGCAGATCGAAGCCAAAAAGGTCAAGGGCTACGCCGTCACCACCAAGGAACGCCTGACGACCCCGGCCCTGAAGCACCTGCCCACCCTGAACGAGTCGGGCGTGAAGGGCTTCAACGTCACCGTCTGGCATGGCCTGTACGCGCCCAAGGGTACGCCGGAAGCCGTCCTGGCCCAGATCAACACGGCGCTGAAGGCCGCCCTGAAGGACCCCACCTTCATCCAGAAGCAAGAAGGCCTGGGTGCTATCGTTGCCACCGACAACCGCGTGGAACGCGCCGGCCACAAGGAATTCGTGAAGTCGGAAATCGACGCCTGGGGCAAGGTCATCAAGGCCGCCGGCCAGTTTGCCGACTAAGCCAGGCATGGCAGGTCTGCCCTCGCAGAGCCTGCCACCATCAAAAAACGGTGCCTCTGGCACCGTTTTTTTTGGGCCTGTGCATCCGGGTGCACAGGCGGGGAAAACCCGGGTCAACGCTCCCAGGTCACGTCCTTGCCCTCCTGGGCACTGGCGCGGAACATGTCCACCAGCGGTTTGACGCGCTGGCGCAGGCTGACGGCCCCCAGCTCGTCACTGAGCTTGGCCAGGGCCTCGCCGGCCTTGGGGTTGCCGTTCTTGACCTCTTCCTCCAGGGCCTTGCGGCGTTTTTCGTCTTCCACTACCGCAGTTTCCAGGGCGCTGATGGCGCCGGGGATCTGTTCCACGGTCACGATGCCGGGCTCGCCGGGTGTCTTGCCCAGGACCAGCAGGATCTGCTTGCCGGGGGCATCCAGCATGGTGAGGTCGGCGGTTGCGCGAGATTTGAATTTATAGGCCATGGTGCTTGCTCCTTTTATCGGTACATATAGTCACGCTGGAAAGGGTAAGCCGATTGTGCTCCACGCAGCTTGCCTTGACGCAAATCACCGTCCGGATGGATGACCAACATCTGGTACAGCGCCATCCAGCCGCGCTCGAATCCCATGGCGCAGCCTGCCAGATACAGGCGGTAGGCACGCAAGGCCTTGTCCGCTCGCTCGGGCGCCACCTGCTGCCGCAGGATCTGCGCCGCCTGCGCCAGCTGCGCCTCGAGCGCGTCCGACCAGGACCACAGCGTGCGCGCATAGTGCGGGCGCAGGTTTTCGGTGTCCACCATCTCCAGGCCGCTGCCGGCCATGTCGTGCAGCACGGTGCTCACATGCAGCAACTCCCCGCCGGGAAAGATGTAGCGGCTAATGAACTCGCCCATGCCGGCGCCCAGTTCGTGGTTGTCCACCCCGCCGGCCGTGATCCCGTGGATCAGGGCCATGCCGCCGGGCCGCAGCAGTTTCTTGACGGTCTGGAAGTACTCCGGCATGTTGGCCCGGCCCACATGCTCGAACATGCCCACCGACGCCACCTTGTCGAACGGGTCCGCCGCGGACTTCTGGCGGTAATCGCACAGCTCCACGTGCACCCGGCCCTGCAGGCCTTTCTGCGCAATCAGCTGCTGCACATGGCGGTACTGGTTGTGCGACAGCGTGATGCCATGCGCCTCCACCCCGTAATGCTCGGCCGCCCACAGCAGCAGCCCGCCCCAGCCCGCACCTATGTCCAGAAAGCGCTCGCCCGGCTGCAGCTGCAGCTTGCGGCAGATATGGTCCAGCTTGGCCTCCTGGGCCTGGGCCAGCGTCATCCCGGGGTCGCGGTAGTAGGCGCAGGAATAGACCCGGCGCGGGTCCAGCCACAGCGCGTAGAAGTCATCCGACAGGTCGTAGTGGAACTCGATCTGCTGCGCATCCCGCACCAGCGTGTGCATGGCCATGGAGCGCATCTTGCCGACCGCGCTGGTCCAGCGCCCGGGCTGCGGCTTGAGAGGGTCCTCCCCGTCCAGCAGGCCGGCGGCGGCATCCATCACGTCGCGCATGGTGCCTTCCACATCGACCTGTCCTTCCACGATCGCCGTGCCCAGCGAACCGATCTGCCCATCAGTCAGGAACGGCAGGGCCAGGGCCGAATGCACGCGCACGCGCACCGGGGCATCCTCCGGTCCGATCCACTGCCCGGCGGGCAGCTGTACGTAGACGGGAGTGGAGAGTGAGGCCAGACGCGCCTCCAGCTGGGAGAGCATGACTTTCATGGCGCTCCATTCTTCGCACGCATTGCAGTGCGTCAATGGCAAATGTCCGACCCGGCCGTGTTGCGCAGGCGCACATTTCCGGCTGCGCAGCCTTGGCGGATGCGGGTGCGGCACAGGCTGCACCCATTCTGCAGCTTATGCAGTTTTAAGCAACTTTTTGTAAGCGTACAACGTTTGGGGTGCGACAGACTGCAACACCTGTTCGTAGCTGCTCTTGTGGCGAGCCATCAGCCGCACCGATGCCACGGTGCGCGACTTGCAGAACCAGTGGCAGGTGTGCTGCATCAGCATCAGCTCGGCCGTCATGGTGAAGGCGCGTTCCTTGCGCTGCTGCGGCGTCATGCTCTCGTCGCCACAGGCGGCGCGGATGGCCTGGGCGTGCAGCTGCAGCGCCTCGCGCATGTCGAAAGACGCCGCCGGCACGATGCGGTCGAAATAGGGCAAGGCCAGCGGCAGGGTGCTGACCCGGGCCCGGTTGTCCGGCACCTGGGCAAAATCGTCGGCAAAGCGCTGAAACTGGCCCACCAGCTTCTCTTCGTTCTGCGCCAGCACGGCCCAGACCTGGGCCTGGCGCTGCGGATCCTGCTCTCCGGCCGCACGCAGATAGCCATCCATCAAGGTGCCCAGCAGCTTTTCAATCTGCGTGCCGCCCAGAAACGAGGCCAGCAGCAAAACCCGCTGCCTTTGCTCCTGCACCTTGAGCAGGTACAAAGCTACCGAAACCACCAAAAACAGCGTGAACCAATCCATCAGAGTGCGCCATACGCAAAGCAACAAAGCTGAGAGTGTAGTCAGCCCGGACCGACCCTGCCGCACGATGCCCTGGCGGCGCAGTGGCGCCAGCCTGGCTGCGGCACTGCTGCTGGCGGGCTGTGCCGCCCAGAGCCCGCTGGGCTACTACTGGCAGGCAGCGGCCGGCCAGGTGCGGATGCTGGCCGCAGCCCGCCCGGTGGCCGAGGCCGCGCAAGACCCGCTGCTGCCCGACGCCCTGCGCCAGCGCCTGCTGCGCACACAGCAGATCCGCAGCTTTGCCAGCCAGCAGCTGGCCCTGCCCGACAACGCCAGTTACCGCCGCTACGCCGATCTGGGCCGCAGCAGCGCGGTGTGGAACGTGGTGGCCGCCCCCGTCGATGCGCTGGAGCTGCACCGCTGGTGCTACCCGGTGCTGGGTTGCGTCGGCTACCGCGGCTACTTTGCCGAAGCCGACGCCCAGCGACACGCCACCCGGCTGCGCCAGCAGGGGCTGGAGGTGCACGTCTATGGCGTGCCCGCCTATTCCACGCTGGGCTGGTTCAACTGGCTGGGCGGGGATCCCCTGCTGAACACCTTCATCCGCTGGAGCGAGCCCGAACTGGCCGGACTGGTCTTCCACGAGCTGGCCCACCAGCTGCTGTATGTGCAGAACGACACGGCCTTCAACGAATCTTTCGCCACCGCCGTGCAGCGCCTGGGCACGCAGCAGTGGCTGAGCACGCAGGCCTCCCCCGCGCTGCAGGCCGCCTTTGCGGCGGCCGAACTGCGCCGCCAGGAGTGGCGCGAACTGACACGCAGCACCCGCGCCGCCCTGGTGGAGCTCTATGCCGAACACGCCCGCTCTCCGTGGACGGCCGAATCCCTGGCGGCACGCAAACAGATGGTGCTGGCGGACTTTCACCAGCACTACGCCCGGCTGCGGGCCGGCTGGCAACAGGAATGGCAGGCCGTGCTGGCCCAGCGCGCCGCTGCGGCACCGGCCGTGGCCACGCCCACCGATCCCTGGGCACTGACCGATGCCTGGGTGGCCCAGGCCAACAATGCCAGCTTTGCCGCACTGGGCGCCTACGAGGACTGGGTGCCGGCCTTCGTATCCATGCACCAGCAGGCCGGCGGGGATTGGCCGCGCTTTTATGATGCCGTGCGCGCGCTGGCCCGGCTGCCTGCGGCGCAACGCCAGGCGGCGCTGTGCGCCGCGCTTCCCCCCACTTCACCGCATCCCGACTGTGTCCGACATCCAGATTGACCGCCCCCACACCCTGGGCCTGCCCACCGCCCGCCAGCACGCCCGTCTGTGGGCCGACAAGGCCCAGGCCAAGTTCGGGGTGGAATGCCGCTACGAGGAAGGGGCCGAACGCGATGTGCTGCACTTCAGCGGCAACGGCATCGACGGCCAGCTGCAGGTGAGCGCCGATGCGCTGCAGCTGCGCGCCTCGCTGGGCTTTCTGGCCGCCATGTTCAAGGACCAGATCGAAGCCAAGCTCCGCGCCCAGTTCGACGACATGGCCGCCGCGGCCTGAGCGATATCGGGGCCAGGGCCGCTGCCGCCGTGCCGCCCTACCACGCGGCGGCTGGCCGGACACCCGCACCATGGCCTGCACCGCAGGCCCTTTCAACGCAGCAGGGGCGCTGGGGTCATACTGGCTTTCCGGTCCTCGGCGCCCGCATGCGGTCAGGCCTGGCTCACCGATGCCGGTCCAGCCACCCGCCCCCCAACCCGCCCCCCTTGCGGCGGCCATAAAAAAAGCGGCCCGGGCGGGCCGCCTACCTTGAAGCTGTGTGTGCAGTGCGGGGACGCCGCTGCTCAGCGCAGCGATTCGATCAGGTCGATGTACTGCTGCTTGGCATCGTCCAACGAGGTGTCCTTGAGCTTTTCCCAGGCATCCCACTTGGCGCGGCCGACCATGTCGGAGAAGCTGGGCTTCTTGGCTTCGTTGTCGCCATCGGTGGCCTGCTTGTACAGCGCGTAGATCTTCAGCAGCGTGGCGTTGTCGGGACGCTCGCTCAGGGTCTTGGAATTGGCAACGGCGGCTTCGAACGTGGCGTTCAGATCGGACATGGAAAGCATCTCCTCGCGGGTCATGGAATACCTGCAGTGTAGCGACAAACCGGCTTAAAAAGCACGGTCGTTCACATTCACCATATCCGGCTTTACCCTAGGATGCTCCGGCCGCCTCCGCCCCGCAGGACCGCCCACCGCCAGGGCAGATGGGCAGACTGCATCTGCGGGCAGCGCCGATACTCAGCGTGTGGGCTGCTCCAGCCACTGCTGGGCCAGCAGCACCCAGAACGCCGCACCGCGCGGGATCAGCGCATCGTTGAAGTCATAGCTGGGGTTGTGCAAGGTGCACGGACCGCCGCCATGGCCCAGGGCGCGGTGATCGCCGTCGCCATTGGCGATAAAGCAGTAGGCGCCGGGCTTTTCCAGCAGCATGAAGGCAAAGTCCTCCGCGCCCATGGAAGGCTCCTGGGGCAGGGCATTGGCCTCGCCCACCACCTGGGCCATCACGCGGCGGGCAAAGTCGGCCTCGGGCGCAGTGTTGATGGTCGGCGGGTAGTTGCGCACAAACTCGAACGTGCACTGCACGCCATGGGCGGCGCAGGTGCCGCGCACCACCTCTTCCATGCGGCGCTCGATCAGGTCCAGCACTTCCAGCGTGAAGGTGCGCACCGTGCCCTGCAGTTCCACGCTGTCAGGCACCACATTGGTCGCCTCGCCGGCATGCACCATGGTGACCGACACCACGCCCGCCTCGATGGGCTTGACGTTGCGGCTGACGATGGTCTGCAGCGCAGTGATGATCTGCGCCGCCACCGGCACCGGGTCCAGCACCATGTGTGGCATGGCCGCATGGCCGCCCTTGCCGCGCACCACGATCTTGAATTCGTTGCTGGACGCCATGGCCGGGCCGGGGCCCACCGCCATCGTGCCTTCGCGCATGCCGGGCCAGTTGTGCATGCCGAACACTGCCTGCATCGGGAACTGGGTGAACAACCCGTCCTTGACCATCTCGCGCGCGCCGCCACCGCCCTCTTCGGCCGGCTGGAAGATCAGGTACACCGTGCCGTCCAGGCTGTCGCGGTGGGCCGCCAGGTACTGGGCTGCGGCCAGCAGCATGGCAGTGTGGCCATCGTGGCCGCAGGCGTGCATCTTGCCGGCGTGCTGGCTGGCGTGGGCGAAGGTGTTGAACTCCTGCATGGGCAGGGCATCCATGTCGGCGCGCAGCCCGATCGCCTTGCCGTTGGTGCCTCCGTCCCTGCCATGCAGGATGCCGACCACCCCGGTCGTGCCCAGGCCGCGGTGCACGGGAATGCCCCACTGCGTCAGCGTGGCCGCCACCACATCGGCGGTGCGCACTTCTTCGAAGCACAGCTCGGGGTGGGCGTGGAGGTCACGGCGGATGGCAGTGATCTGGGGGGCCTGGTCGGCCAGGAATGCGGTCAGGGACATACAGCGGTCTTTCCAAAAATCCAGGGCGGGCAGCGCTGGCACACAGCCAGGGACTGCCACCCGCACAGCGGGCAGGGCCTGCGACAAAAAGCATAGCAGCACCGGTTCACCCTGCGCACGCTGCGTGCATGTTTCATGCCATCGTGTACCGCACGACCGTCAGCGCACGCCGTAGCGGTACGCGAAATAGGCCGCCGCCAGCACGCCCAGCAGCGCCAGAATGCGCATGGCTTTGCCCATCTCACCACTCCCCTGCGGAGGAACCGCCTCCGGTTCCGCACAGTATCGCCCCTTCCGCCGCCGCCCGGGCCACAGCCCAAGCCCGGGTGCTGCGTGGCATGCGGCCACGGCTGTGCACCGCGCCAGCCTGCTGCACTGCAGCAGATATGCATATGCACGGCGCACGGCACAGGACGTGGTGAAATGCGCAAAAAACCTGTGCAGGGCCAGACCGCCCCGGCCTGCCCCGCCTCCTCCCCACGACCGCCCCCACCGCCATGTCTGCTCTCCCCGACTCTGCTGTCACCACCGTCACCGGCGCCTGCCCCCACGACTGTCCGGACACCTGCTCGCTGCGCACCACCGTGATCGACGGTGTGGCCACGCGGGTGCAGGGCAATGCGGACCACCCGCACACCGGCGGGGTACTCTGTGCCAAGGTCAGCAAGTACACGGAGCGCACCTACCATGCGGACCGGGTGCGCCAGCCGCTCAAGCGCAGCGGCCCCAAAGGCAGCGGCCAGTTCACCCCGGTCAGCTGGGATGAGGCCCTGGGCGACATCGCACGGCGCCTGCACACGATTGCCCAGCGCAACCCCGAAGCCATCCTGCCGTACAGCTACGCCGGCACCATGGGTCAGGTACAGGGCGAAAGCATGGACCGGCGCTTCTTCCACCAACTGGGCGCCAGTCTGCTGGACCGCACCATCTGCGCCAGCGCCGGCAGCGAGGCCCTGACCGCCACCTACGGCGGCAAGCTGGGCATGCGGGTGGAGTTCTTTGCCGAGAGCCAGCTGATCCTGATCTGGGGCAGCAACGCCATCACCAGCAGCCTGCATTTCTGGCGCTACGCCCAGGAGGCCAAGCGCAACGGCGCCCGACTGGTCTGCATCGACCCGCGCAAGAGCGAGACCGCCGACAAATGCCATGAGCACCTCCAGCTGCTGCCCGGCACCGATGCCGCGCTGGCCCTGGCGCTGATGCACGAGCTGATCCGCAACGACTGGCTGGACCACGACTACATCGCCCAGCACACCCTGGGCTGGGATGCGCTGAAGGCCCGGGCCCTGGAATGGCCGCCCGCACGCGCCGCCGCCATCTGCGGTCTGCAGGAAGCACAGATCACGGCGCTGGCCCGCGCCTACGGCACCGCCCGGCCCGCCGCCATCCGCCTGAACTACGGCATGCAGCGTGCGCGCGGAGGCGGCAATGCCGTGCGCGCCATCGCCTGCCTGCCGGCCCTGGTCGGCGCCTGGCGCCACCGTGCCGGCGGCCTGCTGCTGTCCAGCTCGGGCGTGTCCCCCTTCCACAAGGCAGCGCTGCAGCTGCCGCAGCTGCTGGGTGACCGCCGTCCGCGCACGCTGAACATGAGCACCATCGGCGATGTGCTGCTGCACCCGGGCGACGCACACTGGGGCCCCCAGGTCGAGGCCGTGGTGGTCTACAACAGCAACCCCGTGGCGGTGGCCCCGGAGTCGGCCAAGGTGGCCGCCGGTTTTGCCCGCGAAGACCTGTTCACCGTGGTGCTGGAACATTTCCTGACCGACACCGCCGACCATGCCGACTATGTGCTGCCCGCCACCACCCAGCTGGAGCACTGGGACATCCACGGCAGCTACGGCCACACCGATGTGCTGCTGAACCGCCCGGCCATTGCCCCCGAAGGCCAGGCGCGCAGCAATGCGCAGATCTTCAGCGCCCTGGCCACCCACATGGCCCGGCTCGACCCGGCCTTTGCCGCCCCGCACTTTCAGGCCTCCGATGAAGCGCTGTGCCGCACGGCCGTCGCACAGACGGCGGTGGATTTCGACGCCCTGCTGCAGCACGGCTTTGCCCGCATTCCGGTGGCCGATGCGCCGTTTGCCGAAGGCGGCTTTGCCACGCCTTCCGGCAAGTGCGAATTCGACAACCCGCTGCTGGCCCAGCGGGGCATCAACACCCTGCCGGACTACCTGCCCAACTACGAGACCCCGACTGCCGCCTACCCGCTGGCCATGATCTCGCCCCCGGCGCGCAACTTTCTGAACAGCAGCTTTGCGAATGTGGCCAGCCTGCAGCGCATGGAAGAACGCCCGCTGCTGGAGCTGCATCCGGATGATGCCGCCACGCGCGGCATTGCCGACGGCGATGCCCTGCGCGTCTTCAACGCCCGGGGCGAACATGTCTGCCACGCCAGCCTGAACGGCCGCGCCCGTGTCGGCGTGGTGGTGGGGCTGGGCCTGTGGTGGCGCAAGCACGGCGCCAATGGCACGAATGTGAACGAGCTGACACACCAGCAGCTGACCGACATCGGCCGCGCGCCCTGCTTCTACGACTGTGCCGTGCAGGTCGAACGGCTAGCGTAACGCACCGCACCCGGCCCACGCACCAGAAGGTGCGTGCAACCTGTCTCAGCCCTCTTCCAGCGCCTGGAACTGCTGCACCAGAAAATCCAGCAGTGCCCGCACCGCCGGCAGCTGGCCCCGGCGCGAGGCATAGACAGCGTGGATGATTTCCACACGCGGTGCCCAGCCCGGCAGCACCTGTACCAGGGCACCGCTGTCCAGCTCGGCCTGGATGAACATGCGAGGCAGCTGCACCACGCCCGCGCCCTGCAGGGCGGCATCGCGCAGCGCCAGCATGGATTGGGTCACCAGCCGGGGCTGGTGGCGCACCTCGGCGCGCTCTCCCCCCGGCCCCAGCAGCACCCAGCGGTGGGTCTCCTGGGGCAGCCCCATCTCCAGGCTGGGCCAGTGCGATAAATCCATGGGGCCTGCGGCCTGGCCGCACTGCGCCAGCAGCGCCGGACTGGCCACCAGGCACTGGCCCCGCTCGGCCAGGGTGCGCAGCACCAGATCGCTGTCCTGCAGCGGGGGCGGACGCACGCGGATGGCCAGATCCAGCCCTTCGGCCACCACATCCACGCGGCGGTTGGTTTCATCCACCTGCAGCTGCACGCGCGGATGCAGCACCATGAACGCGCCCAGCATCTTGCCCACCTGGGCCGCCAGCAGGGCCACCGGGCAGCTCATGCGCACCACGCCGCAGGGCTCGGCATGGGTGATGGCCACGGATTCCTCGGCCGCCTCGGCCTCGGTCAGCATGGCGCGGCAGTGCTCGTGGTAGCGCTTGCCCACCTCGGTCACGGCAAAGCTGCGCGTGGAGCGCAGCAGCAACTGGGCGCCCAGGCGCTCTTCCAGCTGGGCAATGCGGCGGCTGAGCTTGGATTTGGGGATGCCCAGGGCACGGCTGGCGGGTGCAAAGCCGCCGTGCTCCACCACCAGGGCAAAGTAGTACAGGTCGTTGAGGTCGGGCAGTTTCATCGTTTCAAAAATAGAACGCTGCAGTGATTTTTTGCAGTCTACCGCGAACATCGTTCCGATTCCATACTTCACCCATGTTCAACGCACCGCCGACAGCCCCACGCTGCAGCGGTACCGACCAAGGAGAGAGCGCCATGCTGAAGAAGATTCTGGGTGTATACGACGGCCCCCGTCCCCACTGGGTGGGCAATGGCTTCCCGGTGCGCTCGCTGTTCAGCTACGGCGACCACGGCCGCGCCCTCAGCCCGTTCCTGCTGCTGGACCATGCCGGCCCGCACCAGTTCACGCCCACCACCGGCCGCCGCGGCGTCGGCACCCACCCGCACCGGGGCTTCGAGACCGTGACCATCGTCTACGACGGTGAAGTCGCCCACCGCGACTCCACCGGCGCCGGCGGCACCATCGGCCCCGGGGATGTGCAGTGGATGACGGCGGCCTCGGGCATCCTGCACGAGGAGTACCACTCCGAAGCCTATGCCGCACAGGGCGGCGCCTTCGAGATGGTGCAGCTGTGGGTCAATCTGCCGGCCAAGGACAAGCTGTCCGCCCCCGGCTACCAGACCCTGCTGAACGCCGACATTCCCCGCGTGGCGCTGCCCGACGGTGCCGGTTCGGTGCGCGTGATTGCAGGTGACTTTGCCGCCGCCCATGGACCGGCCCGCACGTTCACCCCCATCAATGTGTGGGATGTGCGCCTGAATGCCGGAGCCAGCACGCAGCTGCAGGCCCAGCCCGGCCACACGCTGGCCCTGGTGGTGCTGCACGGCACGGTGATGGTCAACGGCCAGGACGTGGTGCGTGCCGGCCAGCTGGTGCACATGGACCGTGCCGGCGATGTGCTGCAGCTGGAGGCCAACAACGAAGTCACGCTGCTGTGGCTGTCGGGTGAGCCCATTGACGAGCCCGTGGTCGGCCATGGCCCGTTCGTGATGAACACCGAGGCCGAGATTGACCAGGCCCTGGACGACTTCCGCAGCGGCCGCTTCGGGCGGATGCCGGCAGCCGCACGCAGCCCCGGCGCCACCCTGGCCCACTGACCATCCTTTTTTCCTCCGGCGGGCCCGCCCGCCGGATTCTTCCCCCCGTTCCCAAGGAGACTCCCATGAGCAACAAGCCTTACGTTCGCCTCGACAAAGACAATGCCGCCGTGCTGCTGGTGGACCACCAGACCGGCCTGCTGTCCCTGGTGCGCGACATCGACCCGGACAAGTTCAAGAACAATGTCCTGGCCCTGGCCGACATGGCGGAATACTTCAAGCTGCCCACCATCCTGACCACCAGCTTTGAAACCGGCCCCAACGGCCCGCTGGTGCCCGAGCTGAAGGAAAAATTCCCCACCGCCCCCTACATTGCCCGCCCTGGCCAGATCAACGCCTGGGACAACGAAGACTTCGTCAAGGCCGTCAAGGCCACCGGCAAGAAGCAGCTGATCATCGCCGGTGTGGTGACCGAAGTCTGCGTGGCCTTCCCGGTGCTGTCGGCCCTGGAAGAAGGTTTCGAGGTTTTCGTCATCGCCGATGCCTCGGGCACCTTCAACAGCATGACCCAGCAGGCCGCCTGGAGCCGCATGGAGCAGGCCGGTGCCCAGTTGATGACCTGGTTCGGCGCGGCCTGCGAGCTGCACCGCGACTGGCGCAATGACATCGAGGGTCTGGGCCAGCTGTTCAGCAACCACATCCCCGACTACCGCAACCTGATCCACAGCTACACCACGCTGACCGCCGGCAAGTAAGCCAATGCCGCCCCCACGGGGCGGCCCTCGGTCCTCCCCCCATCCAGCCAGCGCGCAGGAGCCAGCGTTCCTGCGCGCTTCTTTGGCCTCTGTTCCGCTGGCCCTCTGGCGCCTATGCCGCGCGCTGCAGCGGCGCGGCGGCCTCGGTGTCCATGGTGCAGTGCGCAGGGACGGCATCTTCCTGCAGGTGCTCGCGCGCATAGGTCTCGCCCCAGTGGCGCATGGCCAGCAGCACCGGTTGCAGCGTCTGGCCCAGCGCGGTCAGCGCGTAGTCCACGCGCGGCGGCACTTCGGCGTGCACCGTGCGCTCCACAATCCCGGCCTCTTCCAGCTCGCGCAGCTGCAGCGTCAGCATGCGCTGGGTGATGCCGCCGATCTGGCGGTCCAGCTCGCTGAAGCGTTTTTTGCCATGCAGCAGATGGAACAGGATGATGGGCTTCCAGGTGCCACCCATCACGGACAGCGTCACCTCCACGGCGCAGCCGCTCTTGCGATTCAAACGTTTCATCACGGTCCTCCTGGGTGGTGCGGGTCAGGCATGCCGCAGCCCGGCAGCGTAGCGCAAAGCCTGTGCTGGCGCATTACTTACATTTTTAATACTACCCCACAAATATGTCGGTTCTGGCGCTGTCAGCCGCTGCATTGCACCATACACCCCATCGTATTTCTCACCCAAGGATTGCCATGAAAGCCATGCACATTGCCGCCCCCGGCGGCCTCGACCACCTGGTCCCCGTGGAACTGCCCGCTGCTGCCGCGCCTGCCGCCGGCGAGATCCAGGTGCGCGTGCACGCCAGCTCGCTCAACTACCACGACCTGCTGGTCGCCAGCCGGCCCGGCGCCGCAGCCGACGGTCGCATCCCCATGGCCGACGGCGCGGGCGTGGTCACCGCCGTGGGCGCGGGCGTGACGGAGTTCGCCGTGGGCGATGCCGTGGTCTCCACCTTCTTCCCGCAGTGGCTGGCCGGCCGCCATGTCCCATCCGACTTCAAGCTGGTGCCCGGCGACGGCGTAGACGGCTTTGCACGCGAATCCGTCACCCTGCCGGCCACCGCCTTCACCCATGCCCCCCGCGGCTGGAGCCACGAAGAAGCGGCCACTCTGACCACGGCCGGCCTGACGGCCTGGCGCGCCCTGGTGGTGGATGGCGGCCTGCAGGCCGGTCAGACCGTGCTGGTGCTGGGCACGGGCGGAGTCTCCATCTTTGCGCTGCAAATGGCCAAGAGCATGGGTGCGCGCGTGATTGCCACCACCTCCAGCCACGCCAAGGCCGAACAGCTCACGGCCCTGGGCGCCGATGTGGTCATCAACTACAAGGACCAGCCCGAATGGGGCAATGCCGTGCTGGCCGCCACCGGCGGGCGCGGTGCGGACATCGTGGTGGAAGTGGGTGGTCCCGGCACGCTGCCGCAGTCCATCCGCGCCTGTGCGCCCGGCGGCCACATCGCACTGATCGGTGTGCTCACCGGCTTTGCCGGCGCCGTGCCCACGGCGGAGATGATGGGCAAGCAGCAAACGCTCAAAGGCCTGATCGTGGGCAGCCGCGAACACCAGCAGGACATGGTGCGTGCGCTGGAGCAGTTTGCCTGGAAGCCGGTGATCGACAGCCGCTACCCGCTGGAGCAACTGCCTGCCGCCTTTGCCCACCAGCAGTCCGGCCAGCACTTCGGCAAGATCGTCGTGCACTACTGATCGGCCCCACCACCCCGGCAGCCTGCGGGCACGCTGCCGGGGTGGTGCTTCGGAAAGCGCTTTCACGACCCGCGACGGGGGTGCCCCTCGGCGGCAGGGCACGTCCCGTGCGCGCGTGCATACCTGCATCTGCGCAGCGCACCCGGCCGCAGCCCAATGCCGCACCGGCGTGGCGGCAAGCCGACACCGTTCGTCGCCGGTCCCCCGCATAATCCGTTCATCGGCGGGGACTGCGTTCCGCAGACACGGCCCAGGTCGCTCCGCCCCCCGCACACGCTGCCTGTCGCAGCCTCCGTCTGGCTACCGTGTAGCCGCTTTTTGACGGGCAGGACCTTCGCCCTGCCCCTCCGCCATGGACTTACGCCGCCTCATCCTGGGCCTGACACTGTGCAGCGCCCTCCTGCCGTTTGCCAACACCTTCTACGCGGGCTACACGGTGCAGCGCCAGCAGCTGATCGACACCACCCAGGACGGCAATGCGGCCTACGCCCGCAAGCTCGCCGGGAGCACCGAGGATTTTCTGCAGTCCGCGCTGCAGCAGCTGGCCTACACGGCCAAGCTGCTGGCCGAGCACATGGACGATGAGCGCCAGCTGATGGACGAAGCCACGCGCCTGCGCCTGCAGACCAAGAGCTTCAATTCCGTCACCATCTACAACCCGCTGGGCACCGTGCTGGCCACCTCACCGGAGACGCTGCAGATCAAGGGCAAGACACTGACCAGCACCGCCGTGCAGGACTCGCTGCGCACCCAGGGCCCGGTGATCAGCCAGGCCTATATGTCCACCGCGGGCAATCTGATCGTCTTTCTGTCCCAGCCCATTTTTTCCGCCCAGGGCGAGTACCTGGGTGCCGTGGGTGGCAGCATCTACCTGAAGCAGGAAAGCATGCTGGACAAGCTGCTGGGCGAGCATTTCTACGAAGACGGCTCCTACCTCTACGTGGTGGACAAGACCAAGCGCATCATCTACCACCCCCAAAGCCAGCGGGTGGGCGATACGGTCACCGGCAACGAAGCCATCGACCAAGTGCTCAGCGGCCATTCCGGGCGCATTGCCGTCGTCAACAGCCAGGGCGTGTCCATGCTGGCCGGCTACGCCCCCGTGCCGTCCGCGGGCTGGGGCATCGTGGCCCAGCGCCCGCAAAGCGCCACCCTGGCACCGCTGGATGCGCTGATGCGCACCATGCTCTACAAGACGCTGCCGCTGACCGTGCTGCTGTTGCTGCTGATCTGGTGGGGTGCACGCCGCATCGCCCAGCCGCTGCGCCAGCTGGCCAACGGCGCCCACACCATGGACCACCCGGAGACGGCGCAGAACATCCAGTCCGTCCAGTCCTGGTACTACGAGGCCCAGGAACTGAAGAAAGCCATGCTGGTTGGCCTGGGCCTGCTGCACAAGAACATCACCAAGCTGCGCCAGGACGTGCACACCGACCCGCTGACCGGCCTGGGCAACCGCCGCCACCTGGATACCGCCCTGGCCAGCTTTGCCGCCAACCGCACGCCGTTTGCGGTGCTGGCCATCGACATCGACCACTTCAAGCGGGTGAACGACAGCTTCGGCCACGACGTGGGCGACACCGTGCTCAAGCACCTGGCCCTGCAGATGCGCGATGTCTCCCGCATCGACGATCTGCCCTGCCGCGTGGGCGGCGAAGAGTTCGTGATCCTGCTGCCCGGTGCGCCCCGCCACATTGCCGCCCAGGTGGCCGAACGCCTGCGCTTGCTGGTGGAGAGCACCGAACTGCCCAATGTGGGCCGCATCACCATTTCGCAGGGCGTCTCCAGCTGGCCCGATGGCAGCACCGACATGCCCACGGTCTTCAAGCAGGCCGACGACATGCTCTACGCCGCCAAGCGCGCCGGCCGCAACCGGGTGGAAGTCTTCATGCCGGGCAGGAAAGTGGCGGAGACCGTCTAGGCCGGCAGCCCCCGGCGCGTGGTGGCCCGTGCGCAGCGCCCGCCCCCTGCGACGCTGCGGCAGTGCACACCTTGAAAAGCGCTTTGCAGCCCCGCCAGACCGGAGCGTGCACGCCCTGGCGCCACCGCCCTTCACCGGCCCGCGGCTGCAAAGAATTTTTCAAGCGCGGCCACCACAGGACTGGGCGTTCCAGCGCCCAGGGCGGCAGGCCTTGCTCCCTCAATCCAGCTGCACGCCCGCCCGCTGGATGATCTCGCCCCAGCGCCGGGCCTCTTCGCGCGCCTGGGTGTAGAACTGGGTGGGGCTGCCGGCCAGCGCATCCATGCCCAGTTCCTTGAGGCGCAGCGCCACCGCCGGGCTGGCCAGGGCGCGGTTCAGCTCGGCATTGAGCCGCTCGACCACCGCCGTGGGAATGCCGGCCGGGCCCAGCACGCCCTGAAAGGCATAGACCTCGGCACCGCTCACCCCGGCTTCGGCCAGCGTGGGCACCTGGGGCAGTGCGGCCAGGCGCTGGGCCGAGCCGCTGGCCAGCGGGCGCACCTTGCCGGTCTGCATCAGCGGCAGGCCGGCGGCCAGGTCCAGAAACATGCACGGCACCTGCCCGCCCATCACATCCGCCACGGCAGGGGCCGCGCCCTTGTAGGGCACATGGGTCAGCTGTGCCCCGGTGCGCTGCTTGAACAGCTCCATGGCCAGGTGGTGGGGGGACCCATTGCCCGGTGAGGCGTAATGGATGCCGCCCGGCTGGGCCTGGGCCCGCTCCAGCAGCTGGGCCACGGTCTGCACCGGGAAGGCCGGGTTCACCACCAGCACCAGCGGAAAGCGGCTGATGCCGCCGATGTAGCTGAAGTCCCGGGCCGGCTCGAACGGCAGCTTGCGAAACAGGTGTTCGTTGAAGGCCAGCACGGCGTTGTCGGCGGACATCAGGGTGTAGCCGTCCGCCCGCGCCGTGGCCACCTGGTGGGCCGCGATGTTGGTGGAGGCGCCGGGCTTGTTCTCGATCACGATGGGCTGGCCCAGTGCGGGGCGCATGGCCTCGGCCACGGTGCGGGCCAGCACATCGGTGCCGCCGCCCGGCGGATAGGGCACCAGCCACCGGATGCTCTGGCGCGGCCAGCCGGAGGGGCCGGGGGCAGCAGTCTGCGCCAGCGCCCGTGTACCAAGAAGTCCACCGGCCGCCACCGCTGCGGTGCCGGCCAGCCACTGTCTGCGATCCATGCTCTGCCTCCTGTGGGCGGCGGAAGCCGCTCTGGTCTCCATGCTGCCGCAATCCGCGCGGGCCCGTCGCCCGCGCTTGCCGCTATTGCGCGGGCGCCTTTTTTGCGCCAGAAGCACCAGCAGCGCCCGCAGCGCCGCCCAGCGTCCTGCTGCCCCATGCCACCGGCTGCACGTCAAAGCCCTGGGCCGCCAGCAGCGCAGGCAGGCCTTGGGGGCCGACCAGGTGCATGGCGCCCACGGCCACAAACAGGGTGTGGCCGGCACGCAGCTGCTCGGCAACGGCGCGGGCCATGCCCGGGTTGCGGCCGTCGATCAGGCGGGCGTAATCGGCGCGCTCCTCCGCCGTGTTCAGGCAGTTGCACCACTGCGGATAGCGTTCGAGCTGGCGCACATCGCCATCGGCCCAGGCCTGTACCAGGCGCGCCAGTTGCTGTGACGCATCTGCGCGCTCCAGCTGGCGCAAGCCGCTGTCCACGCTGCGTTGCACTTCGGCCGGGTCATCGGACACCAGCTCACGCAGCTGGGTTTCCGGGGTTTCCAGCCCGATCACCGGCTTGCCCTGGGCATGGGCCGCACCGGCCAGCACCAGGTCCACCCCCAGTTGCGGATCCAGGCCCTGGTGGCGGCCCACCATGGTCAGCAGCGTCACCAGCTGGGCCTCGGGCCGCAGCGGGGCCAGGGCCTCGGGCATGCAGGCCGCCTGCAGCTGCCGGTCCAGGCGTTGCTGCAGCGCCGGCGGCAGCGGCGGTGCCCCCTTGCGGGCGCGCAGGCCTTCGGTCAAGGCCTGGAGCACGGCCGGGTCCAGCAGGTTCAGCTCCAGCGCCAAGCGGTCCACGCCCATCAGCGCCCGGATGGTGCGGGGACCGGGCATCATCCACTCGAGCTTGTTGACGTGGATGGTGCCGTACAGCCAGCTGGTGCGGCCTTCATGCTCCAGCTTCCAGAGCATGCCGCGGTCGCGCGCATGGCGCTGCAACAGCACCAGCTCCTGCTGGCTGGGCGCCACCAGCGTGGGCGGGCAGCCCTGCGCCGCGGGGGCCGGTTTGCCGGACGGGGGCGCAGCAGCCTGTGCCAGCCCCCAGCCTGCGCCCCATGCCAGCAGCGCGGCCGCCATGCGGCGCTTCCAGGGGGACCGCATCGGGTTGCCGTGTTGCATGCGGTGTAGCTTCCTTTCGGGCTTATTCGTCATCGGCACCATCACCCCGATCAGCACCGGGCGGCACCACGTTCTGGTCGATGGCACCAAACAGGCTGGCCCCGTCCTTGCCCTTCATCTCGATGCGGATGGTGTCGCCGAACTTCATGAATTCGGTCTGCGGCGCCCCGTCCTGGATGGTTTCGATGCAGCGCTTCTCGGCAATGCAGCTGTAGCCCTTGGGCCATTCCATGCGCTTGGCCTTGCCCTTGCCGGTTTCCACCCCGGGGTTGCTGACCGTGCCGCTGCCGATGATGGAGCCGGCCCGCACATTGCGCGTCTTGCAGATGTGGGCAATCAGCTGGCCGAAGTGGAAGGTCATGTCCTCACCGGCATCGCACATGCCCACCTTGCGGCCGTTCCAGGTGGATTGCAGCGTCAGGTGCAGGCGGCCGTTCTTCCAGCTGTCGCCCAGCTCGTCCAGCGTCACCGCCACCGGGCTGAAGGCCGTGGCCGGCTTGGCCTGGAAGAAACCAAAGCCCTTGGCCAGCTCGTTGGGAATGAGGTTGCGCAGGCTCACATCGTTGGCCAGCATCACCAGGCGGATACCGTCCAGCGCCTGGGCCGGCGTGCTGCCCATGGGCACATCGGTGGTGACCACGGCGATTTCGGCTTCGAAGTCGATGCCCATGGCCTCGCTGGGCACCACGATGTCGTCGCACGGGCCGATGAAATCATCGCTGCCGCCCTGGTACATCAGCGGGTCGGTGTAGAAGTTGGCCGGCACCTCCGCATTGCGCGCCTTGCGCACCAGCTCCACATGGTTGATGTACGCCGAGCCGTCGGCCCATTGGTAGGCGCGCGGCAGCGGCGCCATGCACTGCTGCGGGTCGAACGGAAAGGCATGCGGGGCCTTGCCGTGGTTGAGCTGGTGGTAGAGGTCCTGCAGCTGCGGGGCCAGAAAGGCCCAGTCATCAAGCACCTGCTGCATCCGGCTGGCGATGCCGGTCGCATAATGGGCCAGCCGCAGATCGCGCGAGACGACGACCAGTTGGCCGTCACGGGAACCATCTTTGTAGGTGGCGAGTTTCATTGGCCTGTGCCTCCATGCCGCAGACCGCTGCGGTCTGCCAGAATTACGTTCAGTGAAATGGATTTAACTAAACAAAAATTCTAGTGCAATGGACAAGGAACGCGCGGGCATCCAATCGGTGGAAGTTGGCTTCACCCTGCTGCAGGCACTGGCCGGCGCAGGCGGCGCGCTGATGCTCAAGGACCTGGCGGGCGCCGCTGGCATGAGTGCCGCCAAGGCCCACCGCTACCTGGTGAGCTTTTTGCGCCTGGACCTGGTGGTGCAGGACGCACGCGGCCGCTACGACCTGGGCCCCGCCGCCCTGCACCTGGGCCTGGCCACGCTGCAGCGCCAGGACCCGGTACGCCTGGCCCGCGAACGCCTGCCGGCACTGCAGGCGCAGATTCCGCACACCCTGGCCCTGGCCGTCTGGGGCAACCACGGCCCCACACTGGTGCACTGGGAGCCCAGCCCCCAGGCCCTGGTGGTCCATCTGCGCCTGGGCGACGTGATGCCCTTGCTCAGCTCTGCCACCGGCCGCTGCTTTGCCGCCTGGATGCCCCCCGCCCTCACCGCGCCGCTGCTGGCCGCCGAACTGCAGCAGGCCTGCAGCAGCGCACGCAGCGACCTCCCCCGCACCGACGCCGCACTGCAGCAGCTGCTGGCCGGCGTGCGCCAGCAGGGCTGCGCCCGCGTGATCGACACCCTGCTGCCGGGCACTGCGGCGTTCTGCGCCCCGGTGTTCAACGCCAGCGGCCATCTGGCACTGGGCATCCTCAGCCTGGGAGCCACGGCCTGTTTCGACGCCGCCTGGGGCGGCAGCGTGCACAACCCGCTGCAGTCCATGGCGCAGCAGCTGTCGCACGACCTCGGCCACCGCGCCACGGCGTCGCCCGTGCCGCCTACGCCCACGGCGGCCGGTTGAAAGGTCCGAGCATGCGCCGCCGCATCCTGGTGATTCTGCTGCTGACCGTGGCGGTGGGCGCCGCCCACTGGTGGCTGCTGAACGATCTGCCCTGGGGGCAGACCACCGCCAAAGCCCCCACCCCCGACGCTGCGCCGGTGTTCGACACCCGCAGCATTGCACCGCCCCCACCTCCCCCACCTCCGCCGCCGCCTCCCAAGCCCACCCCGGCGCCCAAGCCACGCCCTCCGGCACCCGCCCCCCAGCCCGCTCCACCGCCTGCGCCGGAACCCGTGCCGGACCCCGCACCGGAGCCGGTGGCAGCGCCAGTGCCGGATCCTGCGGTGAACGCGGCTGCAACCGATCCCGCGCCCGCCGAAGCCCCGCCCACCACGCCCGCTCCGGCGGACGACGAAGACAACGAGGACAGCGCCAGCCCCCAGCCGGGCACCACCAATGCCCCGCCCCAGGGCATCAGCCTGCGCGCCGCCCCCGGCCAGCCACGGCAGACCGATCTGGCCTACCAGGCGCCTCCGGCCCAGCTGCTGGTGTTCCAGGTGCAGGGCCAGGTCAAGGGCTTCAGCTACAGCGCCAGCGCCAGGCTGCGGTGGCAGCCCCAGGGCCCGTCCTACCAGGCCAGCCAGGAGATCAGTGCCTTTCTGCTGGGCACACGCTCCCAGGCCAGCCGCGGGCAGATCACCGCCGGCGGCCTGCAGCCCGACCGTTTTGAAGACCGGGCGCGCAAGAAGCTGCGCGCCGCCAGCATGGACTGGGTCGCCGGCCTGGCCCGTTTCGAGCCTGAAGCCCCGCTGGCCCACATTGCCCCCGGCACGCAGGACCGGCTCAGCGTGTTCCTGCAACTGGCCGGCCTGCTGGCCGCCGCACCGCAGCGCTACCCCGCCGGCGCTGAAATCACCCTGCCCACGGCCAGCACCAAGGCCGTGGAACCCTGGACCTTCCAGATGCACGGCGCCGAGCCACTGGAGCTGCCGGGCGGCGCGCTGGACACGCTGCGCCTTGAACGCCTGCCGCGCAACGGCCGCGACCAGAAAGCCGAAATCTGGCTGGCCCCGGCACTGGGCTATCTGCCGGTGCGCATCCGGCTGAGCGAAAGCAACGGCGACTACGCCGACCTGCGGCTGCAATCCCACAGCAGCCCTTGAATACCGCCCACAAGGGTGTTGCCGATGCGCCCTGCGCGCCAGGGCATTTCCATGGAATACTGGGCCTGTGACGACCGGACCAAGGGACTCCCCCTTGAAACCGCCGCCACGGCGGCCATCTAGAGCCTGCAACAGGCAACAGGAGGTGCTATTTATGCAAATGCTTTACGACTCGGATTCCTTTGTGGTCCTGCACATGCAGCCCGAGCTGGAGACACCCTCCGCCATCACCCTCGCCGACGGCAAGACCCCGGCACCTCCCATGCCCCGCCACGGCTTCGAGATCGTGGACAAACGCTCGGGCAAGGAGGTCTACCTGGACGGCTCCTGGGCCGAGATGTTTCAGAAAGTCATCCTGGAGTGGCAGCGTGAATCGCCCACCCAGGAAGAAGTCGAGGACACGCTGGAGTTGTATTCCGGCCTGGCCCAGAACCCGGTGCTGGTGCACTGAACCCTGATTCCACCTCCCCCAAGGCCGCACCAGCGGCCTTTTTTATGCCCGGCACCCGGCCTGCTGCCAAGGCACCGACCCTGTCCGCAACGCGTTTATCGCGGGCAACGTCTGCACACAAGACCAAGGGTTACTACCATGAAGGCAGCGGCAAGCGGCCCGCCTGGGGTTCGCAGGCATGGCGCGGTGCCCACCCTGACTCCCCCATGCACCTCACCACGTCCCCCTCCCTGATTGCGGCCGCCTGCACCCTGTGCTGCGCCGCTGCCTCCGCCCAGACCACGCCCCCGACCGCAGACGCGGTCATGGCCACCACCGAAGTGCGCTCTGCGGCCGGCAGCCCCAGCCTGCAGGCCCTGCCCACCTCCGCCACTGTGCTCGACGGCGAAGCCCTGCGCGACCGCCAGCTGCAGGTCAATCTGTCCGAAAGCCTGGCCAGCGTACCCGGCCTGCAGATCAAGAACCGCCAGAACTACGCCCAGGATCTGCAGCTGTCGGTGCGCGGCTACGGTGCGCGCTCCACCTTCGGCCTGCGCGGCGTGCGCCTGTATGTGGACGGCATTCCCGCCACCATGCCCGACGGCCAGGGTTCGCTCTCGCACATCGACATTGCCAGCCTGGAACGCGTGGAAGTGCTGCGCGGCCCGTATTCGGCGCTGTACGGCAACTCGGCCGGCGGCGTGGTCAGCATGTACACCGAAACCCCGACCGGCGCACCCAGCGTGGAAGGTGGCTTCGCCGTGGGCAGCAACGGCCAGAAGCGCCTGTCGGCCAAGGCCAGCGGCCAGACGGCCCAGGGCCTGAGCTATGTGCTCAGCGCCAGCCGCTTTCTCACCGACGGCTACCGCGACCACAGCGCTGCCGACCGCAACATCGCCAATGCCAAGCTGAGCACCGCCATCGGGGACGACGCGCAGCTGACCATCGTCGCCAACACCATGGAGTCGGATGCGCAGGACCCGCAGGGCCTGACCTGGAAGCAGTACCAGGCCGACCCGCGCCGCGCCTCCTACCGCGCCGACAACGGCCAGGCCGTGGCCGAGCTGTACAACACCCGCAAGTCGCTGAAGCAGACCCAGGTGGGAGCCACCTACGAACGCCGCCTGGACGCCGTGCACAGCATTGCATTGACCGCCTATGCCGGCCACCGCTCCATGGCGCAGTACCAGTCCATCCCCAGCACCACGCAAGCAGCCGCCGGCCATGCCGGAGGCGTGATCGACATGTCGCGCGACTACGCCGGCGTGGATGCCCGCTGGACCGGCAAGTTCAGCGAGGCCCCGATTCCCGTCACGGTGACGGCCGGTCTGGCCATGGACTATGTGCAGGAAGACCGCCAGGGTTACAACAGCTTCACCGGCAGCGCTGCCGCCCCCACGCAGCTGGGCGTGAAGGGCGCGCTGCGCCGCGACGAGAAGAACACCGTCACCAACATCGACCCCTATGTGCAGGCCACCTGGACGCTGGCCCCCCGCTGGAACCTGGACACCGGCCTGCGCTACAGCCGCGTGAAGTTCGAATCGGATGACCGCTACATCGTGGCCGGCAACCCGGACGATTCGGGCGATGTGACCCACCGCAAGGCCCTGCCGGTGGTGTCGCTGTCGCACCAGCTGACGCCGGACCAGACGTTGTACGCCAGCGTGGGCCGCGGCTTCGAGACGCCGACCTTTGCCGAACTGTCCTACCGCCCCGACAGCATCGGCGGCCTGAACCTGGGCCTGCAGCCCAGCGTCAGCACCCAGTACGAAGTGGGCTACCGCCAGCGCCTGAACGGCGCGCTGAAGGGCAGCTGGAGCGCCGCGCTGTTCCAGTCCCGCACCAGCGACGAAATCGTGACCGCCGCCTCGGCCAACGGCCGCACCAGCTACCGCAATGCCGGCGATACCCGCCGCCAGGGCGTGGAACTGCAGGGCGACCTGCGCCTGACGCCGCAGCTGCAGCTGCAGGCCGCCTACACCTACCTGGACGCGACGTTCCGCCAGGCATCGGGCACTGCCGCAGCCGGCAATTTCCTGCCCGGCCTGGCCAAGCAGCACCTGTGGCTGGGGCTGGACTACCGCATCACCCCCGAATGGACGGTGGGCGTGTCCGCCGAGCACATGGGCAAGGTGTTCGTGAACGACGCCAACAGCGAAGCCGCTCCCAGCTACACCGTGGCCGCCGCCAGCGTGGGCTACCGCAAGGTCATGGGCCCCTGGACCCTGCGTGCCTTTGCCCGTGTGGACAACCTGTTTGACCGCCAGTACGTGGGCTCGGTCATCGTCAACGACGGCAACAGCCGCTACTACGAAGGCGCCCCCGGCCGCAACTGGAGCACCGGCATGAACCTGGCCTACAGCTTCTGAGCCTGCGCCGCCTTCCAGCCACTGCACATGGCCACAGTCCCGATCCCGGGGCTGTGGCTTTTTTCATGGCGCCCGTATTTACCGGGATACCGGTCGGCACGCCCGTGCCCAATAATCATTGGGATATTCAAACAGGTATTATTTATTTTCTTAAATCAGAATAATTAACCAAACATTAAGCATGCAATTTTTCTGAGAATATCGCTGCACCAATCGCCTTATTCTCGCGCCGACTGCCGATAATCGGGAGCGATACGCCTTCACTCTTCATAGCACGCCAAGCACAGCCCTGTTGCATCCACACTGAATTCGGTGCCTCCAGCGCGCCCTCCGAAGCCACCCACAGCACAACCTGCCATTAGCACGGCGAGGTGTTGATGCCCTGGGTGGCTGATTTTCATGGCACGTGAAAAATGCATTATTTGGCTGATGCACATCAACGTGGCAACGCATGATTTTATTTTTATGACATGCAGTGAAGGCAATATCACCCCACCACCTTATCCCGCGTGGAGAAAATGGCATGAAAATCACCTACAAATATGGCCTTGTCCCCCTGGCCGCCGTACTGGGCGTGTGCTGGCACCTGGCCACCGCCGCCGTGCAGGAACACGCCCCCGCCCCTGCACCCCAGGTCATTGACGACCTGCCCGCCGATTACGCCGCCGACCTGACGGCCGAGCAGCGCACCCTGGTGGAGCGTGGCCGCTATGTGGCCCGTCTGGGCGACTGCGTGGCCTGCCACACCGGCAGCAAGACCGCCCCCATGGCCGGCGGTCTGGCGCTGGAGACGCCTTTCGGCAAGCTCTATTCCACCAACATCACGCCCGACAAGGCCACCGGCATGGGCGGCTACAGCTTTGCGCAGTTCGACCGCGCCATGCGCAAGGGCGTGGCGGCCGACGGCCGCAACCTCTACCCGGCCATGCCCTACCCCTCCTACGCCAAGATGACGGAGGACGACATGCAGGCCCTGTATGCCTACCTGATGCAAGGCGTGACGCCAGTGCAGGCGGCCAACCAGCCGTCGGAGATGGGCCTCCCCTTCAACCAGCGCTGGGGCCTGTCGCTGTGGAACTGGCTGTTCCTGGACGACACCCCCTTCCAGCCTCAGGCCGGCCAGAGCGCCGAATGGAACCGCGGTGCCTACCTGGTCCAGGGCCTGGGCCATTGCGGCGCCTGCCACACCCCGCGCGGCATCGCCTTCCAGGAAAAGACCATGAGCGGCGAAGGTCCGAACGGACCGCTGTTCCTGGCCGGTGAAACCGTGGAAGGCTGGCGCGCACTGAGCCTGCGCGACCTGTGGACGCCCCAGGAAACGGCCGAGCTGCTGAAGACCGGGCGCAACCGCCATGGCTCGGTCTCCGGCAACATGGTGGACGTGGTGCAGCACAGCACCCAGTACATGAGCGACGGCGATCTGCTGGCCATAGGCACCTACCTCAAGGCCCTGCCGGCCGGCAAGAACGACCTGCCCATGCAGGTAGCCCAGGGCCCGGCGCCGGTGATCGCCATTCCCGCACGCAGCGTGGGCAGCACCGAGGCGCTGGCCACCACGGCCGCCGCGCACTACAACGTGCCGGCCGATCTGTACCGCACCCGCGGTGGCCTGGGCTATCTGCAGTTCTGCGCGGACTGCCACCGCTCGGACGGCGCGGGCGTGGACGGCATCTTCCCGCCGCTGGCCGGCAACCGCTCGCTGCAGTCGGACAACGCCAGCACGCTGATCCATATCATGCTGACCGGCTGGACCACCCCCGTGACCCAGGCCCACAGCCGCCCGCTGACCATGCCGGCCTTCGCCCAGCTGGGCAACCAGGAGATTGCCGACATCCTGAACTTCACCCGCCGCAACTGGGGCCGCAAGGATGCGCCCGAGGTCCAGGCCAAGGACGTGCAGTCGCTGCGCAAGACGCTGGACGCCAAGGGCGAGAACAGCCGCCCCTTCGAAACCCCGCGCCTGGCCAGCATGCTGGACGAGAAGAACGCCGACCAGCTGGTCTATGGCGCGCGCCTGAACATCGAAACGCGGGACCTGCTGCCCAAGAACGTGGGCAATGCGCTGAACTGCGCCAGCTGCCACCTGAACGCAGGCACCGTGGCCGACGGCTCGCCCTACATCGGCATCTCGGCCTTCTTCCCCAGCTACGCGCCGCGCGCCGGCCGGGTGATCACGCTGGAAGACCGCATCAACGGCTGCTTCCTGCGTTCCATGAATGGCAAGCCGCTGCCGCTGGATTCGGACGAGATGAAGGCCATGGTCGCGCTGTTCGACTGGATGCGCAACGAAACCAAGCCCGAAGACAAGGTAGAAGGCCGGGGCGTGGGCAAGATCAGCCAGCAGATCATCCCGAATGCGGAAAACGGCAAGCAGATCTACACCCAGCAGTGCGCGCTGTGCCACGGCGCCGACGGCGAAGGCATCAAGAACGCCAAGGGCCAGTGGGTCTATCCGCCGCTGTGGGGCGATGAGTCCTTCAACATCGGCGCCGGCCTGGCCCGCACCTATACCGCCGCCGCCTTTGTGAAGCGCAACATGCCCATCGCCTTCCACGGCAACTTCCCGCTGGGCCAGGGCGGCCTCTCCGACCAGGACGCCGTGGACGTGGCCGAGTACTTCAGCCACCAGCCGCGCCCGGACTTTGCCCCCAAGCTCAAGGACTGGCCCAACGGCAAGAAGCCTGCCGATGCACGGTACTGATTAGCACATCGGATCCATCCGGTACCGCCCATGTCCGCATGGGCTTCCCGCCGCACAGCCTTCGGGCTGCTGCGGCTTTTTTGCGCCCCGGGCGGCGCCAGATCCTCCCGCGAAGCGCGGTATTCGGCCCCGCGGAGCTCACAAGGCCTCAGTGCTGCGGATACAGACGCCGGTACATCGGCGCCACCAGCAGCAGCACGGCAATCAGGCGGCACACCTGAAAGGCGGTGACCACCGGCACCCCCAGCTGCAGCACCTTGGCGGTGATGGCCATCTCGGCAATGCCGCCGGGGGAGGTGCCCAGCACCAGCGTGACCCAGGGCAGGCCCGTAGCCCAGTGCAGCAGCCAGGCAAAGCCGGCACACACCACCATCAGGCCCACCGTGCCCACGGCGACCGACCCCAACCACTGTGGTGCGGCACGCAGGAATTCCCGCCGAAAGCGCACGCCCAGACTGACCCCGATCACCAGCTGCGCGGCATTCACCCAGCTGACCGGCAGCGCTGACAGCTGTACATCGGCCACCGTCAGCCCCACGGACACGCCCAGCGCCCCCAGGAACCAGGGGTTGGGCCGGCCGGTGCGCTGCATCAGCGCCACCCCGCACAGCGTCAATCCCGCCAGCAGCGCCAGGCCCAGAGGTTGCACGGTGCGGATGGCGGCCGGCATCAGGTCGGGCAGTGGCTGCGCGCCCAGCCACTGCAAGGCAAACGGAATGCTGACCGTGACGATCACCAGCCGCAGACTGTGGCTGGCGGCCACCAGGTCGGTGCGGGCATGTTCGCGTTCAGCCAGCAAGGTCATCTCGGACGCCGCGCCAATGGCCCCGGCAAAGTAAGCCGTGGCGCGCAGCTGCGGCGCCGGCACCTGGGGCATGCGTGCGGCATTGTGCCGGTACAGCCAGGCGCTGAAAGCCCAGCCCAGCAGCAGCGCCCAGACAATGCCCAGGCCGATGGCCCACCACAGGCTGCCCACCATGCGCGCCACCTGGGGCGTGAAGTACAGGCCCAGCGCCGTGCCCATGGTCCACTGGCCCAGGTTGCGCAGCACGTTCCAGCTGACCGTGGGGGCGCCGGTCATGGAACACAGGGCCGTGGCCAGCAGGGGCCCGATCATCCAGGGCAGCGGGGTGTGCAGCGCCGTGCACAGCAGTGCGGCGGCCCAGGCCAGGGCCAGGGTCAGCGCCGCGCGGGTCGCAAAATTCAGTCGGGGCATGGAAGGTAGGCGGGGCGAAAAGCAGCCCCGGCGCAGGGCGTGCATGCCCAGGCATGCAGCGCGCGGGGTGGCGAAAGCAACAAAGCGCCCAGTATCACCGGCTTGTGCGCTGCAGCAAATTTTCCGCCGGATTGCTCTCTAGCGCCTGCACCCTGGTTACAAGCCGCTCTCAAAACCGAAGTACGCGGCCCCTGCCCTGTCGCATGTGCAGCAGGGCGGGCCCTGCACGGTGGGGTTCAGCCCCCGCGACGCGACGCCATTTCACGGCCCATGGCCTGCTGGCCCGCCGCGTCCACCAGTTGCCGGGCCGCGGGGTAGACCTGCCCTTCCTCGTGCCAGATATGGTCGGCATACAGACCCGCAAAGCGCTGCAGCAGCGCCTGGTCCGCCGCCGAAAAAGCCTGTTCCCCCCCACCGGCCAGGGCCTGCAGCGGCACGCGGGCCTGGGCCCAGCAGGCGGCCATGGCCACATGGTCGCGCTGCAGCTGGCGCACCACGGCCTGGGTGCCGGCGTCGGTACCGGGCTGCAGCAAGGGCGGGAAGATGTGCAGCTCCTCGTCCTCATGGTGCAGGGGCGCGGCCACATCGAAATAGCGCAGCACATCGCGCGCGGCCTGGCGGGCGCTGTCGTCCACGCCCTGTTCGGCCAGGTAGGTCTGCAGGCGCTGCAGCAGATCCAGGGTGCGCTGCACCCGCTCATGGCAGGCGCCCAGCATCTCGAACGGCTGGTCAAAGCCCGCACCGGGGGAGCGCAGGCCGGGCAGGGCCACACGGCTGGTCATGGGTTCATCCTTCGGGGCGGTTGCAATCCGCCGCTGTCCGCCATGGTGCACAAAAAAAAGGCGGCTGCATTGATGCAAGCCGCCGTTCGTGTCGACAAGCCCACTGCGCGCAGGGGCTTCACCGCGGGCCCGGGCTTAGCCGCAGCTGCCCAGGTGGCCGCAGGAGGTGCAGTATTCGCAGCCATCCTTGCGGATCATGGCGTGGGCACCGCATTCGGGGCACTTCTTGCCGGCCATCAGCTGGGCACCGGCCTTGTCGCTGTGCTGCTCGTGCACGCTGGGGGTCACGGCTTCCTGCGCATCGGTCAGCGCCAGTTGCAGCTGCTCGGGCGAGCGGGCGCGCTCGGCCAGGATCTGCTGGATGGCGTAGGCGATGGCCGCCACTTCCGAGTCGTGCCACATGGGCACGCGGGCGCCGTCGGGGCGCTCGAACGTGCCCAGACGCACCGGGCCGCGATCCCAGACCACCTTGCGCATGTCTTCCAGCGCACGCTCCAGGAAGCCTCCGCGTGCAGCCAGCGACAGCAGGCGCATGCTGGAGGTGATCCACTGCTGCGATTCGCCGTTCTGGCCCACGGGCATGAAGAACTCGATGGCACGGTCCACGGTACCGCCTTCGGGGCGTTCCACGGGCAGGAAAGAGACGATCAGGTACAGGCGCTTCTGGCCTTCCTGGGTCCAGTACTCGATCTTGTCGGTCACGGCCGACAGCGAGCCCTTGGGACGGCTTTCGATCACCGTGCGCATGGGGTCGATCACGACCTGCACTTCTTCCTTGGCGGGAGCGGCAGCCGGCTTGGCTTCTTCCTTGGGCTTGGTGGTTTCCAGCACCGCACCCAGGATGGAGTTGGGACGGTAGGTGGCACAGCCCTTGAGGCCGGCCTTCCAGGCGCCCAGGTACAGGTTCTTGAAGTCCTCGAAGGGGTAGTCTTCGGGGATGTTCACGGTCTTGGAGATCGAGGTGTCGATGAAGGGCTGCACCACCTGCATCATGGCGATGTGGTCGGCCGCGCTCATCTCCAGGGCCGATACGAAGTACTCGGGCAGCTGGCTCACGTCACCGCCCATGGCCTTGTACAGGCGCCAGGCGTGGTCTTCCACCGTGTACTCGCTGGTGGAGCCGTCGGCCTCGCGCTTGCGGCGGGTGTAGGTCCAGGAGAACGGCGGCTCGATACCGTTGGAGGCATTGTCGGCAAAGGCCAGCGACACCGTGCCCGTGGGCGCGATGGACAGCAGGTGGCTGTTGCGGATGCCATGCTTCTTGATGGCGTCCTGCAGGGCCTTGGGCAGGCGGCTGGCGAACGTGCCGGCCTTCAGATAGCCCTTGGCGTCAAACTTGGGGAAGGCGCCCTTTTCCTTGGCCAGCTCCACCGAAGCGGCGTAGGCGGCGTTGCGCATCACTTCGGTAATGCGGGCGCCCATGTCGCGGCCTTCGGGGCTGTCATAGCGCAGCTTCAGCATGCACAGGGTGTTGCCCATGCCGGTAAAGCCCACGCCGATGCGGCGCTTGGCCATGGCTTCGTCGCGCTGCTGGGGCAGCGGCCAGAAGGTGGCATCCAGCACGTTGTCCAGCATGCGCACTTCGGTGGCGACCACTTCTTCGAAGGCGGCAAAGTCGAACTCGGCCGTGCCGTGGATGCCGAAGGGGTTCTTGACGAAGCGCGTCAGGATGATGGGACCCAGGTCGCAGCAACCGTAGGACGGCAGGGGCTGCTCGCCACAGGGGTTGGTGGCGTTGATGGTTTCGCAATACGACAGGTTGTTGTCGGTATTGATGTTGTCGATGAACAGGATGCCGGGTTCGGCGAAGTCGTAGGCCGACTTCATGATGCTGTCCCACATGGCGCGGGCCTTGACGGTCTTGTAGACCCACTGGCCATCGGCACGCTGGTGGGCGCCCTTGGCGATCAGGCCGGCACCGGGCTTGGCGCCATGCACCAGTTCCCAGTCGGCGTCCTGCTCGACGGCCTGCATGAAGCCGCCGGTCACGCCCACGGACACGTTGAAGTTGTTCCAGCGGCCCGGGGTGCGCTTGGCCGTGATGAATTCCTGCACATCGGGGTGGTCGATGCGCAGCACGCCCATCTGGGCACCACGGCGGGCACCGGCCGACTCCACGGTGGAGCAGGACTGGTCGAACACATTGATGTAGCTGCAGGGGCCGGAAGCCATAGAGGCCGTGCCCTTGACCTCGGCACCGCGGGGGCGGATGCGCGAGAAGTCATAGCCCACACCACCGCCGCGGCGCATGGTTTCGGCGGCTTCGCGCAGCGCTTCGTAGATGCCGGGGAAGCCCTCGTCGTCCACACCCTGGATGCAATCGCCCACGGGCTGCACGAAGCAGTTGATCAGCGTGGCCTGGATGTTGGTGCCCGCGGCACTCATGATGCGGCCGGCGCCGATGCCGCCGGCACGCAGGTTCTGCAGGAAACGGGCTTCCTGCGCGGCGCGCTGGTCTTCGTTCTCGACCGAGGCCAGCGAACGGGCCACACGGCGGAACAGGTCTTCCATGCCGGATTCACCGGCCTTGAGGTACTTTTCCTTCAGCACATCCAGGCTGATGGGTTGTTCCGTCAAACCGTTTTGTGCAGCCACGTTCATGTCTTCGCGCTTCATTGTTTCTCACACCCTTTAGGGGATCTGCAAGCCCGGGGCCTGCAGCGATTGCCAAACCAAAATAACCGTCAAATTCTGTCCATCATGCCCCAAGTTTTGGGCGCCTACATCTGCGAATCCATACAGGGCGCAGGGGCCGTTTCCGGCCGCCCTGTACCATTTCCGCAACGCAGCGGCGCAGCCTGCTCACAGCGGAGCACGCGGGGCAAACAAGGGGGAATGAACGAGAAAAAGCCCTGCATCCGGCCTGCTGAAGGCAGCAGGGGGCAAGGCTTGAAATGATGCCGCTATTGTGCCGCTGTTTGACCTGCCGCGGGCCAGTGCCCCGGCATGTCCCGAGGAATGCGCGCGCATGTCGGCCGTCACATACGCGCGCCTTTTTTTCTGGTATTTACGGGCTGTCCGTGCGGGGATCGGCGGCCGTCAGCGCCACCGGCTGGCCGGCATGGCCGCCCATGCGCGCCGCCCCGCTGCTGCAGGCCAGCAGCGTCGCGAACTCGGCCGCAGGCACAGGCTTGCTGCACAGATAGCCCTGGAAGGCATCGCAGCCGTTGCTGCGCAGAAAGTCCAGCTGCTGCACGGTTTCCACCCCTTCGGCCAGCACCTGCAGGTCCAGGCTGCGGCCCATGGCGATGATGGCCCGGCTGATGGCCATGTCGTCGCCGTTGTGCGGGATGTCGCGGATGAAACCCTGGTCGATCTTGAGCACATCGATGGGAAAGCGCTTGAGGTGGGCCAGCGACGAGTAACCGGTGCCGAAGTCGTCGATCGCCAGGCGCACACCCAGCTCGCGCAGCTTGCGCAGCACGGCCAGGGCTTCGTCCGGCCGCTCGGCCAGCGCGCTTTCGGTGATCTCCAGCTCCAGCGCCTGGGCGCTGTAGCCCGAGCTTTGCAGGGCCCGGGCGGTGCAGCCGGCCACATCGGTCAGCAGGAACTGGTGCGGCGACACGTTCACCGCCACCGACACCTCCGGCAGGCCCTGCATGCGCCAGGCCTGCGCCTGGCGGCAGGCTTCGTGGATCACCCACTCGCCCAGCGGACCGATCAGGCCCGAGCTTTCCGCCACCGGAATGAAGCGCGCCGGGGAAATGAAGCCTTCCTGCGGATCGTTCCAGCGCAGCAGGGCTTCGGCACCCACGATGCGGCCGCTGGCAATGTCCACCTGCGGCTGGTAGTACAGCTGCATCTGCCCCAGGCCCATGGCCAGGCGCAGCTTGGCTTCCAGTGCAATGCGCTCGCGCGCGGAAGCCGTCATGCCTTCGTCGTAGAAGCACCAGGCGCTGCTTTCGCCCCGGCCTTCCTTGGCGCCATACACGGCGGCGTGCGCCCCCTGCAACAGGGAGGCCGTGGTGTCGGCATGTTCCGGGAACATGCAGATGCCGGCGCTGACGCTGACCACCACCGCAAAGCCATCCGGGGAATGCCAGGGCTGGGCGGCGGCCCGGATCAGGCGCTCGGCGATTTCTTCCGCGTCGCCATGGCCGTGCAGCTCGCGGGCCAGCACGATGATTTCATCGCCCGCCATGCGGCCGATCATGTCGCCGGGGCGCAGCGCGCCCTGCACCTGGCGGGCAATGTGCTTGAGCACCTCGTCCCCCACCAGGTGGCCATAGCTGTCGTTCACGTCCTTGAACCGGTCCAAGTTCAGCAGCAGCACCGCCATCTGCTCGCTGCTCTGGCGGGCCTGCTGCACCGCACGCTCCAGCTCCTGGCCGAACCAGGAGCGGTTGGACAGGCCGGTCAGCGGGTCCTTGTGGGCCAGGAACTCCAGCCGCTGCTGCTGCGCCTTCTCCTCGGAGATGTCGGTGAACATGCAGACATAGTGGGTGACGGCGCCCTGGGCATCGTGCACGGCGCTCAGCGACATGCGCTCCGGGAAGATGTCGCCGTTCTTGCGGCGGTTCCAGATCTCGCCCCGCCAGTGGCCCGTCTGGTTCAGCGACTGCCACATGCCCTGGTAGAACGCCTGGCCGTGGCGCCCGGACTTGAAGGCGCGCGGCGTGCGCCCCAGCAGCTCTTGCTCGGTATAGCCCAGCAGGCGGGTGAACGCGGGGTTCACCGACAGGATGTGGCTTTGCGAATCCGTCACCACCACGCCTTCCATGGTGTTGTCCACCACGGTGGCGGCCAGGCGCAGGCGGTCCTGCTCCCGGCGGTGTTCGGTCTGGTCGGTGAAGATGCCGGAAAACCGCAGCACCCTGCCCTGGGCATCCAGGTGGCGCGTGCCGCGCGCCTGGAACCAGCGGTATTCGCCATCGAAGCAGCGCACCCGCGCCGTCACTTCAAACAAGTCCCCGGTCTGCAACGCCTGGGCCACGGCACGGTGCACCTGCTCGCGGTCTTCGGGGTGCAGCAGCTCCTTGAAGCGCACGTCATGCGCCAGGTCCTTGCCGGTGTAGCGCAGCATGGCCGCCACCCCATCGGAGAAGGTGTAGCGGCGGCGTTCCATGTCCCAGTCCCACATGCCGCTGCCGCTGCCGTCCAGGGCCAGGCGCAGCTGCTGGGTGCTGTAGTCCATGGCCTGGCGGGCAGCTTCGATCTCGCTCAGGTCCTGCAGCACATGCACCAGCATGGGCGTGCCGTGGTTGTTGCGCACCACCGCCACCGTGCACAGCACCGTGGCACTGCGGCCGGTTTCGGCGTTGCGCACCGTGCGCTGGTTCTGGTAATGGTCGATCTCGCCGTTCAGCAGGCGGCGCATCTGTTCCTGCGCTTCGCTTTCATCGCCGGACGGCGCCAGCACGCGGAAGTCCCGCAGTGCCAGCTCCTGCAGCGTCAGGCCCAGCATGCGGCACAGCCGGCCGTTGGCCCACTGCACATGGCCGGTTCCGGGCTCCACGCGGGCAATGCCCACAGGCGCATGGCGCACGATGTGGAAGAACTCCTGCATGGTGGCCACGCGCGCGGCCTCGGCACGCATCATGCGCCGCACCTGCCAGGCGGCAAGCAAGCCGGTGATGAAGACAAAGATATAGGTCTTCCAGCGCAGCAGCCCTGGCAAGGCCACCGGATCGTCCACCCAATGCGGGGCCAGCACCTCGGCCGCCCCGAACCAGAGCAGGCCGAATGCCACATAAAAAGCCATGGCCCGCCACGGGGCCAGTTGCGGGACAGAGCCCTCTTGCTGCATGTATTACCTCAATCCCTGGCTTGCCCCAGCTTGCTGCGACAATTGCAGGGCTATGACCCAAGCCTATATTCTTACTCTCTCGTGCCCCGACCGCCGCGGCCTGGTGCATGCTGTCTCCGGCTTTCTGCTGGAACAGGGCGCCAACATCGAAGAGGCTGCCCAATACAACGACAACGCCACCGGGCTGTTTTTCATGCGCGTGCAGTTCGCCTGCGACAGCCAGGACATGCAGACGCTGAAGGCCGCCACCGCCGAAATGGCCGAGCCCTTCCAGATGCAATGGAGCCTGCACGCCCGCTCTGAAGCCATGAAAACCGTGATCATGGTCAGCAAGGAAGGCCACTGCCTGAACGACCTGCTGTTCCGCTGGAAGTCCGGCCTGCTGCCCGTGGACATCCGCGCCATCATCAGCAACCACCGCGAGTTCTACCAACTTGCAGCCAGTTACAACATTCCCTTCCACTACATCCCCGTGACCGCGGCCACCAAAGCCCAGGCCGAAGCACGCCAGATGGAAATTATCGAGGCGGAAGGCGCAGAACTGGTGGTGCTGGCACGATACATGCAAGTCCTGTCGGATAATTTGTGTCAAAAGTTGTCTGGCCGTGCTATCAACATCCACCACAGCTTCCTGCCCAGCTTCAAGGGTGCCAAGCCCTACTACCAGGCCCACGACCGGGGCGTGAAGCTGATCGGAGCCACCGCTCACTACGTGACGGCGCACCTGGATGAAGGCCCCATCATCGAGCAGGACGTGGCCCGTGCCGACCACACCGACACCGTGGAAGACCTGACCGCCCGCGGCCGCGACACCGAAAGCCAGGTGCTGGCCCGTGCCGTGAAGTGGCACAGCGAACACCGCGTGATCCTCAACGGCACCAAGACCGTCGTTTTCCGCTGACACCCGGCCCATGGTCTCGCCCGCCTCGAAACCGCCACAGCTGCCGGTGACCACGCCGCCGCAGGCCTTCTTCAACAGCAGTGCGGCGCGGCGGATTCCGCCCATCCAGTGCCTGCTGACCTTCGAGGCCCTGGCGCGCCTGCGCAGCGTGACGCAGACGGCCGAGGAGCTGTGCGTCACGCCCAGCGCCGTCAGCCACCGCGTCAAGCAGCTGGAGCAGACCCTGGGCACCCGCCTGTTCGGGCGGGCCGACTTTTCGCTGACCACCGACGGTAGCGCCTACCTGGCCCAGGTGCGCGAAGGCCTGGGCGCGCTGCAGCGTTTTCCCGGCGCCAGCATGCCCACGGGGCGGCGGCGGCTCAAGCTGGCCGTCACGCCCACGTTTGCACGCTGCATCCTGATTCCCCGGCTGAGCCAGTTCACCGCCGCCTACCCCGAGATCGACCTGACCCTGCAGGTGGCCATCCCGCTGCTGGACGTGGTGGCCGAAGACGCCGACCTGATGGTGCGCTACGGCCCCGGCCACTACGCCGACGTGGAGCACATGGAAATCGCCCGCGATGTGCTGACCCCGCTGGCATCGCCCGCCTTCGTGCGCGATTACGGCCCTTTCGACACCCCGGCCGATCTGGAAGACGTGCCCCTGCTGCGCAGCCCGCTGGAACCCTGGCGCACCTGGCTGGACGCCGCCGGCCTGGACTGGCCCGAGCCCTCCGAAGGCTCGCAGTTCAACGACATCGGCCTGCTGTGCGACGCTGCGGCGGCCGGCATGGGCGTGGCGCCGGTACGGCTCAAGCTGGGCGCGCCCTGGCTGGACAGCGGCGCGCTGGTGCGCCTGTTCGACCTGGAAGTGCCCAGCCCCCATGCCCACTACCTGTGCTGGCGCACCGGCACCATGGACCGCTGGGAATGCGCGGCCTTTGCAGAATGGGTCAGCAAGGCCATCTGAGGCGCTGCGCCACGCGGTGAAGCCCGACCGGCCGCCAGACAGGCGCATGGCACTGCCCTGGCGTGCTGCCGGCACGGACTCCCTCACAGCAACGGCCGCCGCTACCGCTCCGCGCCATTTCACACGGCGCTGCAAGAAAACTCACGCACGGGCGGGCCGCCTTCCTCTACAGTGGCGGCCTATGAGCTTAGCCAGCCCCACACACACCCCGAGCGCGTCCGAACGCGCCGCCCGCCAGGCCGAAGTGGTCGCCGCCCTGCGCGCCCATGTGCCCGAGCACGCCCTGCTCTACCAGAGCGAAGACACCACCCCGTACGAGTGCGACGGCCTGACCGCCTACCGCCAGCGCCCACTGGTGGTCTGCCTGCCAGAGACCTATGCCCAGGTCCAGGCCGTGCTCAAGGCCTGCCACGCCGTGCAGGTGCCCGTGGTGGCACGCGGTGCGGGCACGGGGCTGTCTGGCGGCGCCATGCCCCACGCCATGGGCGTGACCCTGTCGCTGGCCAAGTTCAACAAGATTCTGAAGGTGGACGCTTTCAGCCGCACGGCCCTGGTGCAGTGCGGCGTGCGCAACCTGGCCATCAGCGAGGCGGCCGCGCCCTTCAACCTGTACTACGCCCCCGACCCCAGCAGCCAGATCGCCTGCACCATCGGCGGCAATGTGGCCGAGAACTCCGGCGGCGTGCACTGCCTGAAGTACGGCCTGACCGTACACAACGTGCTGAAGGTCAAGGGCTTCACCATCGAAGGCGAGCCGGTCGAGTTCGGCTCCGATGCGCTGGACGCCCCCGGCTACGACCTGCTGGCCGCCATGATCGGCAGCGAAGGCATGCTGGCCGTGGTGACGGAAGTGACCGTCAAGCTGGTACCCAAGCCGCAGCTGGCGCGCTGCATCATGGCGAGCTTCGACGATGTGCGCAAAGCCGGTGACGCCGTGGCCGCCGTGATTGCGGCGGGCATCATCCCGGCCGGTCTGGAGATGATGGACAAGCCCATGACGGCCGCCGTGGAAGACTTCGTCAAGGCCGGCTACGACCTGACGGCTGAAGCCATCCTGCTGTGCGAATCCGACGGCACGCCCGAAGAGGTGGAAGAGGAAATCGGCCGCATGAGCGCCGTGCTGCGCAATGCCGGCGCCACCGCCATCACCGTGAGCAACAGCGAGGAAGAGCGCATGCGCTTCTGGAGCGGCCGCAAGAACGCCTTCCCGGCGTCCGGCCGCATCAGCCCCGACTACATGTGCATGGACTCCACCATTCCGCGCAAGCGCCTGGCCGACATCCTGCTGTCGATCCAGGAGATGGAGAAGAAGTACCAGCTGCGCTGCGCCAACGTGTTCCACGCCGGCGACGGCAATCTGCACCCGCTGATTCTGTTCGATGCGAACGATCCGGACGAGCTGCACCGCTGCGAGCTGTTTGGCGCTGACATTCTGGAAACCAGCGTGGCCATGGGCGGCACGGTGACGGGCGAACATGGCGTGGGCGTGGAAAAGCTCAACAGCATGTGCACCCAGTTCACCACCGAGGAGAACCTGCAGATGTTCGCGCTGAAAGCCGCGTTCGATCCGGCCGGGCTGCTGAACCCCGGCAAGGTGATTCCCACCCACAACCGCTGCGCCGAATACGGCAAGATGCTGGTGCGTGGCGGGCAGATCAGCCACCCCGACCTGCCGCGCTTCTAACGGCCTCTCCCCGGGCGCTGGGCAGGCCTTGGTATGCGTCTGGCGTACCTGGTGCATGCCGCGCCCCTGCATAAGGCGCAGGCCGTCCCCGGAAAAACCGGCCAGCTTTGCGCCAGCGCAGGCTGCGCCCACCCCGGCCTGGTGCAAGATGGCGCACCATCGCCTGCCGCAGCCTGTGTTTGCATGGTCAGCGGCGTTTCCGCCTTCGCCCGCACCATGTCCACCGCACCCCGCCGCCAGCGCTTGCCAGCCGCCGTCCGTACCCAACAGATTCTGGACGCGGCCCTGGCCGAGTTCTCGCGCCAGGGCTACACCGCCGCCCGCATGGAGGACATCGCCCAGGCGGCCCGGCTGTCCAAGGGCGGGCTGTACGCCCACTTCCCCAGCAAGGAAGCCCTGCTCCAGACCCTGCTGGGACGGCTGCTGGAACGCCCCCTGGTGGAACAGCAGGACTGGTGGCCCGATCATGTGCAGACCCTGGAGCAGTTGGTAAATGCCTTCGTGGACCACACGCTGCAACGCCTGGCCGAGCCCACCACCCTGCCCGTGCTGCGCCTGCTGCTGGCCGAAAGCCCGCGCCTGCCCCCTGCCATGTGGGACTGGCACCAGCGCATGCTGCAGCTGCATGCCCAGACCCACACACGCCTGATGCAGCGCGCCATCGACCAGGGCCTGCTGCCCACCCACCCGGCACCGCTGGACTGCAGCCTGCTGCTGGTACCGCTGCTGCACAGCGTGTTCATGATTCTGGCCAGCGGCCAGCCGCTGACGCCCTCCCAGCTGGACGCGCTGCGCCCCCAGCACCAGGCCCTGCTGCTGCGCCTGCTGCGTCCCTGACCGCACTGCACCCGAACCTTCCATGCAGCACGCGATCGATGTGTCGCTAAAAACTGACCAGTCGGTAGCGCGCTTGACTTAACTCAAGGCAGGCCCGAGGCTTGTCAATGACACTGTCAAGTAACAAGGGCCATGGTCCCGTGGCCCATGTGCCGGTCTTGAACTGGCCATACCGAGTGCCTTGCCATGCAACCACCTGTATTTACGCCCCTCTTGGGTCGCCCCACCTGGGTCGCTGCCGTGCTGTGCACCGCCTTGTTCAGCGGCTGTGCCCCGGGTGCCCGGCCGCTGGCCCAGCCCGACACGGCCCTGCCCGGCCTGTGGCCCACAGACAGTCCTGTCGGCAGCACCGCCGCAGCGGATGCCGTCCTGCCGGACTGGCGCGCCATGGTGCAGGATCCCACGCTGGCCCAGCTGCTGGAACAGAGCCTGGCCCACAACCACGATCTGCGTCTGGCCCTGCTGCGCGTGGAAGAGGCCCGTGCCGCCCATGGCATCCAGCGGGCCGACCGTTTTCCCACGCTGGCGGTGGGCAGCAGCCACGCCCGCGCCCGCGTGCCGGGTGACCTGAATGTCAGCGGCCGCCCGGTCACCGGCAGCGACCACGAGGTGTTCGTGGGCCTCAACAGCTGGGAACTGGACCTGTGGGGCCGTGTGCGCAGCCTGGACGAAGCTGCCCTGCAGCAGTACCTGGCCACTGCCGCGGGCGCCCGGGCCACCCAGCTCAGCCTGCTGGGCCAGGTGGCGCGCAGCTACTTGGCGCTGCGCGAGCTGGACGAACGCCTGCGCCTGGCGCGCGGCACCGTCGAGAGCCGTGCAGAAACGCTGCGCATCTTCACCCGGCGCTATGAAGTGGGCAGCATCTCCAAGTACGCGCTGACCCAGGTACAAAGCCTGCACAACCAGGCGCTGTCGCTGGCCGTCTCGCTGGAACAGGAACGGGCCCAGATCGCCCACAGCCTGGCGCAGCTGACCGGCCAGCCCGCGGCCCAGCTGGCCGAACTGCCGACCTTGCCTGCAGGAGCCTCCGTGTTCCGCGCCGTGCCGGTAGGCCTGCCCTCGGCCCTGCTGCAGGCCCGGCCGGACATCGTCGCGGCCGAGTACCAGCTGCAGGCCGCCCACGCCCAGGTGGCCGCCGCACGCGCCGCGTTCTTTCCGCGCATTGCACTGACCGGCAGCTTTGGCACGGCCAGCGCCCAGCTCGACGGACTGTTCGGCTCCGGCAGCCAGGCCTGGACCTTTGCCCCCAGCATCTCCCTGCCGATCTTCGATGGCGGCCGCCGCAGTGCCAATCTGGACCTGGCGGCCGTGCGTCAGCACAGCGCCGTGGCCACTTACGAGCGCAGCGTGCAGACCGCTTTCCGCGAAGTCTCCGACGCACTGTCCGCCCGCCACCACCTGGCCCGCCAGACCCAGGTGCAGCGCGACAACCTGCAGGCACTGCAGGAACGCGCCCGCCTGGCCCAGCTGCGCTACGACAACGGCGCCTCGCCCTATCTGGATGTGCTGGATGCCCAGCGCGACCTGCTCACCGCTGCCCAGCAGGCGGTGCAGGCCCATTACGCGCTGCAGACCGCCCAGGTCAGCCTGTACACGGCCCTGGGTGGCGCACCGGCCCCTGTGAACCCTTAACCGAAGTCCACCGCCATGTCCCTGTCCCCCCGTACCCAGAAATCCCTGACCCTGGTGGCCGTGGCCGCCGCACTGGTGCTGGCCGGCGGCTACGCCTGGAAGCAATGGCAGGCCAGCCATGCCGATGCCGGCCTGGCCAGCGGCAACGGCCGTATCGAGGCCACCGAGATCGACGTGGCCACCAAGCTCGGCGGCCGGGTCGAAGAGATCCTGGTCACCGAAGGCGCGTTTGTGAAGGCCGGTGAGCTGCTGGCGCGCATGCAGATCCACACCCTGCAGGCCCAGCGCGCCGAGGCCGTGGCCGGCAAGGACCGCGCCGTGCACACCGTGGCCGCCGCCAAGGCCCAGGTGGCGCTGCGCGAAAGCGATCACGCCGCAGCGCTGGCCATGGTGAGCCAGCGCGAAGCCGAACTGGATGCGGCCCGCCGTCGCCTGGCCCGTTCCGAAACACTGACCAAGGAAGGGGCCAGCGCCGTGCAGGAGCTGGACGATGACCGTGCCCGCGTGCGCGGCGCCGAAGCCGCGCTCAAGGCCACCCAGGCCCAGGCCTCTGCCGCCAAGGCCGCCATCGAGGCGGCCCGCGCCGACGTCACCGGCTCGGACTCTGCCGTCAAGGCCGCTGCCGCCACCGTGCAGCGCGTCGATGCCGAACTGGACGACAGCCAGCTCACCGCGCCGCGCGATGCACGCGTGCAGTTCCGTCTGGCCCAGCCCGGCGAGGTGCTGGGTGCCGGCGGCAAGGTGCTGAACCTGGTGGACCTGTCGGACGTCTACATGGGCTTTTTCCTGCCCGAAACCGTGGCCGGCCGCGTGGCGCTGGGATCGGAGGTGCGCATTGTGCTGGACGCCGCACCGCAATGGGTGATTCCGGCCACCGTGAGCTTTGTGGCCAGCACGGCCCAGTTCACCCCCAAGACCGTGGAGACCGCCAGCGAGCGCCAGAAGCTGATGTTCCGCGTCAGGGCCCAGATCGATCCGGAGCTGCTGCAGAAACACCTCAAGCAGGTCAAGACCGGCCTGCCCGGCCAGGCCTGGGTGCTGGCCGAACCCGGCGCCCAGTGGCCCGCCCACCTGCAGGTGAAGCTGCCGGAGTAAGCACGCATGGCCATCTCCCTCTCCGCCCCGCCTGCGGCCCGGCTGCAGGATGTGCACCTGCGCTATGGCGCCACCGAGGCCCTGCGTGGCATCACGCTGGACATTCCCGCGGGCGGCATGGTGGGCCTGATCGGCCCGGACGGCGTGGGCAAGTCCAGCCTGCTGTCGCTGCTGTCGGGCGCCCGCGCGGTGCAGCAGGGCGAAGTCTGGGCGCTGGGCGGCGACATGCGCAGCAAGGCGCACCGCGACCGCGTCTGCCCCCGCATCGCCTACATGCCCCAGGGCCTGGGCAAGAACCTGTACCCCACGCTGTCGGTGGAAGAGAACCTGCAGTTCTTCGGTCGCCTGTTCGGCCACGATGCGGCCGAGCGCCGCGCCCGCATCGACGATCTGACGCAGAGCACCGGCCTGAAGAAATTCCTGCAGCGCCCGGCCGGCAAGCTGTCGGGCGGCATGAAGCAGAAGCTGGGGCTGTGCTGCGCGCTGATCCACGACCCGGACCTGCTGATCCTGGACGAGCCCACCACCGGCGTCGACCCGCTGGCCCGCGCCCAGTTCTGGGACCTGATCCAGCGCATCCGCACCACCCGCCCGCAGATGAGCGTGCTGGTGGCCACGGCCTATATGGACGAGGCCCAGCGCTTTGACTGGCTGGTGGCCATGGACGACGGCCTGGTGCTGGACACCGGTACACCGGCCGAGCTGCTGGCACGCACCGCCACACAGTCGCTGGAGGCGGCCTTCATCGCCCTGCTGCCCGAAGCCAAGAAACGCGGCCACGCCGAAGTGGTGATTCCCCCGCTGCCCGCCGGCACCGGCGGCGCAGAAGACATCGCCATCGAGGCCAAGGACCTGACCATGCGCTTTGGCGACTTTGTCGCCGTGGACCATGTGAATTTCCGCATCCGCCGGGGCGAGATCTTTGGCTTTCTCGGCTCCAACGGCTGCGGCAAATCCACCACCATGAAGATGCTGACCGGCCTGATGCCGGCCAGCGAAGGCCAGGCCTGGCTGTTCGGCAAGGCCGTCAATCCCAACGACATCGCCACGCGCAAGCGCGTGGGCTATATGTCGCAGGCGTTTTCGCTCTATGGAGAGCTGACGGTGGAACAGAACCTGGTGCTGCACGCCCGGCTGTTCCACGTACCCGAAGCCGATGTGCCGGCACGCGTGCAGGAGATGCTGGAGCGTTTCGGCCTGACCGGAGAGCGCCAGGACCTGCCCGACAAGCTGCCCCTGGGCCTGCGCCAGCGCCTGTCGCTGGCCGTGGCCATGGTGCACCGGCCCGAACTGCTGATCCTGGACGAGCCCACCTCGGGTGTGGACCCGGTGGCGCGCGACCAGTTCTGGCGCCTGCTGGTGGAGCTGTCGCGCCGCGACCGCGTGACCATCTTCATCTCCACCCACTTCATGAACGAGGCCGCACGCTGCGACCGCATGTCGATGATGCACGCCGGCAAGGTGCTGGACAGCGACACGCCCGCCGCGCTGACCGCCAAACGCGGCGCAGCCACCCTGGAAGAGGCCTTCATCGGCTATCTGGTCGAAGCCTCGGGCGAGGCGGCGCCGCAGCTCGACGCCGCCAAGGACGCCGCCCCTTCGACGGCCACCCCGGCCGCCACGGCACCGGATGCCGGCAAGGCCCCTCCCCGCTTCAGCCTGCAGCGCCTGTGGAGCTACCTGTGGCGCGAATCGCTGGAGCTGCAGCGCGACCCGGTGCGTGCCACGCTGGCCCTGGTGGGATCGCTGGTGCTGATGGTGGTGATCGGCTTTGGCATCAGCATGGACGTGGAGGACCTGAAGTTCGCCGTGCTGGACCGCGACCAGAGCACGCTGAGCCAGAGTTACACGCAAAGCCTGTCGGGTTCGCGCTACTTCATCGAGCAGCCACCGCTGACCTCCTACGAAGACCTGGACCAGCGCATGCGCAGCGGCGCCATCGCACTGGCCATCGAGATCCCGCCGGGCTTTGGCCGCGACGTGCTGCGCGGCAGCCCGGTGGCCGTGGGCGCCTGGTTCGACGGCGCCATGCCCCAGCGCGGCGAGACCGTCAAAGGCTATGTGCAGGGCATGCACCAGCACTGGCTGGCCCAGCAGGTGCGCGAGCGCACGGGGGTCAGCATGGGCAGCCAGGTTTCCATCGAGACCCGCTTTCGCTACAACCCGGACGTGAAGAGCCTGCCGGCCATGGTGCCCGCCGTGATTCCCATGCTGCTGCTGATGTTCCCCGCCATGCTCACCGCCCTGGCCGTGGTGCGTGAAAAAGAGCTGGGCTCCATCGTCAACCTGTACGTGACACCCGTGACCCGCACGGAATTCCTGCTGGGCAAGCAACTGCCCTATGTGGCCCTGGCGCTGCTGAACTACCTGCTGATGTGCGCCATGGCGGTGTTCGCCTTTGGCGTGCCCATGACCGGCAGCTTTGTGGCATTGACGCTGGCCGCCGTGCTGTTTGCCATCATCGCCACCGGCATGGGGCTGCTGGCCTCGGCCGTCACGCGCAGCCAGATCGCCGCCCTGTTCTTTGCCATGCTGGGCACCCTGATTCCGGCCACGCAGTTCTCGGGCCTGACCGACCCGGTCAGCTCGCTGGAAGGCGCGGGCCGCTGGATTGGCGAGATCTACCCCGCCACCCACATGTTCGCCATCAGCCGGGGCGTGTTCAGCAAGGCCCTGGGCCTGCACGACCTGGCCAGCGCCTATGTGCCGCTGCTGCTGGCCATCCCTGTGATCATGGGCATTGCCATCTGGGCGCTGCCCAAGCAGGAAAAATGATGGAACACCGCCCTGCGTCGCTGCCCCCCTTCTCCCCACGCGCTCGCTGCGCGAGGACAGGGCGAGGGCCGGATCGCGGCGGAGCGGCGCCGGCGCGCTGCCGTTGGTACAAGGGGGCCGGGCATGCAACCGGGGCCGCCCCAGGCATCCCGCCTGCGGGCCGGGCGCCCCGCACGAACCACCCAACCATGCAGGGGGAGCCATGCCATGCTGCATAGCCTGAAGAACATCTGGCGCCTGGGCGTCAAGGAACTGTGGAGCCTGTGGCGCGACCCGGTGATGCTGGTGCTCATCGTCTACACCTTCACCGCCTCGGTCTACACCTCCGCCTCGGCCATGCCCGAGACCTTGCACCACGCGCCCATCGCCATCGTGGACCAGGACCAGTCGCCGCTGTCGGCCCGCATCAGCTCGGCCTTCTATCCGCCGCAGTTCATGCCGCCGCAGATGCTGGAATGGCAGCAGGTCGACCCCGGCATGGATGCCGGCCGCTTCACCTTTGCCCTGACCATTCCCCCCGGGTTCCAGCGCGACGTGCTGGCCGGCAAGAAGGCCGAGCTGCAGCTGAATGTGGACGCCACCCGCATGAGCCAGGCATTTTCCGGCAGCGGCTACATCCAGCAGATCGTCACCGCCGAAATCACTGAATTCACCCAGCGCCACCGCTCGGCCAGCACGCTGCCGGTGGACCTGGAGCTGCGTGCGCGCTTCAACCCGTCGCTGAACAAGGTCTGGTTCGGCGGGCTGATGCAGATCATCAACAACGTGACCATGCTGTCCATCATCCTGACCGGCGCGGCCCTGATCCGCGAGCGCGAGCACGGCACCATCGAACACCTGCTGGTGATGCCCGTCACCCCCACCGAGATCATGCTGGCCAAGGTCTGGTCCATGGGGGCGGTGGTGCTGGTAGCAGCCGGGGTGTCGCTCAATCTGGTGGTGCGCGGCTTTTTGCAGGTGCCGATCGAGGGCAGCATTCCGCTGTTCATGGCCGGTGCGGCGCTGTGCCTGTTTGCCACCACGGCCATGGGCATCTTCATGGCCACGGTGGCACGCTCCATGCCCCAGTTCGGCCTGCTGATGGTGCTGACGCTGCTGCCGCTGCAGCTGCTGTCCGGCGGCATGACCCCACGCGAATCCATGCCCCAGCTGGTGCAGGACATCATGCTGCTGGCGCCCACCACGCACTTTGTGGAACTGGGCCAGGCCATCCTCTATCGCGGCGCGGGCCTGGACGTGGTGTGGAAGCCGTTTGCCGCACTGGCCGTGATCGGCGCCGCCCTGTTCGCCCTGTCCCTCGCGCGCTTTCGCAAGACCATCAGCCAGATGGCCTGACGCCCGCTACGCCGCCTTAGGGCACCTTGCCGGAGCGCATCAGGTGCAGCGCCAGCGCGTGGTAGGCCGGCAGCGAGGTGGCGTCGTTGGCCGCATTGCCGGCCACCGGGTGTGATGCAAACCGCGCAATCACCATCTCGGCTTTGGGATCGATGTAGAGGGTCTGGCCGTGCACGCCGCGCGCGGCAAAGGCACCGTGGGCGTTGTGCGTCAACCACCACATGTTCCGGTACGACCAGCCGGGCAGCTGGCTGTAGCCGGCCTGGGCGAAATCGGCCGGATTGCCGCCGCGGCGGATGTCGGCCACCGCCGCAGCCGGCAGAATGCGCCGGCCCTGGAACACCCCGCCATTGCGCAGCATCTCACCGAACCGGGCCATGTCGCGCAGGCCCAGGTTCAGGCCACCGCCGGCAAAGGGCGTGCCGGTGGCGTCCACCGTCATATAGGCATCCTGCTCGGTGCCCAACCTGCTCCAGATGCGGTCGGACAGCAGCTCGGCCACCGACTGCCCGGAAACCCGCGCCAGCACCCAGCCCAGGGCGTCGGTATTGGCTGTGCGGTAGCCAAAGGCCGCACCATGCGTGCCCTGTGGCTGCACCGTCTGCAGAAACTCGTAATAGCTGCGCGGGCCGGTGTAGTCCGCCGGCTTGGGCAGCGGGTTGCCTGCGGCCGCATGGGCCCAGACCTCGGCCTCGGGGTCGGCATAGTCTTCGCTGAAGCGGATGCCGGTGGTCATGTCCATCACCTGGCGCACGGTGGCGCTGCCGAAGGCGGAAGCCGCCAGCTCCGGCACATAGTCGGCCACGCGGCGTGCCGGGTCCAGCCGGCCTTCGGCCGCCAGCATGGCGGCCAGGGTGCCCACGAACGACTTGGTCACCGACATGGCCGCATGCTGGCCCTGGGGCTGTAGCACGCCGAAGTAGCGCTCGTACACCACGCGGCCGCGGTGCAGCACCACGATCCCGTCGGTGTAATTGGCGGCCAGCGACTGCTCCCAGCTCATGGGCTGGTCGGACCCCAGGGGGAGGAACTGCAGCGCATCGATATCACCGCGCAACGCACGCGGCAGCGCCACAGGAGCTCCCAGCCCGCGCGACACATTCACCGTGGGCATCAGCTGGCGAAAATGGGCCACGCTCCAGCGCAGTGCCGGAAAGCGGAAGTACGAACCATCGTCAAAACGCAGCACGCGGTCGGCGGGCGGCGGCGATCCCACCATCCACCCCATGCGGACCGGGTCACTGGCCGCGGCATCGGGGTAGGCGGTCTGGACCTGGGCCTGCACCCCGGCCGATGCCAGAAGCAGCCATGCACAGGCGATGGAGGAAACACGGTGTGGCAATGTCATGGCAGCAGGCTTTCAGAAGGCGGTGCCCCACAGCACCTCCCTGCATGCTGCCAGAACCTGCCGTCTACTGCCCCGGCAACACCCTTCGGCGCCGCACCCAGGCGAACCGCGAGACCGGCGCCCAGGCAGTGCTCAGCGCTGCACGCCCCATTTGCGCACCGTCAGGCGCTCCAGCGTGTGGAATCCCAGCGTCTCGACCAGCAGGCCGATGGCGATCACGGTGAGCAGGCCGGCAAACACCTTGTCGGTGTAGAGCTCATTGCGGTTCTGGAAGATGTACCAGCCCAGTCCGCCTTTGCCGGAGGAGGCACCGAACACCAGCTCGGCCGCAATCAGCGTACGCCAGGCAAAGGCCCAGGCGATCTTCAGGCCCGACAGAATCGACGGCAGCGCGGCCGGAATCAGGATCTGCAGCACATAGCGCACACCGGACAGGCCGTAGTTGCGCCCCGCCATGCGCAGCGTCTCGGGCACGGCCTGGAAGCCGGCATAGGTGTTCAGCGCCAGCGGCCACAGCACCGAATGCACCAGCACGAACAGCAGGCTACCCTGGCCCAGACCGAACCACAGCAGCGCCAGCGGCAGCAGCGCAATCGCGGGCAACGGGTTGAACATGCTGGTCAGCGTGGTCAGCAGATCGCGCCCCAGCTGGGTGGACACCGCCAGCGTGGTCAGCACCAGCGCACCAACAATGCCCAGCGCATAGCCCTGCACCAGCACCACCAGCGAAGCCACGGCCTTGCCCAGCAGTTCGCCGCTGGCCCAGCCTTCCACCAAGGCGCGCACCGTGGCGGTGAACGTGGGCAGCAGCAGATCGTTGTCCTGCCACAGCGCCAGCGCCTGCCACAGCGCCGCCAGCACGGCCAGGATCAGCCCCCGGCGCACGGCGGCCAGTCGCCACAGACGGGCAAACCAGGACAGGGGCTGGGTGGGTGCGACCGTGCCCAGAGGCTCCAGCGCGCGTTCGTATTCCGGGCGCACCGGCGGCTGGGTGGCCCCCTGGGGGTTCCGGTCCGGGATGGCGGTGATCGTGCTCATGGCGTGCTCACAGGCTGACGGGCATGGTGGCCCAGGTGGGTTGCAGGCCGTCCGCCAGATCGCGCGCCTCCCGCACGGGCGGGGCCGCCGACGGCGGCTGCGCACCGGGGGCAGCGGGCGAAGCGGCCACGGCCGGCGCCTCGAACAGCAAACGGTGGATGCGCTGGGCCGTGGCCTGGAAGGCTTCGCTGCCCTGGCTGGCCAGATCGAAGGCATGGCTGTTGACCTCGGCCCGCACCCGACCCGGATGGGGCGAGAGGATGGCAATCCGGTTGCCCACCACCAGCGCCTCTTCGATCGAGTGGGTGACAAACACCAGCGTGAAGCGGAACTCCTCCCACAGCGCCAGCAGTTCCTCCTGCATGCGGCGGCGGGTCAGCGCATCCAGCGCGGCAAAAGGCTCGTCCATCAGCAGCACGCGCGGCTGCATGGCCAGCGCACGGGCAATGGCCACGCGCTGCTTCATGCCTCCGGACAGCTGGTGCGGGTGCGCATCGGCAAACTGCGCCAGGCCCACCTTGGCGATCACGGCATCGGCGCGTTCGCGTGCCGCTGCGCGTGGCAGCTGGCCAGAGGCCAGCAGCGGGAACATGACGTTCTCGCGCACCGTCTTCCAGGGTGGCAGCTGGTCAAACTCCTGGAACACCACCACCCGGTCCGGGCCGGGCCCGTGCACCGGCTGGCCGTCCAGCAGGATCTGCCCTTCGGCTGGGGTGATGAAGCCGCCCAGCGCCTTGAGCAGGCTGCTCTTGCCGCAGCCCGAAGCGCCCAGCAGCACAAAGCGGTCGCCTTCGAACACGTCCAGGCTGACCCGGTGCGTGGCCCGCACCTGCTGCCGCGCGGTGGCGTAGACCAGGCTCACATCCTGCACCTGCAGCAGCGGCTGGGGACTGCGCTCTGCGTGCGCCGACGCTCCACCTGCGGCAGCGGCGGCAGGTGCAGCCGCCTCCTGCACCACCGCCGTTCTGTGCACCGGCGCCGTGTGGGTCGGCCACGGCATGACGGCGGCAGGCACGGCCGCGGCTTCGGCCAGATCGGTGTGCCAGTGGCCCCCGGCCATCAGCCCGGCCGGGCCTTCCCATTCGGCTGCCAGTTGCTGCCAGAAGCGCTGGCGCACCGCTGCAAAGCGTGTCATCGTCATTTCTCCCAACCCGGAAACCGGCGCAGCGTCAGTTGCCGCCCGCCACGCGGGGATCGTCAAAGAAGTAATCCGACAGCTGTGCCGGCGTGGCCTTGATGGCGCCCACACGCTGCAGGAACTGGCCCAGCGCCAGCGTGCGCTGCGGCTGCACGGTGAACTGCACCTGCGGGCTGCGGATGACGTCCAGCACCAGCTTGCGGTCCTGCTTGCCGCCGGTGACCTTCAGGTAGATGTCGGCCGCCTGCTCCGGGTTCTTCTGCACGAATTGCGCCGCCTCGTGCAGTGCATCCAGGAAGGCGCGGTAGGTCTTGGGGCTGTCGTTGCGGAATTTCTCGGTAGCGTAGAGCACGGTGGACGAGGCCGGTCCGCCCTGCACGTCGTACGAGTTCAGCACCACGCGCGCCTGCGGGTTGGCGGCCAGCTCCTGTTCCTGGAACGGCGGATTACCGAAGTGGGCGGTGATTTCCGTGCCGCCCTTGATGATGGCCGCGGCCGCCTCGGGGTGGGGAATGGCCACCTGCAGCCGGTCCAGCCTGTTGTACTGCGCATCGCCCCATTGCTTGGCCGATGCCAGCTGCAGAATGCGCGACTGCACCGACACGCCCACAGCCGGCAGCGCAATGCGGTCCTTGTCGCTGAAATCGGCAATGGTCTTGACGGCCGGGTTGTTGCTCACCAGCAGGTAGGGGAAGTTGCCCAGCGAGGCCACGCCCTTGACGTTCTGCTTGCCCTTGGTGCGGTCCCACAGCGTGAACAGCGGGCCCACGCCGGCGCCGGCGATGTCCACATTGCCGGACAGCAGGGCATCGTTGATGGCCGCGCCGCCGGAGAGCTGCAGAAAGTCCACCTTGATGTCCACGCCCCGGCTCTTGCCGTGCTTTTCGATCAGCTTCTGCTCCTGCGCCACGTTCAGCAGCAGGTAAACGATGCCGAACTGCTGGGCAATGCGCAACTGGCCTTCCTTGGCATGGGCAGCAGGTGCGGCCATGGCGGCGGCGAGCACCGCAGTGGCGGCCAGGGTGCCGGTCACGGAACGGCGCAGCGCAGGGAGGTGAAAGATTTTTTTCATGGTGAAGGTGAAGTCCAGACGGAGGCTGCGGAGCAGTGTTAGCAGCAGCAACACCTGCTCCTGCAGCGTCAAAGCAACCCATTCACACCACGCAATGGCGCAGCATGGGCGGTGGAATCAAGAGTGCTCCCCGGCGGTGCGGCATCTGCAGCGTTGCGGGGCAGCACAGGCAGTGCGCGGCATCAGGCCACGGGCGTATCGCCTTCCACCGTGGTGCGGTAGAGCTTGCGGCGCAGGTGTTCCGGCGTGCCGCTGGCCAGGTGCAGCACCGAACGGTTGTCCCAGAACACCAGGTCGTGCGGCTGCCACTGGTGGCGGTAGACAAACTGCGGCTGCACGCTGTGGGCAAACAGCTGGTCCAGCAGATCGCGGCTTTCGTCATCCGTCAGGCCCAGCACGCGGCTGGTGAAATGCTCGCTGACGAACAGCGCCTTGCGGCCATTGCCAGGATGGGTGTGGACCACGGGGTGGACGGCGGGCTTGACCTCATCGACCTGCGCCTGCGTCAGCGCCGGGCGCCAGGGGCTCTTGGCGCGCAGCGTCTCGTAGTGCAGCAGGTAGCTGTGTTCGGCCTGCAGCCCCTCCAGGCGCTGCTTGACGGCCTGCGGCAGCGCGTCATAGGCGGCATGCTGGTCCGCAAACAGGGTGTCCCCCCCTTCGCTGGGCAGCTCCTGCGCGTGCAGCAGGCTGCCCAGAGAAGGCTTTTCCTTGTACGACAGATCGGAATGCCACAGCTGCCCGGCATCGCCCAGCCCTTCCGGCTGGCCTTGCGCGTCACGGATGTTGGAGACCTGCAGGATTTCGGGGTAGCCCGCCAGCTGGAACTGGCGCAGCACATGGATCTGCAGCGGGCCCCAGCGGCGGCTGAACGCCACCTGCTGGGCCGGGGTGATGCGCTGGTCGCGGAACACCAGCACATGGTGCTGCCAGTGCGCCTGCTGCAGGCGGTCGAAGTCGGCATCCGACAGCGGACGGGACAGGTCCAGCCCGACCACTTCCGCCCCCAGATTGCCTGCGGCACCCGGTGCCGGCCGGATCACAAAGTCCTGCGGCGGCACCGTGGCCTCCTGCAGGCGGGAGGGACGGGAGAAATCGTAGGTGGCGAGGACGGCAGACATGGCGGGCTTCCTTTTTCTGGCGGTCGGATGACGTTGGAAGCCAGTCTAGAAAGCCCTCTTCATTCTGAAAACGAATAAATTTCGACTTACTTATAAACAAATCATCTTTATATGCCGCTGCGCCCGCTGCCCACAGACCCGGGCGATCTCAGCCCAGCGTGACCTGGGTCGCCCCGGCATCGGACAGCCGCCACAGCAGCTCTTCCAGCGCCTCGGCCGGGGCGGAGCCCAGGTCGACCGCACTGCGCCAGCCTTCGCCGGCCGGCTGCAGGTCCGACAGAAAATGCAGCACGCCATACAGGCCATCGGCCGCCAGGGCGTTCTGGTCTTCGGCGTCGAACCCCTGCCAGAACCAGTCCTGGAGCGTATGCGCCACCCGGTCCCGGCCCAGACCCTGCACCTCCAACTGCAGCCAGTCCCAGGTGAACGGCACCATGGTCACGGCCGTGCCGGCCAGTTGCAGCTGCACCGGGTCGAACTGCAGACGGCTGCGCGCATCCACGGTCAGGCTGCTGCCGTCCTGCTGCACGATGGCATCCACCCGGCAAGGCAGGCCCAGTTCCCCTTCGGTGGTCAGCGCACCGTCCGCCGTGCGCAAGGCCGACTCCACATGGCAGGCCTGCTGCTGCACGGCCTGGGACAGGGTCTCGGTATAGGCGCCGCGCACGGCCTCCAGAAGTTCGCTGAATGTCATGGTGAAGTTTGCACACAGCCCCGCCCATGGGCGGGTCTGTCAGAGAGAAGGACGGCCGATCGTAACCCCGTGCAGCACGGCCACCGTGGGTCACCACGGGCCGCCGTACGCACGCGGGGACCGCCTGGTGCCGCCCTTGCAGGCAGCGTCAGAACTTCATGTCGGCACGCAACCACCAGGTGCGGCCAGTCTCGTTGATGCGCGTGTTGCCGGGCAGACCGAAGCCGGCATTGCCCGCCAGGTTCAGGTGCTCGGCATAGGCCTTGTCGAACAGGTTGTCCACGCCCAGCAGCAGCTTGAGCTGCGGGTTCACACGGTAGCTGGTGTTGAGCGACAGCACGCCGAACCCGGCGCTGGCCCCCAGATCCTGCCCCACCACATTGCCCTGGCCCTGTGCCACGCGGTGCTGGGCCGCCACCAGGCGCCACAGCGCTCCGGCGGTCCAGGGTCCCTGGGCATAGTCCAACCCCAGGCGCAGCTCCACCGGCGGTGTCTGCGGCAGTGGCCGGCCATCGCTGCGGTTCTGCGCCCAGGTGCCGGCCAGCGTGGCCTGCGCCGCCCAGGCGGTGCTGAGCTGGCGGCTGCCTCCCAGCTCCAGGCCGGCACGGCGTGCGTCGACGTTGCGCACATTGGAGGCCATGCCCACATAGTCGAACAGGATGTAGTCCTGCACCACGGCGGCATAGCCCGATGCCCAGGCCTGCCAGCCCTCGCCCTTCCACTGCCCACCCACATCCAGCTGGGTGGTTTTTTCCGGCTTCAGGCTGGCAAAGGCATTGCCTGCCGTGGCGGCGCTGTTGCTGGGCGAGATCAGTTCCCAGTAATCCGGAAAGCGCTGCACATGGCCCAGGCCGGCATAGACCGTGGCGCCGGACGCCAGTTGCTGCTCCCAGCGCACAAACCCGCTGGGCATGGCGCTGCGGTCGCGGTCATTGTCGGCCGTGGCGGCGGCCATGCCGCCCATGCCCCCCATTCCGCCCATGCCGCTGCTGCTGGTGGGATAGCGCCAGGCCTCGGACTGGTCCAGGCGCAGCCCGCCCACCCAGCGCGTGCGCTCGCTGGCCTGCCAGCCCAGTTCGGCAAACCAGCCCCAGTTGGCGAACTTGGCATCCCGCGTCCATGCCTGGGTGTCGTAGGACAGGCTGGGCGTGCCGCTGCGCTTGTCGTGCGGGCTGCGCTGGGCGTCAAAACCGGTGACCAGCTGCCAACCGTCGGCCGGCAGCAGTGTCGCCGCCACCCTGCCTCCGGTGGTGGTGCGGCGCACATTGCTGGCCATGCCGCCCGCCATCATGCCGGTGGCGGGAGCCGTGCGCAGCGTGTAGTTGTCCATCACGTGGTCGGCCTGGTTGCGGTAGACCTGGGCCTCCAGCTTGGCCAGCCAGGGCGTGAGGTGCTGCTTTTCAAAGCGCAGGCCCCAGCTGTCGCGGCGGAATTGCGTGCCGTCCATGCTGCGGCCACCGTAGCGTGCTTCACCATCGCCCGCGCCGGCGCTCAGCTCCAGCAGGGTGTGGGCGTCGGGGGTGAAACCCACGGCCACATCGGTATTCCATTTGTCCCAGCCGGAAGGCACGCGGCGGCCATTGCCGTCCTTGTAATCCTGCCCATGGGAATGGTTGGCGGTGGCACGCAGATAGACCTGGGCGTTGCCGGCCTCCAGGTCCACAGTCTGGTCATTGCGGCCGCCGCTGGCGCCCAGCAGGCTGGCAGACAGACGGGCGCCGGGTTCGGAGAATTCGGGCGGCAGCCGGTCAAAGCGCACCACCCCGGCCGAGGCACCCGGTCCCCACACCACCGTCTGCGGGCCCTTGACCACCGTCAGCTGGTCATAGGTCTCCGGCGAAATATAGGAGCTGGGCGCATCCATGCGCGCCGGGCAGGCACCGATCAGGTTGGTGCCGTTGGTCAGCAGCGGCAGACGCGATCCGAACTGGCCGCGGAACACCGGGTCGCTGTTCGACCCGCCGCTGCGCACGGCCGAAAAACCGGGAATGGTCTTGAGGTAGTCGGCCGCATCGCTGGCCGGAATCGGCTGGCGCGGCTGCTTGGGGTCGGCCACCACCTGCACGGGGGAATGGTCGTGCACCGCAGTGACCACCACCTCGCCCAGTGCGCGGCCAGTGGCATCTGGGGTCGCTTGCGCCGCGTCGCTGGCGTTGGCCGCCACCGCGGCACTGGAGATGCCAGCCAGCACACAGGCCAGGGCGCAGGGCGACCAGCGGAAACGGAACTGCGGGGCACGCGCAGCGGCGGCCCGGGGGAAAACGGAATAAGTTGGCATGCGAAATCCACGCCGCCGCCGACCGTGCCCGGTAGGCACAGGCCATGCGGCCTGCACCTACCGGGCACGGTCGGCGGGGCTTCAAAACGGGGAAGTTCGCGGCATGCACAACGGCATGCCGCACTCAAGCGTGGTGGGCTGCAGGCGGACCGCGTGCCGGCAGCGGCGCAGCGGCCAGGCGCGCAAGCGGCGCCCGTGCCGGGGCGTGCCACCCCAGTCCCTGGCGCGGCACAGGCGGACGGTAGACGACCACGGCCACCGCGGCCGGTGGACTGAGGGCGATGCACAGCACGCAATCCGGACCATGGTGACCGCCGTGCTCATGCGCAGGTTCGGATGCAGTGCCTGCGTCCGGCTCCGCCGCACTGTGCCTATCGTGGCTGTCGTGGGCTTGCTGGACACTATGGGAGCCGCCGGTATGGCCAGTGCCATGGGCTTCGGCAAGGCTGACAGGCGCCATGGCCGCCACCGGTGCCGGGCCGGGCATGGCGCGCACGCGCACCCCGGCCCACAGCGCCACCAGCCAGAGCGCAACGCACAGCAGGAGCACCGTGGTGCCCAGGCGTCGGTTGCGTCGAATCTGCTCCAGCATGCGGGCGATTATCTGGTTCCCTGCCTGCGGTGGCGCACGTTTGCGCGCACATGCTGCCTATCGCCCACACCGGGTGTCGCCTAGATGCCAGATATCTGTGCTACATCAAGTGCGCATCATCTCCCACTGCATGCCAAGGCAGGCGACAATGCCCCCCATGTCTCAAGACAGTTACCGCCCCCATATGGAAGCAGGCAACGCGCTGGTGCGCGAGGCCCAGCACATTGCCACCGCCGATTTCACCCAGGCACGTGCCCTGTGGCAGGCCGCCGGCAAGGAGTTCTACCGCGCCCACCAGGCCGACCCCGAGCAGGCCGAAGCAGCCTTCCGTCTGGCCCAGGCCTGGATGGCCGAGGCCCATGCACTGCAAAAGGAAGAATCACCCAATGCGCCGGTGATGTGGGCCAATGCCGCTGCCCAGTGCGAAAAGGCCTTCGACCTGGAGCCCAGCAACGGCCGCATTGCCATGACGGCCGCCAGCTGCCACCACTTTGCCGGCCAGCATGACGCCGCCAAGGCCTGGCGCCAGATCGGCGAGCACCTGCTGCACGACGACGAGGCCGGTGCCGGCCAGGCTCCGCACGGCAGCGGCGGCCCTGCGGAAGGCCGCGGCGGCTGATAGCCCGGACCGCCCCTTCCCGCCCCAGGTGACCTCCGCTTACCGGACGGCTGCCTGGTAGACCTGCTTGAGCTGGGCCACATTGCCCAGCAAGGCCGTGGGGCCGGTGCTGCCCATCAGATACCAGCCCTTGGGGTCCAGAAACACCACCTGCCCTTTCTGGCCAGCCGCCGTGCCCTTGACCTGGGCGTTGTCGAACACCTGCTGCGACGGAATGATGGCGCCGCCGCCGGCCGCCTGCCCGGTGGCGGTGTTGCGGTCGATCACGTACAGCCACTGCGGGTTGAGCCTGGCTACATCGTCAAAGGTATAGGCCATGCCGCGCGCCGGCAACTGCTGCGCGGTGAGGGCCGACTGGGCGCCCAGCACATCGAACAGAAAGCCGAATCGCGAACCCGGCGCCTGCGGCATGATCTTGTCGTTCACCGCCATCAGCAGCAGCCCGGGCGCGGCCTGGCTGGAGAGCTGGCGCAACCCCGCCACCTCCTGCTGCATCCGGGCGACCAGCGCCTGACCCTGGGCCTGCTTGCCGTACAGGCTGGCGAGGGCCGTCACATTGCGCCCCATGTCCTGCAGCATCTGCTGGCTATTGACCGAGAAGTCCACCGTGGGCGCGATCTTGCGCAGCAGCTCGTACTTGGCGGCGGAGCGGCCGCCCACAATGATCAGATCCGGCCGGATCTGGCTCAGCGCCTCGTAATCCGGCTCGAACAGGCTGCCTGCCACGGGATAGCGGGCAGCGGCATAGCCTTGCAGATAGTCCGGAAACTGCGCCTTGGGCACCCCGGCCACCGGCAGGCCCAGGGTGTGCATGGTGTCCAGCGCCCCCAGATCAAACACCACCACGCGCTGCGGTGCAGCAGGCACCTGGGTCACGCCCTTGGCATGCGCGATGGCGATGGGCGCCTGGGCCGCAGCGGGGCTGGCCGCCCAGGCTCCGGCAGCCATTCCCCAGCCGCAGGCCCCTGCAAGGGCAGCGGCCAACCAGTGGCGGCGCGACGGAGTCAGAGGGGTTCCAAGCATGGCATTCCTTTCAATGAAGTTGACTATTCACAACTTCTTGCAGCATCCACCGTCATTTCGCACGCTTTTTTGAGCAAAAAACAACAAAACGCAAACAAGAACAATTCGTGATCGTACAACATGTATCTACAATGTAATGAGAACGATTCCTGTTAACGAATTCTTTACTGCAGCTTCATGTCCCGCTCACTGAATTTCCGCCTTTTTGCCCTCTCCGCCATTGCGATGGCCGCCCATCTGACCGCTGCCCAGGCCGCCACCGACACCGTGCTGGGTGAAACCACGGTCCGCGCCACCGCCGAAGAAGAACTCAAACAGGCCTTGGGCGTGTCCGTCATCACCCAGGAAGAGCTGACCGAACGCGCTCCCGCCAACGACATTTCCGAGCTGGTGCGCACCATGCCGGGCGTCAACCTGACAGGCAACTCCGCCTCCGGCCAGTACGGCAACAACCGCCAGATCGACCTGCGCGGCATGGGCCCGGAAAACACCCTGATCCTGATCGACGGCAAGCCCGTGCAATCGCGCAATGGCGCCAAGATGGGCCGCAGCGGCGAGCGCGACACCCGCGGCGACTCCAACTGGGTGCCAGTGGAAGCCATCGAGCGCATCGAAGTCATCCGCGGCCCTGCGGCCGCACGCTACGGTTCGGGTGCCGCCGGTGGTGTGGTGAACATCATCACCAAGAAGCCCACCGACAAGCTGCAAGGCTCGGTCACCGTCTACGGCAAGTTCCAGGAAGATTCCAAGGAAGGCGACACCAAGCGCAGCAGCTTCAACCTGTCCGGCCCGCTGGCCGAGAACCTGTCCTTCCGCCTGTTCGGCAACATGGCCCACAGCGATGCCGACAGCCCCGACCTGAACCGCACTGCCGCCACCACCACGGAAATGGCACCTGCCGGCCGCGAAGGCGTGAAGAACAAGGACATCAACGCCTTGCTGCGCTGGGACCTGACGCCCCAGCAGGTGCTGGAGTTCGAAATGGGCGCCAGCCGCCAGACCAATGAATACGCTGGCGAGACCGCCGTCAGCATCGACGCCAACGCCGCCATCCGCGAATCGCTGCTGGGCCAGGAAACCAACCGCACCAACCGCAACACCCTGGGCGTGACCCACCGCGGCAAATGGGACTGGGGCACCTCGCGCCTGATCTTCCAGTACGAAAACACCCGCCGCTGGCAAAACCCCGTGGCACTGGCCGGCGGCCCGGAAGGCGCCATCAGCAGCGGCACGAGCAAGGTCACCTCCAAGCTGGGCAACTACTTCCTGTCCGGGGAAGTGAACACCCCGCTGAAGCTGGGCAACACCACCCACATGCTGACCACGGGCTTCGAGTACCGCAACGAAAAGCTGGATGACGCTGCCGCCATGGGCCAGGGCACGGGCACGGGCGCCAACAACGTCGGCGGCCTGGTGGGCAGCGCAGGCACCCGCAGCGGCAAGTCCGATGCGCAGAACTTTGCGCTGTTCGTGGAAGACAACTTCGAGCCCATCCAGAACCTGATCCTGACCCCGGGTGTGCGTTTTGACCACCACAGCCAGTCGGGCAACAACTGGAGCCCCAGCCTGAATGCCACCTACCAGCTGAACGACAGCTGGCAGGTCAAGGGCGGTATCGCCCGTGCCTTCAAGGCGCCCAATCTGTACCAGACCAACAACAACTACCTGTACTTCACCATGGGCCAGGGCTGCCCGGTGAACTCACCCAATCTGGGCGGTGGCTGCTACATCGTGGGCAACCCCGATCTGCAGGCCGAAACCAGCATCAACAAGGAACTGGGGGTTGCGTACACCAACCACAACGGTCTGGACGCCAGCCTGAGCTACTTCCAGAACGACTACAAGGACAAGATCTATGCCGAAATGAACGACGGCACGCCAGTCGTGGTCGGCACCTCCCAGGTCTACCAGTGGATGAATGCCAGCAAGGCCATCGTCAAGGGCTTTGAAGGCAACCTGACCGTGCCGCTGGATGGCAAGGACGGCAGCAAGCTGAAGCTGGTGAATAACTTCACCTACATGCTGAAGAACCACAACAAGGAAAACGACCAGCCGCTGTCCGTGATTCCCAAGTACACCGTGAACTCCACGCTGGACTGGACCATCAACGGCAACTGGTCGACCCAGCTGAACGCCACGTTCTACGGCCGCCAGGAACCCCGTACCGTCCAGACCGGCGGTGCGGCCTCCACCGGCGCGCAGCTGCAGGAAATCAGCTCCTACGCCCTGTACGGCATTGGCGCCCAGTACAAGATCAACAAGGCCTATGCGCTGAACTTCGGCATCACCAACCTGGCGGACAAGCGCCTGTACCGCCAGTCCAACAACTCTGCCGCAGGCGCCTCCACCTACAACGAACTGGGCCGTGCCTACTACGTGTCGCTGACCGGCCGCTTCTAAACCGCGCGCCCCGGCGCTTGTCGCAGACTGCAGGGCGCATGGACCGGCCTCCCCAGGCAACCCGTGCACCCGCAGCTGTGACACCATCAAGCCTGCAGCTCCGGCTGCAGGCTTTTGCATTGTTTCTTCCCCCAGACGCCCCATGACATCCCCTGCCGCGCACCTGGATGGCTACGTCACCGACGTGGCCTACCCCGACTACTTCCACCGCGAGCTCATGCCCGTCTGGCTGTGCAGCAGCCTGCAGGCACTGGGGCGCCGCACACCCGATCTGCAGCAGCCCTACACCTGGCTGGAACTGGGCTGCGGCACAGGTATCAGCACGGTCATTGCGGCGGCCACCAACCCACGGGGACATTTCATCGGTCTGGACCTCAACCCGGATGCCATCGCCCAGGCACAGGCCCTGGCACAGGCGGTGGGCGTGGCCAATGTGCGCTTCGTGTGCCAGAGCTTTGAGGCCGCGCTGCATTCGGCCGATGCCGCATTGCCCCCCTGTGATTTCATCGTCAGCCACGGGGTGTACTCCTGGATCAGCGCCCACCACCGCGCCGCCCTGCGCCAGCTGCTGGAACGCCACCTGCAGCCCGGCGGCGTGCTGTACCTGGCCTATATGAGCCAGCCCGGCTCCGCCTCCATGGCGGCTGCGCAAAAGCTGGCACACCTGGCCACGCAAGGCATGGCCGGCGGCTCCACGGACAAGGTCTATGCCGGCCTGGAGCTGCTGGAGAAGATGACCGAAGCCGGCACCGGCTACTGCAGCGAACATCCGCGCATTGCGGCGGAACTGGGCCAGCTACGCGGTATGGACCGCCGCTACATCGCCCATGAATTCCTGAACGCGCACTGGGAGTCCCTGCACGTGGCCGATGTCATGACCGATCTCGCGCGGGTCGGCTGCGACTACGCCGGCAGTGCCACACTGCTGGAAAACATCGACGGTGCGTCGCTGCCCGAACAGTCCCTGCCGCTGCTGAACCGCCTGCGCCAGCAAGGCAGCAGCGTGGCCGCCCAGGAAACCTTCAAGGACATTGCCCGCAACCAGAACCAGCGCCGCGACCTCTACCAGCGCCAGCACCCCCAGGGCAACGTGCTGTCTGCCGACGCACACCGCCACGCCTTGCTGGCACAGCGCATCGCCCTGCTGCCGACAGCACCCTCGCTGCAGGCGCCTCTGCCGGCAGCCTTCACGCTCGACACCCGCATCGGTCCGGTGCAGATGCCCATGGCACATGTGGCCCCGCTGCTGGCGGCGCTGCAGAAGGGCCCGCAAAGCTATGCCCAGCTGGTGCAACTGCCGCTGTATGCCCAGCAGCCCGGCGCGGTCAGCCAGTTGCTGCAACTGCTGGCCTGGGTGGGCTGGGTGCAATTTGTGCGCCCGGACTGGCGGGCCGATGCGTCCCCGGCCCCTGCCACATCGGCCATGCTGGAACGCCTGAATGCGGCGCTGGCCGGGCGTCCCTGCGGCCAGCCAGCCGTGTATTACCAGGCCCATGCGGCCACGGGCAGCGCCATTCCGACGCCCTAAACGGCGCCCCCGCCCCGCCCACCGCATCGCTGATTACGGGCGGGCAGCGGGAACAAAAAAAGGGGGCGATAGAGCCCCCTTTGGTGTGGTGTGGTCCGCCACGCCTTCGTGCGGCGTCAGGAACGGCACGTGGCCAGCATGTCCAGCTCCGGCTTGTAGAGCGGGCTGCGCACATCCAGCATGCCCAGCACGGTGTGGAAGTAGTTGTCGTGCGTGATGCGCTGGTCCGCTCCGGAGCGGGCGCAGGCCTCTTTCATGCCGGTGCGCGCCTGCAGGCTGCCGGGCCACAGCACCCAGGGCACATGCTTTTGCGTGTCAGGGGCGATCGCATAAGGCAGGCCATGCAGGTACAGACCGTTCTCGCCCAGGGACTCGCCGTGGTCCGACACATACATCAGCGCCGTTGCGTACTGGTCCTGCTTGTTTTGCAGCCAGTCGATGGTCTTGGCCAGAAACAGATCGGTTTCACGCATGCTGTTGTCATACACATTGACCAGTTCGGCATGGCTGCAGTCCGAGGTCACGTGCGTGGTGCACTCCGGCTTGAACTGCTTGGTCTGCGCACTGGAGCGGCGGTAGTATGCCGGGCCGTGGCTGCCCATCTGGTGCAGCACCAGCACCGCACCCTTGCTGCGTGCGGCCTCGGGCAGGGCCTGCAGGCGCTGGTCCAGCAGGCCCACCATCAGCTGGTCCAGGCACTCCCCGTCCTTGCACCATTGCTTGACTTCGGCCGGCGTGGCCACCTGGTCGGCCTGGGCATGGGGAATGCGGTCGCACACGCCCTTGCAGCCGGACTGGTTGTCCAGCCAGTCCACCCCCAGGCCGGCGGCCTGCAGCACATCCATCAGATTGCCGTATTCGAACTTGCGGCCCTCGTAGCCCGACTTGCCCAGGTGCGAGAACATGCAGGGCACCGATGCCAGCGTGTTGGTGCCGCAGGACCAGGCCTGGCGCCAGTTGATGACCTGGCGCCCAGCCAGCTCGGGCGTGGTGTCGCGCGGGTAGCCATTCAGGCCGAAGTGGTCGGCGCGTGCGGTTTCGCCCACCACCAGCACCAGCAGCGGCGGCTTGTGCGTGGCAGCTGCCACGGCAGATGCCGCACCATAGCTGCTGCCCAGGGCGGCACCTTCGGTGATGGCACGGAACGGCCGGTTCGGTTTGAAAATGGGTTTGAGCGTGACCTGCGCGAACGAAACCACCGTGGCCAGGGGGTTGATCAGAAAGCGGATTTCCGTGTGGTTGCGGATCAGCGGCGCCAGTTCGCGGTACATGGCCACGCCGCCGCCCAGCAGGGTCCCCAGCGCCAGCAGCACCGCCAATGCCGACAGGACCCAGGCACGCCGCCCCCGGCCTTCCTGCCAGCGCACCCCGCGGTACAGCCACAGCACCGGCAGACCGGCATACACCGCCACATGCACCAGCATCAACGGACTGAACAGCGCCAGACCTTCGGTGAAGTTGGTCTGCATTACATTGCGCACCATGCTGCTGTCCATCACCATGCCGTAGTGCAGCATGTAGTACTGCACCACCGCAGCCAGCACCAGGGTGGCACTCCAGGCGACCCGGCGCAGGCGCGGCCAGGACCACAGCATGAACCACAGGTAGGTGGCGCAGCCCACCAACACCGCCATCACCGCCCGGCGCAGCATCCAGGGGTCCGAGAAATCGGCCAGCCCCGCCAGCTTCTGCCACAGGGCCTGGTTCAGCAGCAAGGTGCACCACAGCACCAGCACGCCGGCCACAGTGCGGGGAGACAGCTGCAGCACAGGCCAACGCCAGCGGCGACCGACATGCGGCAGTGCAGCATCGGCAGGAACGGAATCGGATGTGGGGAGTGCCACCGCAGGCATGGCATCGCCGCGGCCGGGGAACATATTGTGCATGGGCCCGTAAGGTAAGTACCCAAGCTGAACCCGCAGTGAACCTTCTGTTCAGACTCCGTTCAGTTTCAGTACAAAGCCGTCTTTTCCAACACGGGCGGCCAGCGTCTCTACACTGGTGTTTTCCGTTCATGATCCTGCACCATGCGAATACTGTTGGTGGAAGACGATGCAGCCCTGGCCCAGGCGGTGCTGGGCTATCTGCACAGCAAGCAATTCAAGGTGGACCTGGCCCCCGACCTGACGGCCGCGCGCGCGCTGGTGGCCGTGACCCACTACGCCACCATCCTGCTGGACCTGAACCTGCCCGATGGCGACGGGCTGGAACTGCTGCAGCATCTGCCCAGACGGGACGATCCCCCCACCGTGGTGGTGGTGACCGCCCGCGACCAGGTCAGCGACCGCATCCGCGGCCTGGACACCGGCGCTGACGACTACCTGGTCAAACCCTATGACCCCGAAGAGCTACTGGCCCGGTTGCGCGCCATCGAACGCCGCCGCAGTGCCCAGGCCAGCCCGGTGCTGCAGCGCGGACCGGTCAGCATCGATCTGGCGCGCGAGGTGGTCAAGGTCGACAGCCTGCCGGTGGTGCTCACCCCCAAGGAATGGGCCCTGCTCCGCGTGCTGGCCAGCCGGCCGGAACAGACCTTCACCCGCGAACGGCTGCTGGAGGCACTCTATCAATGGGACAGCACTTCGGACAGCAACACCCTGGAGGTGTTCATCAGCCGGCTGCGCCGCAAGCTGGGAAGCCCCCTGATCCAGACCGTGCGCGGCACGGGCTACCGGCTGGCGGTGGCATGAAGCCCGCGCCCGCCAGCCTGGCCTACCGCCTGACCCGCCCGCTGGTGGTGGCGGTGATCACCGTCTGGGCGCTGGGAACAGCCCTGGTCGCCTGGTATGTGGACTCCCAGATCCAGCACAACTTCGACACCGAACTGGTGGAAAGCGCCCACCGCCAGCTCTACCCGGCGCTGCTGGACGTCCGCCAGTCACGCGCCGATACGGACAGCCCCAGCCAGGGTATTCTGACCATGGGCGAAGTGCCCGGAGATGACCACCCGGAACCCCTGCTGCTGCAGCTGCGCACCCCCGACGGCAAGGTGCTGCTGCGCTCGCGCGGCGCCCCCATCACCCCGTTCGATGCCCCCTTGAAACCGGGATTTCACAACTCCATCGAACACCGCATCTACACGCTGTACACCCCGCAGGATGATCTGTGGCTGCAGCTGGCCGACCCGCTGGGCGAACGTGCCGAAGTCCGCAGCGGCACGTTGACCGGACTGATCACCGTGCTGCTGCTGATGCTGCCGGTGCTGGCCGGCCTGATCCGCCACATTGCGCGCAAGGAATTGCGCAGCTTGCAATGGCTGCAGCAGCAGATCACCGAGCGCAGCAGCAGCAATCTGCAGCCCCTGGTGCTGCAGGACCTGCCGCTGGAACTGCGCCAGGTGGGCGAAGGCGTGAACCAGCTGATGGACCGGCTGCACCAGGCGCTGGATGTGGAACGCGCCCTGGCCGCCAATGCCGCGCACGAGTTGCGCACCCCGCTGGCCTCCGTGCGGCTGCGGCTGCACACGGCGGTGGAGCAGGCCCAGCTGCAAGGCAGCACGCAGATTGCCGTGGGCGAGGCGCAGACCGCCCTGACCGCCCTGGAAACCCTGAGCCACCGGACTGAGCGCCTGCTGCAGCTGTCACGCGCCGAAGCGGGGAACACGGCGCGCTTTCACACCGTCGACCTGCTGCAGCTGGCGACCACCATGGCCCAGGAATTCTGGCAGCACCCCCGCGCCCAGCGCCGGCTGGACTGGGAGCCGCCCGAGGACGCGGCCCCGGTCTGGGTGCAAGGGGACATGGACACGCTGGCGATTGCACTGCGCAACCTGATCGACAACGCCCTCACCTATTCCAGCGGCGAGGTGGTGCTGACCGTGCTGCGCCAGCCACCGGCCCTGGCCGTGCGCGACGACGGCCCCGGCCTGGATGCGACACAGCGCCTGCAGATCCTGGAGCGCCATGTGCGCGGTGACACCCGCCACATCGGCTATGGGCTGGGCATGTCGATTGTGCGCAGCATCGCCGACCGGCACAACGCCCAGCTGGAACTGCTGTCGCCCCCGCCCGGCAAGGCACAGGGGCTGGAAGTGCGGCTGGTGTTTGCCACCCTCACCGAGGAGGCACTGGCAACCGCCCCCCAACCGCTGACGTGAGGCAGGTTCAGCGCGGCATGCTGCGCAGCAGTTCGGGCAGATGGCTGAAGGCAAACAGCAGCAGCCCGATGGCGCCGCCCACCAAGGTGCCGTTGATGCGGATGAACTGCAGGTCCTTGCCGATGTGCTGCTCCACCAGGGCCGACAGCTCGCGTGCATCCCAGCGCTGCACGGTTTCGCGGATGTGGCGGGCAATGAATTCCGACACCTCGGGCGCCAGCGCCTGCGCCCAGCGCTCCAGCCGTTCGTTCATGGAGCGGCGCAGCGCCGCATCCTGTGCCAGCGACAGACCCAGCCAGCGCCCCAGGCCGCCCAGCTTGCGCGCGATATGCGATTTCGGGTTGTCGAGATCTGCCTCCAGGCGCTGGCGCATGCCGCTCCACAGGTCGCGCAGATAGGCGGCCAGCTTCTCGTCGTGCAGCAGGTAGTGGCGCACCTGCTCGGCGCGCGCCGCATAGTCCGGGTCGTTCTGCAGCCGCACGATCAGCCGCTGCACGGCCGCATCGAAGGCCTCGCGCATGCGGTGCTGGGGGTTGTGGGCGATGTCGTCCAGCAGGCTTTCCAGTGCCTGGGCCACCAACTCGGCCCCCTTGTCGCCCAGCCAGTCGGTGGGCAGCATTTTTTCCTTCAATGGGTGCTCGCGCTTGAGCCACTGCACGATGGCTTCGGCAATGAAGTGGTGCGTATCGGCCTGCTGCAGCACGCCGCCGATGCGGCGCAGCACATCGTCCAGCACCGCCTGGTGGCGACCGCCTTGCGTCAACGCCCCCAGCACCGTAGCCAGCGAGCGCGACAGGTCCACCTGCGCCAGCACGCTGCGCAGCGTCTGGGTCAGCAGCCGTTCCACCTGCCGATCCTGCACCATCTCCAGCCCGGCCTGGGCCAGACGGGCCAACTGACGGCCCAGCATCTGGCTGTTGCCGGGCGCGCCCAGCCAGTCGGCCAGCGACTGGGCGGCATCGTGGCGGCGCAGCAGCGCCACCAGCGAGGGTGCATCCAGGAACTTGTCGCGCACGAACACGGCCAGGTTCTCGCCGATACGGTCCTTGTTGCGCGGGATGATGGCCGTGTGCCGCTGCACCCAGGGAATGGGGATGTGGCGAAACAGTGCCGACACCGCAAACCAGTCGGCCAGTGCGCCCACCATGGCAGCTTCAGCCATGGACTGCAGGCAGCGCACCAGCAGCGTTTGCGGCAGAAAATGGGTGGCCACAAACACGGCCGTCACCAGAAGCAGCAGACCCAGCGCCAGGCGCTTGGCGCGGTGCAGTGTGGATGCAGTCGAAGTCATAAGCGTGCGGTTCACTCCGGCGCGCTGCAGCAGCCCATCTGCCTCAGCAGCGGTTTCAGCCTAGCACGCGTTGGTGGCTGCCCGGTGTAGGGCCCTCCCGCAGCCGCAGCACGGCAGCGGGCGCCAGGGCCAAGGCAAATCCCGGACAATCCGGGCATTCACAACTCTCTGACCGACCTGCACCATGAGCGACACCCGCCCCGAGCTGCCCGACCACCTTTCCATCGACCCGCGCAGCCCCCACTATGTGGCCGCGATTTTTGAGCACGACATCGGCATCCGCTTCAACGGCAAGGAGCGTTTCGATGTGGAGGAATACTGCATCAGCGAAGGCTGGGTGCGTGTGCCTGCCGGCAAGACCGTGGACCGCAAGGGCTACCCGCTGCTGATCAAGCTCAAGGGCCCGGTCGAGGTGTTCTACAAGTAAGCCCACAGGCTGGGACGACCGCAAGCGAGTCCCAGACCCAGGCGGATGGACCGCGTGGGCGTGGGCGGTCCAGCGCATGCCACGCCCCTCTCCGGCCTGCGGCCTGTGCCACCGTGCCACAGGCCATACCCCTGCACCCGATACGCCCCGCAGCCCGGCATCGGACCGGAGCGGCCGCCGACCGGCGGCACGCCGCGGCGCTTACTTGCCGTTGATGCCCAGCAGCTCGACTTCAAACATCAGCGTGGCGTTGGGCGGAATCACCCGGCCCGCACCACGGCTGCCGTAGGCAATGCCGGGCGGGCAGGTCAGGCGCGCCTTGCCCCCCACCTTCATCTTCTGCACACCTTCGGTCCAGCAGGGAATCACGCCGTTGAGCGGGAACTCGATCGGCTCGCCCCGGGTGATGGAGCTGTCGAAATCCGCGCCGGTCTGCGGAAAGTAGCCGCGGTAATGCACCTTCACCTTGTCCGTGGCCTTGGGGCTCGCGCCCGTGCCTTCCTTCAGGCTTTCATAGACCAGGCCGCTGGCCGAGGTCACCGGTTGCGACTGTGCCAGTGCGTGACCGGCCAGCATCGCGCCCATCAGGCAGGCAGCGCCTGCAATGCGTGCAAACATGGGAATTTCCTTTCACCGGGACCGTGCCCGCGCATGCGCTGCGCCGGAACGGCCCTTTCAACCATAGAACAGGCCGGAGCCCCCTTCCCCAGCGGCGCTGCCGGAGCGGGGAAAGGCACACACCGCCTCAGAGTGCATCACACCCCGATGCGGTCCAGCGCATCGCGCAGATGGCCCACGGTGCGGTCCACGTTGTGCCACTTCTCCAGGCCGAACAGGCCGATGCGGAAGGTCTTGAAATCCGGACCTTCGTCGCACATCAGCGGCACACCCGAAGCGGTCTGCAGACCCACATTCAGGAAGGCCTTGCCGCTCTGGATGTCGGGGTGGGTGGTGTAGCTCACCACCACACCCGGGGCCTTGAACCCGCCGGCCGCCACGCTGGGGAAACCGCGCGACTCCAGCAGCTTGCGCACCTGGTCACCCAGGGCGATCTGTTCCTCGCGCACCTTCTCGAAGCCGTAGGCACGCGTTTCCAGCATCACGTCGCGCAGGCGCACCAGGGCGTCGGTGGGCATGGTGGTGTGGTAGGCGTGCTGGCCTTTTTCGTAGCCTTCGGCAATCTGCATCCACTTCTTCAGATCGCAGGAGAAGCTGGAGCTTTGCGTGTGTTCGATGGCTTCGCGTGCACGGGCCGAGAGCATCACCATGGCGCAGCAGGGCGAGCTGCTCCAGCCCTTTTGCGGCGCACTGATCAGCACATCCACGCCCGTCTTTTCCATGTTGATCCACATGGCGCCGGAGGCTACGCAGTCCAGCACCATCAGCGCGCCCACGTCATGGGCCGCATCGGCGATGGTGCGGATGTAGTCGTCGGGCAGCATGATGCCGCTGGCCGTTTCGACATGGGGGGCGAACACCACCTTGGGGCGCTCGGCGCGGATGGTGTCGGCCACGTCCTGTGCAGGGCATGGTGTCCACGGATCCTGGCTGCCTTCGCCCTGCTTGCGCGCCTTGCAGACCACGGCACCGCCGCCCAGGCCAAAGTTGCCGGTGTCGAAGATCTGCGTCCAGCGGTAGCTGAACCAGCCGTTGCGCACGATCAGCACCTTCTCGCCGTTGGCGAACTGGCGCGCCACGGCTTCCATGCCAAAGGTGCCGCTGCCGGGCACCAGCACGGCGGTGTGGGCGTGGTAGACCTCTTTGAGCGTCCCCAGAATGTCCTGCATCACGCCGGCAAAGCGCTTGGACATGTGGTTCAGGGCGCGGTCGGTGTAGACCACCGAGAATTCCAGCAGTCCATCGGGATCGATATCGGGCAACAGTCCGGGCATGAAGGGGTATCTCCTTGAGCAATGGATCAGGTCCGGCGGGTGGTTCTGTGGCCACCGGGTCGGACAGGTATGTCCCCATCTTAATATGCCGTCTGTCCCCCTTCGGCTGATCTGGCGCAGGCCATCACGGTGGCGCGCACTCAGGCGACAGGCGCCGCCGGGTAGCTGCGGCGGCCAAAGATGCCGCTGCCCACGCGCACCAGGGTGCTGCCGGCCTGCACTGCCAGTTCCAGATCGTCGGTCATGCCCAGGCTCAGGGTGTCGAAGGTCTCCAGCCCCGGCAGGCCGCTGGCGCGGATCTGCGCAAACACGGCCGCCACCCGCTGGTGCACGGCCAGCATGGCCTCGGGAGTAGGCTGGGGATCGGGAATGCTCATCACCCCGCGCAGCTGCAGCCGCGGCAGGGCGGCAATGGCCTGGGCCAGTGCCAGCGCCTCCTGCGGGCTGCAACCGGATTTGGTCTCCCCTCCGTCCACATTCACCTGCAGACAGATTTGCAGCGGCGGCAGGCTGGCAGGCCGCTGGTCGGACAGGCGCTGGGCAATCTTCAGCCGGTCCACCGTGTGCACCCAGTCAAAGTGCTCGGCCACCAACCGGGTCTTGTTGCTCTGGATCGGGCCTATGCAGTGCCAGGTGAGCGGCGGCACATCGGCCATGGCGCGCACCTGGGCGATCTTGTCCACGGCTTCCTGGATGTAGTTCTCGCCAAAGGCGCGCTGGCCGGCCAGCGCCGCCTCGCGCACGGCATCGGCACCAAAGGTTTTGGACACGGCCAGCAGGCCCACGCTGGCGTGGGGGCGCTGTGCGCCATCGCAGGCGCGTGCCATGCGGCTGTGTATGCGCTGAAGGTTCTCGGCTATGGTCGTCATAAGCCGTGGAGCGTACCAAACCCTTGTGCCGCATGGAGCCGGTCCTCGCAACCCGCACCCGGGTTCGGACCAGGCCGCTGCCAGCGTCCACTTCACCGGTGTCTGATCTGTCGCAAGAAGGGGCGACAAGCGGGGCCGCCTGTGTCACCATGGGGGCTTCGCCGCAGCGTCTGTGCGCTGCTTTCTGCCTTTCTGATCCACCGACATGTCGAGCATCACCCCCCGCGATTACGCAGCCACTCCTTCCCGCAAAGTTGCCTTCCTGGGCCTGGGCGTCATGGGCTACCCCATGGCCGGCCACCTGGCCAAGGCAGGCCACCAGGTCACCGTGTACAACCGCAGTGCCGCCAAGCGCCAGGCCTGGGTGGCCGAATTCGGCGGCGCCGAAGCCGCCACCCCGCGTGCGGCGGCCCAGGGCGCCGACATCGTGTTCTGCTGCGTGGGCAATGACGACGACCTGCGTTCCGTGGTGCTGGGCGCCGACGGTGCCCTGGCCGGCATGCAGGCGGGCGCCATTTTTGTCGACCACACCACCGCTTCGGCCGAAGTGGCCCGCGAGCTGTATGCCGCGGCACAGGCCCAGGGGCAGCATTTCATCGACGCCCCGGTCTCCGGCGGCCAGGCCGGTGCCCAGAATGGTGCGCTGACGGTGATGTGCGGCGGCGACCAGAGCGTGTTCGACACCGTGGCCCCGGTGGCCCAGTGCTTCTCGCGCGCCTTCACGCTGATGGGCGCCAGCGGCGCGGGCCAGCTGACCAAGATGGTCAACCAGATCTGCATTGCCGGCGTGGTGCAAGGCCTGTCCGAAGCCATTGCCTTCGGTGAAAAGGCCGGACTGGATGTGAACAAGGTGCTGGACGTGGTCAGCAAGGGCGCGGCCCAGAGCTGGCAGATGGAAAACCGCGGCAAGACCATGGTGGAAGGCAAGTTCGACTTCGGCTTTGCCGTGGACTGGATGCGCAAGGATCTGGGTCTGGTGCTGGACGAGGCCAAGCGCAATGGCGCCCGCCTGCCGCTGACCGCCCTCGTGGACCAGTTCTACGCCGACGTGCAGGCCATGGACGGCGGTCGCAACGATACTTCCAGCCTGATCCGCCGCCTGCGCTGATCGGTGCAGCTTCGGCTGCCCCCCCAAAAACAAACGGCAGCCTCGTGGCTGCCGTTTTGCATTGGGCGTGGAACGCCTGGCGGTCAGTTCTCTGCCGCAGGGTCGCGCGTCACCGGCGCACTGCCGGGCATGTAGTTGGCCAGCGCATCTTCGGTGGTCAGCTCGAACACCCGCACCACCTTGCGCACATCGTTCACGCCACGGGCAATTTCCGCGGCGCGCCGGGATTCACGCTCGGTCACGATGCCCAGCAGGTAGACCACGTTCATCTCGGTCACCACCTTGATGGCCGAGGCCTGCAGATCTCGCGAATTGATCAGGCTGCCCTTGACCTGGCTGGTGAGCAGGGTGTCCTTGCTGCGTTGGCCCAGCGAAGAGGAAAACGGCGTCACTTCCAGCTCGTTGTGGATGCCGTCCACATTGTTCACATCGCGCACGATGCGGGCCACTTCCTGCTTGTCCTGCTCGTTGCGCACTTCACCGGTGATCAGCACCTTGCGGTTGAAACTGGTGATGTTGACGCGGCTGCGCTCGTTCAGCGGGGACTGGCGGATGCGGTCCTGCGCCCGCAGCTCGATACCCTGGTCTTCCACCTGCGTACCGGTCGTGCGGCGATCGGCCGCCGACAGTGCCGCGGTGGCCATGCCGCCGCCGACCACCAGGGGCACGCAACCCGACAGGCCTGCCGTGATGGCTGCCGCAGCCAAGACTGCGCGTACCAGAGGGGAACCCATTCGCTTCATAACATCTCCTGTTCGCCAAGCAACTGTGTGTCCACGCCGTCGCACAGGCAATGGACCACCAACTCATGGGCTTCGCGCACGCGCGCAGCCCGCTCATGCGGTACGCAGATCAGCACATCGGTCTCGCGCACCCGGGAAGCCAGGGCGCCGCCAGTATGGCCGCTGAGCACCACCACCATCATTTCGCGCTCGTGCGCCGCATCCACGGCTTCCAGCAGGCTGTGGTCGTTGCCGCTGACCGAGATCACCAGCAGCAGATCGCCCGCCTGGCCCAGCGCCCGCACCTGGCGCGCCAGGTACTGCGAGCCCGGCGCCGTACCGGCCGAGCCGCCCAGCAGCCCGCCGTCGCTGCCCAGGGCCATGGCCGCCAGTTCGGGACGTTCGCGCTCGAAGCCGGTCACGCACAGCGTGGCAAAGGTCTGGGCCTGGCTGGCGGACACGCCGCTGCCGCAGGCCAGCACCTTGCCGCCACTGGTCACGCTGGCCAGAATGGCCTGCACGGCCAAGGCAATGGGTTGGCTCAGCGCCTGGGCGGCCTGGTATTTCAGGTCGGCGCTGTCGATGAAATGCTGTTGGATACGTAGCTCTAGCATGGGCTGCGATGATACCTGTGCTGCGTTATACCTTTGGTAGCAGAAAGTTTGTGCTGGCACTGTGTGCAACGCCCCTGTGGCCGCAACAGCCTGGCCGCGGCGGACGGCAGGCGCTGGCACCCGGCCTCATTCTGCGTCGAAGGCCGCCTCCAGCCACTGCAGCTGGTCCTGCTGCACCAGGGCCGCGTCAAAACGACAGGCCGGCACCGACGGCTGGCGCGCCAGCCAGTGGCGGGCGGCCAGCACGATGCGCTGGCGCTTGGCTGCATGGATGCTGCCATCGGCCCCTCCAAACTGGCTGCTGGCGCGGCTGCGCACCTCCACGAACACCACCGTGCCATCCGCGGCACGCAAGATAAGGTCTATCTCGCCCCCGCCGCGCCCAGGCGTCCGATAATTGCGCTCTATCAGCCGCCAGCCGCGCGCCAGCGCGTGGCGCAGCGCCCGGTCTTCGGCCTGCTGCCCCGGCGTGCGGCCTGTGGCCGCCTCCGGCGGCGGCTTTTTTGCCTCCAGCGGCGGCTCTTTTCCAAGGAAACCCATTGAGCACCTCTTTCGCTCCGGCCCTGCATGCTGCCCGCGAGGCAGCGGCTGCCCAGAATTATCCGCAGGGCACGCTGTATGTGGTGGCCACGCCCATCGGCAACCTGGCTGACATCTCGCTGCGCGCCCTGCATGTGCTGCAACTGGTGGATGCTGTGGCCTGCGAGGACACGCGCCACACCCAGGGCATGCTGCGCAGCTACGGCCTGGAGCGCCCCGGCAGCCAGCTGCTGGCCGTGCACCAGCACAACGAGGCCGAAGCCGCCGCCGGCGTGATCGCACGCCTGCAGCAAGGCCAGCGCATTGCCTATGTCAGCGATGCCGGCACCCCCGGCGTCAGCGACCCCGGCGCGCGCCTGTGCGCCGCCGTGCAGGCGGCCGGGCTGCGCTGCATGCCGCTGCCGGGTGCCAGCAGCATCACCAGCGCCATCAGCGTGGCCGGCTGCGTGCCGCCGGGCCAGACCGATGGTGGCTTTGTGTTTGCCGGGTTCCTGCCCACCAAGAATGCCGAGCGCCAGACCGCCGTACAGCGGCTGTCCGCCGAGCCGCGCTGCACCGTGCTGCTGGAAGCCCCGCACCGCATCCACGAGCTGGCCAAGGCCCTGGCCGTGCTGGGCGAGCGCCCGGTGACGCTGGCGCGCGAAATCACCAAGCAGTTCGAGCAGATCAGCACCCACGCCGCCCAGGACCTGCCCGCCTGGCTGAATGGCGATGCCACCCGCGCCAAGGGCGAGTTTGTGGTGGTGCTGCACCCGGTGGCGGTGCACCAGGATGACGGCGACGCCGAACGTGTGCTGCGCCTGCTGCTGGCCGAGCTGCCGACCAAGACCGCCGTCAAGCTGGCGGCCGACATCACCGGCGGCAACCGCAACCAGCTCTATGACCTGGCGCTGCAGTTCAAGCGCGCGGACCAGGACGGCGACGAAGCCGCATAAGCAGGCACAGCGCCTGGACAGGCGCTGCGCGCGGCTTCAGGCGTAGGCCAGGCCCGTGGCCACCCCGCCAAACAGATCGCCTTCCACCTGGGGCACGGCCGGGAAGGCCTGGGCCAGCGCATCGCGCAGCGTGCGCAGCGCAGATGAACCGCCGGTCAGGTAGATGGCATCCACGCCCCCGGCCGGCAAGCCCGCCAGCTGCACGCAGTGCTGGGCACATTCCACCACCTGCACCAGCGGCGCCTGCAGCGAGCGGTGCAGCCCGTCCTGGGTGATGCCGGTCTGCAGACCCGTCTCCAGCCAGCCCAGGTCCAGCAGCGCATCGCCGCCGGTGCTGGAGGCCTGGATCTTGCCCTGCTCCACCGCATCGGCCAGCCGGTGGCCCAGGCGCTCTTCTAACACCGCCATCAGGCGCTGGTGCAGCTGCGCGTCCCGGTAGTCGGTGCGCAGGGCCTGCGCATCGCGCAGCGCCTTGGGGCTGTACTGCCACTGGATCAGGTGCCAGGTGGCCAGGTCGTAGAACACGCGGCTGGGCACTTCGCGGCCGCTGGGCCCCGTGTGGCGCAGGCCCAGCAGCGGCATCGCCGTGTCCACGCTCAGGCGGTGGTCAAAGTCGGTACCGCCGATGTGCACGCCGCTGGTGGCCAGGATGTCGGCCGCGCGGTCGGGCTTGCCCGCATGCTGCGGCCCCAGGCGCACCACGGTGAAGTCGGAGGTGCCGCCGCCGATGTCCACCACCAGCACCACGGTCTCGCGTTCCAGGCGCTGTTCGTAGTCCAGCGCGGCGGCAATGGGCTCCAGCTGGAACTCCACCTGCGCAAAACCGGCGGCCTGCGCGGCTTGCTCCAGCGCATCCTGCGCCTGGCGATCGCGCTCGGGATGGGCATCGACAAAATGCACCGGGCGGCCCAGCACCACGCGCTCAGGCAAGCCGCCCAGCTCCTGTTGGGCCCGCTGGGCGAGTTGCTTCAGGAACAGCGCAATGATGTCCTGGTAGCTGACCATCTGGCCATGCACGGCCGTCTTGTCCTGCAACAGGCTGCTGCCCAGCAGGCTTTTGAGCGAGCGCATCAGCCGACCGTCTTCCCCCGCCAGGTACTGGCGCATGGCGTCACGGCCAAAGTGCGTGCCCTGGGTTTCCGTATTGAAGAACAGCGCCGTGGGCATGCCGGTGGCGCCGCCTTCCAGCGCAAGCAGCTGTGCCGCACGCGCGCCCTGGCGCCAGGCCATGGCGGAGTTGGAGGTGCCAAAGTCGATGCCAAGGGTGGTGCCAGTGAGGGTCTGCATAGCGAATTCCGGGGGCAGCCGCTGCCGAAAGCGGGCTGCATTTCTTCCAAAGAGGCGCGGTCGCTGCCGCAACCGCTTCAGATTCAAGACAAAGGCATGCGCCTGGTAGCAAGGCGCATGCGGCGCATAGGTGCAAAGCCAGCAGATACAGGCCGCTGCGAGGGTCCTGCACGGCACCGCCCCGCAGCACCGGTGCACGGCGAATGCCTGGGTGCCCGCTCTCCAGCGCTGCACAGATCGTGCCGGCTGTGCCTCCAGACCCATGGGACGCCGGCGGAGCCGATGCTCCAATGGGGCATGGGAGATGCAAAAACAAAAACGCCTGCTGTTTCCAGCAGGCGTTGATGAATTTGGTTGCGAGGGCTGGATTTGAACCAACGACCTTTGGGTTATGAGCCCAACGAGCTACCAGACTGCTCCACCTCGCGATATGTCCAAATTATAGCACAGAATTATTCTGCAGCTTGGGTTTGAGCCACTTCTTCTTGCTCAACCAGTTCCACATAGGCCATGGGAGCGTTGTCGCCCACGCGGAAGCCCATCTTCAGGATACGGGTGTAGCCGCCAGGACGCTTGGCGTTGCGGGGACCCAGCACGTTGAACAGCTTGGTCACGCTGTCGCGGTCGCGCAGACGGTCGAAAGCCAGACGGCGGTTGGCAACGGAGTCAACCTTGGCCAGGGTGATCATGGGCTCGATCACGCGGCGCAGTTCCTTGGCCTTGGGGACGGTGGTCTTGATGGCTTCGTGCTCGATGAGCGAATTCATCATGTTTTGCAGCATCGCCTTGCGGTGAGACGAAGTGCGGTTCAGTTTGCGGAGGCCGTGACCGTGACGCATGGTGCTTTCCTTTGATTTGATGTTTGCGGGCAAGCCGTATCAGGTACTGCCCGGTGCACTGTATAAATGTTGCGGCCCACCACCCTCTCGGGTGGGGAGCCGCAGATTATAGCGTGATGCTGAAAAAAGCGTCTGATTAACGCTTTTCCAGGCCAGCGGGTGGCCAGTTTTCCAGCTTCATGCCCAAGGTCAGGCCGCGCGAAGCGAGGACTTCCTTGATTTCGTTGAGCGACTTGCGACCCAGGTTAGGCGTCTTGAGCAGCTCGTTTTCGGTGCGCTGAATCAGATCACCGATGTAGTAGATGTTTTCTGCCTTCAGGCAGTTGGCCGAGCGAACGGTCAGTTCCAGCTCATCCACAGGGCGCAGCAGGATCGGATCGAACGTTGCGTTGGCACGTTGGTTGCCGCCGGCTTGCAGGATGCCGCCTTCACCGAACTCGCCTTCCAGCTGTGCAAACACAGCCAGTTGTTCCACCAGGATCTTGGCGGATGCGCGCACGGCGTCTTCGGCATTGATGGCGCCGTTGGTTTCGATTTCAACGACCAGCTTGTCCAGATCGGTACGCTGTTCCACGCGAGCGGATTCCACGTTGTAGCTCACGCGGCGCACGGGCGAGAACGATGCGTCCAGCACGATACGGCCGATCGACTTGGTCGACTCGTCACCATAGCGGCGCACGTTACCGGGCACATAGCCACGGCCCTTTTCCACCTTGATCTGCATGTCCAGCTTGCCGCCTTGCGACAGGGTGGCGATGACGTGATCAGGGTTGATGATTTCCACATCGTGCGGAGTCTGGATGTCACCAGCGGTGACCACACCTTCGCCGTCTTTGCGCAGGCTCAGGGTGACTTCATCACGGTTGTGCAGCTTGAACACCACGCCCTTGAGGTTCAGGAGGATGCTCACCACATCTTCTTGCACACCGTCGATGGACGAGTACTCGTGCAACACGCCAGCAATCGTGACTTCCGTCGCTGCATAACCCACCATGGACGACAGCAACACGCGACGCAGGGCGTTGCCCAGCGTATGGCCGTAGCCGCGTTCGAAAGGCTCCAGGGTCACTTTGGCACGGTTGTGGCCCAGCTGCTCTACATTGATCGTCTTGGGTTTCAGCAGATTTGTTTGCATGCAGACTTCCTCTCAATACCCCCGGCTCGTTACACCGGTAAGGCTGGTGAAGCACCTACGGCGCGATGCCTCGCGCCGTAGGGACGGGTTGCTAAAAACCGGGAAAATTAACGCGAGTACAGTTCAACGATCAGAGATTCGTTGATGTCGGCGCCGAATTCGTCGCGGTCAGGAGCCTTCTTGAAGGTACCTTCAGCCTTGTCCAGGCTCACTTCCACCCAAGCGGGGAAGCCAACTTGCGAAGCCAGTTGCAGGGCTTCGACCACGCGGGCTTGCTTCTTGGACTTTTCGCGCAGAGCGACCACATCGCCTTCCTTGACCATGAAGGAAGGAATGTTCACGGACTTGCCGTTCACGGTGATGGCCTTGTGCGACACCAGTTGGCGTGCTTCAGCGCGGGTGGAGCCGAAGCCCATGCGGTACACCACGTTGTCCAGGCGGCTTTCCAGCAGGGTCAGCAGCATGGCGCCGGTGTTGCCACGGCGGCGATCGGCTTCAGCGAAGTAGCGGCGGAATTGCTTTTCCAGCACGCCGTACATGCGCTTGACCTTCTGCTTTTCACGCAGTTGCAGACCGAAGTCAGACGTACGCTGACCCGAGGTGCGACCGTGTTGGCCGGGCTTGGAGTCGAACTTGGCCTTGTCCGCGATGGAGCGGCGAGCGCTCTTCAGGAACAGGTCGGTGCCTTCACGGCGGGCGAGTTTGGCCTTGGGGCCGGTATAACGTGCCACTTGATTTCCTTTGTTTCATCTACCGTGCCAATAACGCACGGGAGCCGCCCAGGGTGAAACACCCAGGGCGGCGGTGGTCTTCAGTACAGATTAGATACGACGACGCTTTTGAGGGCGGCAGCCGTTGTGGGGAACCGGGGTCACGTCCGAGATGGAAGTGATACGGATACCCAGAGCACCCAGGGCGCGAACCGAAGATTCGCGGCCAGGACCGGGGCCCTTGATTTCCACGTCCACGTTCTTGATGCCTTGTTCGATAGCAGCACGGCCGGCCACTTCCGAAGCGACCTGAGCAGCGAAGGGAGTCGACTTGCGCGAACCCTTGAAGCCCTGGCCACCCGACGAGGCCCACGACAGAGCGTTGCCTTGGCGGTCGGTGATGGTGATGATCGTGTTGTTGAACGAAGCGTGAACGTGAGCGATACCGTCAGAAATGTTCTTGCGAACTTTCTTGCGCACGCGTTGAGCTGCGTTGTTAGAAGGAGACTTTGCCATAGTGATCTATCCTTACTTCTTCAGAGCCGCTGCGCCCTTACGCGGACCCTTGCGGGTGCGAGCGTTGGTGCGGGTACGTTGACCACGCATGGGCAGGCCACGACGATGACGGAAACCACGGTAGCAACCGATGTCCATCAAACGCTTGATGTTCATCGTGGTCTCGCGACGCAGGTCACCTTCCAGGGTCATGGGAGTCAGCTGGTCGCGGATCTTTTCCAGATCAGCGTCAGTCAGGTCCTTGACCTTCTTGGAGTAATCGATGCCGCATGCTTCGCAGATCTTGCGTGCAGTGGTACGACCAATGCCAAAGATGGCGGTCAGGCCGATTTCAGCATGCTTGTGCGGCGGGATGTTAATGCCGGCGATACGTGCCATATTAGTAGTCCTCTAATACTTTCAATCAACCTTGGCGCTGCTTGTGGCGCTGGTCGGTACAGATCACGCGCACCACACCCTTGCGGCGGATGATCTTGCAGTTGCGGCAGATTTTCTTGACCGAAGCCGAAACTCTCATTTCATTCTCCTAAAACTTTTCATCCGAGCTCTTTCTTGTCCTGGACACTGCCTGTGACCGACAAGAATGCGCAGGGCTCTTCACGAGGTTGGGGCACCTTACGGGCGAACCCGCAAGGATAGACCATTTCTTGCTTAATTGCCAGATGTCTTGAAGTTGGCCTTCTTCAGCAGTGACTCGTACTGCTGAGACATCATGTAGTTCTGCACCTGTGCCATGAAGTCCATGGTCACCACCACAATAATCAGCAGCGATGTACCACCGAAGTAGAACGGAACGTTGTACTTCAGGATCAGGAATTCGGGCAGCAAGCACACAAAGGTGATGTAGACAGCACCAGCCAGTGTCAAACGCACCAGGATCTTGTCAATGTAGCGAGCCGTCTGGTCACCAGGACGAATCCCGGGGATGAAGGCGCCGCTCTTCTTCAGGTTGTCCGCAGTTTCCCGGCTGTTGAAAACCAGGGCGGTGTAGAAGAAGCAGAAGAAGATGATGGCGGCTGCGTAGAGCATCACATAGATGGGCTGACCGGGGGTCAGAGCACCTGCGATGTCCTTCAGCCAGCGCATGGACTCCCCTGCACTGAACCAGTTCACCACCGTTGCGGGCAGCAGGATGATGGACGAAGCGAAGATGGGAGGAATCACACCTGCCATGTTCAGCTTCAACGGCAAGTGCGAAGACTGGCCACCATACACCTTGTTGCCGACTTGACGGCGTGCGTAATTCACCAGGATCTTTCGTTGGCCCCGCTCGACAAACACGACGAAATACGTCACGCCTGCCACCACGAGAACAATGATGATCGCGGCCAGAATGCTCATGGCACCGGTGCGCACCAGCTCCAGCAATCCACCGATCGAGCTGGGCAGGCCTGCGGCGATACCAGCAAAGATCAGAATGGAGATGCCGTTGCCCAGACCACGTTCCGTGATCTGCTCACCCAACCACATCAGGAACATGGTGCCGGCTGTCAGGCTGGCCACCGCCGTGAGGCGGAAACCGATGCCTGGAGCAAACACCAGACCTGCTTGGCTTTCCAGAGCGACTGCAATACCCAGGGATTGAAAGATTGCCAGGCCCAAAGTGCCATAGCGGGTGTATTGGGTAATCTTGCGACGACCCGCCTCACCTTCCTTCTTCATCTGTTCGAATGTCGGGATGACATAAGACATCAGCTGCATGATGATCGATGCCGAGATGTACGGCATGATCCCCAGAGCGAACACCGAGAAGCGCGACAAGGCGCCGCCCGAGAACATGTTGAACAGATTGAGGATACCGCCTTGCTGGCCATTGAACAGCTGTTGCAGCTGCGCAGGGTCGATTCCCGGCACCGGGATGTGAGTCCCGATGCGGTACACGACCAACGCGAGCAGCAGAAAAACCAGTCGGCGACGCAAGTCACCGAACTTGCCAGTTTTTGCAATTTGCGCTGCGCTAGTAGCCACGGATGTCTTCTTTCAGATCTTATTCAGCGAAGCTGCCACCGGCAGCTTCAACGGCAGCCTTGGCACCAGCAGTAGCGCCGATACCGCTCAGCTTCACAGCCTTGCTGATTTCGCCGCTCTTGATGACCTTCACCACCTGAGCGATAGCGGGCACCAGGCCAGCTTGCTTCAGTGCTGCGAGATCAACTTCAGCCAGACCCAGTTGCTCCAGAGCGGACAGGGTCACTTCTGCATTGAACTTCAGCAGATGCGACTTGAAGCCACGCTTTGGCAGGCGACGCTGCAGAGGCATTTGACCGCCTTCGAAGCCCACCTTGTGGTAGCCACCCGAACGCGATTTCTGACCCTTGTGACCACGGCCGGCGGTCTTACCCAGACCAGAACCGATACCGCGACCCACGCGACGCTTGGCGTGCTTGGCGCCGTCTGCAGGCTTGATGCTATTGAGTTCCATCATCAATCCTTTCAGAGAACCTTCACCAAGTAGGCGATCTTGTTAATCATGCCGCGCACTTCAGGGGTGTCCTTCAGTTCGCTGATGCTATTCAGCTTGCGCAGACCCAGACCGCGCACGGTAGCGCGGTGATCTTGCTTGGTGCCAATGGGGCTGCGCACCAATTGCACCTTCACGGTTTGTTGCGTTGTCATGTGCTGAACTCCGATCAGGCGGTGAAGATGTCTTCAACCGACTTGCCGCGCTTTGCAGCCACTTCCGCAGGGGTCGTAGCGTTTTGCAGAGCGTCGAACGTGGCGCGAACCATGTTGTAGGGGTTCGAAGAGCCGTGGCTCTTGGCCACGATGTCGGTGATACCGACCACTTCGAAAACAGCGCGCATCGGGCCGCCAGCGATGATGCCGGTACCCTTGGGGGCGGGGTGCAGCTCAACGCGAGCAGCACCGTGGTGACCCATCACAGAGTGGTGGATGGTGCCGCTCTTGAGCGAAACCTTCACCAGATTGCGACGGCATTCTTCCATTGCCTTTTGCACGGCTGCGGGCACTTCCTTGGACTTGCCCTTACCCATACCCACGCGGCCATCACCGTCGCCAACCACGGTCAGTGCAGCGAAGCCGAGGATACGGCCACCCTTCACAACCTTGGTGACGCGGTTCACCGCGATCATTTTTTCGCGCAGACCGTCGTCACGACCTTCGTCTTGCACCTTGGGGGAAAACTTTGCCATTTTCTATCCGCTCCGCTTAGAACTGCAGGCCCGCTTCGCGAGCGGCTTCAGCCAAGGCCTTCACGCGGCCGTGGTATGCGAAACCAGCGCGATCGAAAGCCACCTTCTCCACGCCAGCAGCCTTTGCCTTTTCAGCAATGCGCTTGCCGATCAGCGTGGCGGCGGCCACGTTGCCACCCTTGCCTGCGGCGCCGATTTGCGAACGCACTTCGACTTCTGCAGTGGAGGCCGAAGCCAGCACCTTGGTGCCATCTTCCGACACCACGGAGGCGTAGATGTGGAGGTTGGTGCGGTTCACGCTCAGACGCGCCACGCCTTGCTGTGCAATGCGAATGCGGGTTTGACGTGCACGACGCAGACGCTGCTCTTTCTTGGTCAACATAATGCAGCTCCTTACTTCTTCTTGGTCTCTTTGATCACGACCTTCTCACCCACATAGCGGATGCCCTTGCCCTTGTAAGGCTCGGGAGGACGAACGGCGCGGATCTCAGCAGCCAGCTGACCCACCACTTGGCGGTCAGCACCCTTGATCACGATTTCGGTCGGAGTGGGGGTAGCAACGGTGATGCCGGCAGGCATCTCGAAGTTGACGGGGTGCGAGAAGCCCACAGCCAGGTTCAGCTTGGAACCTTGTGCAGCGGCCTTGTAGCCCACGCCGATCAGCGACAGCTTCTTTTCGAAGCCTTCGGTCACGCCCTTGACCATGTTGTTGACCAGCTGGCGGAAAGTACCGGCCAGAGCGTCAGCTTCACGGGAGTCATTAGCGGGTGCGAACGACAGCTTGCCGTCGTTATTGCTGATAGCCACCAGAGCGTTCATGGCCAGGGACAGATCACCGCCCTTGCCCTTGACCTTGATGGAGTCAGCATTCAAAGACACATCCACGCCAGCGGGGATGGTCACAATAGCTTTTGCTACGCGAGACATTTCAGTATTTCTCCTTAATGTCCGTTAGGCCACATAGCACAGCACTTCGCCGCCGACACCGGTAGCACGTGCTTTGCGATCGGTCATCACGCCCTTGGGAGTGGTGACAATGGCCACGCCCAGACCGTTCTGGACCTGGGGGATTGCGTTGCTGCCCTTGTACACGCGCAGGCCAGGACGGCTCACACGTTCGATACGCTCGATCACAGGGCGACCGGCGTAGTACTTCAGGGTAATAACGAGTTCAGACTTGCCGTCTTCGGTCTTGACTTCGAAACCGTCAACGTAGCCCTCGTCCTTCAGCACTTGTGCAATGGCAACCTTCACTTTGGAGGAAGGAGCCGACACGGTGGCCTTGGACACCATTTGGGCGTTGCGGATGCGGGTCAGCAAGTCGGCGATAGGATCACTCATGCTCATCTTGTATCTCTCCTGCTTGCTTACCAGCTGGCCTTGGTCACGCCGGGGATATCACCAGCAAAGGCCATTTCACGCACCTTGGCGCGGCCCAGACCGAATTGACGGAATGTGCCACGGGGACGGCCCGTGATTTCGCAACGGTTACGTTGGCGAGTGGGGTTCGAGTTACGGGGCAGCTTTTGCAGACCCAGACGGGCTGCGTCACGCTCTTCGTCGGAACGCTTGGCGTCGCCGGCGATGGCCTTCAATTCTGCGTACTTGGCAGCATACTTGGCGGCCAGTTTTTCGCGCTTCAGTTCGCGCTCGATCAAAGCTTTCTTAGCCATGCGCTGCCTCAGTTCTTGAAGGGGAATTTGAACGCAGCGAGCAGTGCCTTGCACTCTTCGTCGTTCTTCGCCGAAGTCGTGATGCTGATGTTCAGACCACGCAGAGCATCCACTTTGTCGTATTCGATTTCAGGGAAGATGATCTGTTCTTTGACGCCAACGTTGTAGTTGCCGCGACCGTCGAACGAACGGCCCGAAATACCACGGAAGTCACGCACGCGGGGCAGAGCCACGGTGACGAAACGGTCCAGGAATTCGTACATTTGGACGCCACGCAGGGTCACCATGCAGCCGATAGCTTGGCCTTCGCGGATCTTGAAACCAGCGATAGCCTTCTTGGCCTTGGTCACCACAGGCTTCTGACCAGCGATCTTGGTCAGGTCAGCCACGGCGTTGTCCATCACCTTCTTGTCGGCCACGGCTTCGCTCACACCCATGTTCAGGGTGATTTTGGTCAGACGGGGCACTTCCATAGCGGAGGTGTAGCCGAACTTTTCTTTCAGTTCAGCCGCGATCTTTTCGCGATAGAGTTTTTGCAGTCGTGCCATGTGTTACTCCTCAGGCAGCCTTGATTTCGGCGCCGCTGGACTTGAACACGCGAGCACGCGTGCCGTCGGCGTTCACCTTGATGCCCACGCGATCGGCCTTGCCGGTCGCAGCATTGAAGATAGCCACGTTGGACTGGTGGATAGGCATGGCCTTTTCCACGATGCCGCCAGTGGTGCCCTTCATGGGGTTCGGCTTGACATGCTTCTTCACCAGGTTGATGCCATCGATCACCAGGTGGGAGTCATCCTTGCGCAGCGAAACGACGCCACGCTTGCCCTTGTCACGGCCAGCCAACACGATGACTTCGTCGCCCTTGCGAATCTTGTTCATGGTGCTTTTCCTTTAGAGAACTTCAGGGGCCAGGGACACGATCTTCATGAACTTCTCATTGCGCAGTTCACGGGTCACGGGGCCAAAGATGCGGGTGCCGATAGGCTCCAGCTTGGCGTTCAGCAGCACGGCGGCATTGCCGTCGAACTTCACGAGCGAACCGTCAGCACGACGGATGCCCTTGGCAGTGCGCACCACCACAGCGCTGTAGACCTCGCCTTTTTTGACGCGGCCACGCGGAGCGGCTTCTTTGATGCTCACCTTGATGATGTCGCCAACACTTGCGTAGCGACGATGAGAACCGCCCAGCACCTTGATGCACTGGACAGACTTCGCGCCGGTGTTGTCGGCAACCTCTAAACGAGATTCTGTTTGGATCATTTCAATATTCCCAACTTGCTCCAGCAATCTCGACAGCCCCAGAGAACTTCTCAAGGGCTGAACAAAACAGCCGGTCAGTCTTGGGCCCGTCGTCCACCTCTCGGACCATTCCGAAAGGCTTCCCGCTGGGCAGAAAGCTCACACTTTTACATGTGAAGCCTGGGATTGTCGCAGAAATTCCTTTATGCGTCAAGCGTTTAGCCAGGCATTCCCCTGTTGCGCAAATGCCTCCCGCACCGGCGCCGACACACCCCCAAAACCATAGCTGCCGCGGCCCTTGCAACAAAGCGTTCTGCGCAAAAAAAGGCGCAGCACGCAACAGCCTGCCAGAAACCAGAAACGCACAAGCCGCTCCATTCCGAAGCGGCTTGTGGGGTGCATGGTCCGACCTGGACGGAGAACGCCGCAGCAACGGCCACCCGGAACCGCGGCCGCAGGCACCCTGCCCTCAGGCGCCGGCGGGCAGGTACTGCTGCGCCAGTGCCAGGAAATCTTCCAGACGGGGGTCCTGTCCCAGCTCTTCCTGCAGGATCTCGGCCACACGCGGCGCCACGGCCGCGGCCTGGCGGGCGTCCAGGAACAGCAGGCGGCTGCGGCGCGCCAGCATGTCTTCCACCGTGCGCGCATACTCAAAGCGCACGGCAAAGCGCACCATGGCCTCGGTCAGGCCAGGCACCAGTTCCACACCGGCCCCGGGCAGCGCCTGCACGGCCTCCCCCTCGGTGCCATAGCTGTGCAGCCCCTGGGCGGCATTCATGCCGTGGCGCACAGTACCTGCGGCGGGTGCCCCCACCAGCGGCAGGTGCACGGTCACACCGCCGGCACGCGGATCCAGCAGGCGTTGGCTGAAGCATTCGGACAGCACATCCTCGGCCATGGCCCGGTAGGTGGTCCACTTGCCGCCGGTCACGGTCACCAGACCGGACTTGCTGGTCAGCACCGTGTGTTCGCGGCTGATCTTCTTGGTGTTCTCGCCGTCATCGTCCTGCGGCTTGACCAGCGGGCGCAGGCCCACCCAGATGCTGCGGATGTCGGCCCGCGTGGGGCGGCGGCTCAGGTAGTTGCCGGCTTCCCGCAGGATGAATTCGATCTCTTCGGCAAAGGCCTGCGGCTCGCGCGCCAGGTCGTTGCGGGGCGTGTCGGTGGTCCCCAGGATGACCTTGCCCAGCCAGGGCACGGCAAACAGCACCCGGCCGTCGGCCGTCTTGGGCACCAGCAGCGCGTGGTCCGAGGGCAGGAAATCGCGGTCCACCACCACGTGCACGCCCTGGCTGGGCGCCACCATGGGCTTGACCGGCTTGCCCAGCAGCTCGGCGTCCTGCTGGCGGAACAGATCCACCCAGGGGCCGGTGGCGTTCACCACGCAGCGCGCCTTCACGGTAAAGCGACGGCCGGTCTCGGCGTCTTCGCAGACCACCCCGGCCACCTTGCCGGCTTCGTGCACCAGCTCCTTGGCCGGGCAGTAGTTCACCAGCAGCGCCCCCTTGGCCACGGCCGTGCGCGCCAGCGCCAGCGCCAGGCGGGCATCGTCAAACTGGCCATCCCAGTACTTCACGCCACCCTTGAGGCTTTCGCCGCGCACCGTGGGCAGAAAGCGCAAGGTCTTGTCGCGGCTGAGGAATTCGGTGCGGCCCAGGCCGTCCTTGCCGGCCAGCGCATCGTACATTTTCAGGCCGGCACCGTAGAACGGCGTGTCCAGCAGGCGGTAGGACGGCATCACGAACGCCAGCGGCTGCGCCAGATGGGGCGCGTTGTGCAGCAGCGTGGTGCGCTCGTGCAGCGCCTCGCGCACCAGGGCGATATTGCCCTGGGCCAGATAGCGCACACCGCCGTGCACCAGCTTGGTGGCGCGCGAGGACGTGCCCTTGGCAAAGTCGTGGGACTCCAGCAGCACCACCTTGAAGCCGCGTGCAGCGGCATCCAGCGCCGTGCCCAGGCCGGTGGCACCGCCGCCGATGATGGCCAGATCATAGGTTTCGGGCTGTGCCAGCCGCTCCAGCAGGGCGGCGCGGTCGGTAGACTGGGGGGCGGTGGTGTTCATGGGCAAAAATCTGGTGAAGGCCTTCCCGCAGGGTCACAACAGCTGCGCCACGGAAAAACCCAAAGGGGCAAACAGAATTTTCGCTCTTTTTCGTTTTTAGTGCGCGTTTTTGCGCGAAATTTTGTTTCGCTTCTGCTCGTTACACGGCAAAAATTCACAATACGAAAAAGAAACGGCGTCGCCACGCCGTACTGCGGGCAGGGCTGCCCCTGGCACACGCCCTGCCTGGCGCTGCTGCCTGCCCAGGGTGCGCAGGCAGCAGGCCCACTCAACGCACCTTGCCGTTCTTCCAGGCGTTCAGCAGGCTGTCGTAGGCAATGGTTTCGCCCTTGGGCTTTTCATTGGCCAGCTTCTTCCATGGCGCATGCTGGTCGCTGAGCCACTTGGCTGGGTCCCCCTTGGGGTTGAGCTTGGGCGCGCACTGGGCCATGCCGGCGCGCTGCAGACGGGCCATCACCTGGTCCATTTCCTCCGCCAGCGTGTCCATGGCCGCCTGCGGTGTCTTTTCCCCCGTCACGGCCTGGGCCACATTCTTCCACCACAGCTGGGCCAGCTTGGGATAGTCGGGCACGTTGTTGCCGGTGGGCGTCCAGGCCACCCGGGCCGGGCTGCGGTAGAACTCCACCAGCCCGCCCAGTTTGGGCGCCATATCGGTCATGGCCTTGGAGCGGATGTCGGATTCCCGGATCGGCGTCAGCCCCACGATGGTCTTCTTCAGGCTCGTGGTCTTGGCCGTCACAAACTGGGCATACAGCCAGGCAGCAGCCGTGCGGTTGGCGTCATGGTTCTTGAAGAAGGTCCAGCTGCCCACATCCTGGTAGCCGTTCTGCATGCCCTGCTTCCAGTACGGGCCGTTGGGGCCGGGGGCCATGCGCCACTTGGGCGAGCCATCGGCGTTCACCACCGGCAGCCCCGGCTTGGTCATGTCGGCGGTGAAGCCGGTGTACCAGAAGATCTGCTGCGCAATATGCCCCTGGGCCGGCACGGGGCCGGATTCGCCAAAGGTCATGCCCATGGCTTCCTTGGGCGCGTACTTCTTCATCCAGTCCACATACTTGGTCAGCGCATAGACCGCGGCCGGCGAATTGGTGGCCCCGCCACGCGAGACCGAGGCGCCCACCGGCGTGCACTTGTCATCCGCCACGCGGATGCCCCACTCGTCCACCGGCATGCCGTTGGGAATGCCCTTGTCGGCCGCACCCGCCATGGACAGCCAGGCATCGGTGAAGCGCCAGCCCAGCGACGGGTCCTTCTTGCCGTAGTCCATGTGGCCATAGATGGGCTTGCCATCGATGGTCTTCACATCGTTGGTGAAGAATTCGGCAATGTCTTCATAGGCGCTCCAGTTCAGCGGCACGCCCAGGTCGTAGCCGTACTTGGCCTTGAACTTGTCCTTCAGGTCCTTGCGCTCGAACAGATCGGCGCGGAACCAGTACAGATTGGCGAACTGCTGGTCGGGCAGCTGGTAGACCTTGCCGTCCGGGGCGGTGGTGAAGCTGATGCCGATGAAATCCTTCAGGTCCAGCCCGGGATTGGTCCACTCCTTGCCGGCCCCGCCCATGTAGTCGGTCAGGTTCATGATCTTGCCGTAGCGGTAGTGGGTCCCGATCAGGTCGGAGTCCGAGATCCAGCCGTCGTAGATGCTCTTGCCCGACTGCATCGAGGTCTGCAGCTTCTCCACCACATCGCCTTCCTGGATCAGGTCGTGCGTCACCTTGATGCCGGTGATTTCGGTGAAGGCCTTGGCCAGCGTCTTGCTTTCGTATTCGTGCGTGGTGATGGTTTCGGACACCACGGCAATCTCTTTCACCCCCTTGGCCTGCAGCTTCTTGGCCGCTTCGATGAACCATTTCATCTCGGCCATCTGCTGGTCCTTGCTCAAGGTGCTGGGCTGGAATTCGCTGTCCACCCATTTCTTGGCCTCGGCTTCACCGGCCCAGGCGGAATGGCCTGCTACCAGTGCCGCAGCGGCAAAGGCAATGGCCCGAAATTGCACGTTCATAGCTGTCTCCTGTTGGTGTGTTTGCAAGCGCTCCCCGCCGTCACATGGATCCCGGCCACGGGGGAGGATCGGGCCAGACCTGTTCGCTGGGCAGCGGGGCCGCCCCCCCCGCGCCCCCGCCCCCCAAACCCAAGTAAAGTAATAAAAAAAAACAACCCCCCCCAAAAAAAAAAACAAAGCGTGTTGCGGGGTGTGGTTGTTTAAAAT
>NZ_JASHHY010000008.1:0-327031 GCF_030056555.1 Comamonas sp. 17RB | reverse complement strand
GCCCTGGTGGTCAAGCAGGCGCGCGAGCTGGGTTTCAAGGGCGGCTTCATCATCATGGACCAGGCCAAGCTGGATGAAATGTCCCGCGTGGTCGGCGGCTATGCCACGCTGGAAGGCGCCATCGGCGTGATGCCGGTGTCCGAAGATACCAAGCCGGCCAACCAGGCCTTCGTCAAGCGCTTTGGCCAGATGTTCCCGGGCCGCGTGCCGGGCTCGGAAGCGCAGTGGAACTACACCGCCGTGCACGCCACGGCCAAGGCCATGCAGCTGGCCGGCACCTACAGCGATGCCAAGGCCATCCACGCCAAGCTCAACGATGCCTACAAGGCACTGGCCCCCGATGTGAACCCCGGTGGCGTGATGGGCGTGGACGACAAGGGCGGCACCCTGACCACGGAACGCGGCGCGGCAGTGAAGGACGGCAAGATCGAAGCCGTTTCCACCGTCAAGTAAACCGCACGCCGCAGCGGTACCGCCAGCCGGTCTGCGGACCGGCGGGGACCGTTTTCTGCGGCACCCGTGCCATCGAAAAAACGCACCTTCTGGTGCGTTTTTTCGTCCCTCGTGGACGGGGAAATGCAGCGCCCTGATGGGGTCGCGGCGATGGCGCCCCTGTCGCTAGGATGGCGGAAGCCAGGGTGTCTATGTGCACCCATGAAAACAACAACAGCTCCCGGTAGGAGCTGCTGCAAAGGAGCGGTGCAAACGCCTGCGAGGAACAGGCGCTGCGCGGATCAGAACAGGCTGGCGCCGCCGTCGATCACCAGGGCCTGGCCCGTCATATGGCGCGAGGCGTCGGAGGCCAGATAGGCCACGGCACCCTTCAGGTCCTCTTCGTTGCCGATGCGGCGCAGCGGCGCGCGCGCGATGATGGCGTCGCCGATCTTGTCGATCAGGCCGTTGGCCAGCTTGCTGGGGAAGAAGCCCGGGCAGATCGAATTGACGCGGATGCCATAGGGTCCCCACTCCGATGCCAGCACCTTGGCCAGGTGCACGGCCGCGGCCTTGGAGGTGTTGTAGGCCACGGTGTTCATGCCGGGCGGCGTGCCCTTGAAGGCGGCGACCGAGGCGGTGATGATCACATTGCCGCGGCCCTTGGGAATCATCACGCGCTTGCCCACTTCGCGGGTCAGAAAGAATGGTGCGTTGACGTTCAGGTTCATCACCTTGTGCCAGGCTTCGTCGGGATAGTCTTCGGCCTTGGCACCCCAGGTGGCACCGGCATTGTTGACCAGAATGTCGATGTCCTTGCAGCGTGCCAGCACGTCGTCCACCAGACCGGGAATGCTGTCGAATTTCTGCAGATCGTTGGTGAAGGTTTCCACCTCGTAGCCCAGGCCCTGCAGATGCGCCTTGGCCTCGGCCAGCTCATCGGCCTTGCGGGCGGTGATGGCCAGTCTGGCCCCCATCTCGCCCAGGGCTTCGGCCATCTGCAGGCCCAGGCCGCGCGAGCCGCCGGTGATCAGGGCGGTCTTGCCCGTCAGGTCAAACAATGCTTTCACGCTCATGGACTGTCTCCTTCTAGGAATGGGGAAAAGGCGTTGAAATTCACGGCACATGCTAGGGCGTGCGCCGGTGCGGCGCTGTCCTCTAGGTAACTGTGCGTCCTGCGCGGGACAGGCAGCGACGGACGGGAGAAAGAAGGGCGCCTCAAGCCTTGTAGATGGCCTGCTGCAGACGGCGCACCATGCGCTCCAGTTCGGGCTTGGCGCGCTGCATCAGGAACTCGGGCGAGACCAGCCGCGTGGGCCCGCCGCAGCTGATGACCATCAGCGGCAGCCCGCGCCCGGGCGAGAACGCCAGCGCGATGGCGTTGACATGCTGCAGCCAGTCGCCGAAGGAGCAGGTCAGCCAGGGCTGGGCACGTTCCTTGGCGGCAGGCCACAGCGGTGCCTGGGCCTGCGCCGCTGCCCACTGCTCGGGGGCGTGGGCCTGCAGATAGTCCAGCGCTTCCTGCCGGTCGGCAGCCGAGCACGCGGCCAGCCAGGCCCGTCCCATGGCGGTGGTGGCCAGCGGAATGCGCGAGCCCATGTCCAGATCCGAGACGATGGGCTGCGGGCAGGGGCAGTGCTCGATGTAGAGCATGTTGTGCCGGTCGCGCGTGCCCAGTGCGATTTCGGCCTGGGCAAAGTCGGCCAGGCGCTGCATCAGCGGCCGTGCAATCTGGCGCACGTCCAGCCCGGTCAGCATGGCGCTGCCCAGGGCCAGCGTGGCCGTGCCCAGCCGGTACTTGCCGGCATCGGGCACATGGATCAGGTAGCCCAGCATGGTGAGCGTGCGCGTGAGGCGCGACACCGTGGATTTGGGCAGGCCGCAGCGCTGCGCGATCTCCTGGTTGCCCAGCAGCTTTTCGCCGGAGCGAAAGCAGGACAGCACTTCCAGCCCGCGCGCCAGCGCCGTCACAAAGTGGCGATCGTCTTCCGGCGCGGTGGTGGACAGCTGGGGGGCGGGCATGGCGCCACCTTAGGGCAAGCCGGTCGGCGGCGCTGTCACGTGGGTGCAGAGGGTTCTGGGCCTGCGCGGCCAGGGACAGCGCAGGCGCGCCGCGTCCGCCCCCTTTCCATGCGGGGCCACCGGACGCGGGGGATGCCGTGGCTAGGCGGAAGGGGAGAGCAGGGCGACCAGCTGCTCGCGCAGGCGGAATTTCTGGATCTTTCCGGAGGGCGTGGCCGGCATGGCGGGCAGCACCTCTAGCCGTTCGGGGATGTACTGCGTGGTCAGCTGCTGGGCCTTGAAATACGCCACCATGTCGTCAAAGCCCAGCTGCTGTCCGGGGCGGGTGACCACAAAGGCGCAGGCCCGCTCGCCCAGGCGTTCATCGGGAAAGCCCACCACCGCGGCCTGCAGCACCGCAGGGTGCTTGTAGAGCAGGGTCTCCACTTCCAGCACGGGAATGTTTTCGCCACCGCGGATGATCACATCCTTGCTGCGGCCGGTGATGCGCAGATAGCCCTGGGCATCGATACGGGCCTGGTCGCCGGTGTCGAACCAGTCCTCGGCATCGGTGCCGTTCAGATGCGGGCGCTTCAGGTAGCCGCCAAAGTTGGAGCAGGCGCGCAGCCACAGCTGGCCGGTGGTCCCGGCGGGCAGGCTGCGGCCGTCAATGTCCACCACCTTGATTTCCACGCCCGGCAGCGGCAGGCCGTCGGTGTGCACGGCACGTTCGTCGGCATCCTCCGGGCGGATCAGGGTGACGGCGCCATTCTCGGTCATGCCCCAGGCCGACACGATCTTGGCCCCCAGGGCGTTGCGCGCCTGTTCGACCAGCGGGCCGGGAATGGGTGCGCCGGCGCACAGAAAGGTCTTCAGCGTGGGCACGGGCTGGCCCGACTCTGCCACCACGCGCGCAAGGTCGCTGAGGAAGGGGGTGGACGCCATGGTGAAGCTCACCCCCTCGTCGCGGATGATCTGCGCTGCCTTGGCGGGATCCCACAGGTCCTGCAGCACCACGCGGGCACCCAGCATGACGGGCATCATCAGTCCGTACATGAAGCCGGTCTGGTGGGCCATGGGCGAGGCCATCAGCACCACATCCTCGGCGTCCAGATGCAGGCGTTCGGCATAGGCCCAGATGTTGGCGCTGACGGTGTTGGCGGTGTGCATCACGCCCTTGGGCTCACCGGTGGTGCCGGAGGTGTACATCAGTTGCGTCACATCGTCGGCCGTGGGGCGTGTGGCGTGCAGGATGGCGGCGGCGTCGCTGGCGTCCTCCCAGGCCGGTTCGGTCAGCGCCGCTTCGAACGATTCGGCACCGGTGCCGCCCACCACCAGCAGGTGCTGCAGCTGCGGCAGTTCCGGGCGCAGCTGGCGCAGCATGGCGGCATGGTCAAAGTTGCGAAAGCGCTGCGGCACCACCATGACCTTGGCCTCGCCATGCTGGAGCATGAAGCGCAGCTCCCGTTTCCGGAAGATGGGCATCAGCGGGTTCAGTACCGCCCCGATGCGCGCACAGGCCAGGTACAGCAGCGTGAACTGCCACCAGTTCGGCAGCTGGCAGGCCACCACATCGTTGCGGCGCACACCCAGGCGGTGCAAACCCACGGCCATGCGGTCGGCCATGCGCGCCAGCTCCGCGTAGGTAAAGCGGCGCACCGCGTCGTCTTCTGTGCGCCAGGCGGTCAGGGCCAGCTGCTGGGGGCGCTCGCGCACGGCCTGGTCCAGTGCGTCGTTGATGGTCTGGTCGCGCCAGTGCCCGGCTTGCAGGTTGCGGGCGCGGCGGTGGGGGATCAGGACGGCGTCAAATTCCATGGAAGCTCTCCACAGGCAAAGGGGATGGCGCGAGAACGGGGCGTGGTGCTGCGCGCCAGGGGGGAAGCTGGGTGCGCGCTGCCGTCAGATCGGCACCGCCTGGCGTCCGGCACGCGTGCGCGCAATGATGGTCTTCATGATCTGGGCGGTGCCGTCACCAATCTGGAAGCCCAGCACATCGCGCAGGCGCTGCTCCATCAGCCCGCGGTCGTAGCCGCCATGCCCATGGGTCAGCAGGCACTGGTGGATGGCGTCATAGGCCAGCTTCGGGGCCCACCATTTGCACATCGCGGCCTCGGCGCTGTGCGGCAGATGGCGGTCCTTGAGCCACAGCGCCTGCAGGCACAGCAGCCGCGCGGCGGTGACCTGGGTGTCGAAATCCGCCAGCGGGTGGCTGACACCCTGGAACGCCGTCAGCGGTGCGCCAAAGGCCTCGCGCTGTGCGGCATAGGCCCAGCTTTCGTCCAGCGCCGTGCGGGCCACGGACAGCACCTGCAGACCGATCAGCGCGCGGGAAAAGTCAAAGCCCTGCATCACCTGCACAAAGCCCTTGTTTTCCGCCCCCAGCCGGTGGTCGACGGGGACGCGCACGTTCTCGAAGAACAGCGAACCCCGGCCGATGGCACGCTGGCCATGGCAGTCGAAGCGGTTGCGGGTGATGCCGGGCAGGTCCATGGGGACCAGCAGCGCGGTCACGCCATGGGCGCCGGACTCCACCGTGCCCGTGCGCCCGAACACCACGGCAATGTCGCACTGGTCGGCGGCCGAGATCGATGTCTTCTCGCCATTCAGCAGATAGTGGTCGCCCTGGCGTTCCACCCGCAGGCGCAGGCTGGCGGCGTCCGATCCGCCGCGCGGCTCGGTCAGCGCAATCGCACACAGGGCTTCGCCGGCGATCAGCTTGTCCAGCCAGGGCTGCACCACGCTGCGCTCGCCGTGCTGGGACAGGATCTGTCCATTCAGCGAGGCCAGCAGATTGATGTAGCTGAGGGACAGATCCGCCGCCGCAATCGCTTCGTGGATCACGCCGGCCGCCAGGCAGCCCATGCCCTGGCCGCCCACGGCTTCGGGCAGCTCGGGGGCGATGAAGCCCATCTGCCCCATCTCGCGCATCAGCGCACGGTCCAGCACGCGGGTCTGGTCCCGCTCCTGGAAACCCGGAGCCACACGGCCCTGGGCAAAGCGCTGGGCATGCTCGGCCAGCGTCAGCAGGTCATCGTCCAGATAGGGGTTCATGGCCATTCCTTGGAGTGCGGGCTACTTCGCGTATTTGCGGAAATCGGGCTGGCGCTTGTCCTTCAGGGCGTTCACCCCTTCGCGCGACTCTTCGGTGTCGTAGTACAGCTTCAGCGCATACATGCCCATGCCGGCAATGCCCGCCTGGTGGGCCGTGTCCATGTTGAAGCTGCGCTTGGCAATGGCAATGGCCGTGGGGCTGCGCTGGCAGATGGTCTCGGCCCACTCCTGCACCGTGGCATCCAGCTGGTCGTGCGGCACGCAGATATTGGCCAGCCCCATGTCCACGGCCTCCTGGCCGGAATAGCGCTTGTTCAGGTACCAGATCTCGCGTGCCTTCTTCTCGCCCACCACGCGGGCCAGAAAGGCCGTGCCGTAGCCGGGGTCGACCGAGCCCATCTTGGGCCCCACCTGGCCCAGGATGGCCTTGTCGGACACGATGGTCAGATCGCAGATGGTGGCCAGCACATTGCCGCCTCCGATGGCATAGCCCTGCACGCGGGCAATCACCGGCTTGGGTACATCGCGGATGGCGGTGTGCAGCTCTTCCATCGGCAGGCCGATGGTGCCGCGCCCGTCGTAGTTGCCGTTGTGGGCCGACTGGTCGCCACCGGTGCAGAAGGCCTTGTCGCCCGCACCGGCCAGTACGATGCAGCCCACGTCGCGGTCATAGCCCGCCTTGTTCAGCGCCCGGATGATCTCGTCGCAGGTCTGGCCGCGAAACGCGTTCATCTTGTCGGGGCGGTTGATGGTGATCCAGGCGACACCGTTCCGGATCTCGTAGAGGATGTCTTCGAATTGCATAGCAGTCTCCCTGGCCTCAGCCGTTCATGGTCAATCCGCCGGACACGCTGAGCACCTGGCCGGTAATGAAGCCCGCGTCATCGCTGGCAAAGAAAGCAATCGCCGCAGCCAGGTCCTGGGGCTGGCCCAGGCGTCCCAGCGGAATGGCCTTGGTGAAGGCCTCGCGCAGCTTCTCCGGGTTGGGTGCGGCTTCGGTCACCCCGGCTAGCAAGGCGGTGTCGGTGGGGCCGGGGCAGACCACGTTCACGGTGATGCCGTGGCGGGCATGCTCGCGTGCCAGGGTCTTGGAAAAAGCCACCAGCCCGCCCTTGCAGGCGGCGTAGACGGCTTCGCCCGAAGAGCCGACACGGGCCGCATCGGAGGCCACGTTGACAATGCGGCCGCCGCGCCGCGCCACCATGTCCGGCAGCACGCTGTGGTGCATGTGCAGTGCCCCCACCAGGTTGATGGCAATCAGCCGCTCCCATTCGTCCGGGGCGGTCTGTGCAAAGGGCTTGAAGACATCCCAGCCGGCGTTGTTGACCAGCACATCCACCGGCCCGAACGCGGTGTGCACGGCCTGGACGGCGGCATCCACCTCGCTGCGGCGGGTGATGTCTGCCGCCACGGCCAGTGCCTTGCCCCCTGCGGCGGTAATGCGCTGCGCCGTGGCCTGGGCCGCCGCCAGGTCGCGGTCCAGCACGGCGACCTGGGCGCCTTCCTGCGCCAGGCGCTCGCATGTTGCGTTGCCGATGCCGCCCCCGCCCCCGGTGACAATGATGGTCTTGCCTGCCAAACCTTGCATAAAGCCTCCTGAGCTGCTTGCCGTGGCCGATGCATTTCGGCCACTTGATGGCGATTAGGTAAACATATTGTCTTATTATTGGGCGGCGTATGCGCGCTTGGCAACCCAGGAGTGAAGGAGAATTCCCATGGATAACCCGAACAAAATATCGCAAGAAGCCGAGATGGAACTGGCGAATCGCATCTTCTTCCGCTTGTATCAATGTGCAAATATGTTGCATAAAACCGGCAGCCGTGCGGTGGAGCAGCAGGGCCTGACCACCCAGCAATGGGCGGTGCTGGGCGCGCTGTCGCGGCCGGATGCCAAGGCGGGCATGGGGGTGGGGGAGCTGGCGCGCTATCTGATGGTCAGCCGCCAGAACCTGTCCGGCCTGGTGGGGCGCATGGAGCGCGACGGGCATGTGGAGTTGGCGGCCGATCCACAGGACCGGCGTGCGCGCCTGATCCGCATGACGGACCGGGGCCAGCATGTCTGGCAGCAGGAGGCGCAGGAACACATCCGCCGCTACTACGGCCAGGCGCTGGCGGACTTCTCGGTGGGGGACATGGCCCACCTGCTGCACTATCTGCTCAAGCTGCTGGGCAATATGCAGACCATTGACGCAGCCCATGGCGGCGACGATGCGGCCGCGCCGCAGGACGCAGCCGCATAAAAAAGGCCTGCACACGGCAGGCCTGGGGGGAGCCGAATGCGGCTCCGGGCTCGGCGCAGGGCGCGGAGCTTACTTTTCCACGAAGGCGCGTTCGATCACGAAGTCGCCCGGCGTGGTGGTGTTGCCTTCCTTGAAGCCGCGCTCTTCCAGCATCTCCTTGAGCTCGGCCAGCATGGCGGGGCTGCCGCACAGCATGATGCGGTCGGTTTCCGGGTTCAGTGCGGGCAGGCCCAGGTTCTGCGGGAAGGTGCCGGCATTGATCTGGTCCGAAATACGGCCCTGGTTGCGGAAGGGCTCGCGCGTGACCGTGGGGTAGTAGTGCAGCTTGCCCTGGACGATGTCGCCCAGGAATTCGTGCTCGGGCAGTTCCTTCTCGAACAGCTCCTGGTAGGCCAGCTCTTCCACCTGGCGCACGCCGTGCACCACGACCACGTTGTCGAAACGCTCATAGGTCTCGGGGTCGCGGGCCACGGCCAGCCAGGGTGCCAGGCCGGTGCCGGTGCCAATCAGGTACAGGTTCTTGCCGGGCAGCAGGTAGTCGATCAGCAGCGTGCCCGTGGGCTTCTTGCCGACGATGATGGTGTCGCCCACCTGGATGTTCTGCAGCTTCGAGGTCAGCGGGCCGTCCGGCACCTTGATGGACAGGAACTCCAGGTGTTCCTCGTAGTTCGGGCTGGCGATGGAATAGGCACGCAGCAGGGGCTTGCCGTTCACCTTCAGGCCGATCATCGTGAAATGGCCGTTGGAGAAACGCAGCGCGGTATCCCGCGTCGTGGTGAAGGAGAAAAGGCGGTCGGTCCAGTGGTGAACGGACAACACGCGTTCTTCGAGAAAAGCACTCATGATGGCAAAGATGGGTGGTGTCTGAAAAAGCGATGCCTGGGCGCTGCAGGGCAGCGAACAGACGCCGGGCCAGCGGGCGGTGGCGGAAAGCTTCGGGGGCTGGCGCATCGCAATGCGTGGCGTGGAGGCTTTGTGGCGGCCGGGCAGACCATCGGGTTAACGCGATATTGTCCGGCAAATGCTGGCAAAAGGGTACAGTTCGAGGCCTTGTCTTGATATGGATGCGTAATAAGGAGAATGACGATGTCCACATCCTATGGGTCGTGTATGCGCTGGAGCCTGCCGTTGCTGACCCTGGCCGCCGCACCAGCCTGGGCACAGGCGGTGCTCAAGATCGGTGAAATCAATAGCTACAAAGCCATGCCAGCCTTCCTGGAACCCTATAAAAAGGGGATGGATCTGGCGGTGGAGCAGATCAATGCCTCGGGCGGCCTGCTGGGCAAGAAGGTGCAGCTGGTCATCCGCGACGACAACGGCAATCCCGGTGATGCCGTGCGCGCGGCCGAAGAGCTCTACACCCGCGAGAAGGTCGATGTGCTCACCGGCAGCTTTCTGTCGCATGTGGGCATGGCGCTGACCGACTACGCAGGCCAGAAGAAGCGTTTCTTCCTGGCATCCGAGACGCTGACCGACAAGGTGGTCTGGGAAAACGGCAACCGCTACACCTACCGCCTGCGCGGCTCCACCTACATGCAGACCGCCATGCTGGTGAAGGAAGCCGTCAAGCTGAAGAAAAAGCGCTGGGCCATCGTCTACCCCAACTACGAATACGGCCAGTCGGCAGTCGCCACCTTCAAGAAGCTGATGAAGGAAGCCCAGCCGGACATCGAATTCGTCGCGGAACAGGCCCCCGCCCTGGGCAAGATCGACGCCGGCTCGGTGGTCCAGGCCCTGGCCGACGCCAAGCCCGATGCCATCTTCAACGTGCTGTTCTCGGTGGACCTGGGCAAGTTCGTGCGCGAAGGCAATACCCGCGGCCTGTTCAAGGACCGTTCCGTGGTGGGCCTGCTCTCGGGCGAGCCCGAATACCTGGACGCACTGCGCCAGGAAGCCCCCGAGGGCTGGATCGTCACCGGCTACCCCTGGTACGGCATCCAGACCCCCGAACACCAGGCCTTCCTGAAGGCCTATGAGGCCAAGTTCAAGGACTATCCGCGCCTGGGCACCATCGTGGGCTACAACGCCATCCAGTCGCTGGCCGCCGGCATCAAGAAGGCCAACAGCACCGACACCGAAAAGCTGATCGCCGCCTTCAAGGGGCTGCCGGTGAACACTCCCTGGGGCACCATCACCTACCGGGCCCAGGACAACCAGTCCACCATGGGCGCGTTCGTGGGCAAGACCACCTACAGCCAGAAGATGCAGCGCGGCATCATGACCGACTTCTACTACGCCGACGGCAAGGACTACCAGCCTTCGGATGAAGCGGTCAAGAAGCTCCGCCCCGCCAGCGCGCAATAATTGCGTCTTTGGCTGACAGCCACCTTGGCGACCAGTGCGCATGCTGGCCCGCCCGGGTGGCTTTTTCACACCCGCAGGAAAGATATGTTGCGAACGAGGAGCTCGGCATGAGCGCATCCGGCCTGCTGGCCCAGTTGCTGAACGGGCTGGCCAGCGCATCGTCGCTGTTTCTGGTGTCGGTGGGGCTGTCGCTGATCTTCGGCGTCACCCGCACCATCAATTTCGCCCACGGATCGTTCTTCATGCTGGGGGCCTTCATGGCATTCAGCAGCGTCGAGCACCTGGCGCCGCACATCGGCTTCTGGCCGGCGCTGCTGCTGGCACCGCTGGCCTGCGGCCTGCTGGGCGCGCTCACCGAGATGCTGCTGCTGCGCCGCATCTACCAGGCGCCCGAGCTGTTCCAGCTGCTGGCCACGTTCGCGCTGGTGCTGGTCATCAAGGATGCCGTGCTGTGGCTGTGGGGGCCGGAAGAGCTGTTCGGGCCGCGCGCGGCGGGCTTCGAAGGCTCGGTGGAAATCCTGGGTCGCCAGTTCCCTGCCTATGACCTGCTGCTGATTGCCGTCGGCCCGCTGGTGCTGCTGGGCCTGACCCTGCTGCTGGCCAAAACCCGCTTCGGCATCCTGGTGCGGGCGGCCACGCAGGACCGGGAAATGGTGGGCGCCCTGGGCGTGAACCAGGCCTGGCTGTTCACGGCGGTGTTTGCCCTGGGCACCTTGCTGGCGGGCCTGGGCGGTGCGCTGCAGCTGCCGCGTGAGCCGGCCAGCCTGGAGATGGACATGCTGACCATCGGCGCGGCCTTCGTGGTGGTGGTGGTGGGCGGCATGGGCAGCATTCCCGGCGCCTTCATTGCCGCGCTGTTGGTGGCCGAACTCAAGGCCATCTGCATCTGGCTGGGCGTGCAGGAGATTGGCGGCGTGGAGGTGTCGTTCTCCAAGCTCACGCTGGTGGTCGAATTCCTGGTGATGGCCGTGGTGCTGGTCTGGCGCCCCTGGGGCCTGCTGGGCAAGCCCCAGGCCCTGGCCCGCAGCGGCGGGGAACCCGAACAGCCGCTGCGGGCCCCTGGCCGTGGAGCATCGGCCGCGTGGCTGGGCCTGGTCGCCGCCCTGGTGCTGTTTCCACTGGCCGCCGGGGACGCCGGCAGCTATGCCACGGTGCTGCTGACCGACATCTTCATCGCGGCCCTGCTGGCGGCCAGCCTGCACTTCATCGTGGGCCCGGGCGGCATGCATTCCTTCGGCCATGCGGCCTATTTCGGCCTGGGCGCCTACGGTGCGGCGCTGCTGGTGCGCCAGCTGGATCTGCCCATGACGGCCGCACTGCTGCTGGGCCCGCTGGTGGCAGCCGGCGGGGCGCTGCTCTACGGCTGGTTCTGCGTGCGGTTGTCGGGCGTGTACCTGACCATGCTGACGCTGGCGTTCGCACAGATCAGCTGGGCTATCGTCTTTCAGTGGGACCGCTTCACCGGCGGCAGCAACGGCCTCACGGGCGTGTGGCCGCCGGAATGGGCCTCGCAGGGGGCGGCCTTCTACTGGCTGGCGCTGGCGGTGTGCGCGGCCGGCCTGTATCTGCTGCGGCGCATGCTGTTTGCCCCGCTGGGCTATGCGCTGCGGGCCGCGCGCGATTCCGCGCTGCGCGCGGACGCCATCGGCATCGACGTGCGCCGCGTGCAGTGGACCGCGTTCGTCATTGCCGGGCTGCTGGCCGGCCTGGCCGGTGCGCTGTTTGCGTTCAGCAAGGGCGGCGTGGCGCCGGATGCCATGTCGGTCACCAAATCCGTCGACGCGCTGGTGATGGTGCTGCTGGGCGGCGTGCAGACGCTGGCCGGCCCCGTGGTCGGGGCTGCCGCCTTCACCTGGCTGCACGACACCGTGGCGCGCAACACCGAGTACTGGCGTGCGCTGCTGGGCGGCATCATGCTGCTGCTGGTGCTGCTGTTTCCGCAGGGCCTGTCGGGTTTTGTGCAGATGCTGTGGGCGCGGCTGGTGCCGCGCAAGGCCCAGGGAGCTGCCGCATGAACCTGCTGCAAGTCACGAATCTGAGCAAGGCCTTCGGGGGCGTGCAGGCGGTGCAGAACGTGTCGCTGGCGCTGCAGGCCGGCGAGCTGCTGGCGCTGATCGGCCCCAACGGTGCGGGCAAGAGCACCACCTTCAACATGGTGGGCGGCCAGTTGGCGCCCGACAGCGGCCAGGTGTGGCTCAACGGCCAGGACATCACCGGTCTGCCGCCGCGCGCCGTGTGGCGCCGGGGCGTGGGTCGCACCTTCCAGGTGGCCCAGACCTTTGCCACGCTGACGGTGGCCGAGAACGTGCAGATGGCGCTGCTGTCGGCCGACCGCCGCATCTTCCACTGGTGGCTCCGCGCCACCGCCCACCGCCGCAGCGATGCACTGGCGCTGCTGGCGCAGGTGGGCATGGATGCCCAGGCCGACCGCCCCTGCAGCGAACTGGCCTATGGCGATGTGAAACGGGTGGAGCTGGCCATGGCGCTGGCCCACAACCCCCTGCTGCTGCTGATGGACGAGCCCACCGCCGGCATGGCGCCCGGCGAGCGCGTGGCGCTAATGCAGCTCACGCGCCAGATCGCCCGGCAGCGGCGCATGGGCGTGCTGTTCACCGAGCACAGCATGGACGTGGTGTTCGGCCAGGCCGACCGCGTGGCCGTGCTGGTGCGCGGCCAGCTGCTGGCCGAAGGCACGCCGCAGGCCATCCGGGCGGATGCCCGGGTGCAGCAAGCCTATCTGGGGACCGGACTGGTGCTGGAGAAACAGAAATGAGCGCGATGGACAGCGGTTCGGCCGCAACCCCGGGGGCGGGGAGGACAGACCCCTCTGCCCCGCTGTTGCTGCAGGTGGACGGCCTGCACGCCTGGTATGGCGCAGCCCACATCCTGCACGGCGTGGGCCTGAGCGTGGGGCGCGGGGAAGTGGTGGCCTTGATGGGGCGCAACGGTGCGGGCAAATCCACCACGCTCAAAAGCATTGCCGCCCTGGTGCCGCGCCGCGAAGGAAAAGTTCTTTTCAGGGGCGAGACCATCGCGCACCAGGCATCGCACCAGATCGCCCAGCGCGGCCTGGGCTATGTGCCGGAAGACCGGCGCATCTTCACCGAGCTGACGGTGCGCGAGAACCTGGAAGTCGGTCGCCAGAAGCCGCGTTCCTGGCCCGACGGCACGGCCGTGCCGCACTGGACACCTGAAAAGCTTTTTGCACTGTTCCCGAACCTGGGTGAAATGCCCGATCGCCTGGGCGGCCGCATGAGCGGGGGTGAACAGCAGATGCTGTCGGTCGCGCGCACGCTGATGGGCCAGCCCTGTCTGGTGCTGCTGGACGAGCCATCCGAAGGCGTGGCGCCGCTGATCGTCGAGCAGATGGCGCGCACCATCCTGGAGCTCAAGGCCCAGGGCATCGGCATCTTGCTGAGCGAGCAGAACCTGCCGTTTGCCGAAGTGGTGGCCGACCGGGCCTATGTGCTGGAAAAAGGCCAGATCGTGCACCACAGCTCCATGGCGGCCCTGGCCGGGGATGCGGCGGTGCGCCAGCAGTATCTGGGCGTCTAGTCCGCAGGCCGGTCCGGTGCTTGGCCCGTGTCGGCGGCCAGGTGTGCGGCCACCACGGCGGCCAGCCAGTCCATGACCACCCGGACCCGGCGCGGCAGGTGGCGGCGCGTGGCATACATCAGGGTCAGGGCCATGGGCGGGGCCTGGTGGTAGGGCAGCACCTCCAGCAGTTCGCCCCGTGCCAGCAGGTCTTCCACCCCCAGGCGGGGCACCTGGATGATGCCCAGTCCGGCCCGGCAGGCCGACACATAGGCCTCGGCATTGTTCACGGTGACCGCCCCCGCCATGGGGCGCTGCACCAGACGGCCGTCGACCACGGCTTCGAACCCCGCAGAGGCGGCGCCCAGGGTGTTGACGAAGTGCACCAGCCGGTGGCGGTCCAGTTCGTGCAGGTGCCTGGGCCGGCCGTAGCGCTGCACATAGGCCGGGCTCACGCAGTTGGCCAGGCGGGCCATGCCCAGGGGGCGGGCCACCAGGCTCTGGTCGACCACGGCACCGCTGCGCAGCACGCAGTCGAAGCCTTCGCGCACCACGTCCACACGCCGCTCGGTGCTGCTCAGTTCCACGTTCAGGCCGGGGTGCTGGTCCAGCAGGGCCGGCAACTGCGGCACGACCACGTTGCGCGCCATGCCCGTGGACATGTCGATGCGCACCCGGCCCTGCAGGCCGCCGCGGTCGGCATGCTGGAACATGGACTGCAGCTCGTCCACATCGGCTAGCAGGTCCTTGCAGCGCTCGTAATAGGCCTGGCCGTCCTGGGTGAGCTGCACACGCCGCGTCGTGCGGTGCAGCAGCCGTGTGCCCAGCTCGGCCTCGAGCTGCTGCACCGCCGTGGAGGTGCTGGCCTTGGGCAGGCCCAGGGTGGCAGCGGCCTGGGTGAAGCTCGCCAGCTCGGCCACCCGGGTGAAGATGTGCATGCGTTCCAGAGAATTCATTGTTCGCCAGATTTGAACGATCTGATCAATTTTGCGTGATTTATTAAAGCGGGGCGATTCAATAAAGTCCAGCCATCGACCTTCCCTTTTGCAGGAGCCTGAGATGAGCGCCTTGACAGCATTGACCACCACGACCCCCCCCATTGCACTGATCACCGGCGGCAGCCGTGGACTGGGCCGCAATGCCGCCCTGCAGGTGGCGCGTTCGGGCACCGACGTGATCCTGACCTACCGCAGCCAGACCGCCGAAGCCCAGGCCGTGGTCGCGGACATCGAGGCCCTGGGCCGCCGCGCCGTGGCCCTGCCGCTGGATGTGTCCGACAGCCGCAACTTTGCCGCCTTTGCGCTGCAGGTGCAGGCCGCGCTGGCGGCGCACTGGCAGCGCGAACGTTTCGATTTCCTGGTGAACAACGCCGGCGTCGGCATCCACGCCAGCTTCATGGAGACGACGGAGGAGCAGTTCGACGAGTTGGTCAACATCCACCTCAAGGGCACGTTCTTCCTGTCCCAGAAGCTGCTGCCGCTGATGAACGACGGGGGGCGCATCCTCAATGTGTCCACCGGGCTGGCGCGTTTCGCCCTGCCGGGCTACGCCGCCTATGCGGCCATGAAGGGCGGCATCGAGGTGCTGAGCCGCTACATGGCCAAGGAGCTGGGCGCACGCGGGATTGCCGTCAATGTGGTGGCGCCGGGCGCCATCGAGACCGACTTCGGCGGCGGCGCCGTGCGGGACAACGCCCAGCTCAACGCCATGGTCGCCAGCCAGACTGCCCTGGGCCGTGTGGGCCAGCCCGACGACATCGGCGGCGTCATTGCGGCCCTGCTGCAGCCGGGCTGCGGCTGGATCAATGCCCAGCGCATCGAGGCCTCGGGCGGCATGTTCCTCTGAACTGCGGCGCCCATGGCGGCAGACGCTGTGCGGTGCAGCGTCGCCGCTATGGCGCCGGCACCACCGGCAGCACGGGGGTCAGCGCCTGCAACTGGGGCGCGCGCCGCAGCCCGTCGGGCAGCAGGTAGCGGCCGCTGAGCAAGGGCAGCATGACCTCGGTGAAGGTGGCCTCCAGCGCCACACCGCCATGGTGCCAGGCCTGCCAGACCAGGGTGGTGCAGTACAGGCCGCGCTCGGCATCCAGCAGATCGAAGGCCCGACCCTGCTGGCCCAGTGCCCAGTCCACGGCCTGCTGGCGGGCCGTGGCGCTGGCGGCCACGCGGTACAGCTGGTAGCTGCGGGCGCGCTGCGGGTGCAGGTAGAAGTCCAGTGTGTCCAGCACCACGGCATCGGGCTGGCCCGGTTTTTCGGATGGCGTGGCATGGACCACCCGCCAGGGCCCGGAGGGCGAGGCGGGGGCCACCAGCAGTCCGACATGGCTGAAATCGCCCGCATCCACGCTGCGCACCAGCTGGCTGATGGCTTCGGTGCCGTGGCGGAACAGCAGATCACCGGCCTGCGCCTGCGCCGGAAGCGCAGGCAGGATCGGCTGCAGCGGTGCCGCCCCGCCCAGGCTGCAGGCTGCCAGTCCCATGCCGGCGACCAGCAGCAGGGCGGCGCAGTGCCGCCATGGCCTCACAGCAGGACTTTCCAGACGCCGTCTTCCTGGAACACATTCATGCGCTCGCGGCGGGTGTTGCCATCGCCATAGCGCACCAATACCCGGAGCTTGGTGAACTGCCCGTCTTCGGAGGGCACGCGTTCCACGATTTCCACCTGTTGCAAGCCGCCTTTGGAATCGATCTTGGCCTTGGCACCAGCCAGCATGCGGCGCAGCTTGTCTTCAAAGCCGGCCAGCGCTTCCTTGGAGATGTTGCGGGCCCCGACCAGGGGGATGCAGCGGTCGAAATCACCGTCCGCCACCAGCCGGTAGAAGCGCTGGATCAGCGCATCCTGGCTTTCGGCCTCAGTGGGCGCGGTGGCGCAAGCGGCCAGGTTCAGTGCAGAAAAAACAGCCACGCCGGCCAACAGGCAGCGGCGGCGGGAAACCGGAACAGACACGGACACAGGCAAACACTTCACAAAATGACACAGAACGCCCGAGTGTAGTGGCGCACTGCAGGGGCGCGGGCCAACGGTCTGCCCGCCGCCATGGTGCGCTGCCGTGCAGGGCCGAGCCCGGGCCGCCACGCCGCTGCATTGGTGCAGCGGTGCGGGCCTGTGGGTGGGCCGGACGGTGGGGAGGGCTCAGGCCTGGCGTGCCTGGGCCAGCTCCTGTGCCAGGGTCTGCACCAGCGTGGCCGCAGGCAGGGCCCGGGCCAGCGGGGCGCCCTGGCCGGCCCAGTGGGCCGCATAGTCGCTGTGGCCCTGGGCGCTGGCGGCCTGGTGCAGTGCCTTGCCGGCGTCGTACACCATGGGGTAGCCGGGCAGATCGCCGGCGTAGTCGGCGCCCAGCAGGTGCAGGCGGTTGGCCATGCCGCGCGCCGGGCGGCCGGAGATGGCGGCGGTGATGGCCGTGTGGTGGGCCCGTTCGCTCTGCAGCTCGGTCCGGTAGGCGGGGCTGGCGGCCGATTCGGGGCACAGGATGAAGGCCGTGCCCATCTGCACGGCGCAGGCGCCCAGCTCCAGCGCGGCAGCGATGCCGCTGCCGTCCATGATGCCGCCGGCCGCCACCACGGGCAGCCTGCAGTGGGCGGCCAGCACGCGGGTCAGGGCGAACGTGCCCATCAGCCGGTCCTGCTCCGGCACAAAGGCGCCGCGGTGGCCGCCGGCTTCCATGCCCTGGGCCACCAGCACGTCCACGCCGGCCTGCTCGATCTGGCAGGCCTCGTCCAGCGTGGTGGCGCAGGCCAGGGTGGTGATGCCGGCGGCGCGCAGCGCGGCGATGAAAGCCGGCTCCGGCAGGCCGAAATGAAAGCTCACCACGGCGGGCTTTTGCGCCAACAGCATGGACTGCAGCGGCGCGTTGCCCACGGCGGTGGCGTAGATGCTGCGCAGCTGGCTGGGCGGCTGCGCGCCAAAGCGGGCAAATTCCGGTGCCAGATAGCGGATCCAGGCGGCTTCACGCTCCGCATCGGCCGCCGCCTGCTGGTGGCAGAACAGGTTGACGTTGACCGGCCGCTGCGTCAGCGCCTGGGTCTGGGCAATGTGCTGCTGGGCCTGGTCCACGCTGTAGGCACCAATGCCCACCGAGCCCAGCGCGCCGGCCTCGCTGACGGCGGCGGCCAGCTGCGGGGTGGAGGTGCCGGCCATGGGTGCCTGGATGAGGGGGTGCTGCAGGCCCAGGCGGGCCATCCAGTCGGGGAGGGTGGGGGTCATAGCCAATCCTTGTGATCCAAAAAAACAAAGTGCACTCAGGCCGCCACCGGGACCGGGCGGGCCCACCGGCTGGCCACCACCATCACCGTGCCGGCCAGCAGCACGGCGCTGCCAATGGCAAACAGCGGCTGGTAGACACCGGTGGCTGCATACATCCAGGCCATGAAGTAGCCGGACACGGCCTGCATCAGTGCAAATGCGGCCGTGGCATAGCCCCACATCTTCTTGTGTTGCAGCGGGCCGATGAGTTGCATCAGGTAACCGGAGGTGATGGCCGCCATGCCCGGCGACAGCGCGCCCACCAGGAACGCCGACGTGGCATGGCCGGCAAAGCTGGCCCACACCAGCGGCAGCGCAATCGCCGCTGCTTTGATGGCGTAGGCGCTGGTGGTGGTGCCCCACCAGCCCCAGCGGCTGGCGCAGAACGCGGCCGCCAGCGGCCCGGCGATGGCGCCCAGACCAAAGAATGCCCATTGGGTGGACGCATAGGTCGCACCCAGGTGCAGCTCGCGCGCCAGGTAGTCCACCCAGAACACCGTGTGGGGGACAAAGCCGAAGGCATCACAGGTGTAGGCCAGCATCACCAGCAGCACCGGCACCGTCCACAGCGGTGCGCTGCGCAGGGGGACGCCCGCCTGGGGCGACAGCGCCTGCGGAGCCGGCGCCGGCAGCCGCCGGGCCTGGTGCCAGCCTGCCCAGCCTGCCAGCGCGCTCACCGCCGCCAGCGCCCACCACACCAGGGACAGGCTGGTTGCGGCCAGGGCCGGCACCAGGGTGGCCGACAGCAGTGCGCCGCAGCCGATGCCGCAGAACATCAGCGGCCCCAGTGCCGCACGGCGCTGCACCGGGGTGGCCGCCATGGCCACCGACGGGCCCAGCACCATCAGCACCGCACCGGCAATCCCGGACACCAGCCGCCAGACAAAGAACAGCGCCATCGGCTGGGCCTGGCCGCAGGCGGCAAAGCTGAACGCCACGGCCAGCCAGCAGGCCACCAGCACGCGCAGCGTGCCAAAGCGCTCTGCCAGCGGCGCGGCGGCCAGCGCGCCCACCAGATAGCCCAGCAGATTGGCCGCACCCAGGTAGGCCACCTGTTCGCCGCTGAACCAGCTGGCGTGCACCATCTGCGGCATCAGCGCCGTATAGGCAAAACGGGCCAGGCCCACGCCGCTGAGCGTGGCGGCAAAGCCGGTGAAAAACAAAGGCAGTTCGTGGCGGTGGATCACGCGGGCGCTTTCAGGGAGAGAAGCCGGCACCGCGTGCCGGCCAGGAGCCAGTGGTGCAGAGCGTACGGGGACTGGGGTCATCATGTCCAATGATTCAAAATGATGGCCTGCATCTTTTTTTCAGATGGGATCGCCATGCAACTCAAATCCCTGCGCATGTTCGAAGCCGTGTGCGAATCCGGTAGCTTCGGTGCGGCCGCCCAACTGCTGCACACCGTGCAGTCCAATGTGACGGCGCACATCAAGAAGCTGGAAGACGAGGCCGGCGCCCAGCTGCTGGAACGCAGTGCCCCTGTGCACCCCACGCCCGCCGGGCGGCTGCTGCGCCGCTATGCCCAGCAGATGCTGCAGGCGCACGACGAGGCCCTGGCCCTGCTGCAGGGCCGCCAGGCGGCACCCGGGGCGCTGCGCATCGGCAGCATGGAAACCACGGCCGCGCTGCGCCTGCCGCCGCTGCTGGCGCAGCTGCACCAGCGGCACCCGGGCATGGCCCTGGAACTGCGCACCGGCCCCACGGCCAGCCAGCTGGCCGAGTTGCTGGCCGGGCAGATCGATTGCGCCTTCGTGGCCGGCCTGCCGCCGCAGGCGCGCTTGACCGGCTGGCCGGTGTTCCGCGAGACCCTGGTGCTGGTCAGCGTGGCACCGCTGGCGGCCTTCCCCACGCCGGAGCAGCTGGGCAGCACCCCTTTCCTGGCCTTCCGCCAGGGCTGCAGCTACCGCCAGCGCATCGAGCTGCTGCTGGCCAGCCAGGGCATCACCGCCGTGCAGATCATGGAGCTGGGCACGCTGGATGCCATCCTGGGCTGTGTGGCCGCCGGCATGGGCTACGCCCTGTTGCCCCAGGCCCTGATCGCCGCCCAGCAGCAGCGCTTCGGGGTGCACTGGTGCCCGCTGCCGCCGGCACTGGCCGGGATTGCCCAGGTGGACACCTGCTTTGTCACCGGGCCGCAGGCCAGCTGGTCGCCGGCACTGCGGGCGATGGCGCAGCTGCTGCAGGAGGTGGTGGAGCCGGTGGTGGGGGCGAAGGAGGCGGTGGTGGCCGCGCCCGTGGCCGAACCCCTGTGGGCCTAGTGCGGCGCCAGCGGGAGAGCTGAAGCAGCGGGTTCTGCCGCCAAATGGCGCTCTTTGACCGTTCATCGGCCCGCAGTGGGAGGCAATCCGCCGCACCGGCAGGCCGTGTGGGCGCACTCTGCGGCGTCGTTGCACCAAACTGGTGCGAAAGGCTCAGGGGTGCGGCCGGACGATGGCGCGCCGGTACTGCAGGGCTTCGGCCACATGGGCGGCCTGGATGCCCGGGCTGCCGGCCAGGTCGGCGATGGTGCGTGCCACCTTGAGCGCGCGGTGGGTGGCGCGCGCCGACCAGCCCAGGCGTTCGGCGGCTTTGCGGGCCAGTGCCTGGGCGGCGTCGTCCAGCTGCAGGTGCTGCTGCAGCGTGGCGGCTTCCAGCCACTGGTTGGCGTGGCCCTGGCGCTGCAGCGCCAGGTGGCGGGCCTGGACCACGCGGGCTTGTACCTGGGCGCTGGACTCGGCGGGCGCAGCGGCGCTGCCGGGTTCGCTGCGCTGCAGCAGCTCGGCCGGCGCCAGGGCCGGGACTTCCACCTGCAGGTCGATGCGATCCAGCAGCGGGCCGCTGAGCTTGGCGTGGTAGCGCGCCACCTGATCAGGCGTGCAGCGGCAGCGGGGGCTGCCCTGGAGGCCGCAGGGGCAGGGGTTCATGGCGGCCACCAGCTGGAAGCGGGCGGGAAAGTCCGCCTGCTGTGCGGCGCGGGCGATCTGGATGCGCCCGGTCTCCAGCGGCTCGCGCAGCGCCTCCAGCGCCGGCCGGGCGAACTCCGGAAACTCGTCCAGAAACAGCACCCCATGGTGGGCGCGGGAGATGGCGCCGGGCCGAGGGGGTGACCCGCCCCCCACCAGCGCCACGGCGCTGGCCGTATGGTGGGGGGCGGCAATCTGGCGCTGGCCCCAGGTGCCGGCGTCAAACGGGCCGGCCAGGCTGGCCATGGCCGCCGCTTCCAGGGCCTCCAGCGCGGTCAGCGGCGGCAGCAGGCCGGCAAAGCGCTGGGCCAGCATGGATTTGCCACTGCCCGGGGGCCCCACCAGCAGCACGCCGTGGCCGCCGGCGGCGGCAATCTCCAGCGCGCGCTTGGCACTGGCCTGGCCCTGCACATCGGCCAGGTCGGGCCCGTCCGGGGCCGCAGCAGGCGCAATGGCCTCGGCCAGCGGCAGGCCCTCGGTGGCCCGGGGCTGCAGGGCCCGCACCACTTCGAGCAGATGGGCGGCGCCATAGACCGTGGTGCCCGGCACCAGCGCGGCTTCCCGGGCACTGTCCTGGGGCAGCACCAAAGGCGTGCCCTCGCCGTGCAGCTGCATGGCCAGGGCGGTGGCCAGTGCCCCGCGCACCGGGCGCAGCGCCCCGGACAGCGACAGTTCGCCCGCAAATTCATAGCGCGCCAGCTGCGCCGGGTCGATCTGTCCGCTGGCCGCCAGGATGCCCAGGGCAATGGGCAGGTCGAAGCGGCCGGAATCCTTGGGCAGATCGGCCGGCGCCAGGTTGACGGTGATGCGCTTGCTGTGCGGGAACTCCAGCCCGGCGTTCAGGATGGCGCTGCGCACGCGTTCTCGGGCCTCTTTCACCTCGGTATCGGCCAGGCCCACCAGGGTCAGGCAGGGCAGGCCGTTGGCCAGATGCACTTCCACCTCGATCGGCTGGGCGTGCATGCCCACCAGTGCGCGGCTGCGCACGCTTGCAAGGCCCATGGCGTGTTCTCCCCAGACGAGTGCGTGGCGGAAATCGGGATATGTGGTGGCTGCACTGCTTTGGTGCATAGACGGGGTGATCGACCGCGTCCCCCTCGGTAACACTGTAGTGGGCCTCGGCCCTCGCTTGGGAGAACTGTGGCTGGCACGCTCCATGCTTTGTGACAGTCGGTACGCATCGAACAGACAGACGGCATGGCCGCCCCGCAGCCAGCCACCGAGTTACAACTCCGGGCGCCGAAGCACCCGATTCAGGAGGACGCAATCATGAAAATGGTCTCAGCCATCATCAAACCCTTCAAGCTGGACGAGGTGCGCGAAGCCCTCTCGCAAATCGGCGTGCAGGGCATCACCGTGACCGAGGTGAAGGGCTTTGGCCGCCAGAAGGGCCACACCGAGCTGTACCGCGGCGCCGAGTACGTGGTCGACTTCCTGCCCAAGGTGAAGCTGGAAGCCGCCGTGGACGACGCGGTGCTGGAGCAGGCGCTCGAAGCCATCGAATCCGCAGCCCGCACCGGCAAGATCGGTGACGGCAAGATCTTCGTCTATGACCTGGAACAGGTGGTGCGCATCCGCACCGGCGAAACCGGTAAAGAAGCCCTTTGATATCCACCCTTCAGCGAGAGACAGTCATGAAAAAAACGCTCCCTGCACTTTCACTGGGCCTGGGTCTGCTGACCGCAGCCGCCGGTGCACTGGCCCAAGAAGCCGCTCCTGCCGTGGCCGCTGTGGCCGAGGCCGCCGCCCCGGCTGCAGCCGCTGCTGCCGAAGCCGCTCCCACCCTCAGCGCCGGTGATACCGCCTGGATGCTGACCTCCACCATGCTGGTGATCCTGATGACCATCCCCGGCCTGGCCCTGTTCTACGGCGGCCTGGTGCGCTCCAAGAACATGTTGTCCGTGCTGGCGCAGGTGTTCGTGATCTTCTCGGCCATCACCGTGCTGTGGGCCATCTACGGCTTCTCGCTGACATTCGGCGGTGAAGGCACGTTCTTCGGCGGCTTCGACAAGCTGTTCCTGGCCGGCATCACGCCGGACACGCTGTCCAGCGCGCTGAAGACCATCCCTGAATACGTGTTCGTGGCCTTCCAGTCCACCTTCGCCGCCATCACCGTGTCGCTGATCGTGGGTGCCTTCGCCGAACGCATCAAGTTCGCGGCAGTGATGCTGTTCTCCATCCTGTGGTTCACCTTCAGCTACATCCCCATGGCCCACATGGTCTGGGGCGGTGGTCTGCTGGCTGCGGACGGCGCACTGGACTTCGCCGGCGGCACCGTGGTGCACATCAACGCCGCTATCGCCGGCCTGGTGGGTTCCTACATGGTGGGCAAGCGCATCGGTTTCGGCCGTGAAGCCCTGCCTCCACACAGCCTGACGCTGACCATGGTCGGTGCCTCCCTGCTGTGGGTGGGCTGGTTCGGTTTCAACGCCGGCTCTGCAGGCGCCGCCAACGGCATCGCCGGTCTGGCCTTCATCAACACCATCCTGGCCACCGGCGCTGCCGCCGTGTCCTGGATCGTGGCCGAAGCGCTGCACAAGGGCAAGGCTTCCATGCTGGGCGCTGCCTCGGGTGCGGTGGCCGGTCTGGTGACCATCACCCCCGCTGCTGGTTTCGTGGGCCCCATGGGTTCCATCGTGATGGGTCTGATCGCCGGCCCTCTGTGCCTGTGGGGTGTGTCCGGTCTGAAGCGCATGCTCAAGGCCGATGACACCTGCGATGTGTTCGGTGTCCACGGCGTGGGCGGTATCCTGGGTGCCATCCTGACCGGTGTGTTCTGCGCTTCCAGCCTGGGTGGCGTGGAGCCCGAAGGCTTCAACATGGCCCACCAAGTGTGGGTGCAGTTCAAGAGCGTGGTCGTGACCCTGGTGTGGTCCGGTGTGGTGGCAGCGATCGCCTTCGCGATCTGCAAGGTCACGGTCGGTCTGCGTGTCTCGGAAGAAGCCGAGCGCGAAGGTCTGGACATCACCAGCCACGGCGAGTCCGCCTACCAGCGCTGAGCCGCTGGTTCCCGATCGGGCACGGGGTGCCCGCCGCCCGGTCGGTGTTCCCATTGCGAGTGACGTGACGATTCATAGCCCGCCCCTGGCGGGCTTTTTTTATGGCTGCGGCGTCCGGACGGGCGGAGGTGCGGGGCCGTGCAAGGCGGATTTCATCCGTATGCTGCGATTTCAGGAGCGGCTCCAGATGCAACGGCGTGATTTTGGGATGACTTGGCGGTCAGGGTTCAATCCACGTAAACGCCGCCAGCTATCCAAGATGTAGCGCCAGCGGTTGCCATGCCATCGGCCAGCACGCTTCACGCCGGCTGTTCAAAAAAATCACAAGGCCGGCATGCACGCGCCAGGGGGGCTGCCGCTACCATCGCTGCCCATGGAACCAGCACTGAGCCAGATCATCGAGCGCGTGCGCGCCGCCAGCCAAGCCGCTACCCCGCAAGCCCTGCGCATCCAGGGTGGGGGCAGCAAGGATTTCCTCGGCCTTGAACTGCGTGGCGAGGCGCTGGACGTGCGCCCGCTGCACGGCATCGTCGAATACGAACCCAGCGAACTGGTGGTGACAGTGCGTGCCGGCACGCCGCTGGCAGCGCTGGAGCAGGTGCTGGCAGAACGCGGCCAGGCCCTGGCCTTCGAGCCGCCGCACTTTGCCCGCGAGGGCCGCGAGGCCACGGTGGGCGGCATGGTGGCGGCAGGGCTGTCCGGCCCGGCCCGTGCCAGCGTGGGCGCGGTGCGCGACTATGTGCTGGGCATCGAAATCCTGAATGGCAAGGCCGAGCTGCTGCGCTTTGGCGGCCAGGTCATGAAGAATGTGGCGGGCTACGACGTGTCCCGCCTGATGGCCGGAAGCTGGGGCACGCTGGGCGTGATCACCGAAGTCAGCCTGAAAGTGCTGCCGGTGGCACCTGCCGAGGCCACGCTGCGCTTTGACGGCATCACCCAGGCCGATGCCCTGAAACAGCTGAACACCTGGGGCGGCCAGCCCCTGCCGTTGAATGCCAGCTGCTGGCTGCAGGACGGGGGCACGGGCACGCTGTACGTCCGCCTGCGCGGCGCCACGGCGGCGGTGGATGCGGCCTGCCGCAGCATGGGCGGCACCCGCCTGGACGCCGCCAGCACGGCAGCCGACTGGGCAGCCTGCCGCGAGTTGCAACTGCCCTGGTTCACCGCGCGTGCGGCCGACCACTGCTTGTGGCGCCTGTCCGTGCCGCAGACTGCGCCCGAGCTGGCGCTGCCGGCCGGCACGGCCGCACCGCTGGTCGAATGGCATGGCGGGCTGCGCTGGGTGCAGGCCCCGCGCAGCGCGGGCGCCGCGCTGAAAGCCGCCGCCCGTGCGGTGGGCGGCGATGCGCTGTTGTTCAGCGCGGAAGCTGCGCAGCCCCTCAGCGGTGAACCGCTGTTCGATCCCCAGAATGCGGCGGTGCAGCGCATCCAACAGCAACTGAAGACCGCCTTCGATCCGGCCGGCATCTTCAACCCCGGACGCACCAGCGCTGCGCTCTGACGCTGTGCCCTGACAAGAATTACGAGACACCACGATGCAGACCAACCTCGCACCCGAATACCGCAGCACGCCCGAAGGCCAGGAGGCCGAGGCCATTCTGCGCAAATGCGTGCACTGCGGCTTTTGCACCGCCACCTGCCCCACCTACCAGACGCTGGGTGACGAGCTGGACGGCCCGCGCGGCCGCATCTACCTGATCAAGCAGGTGCTGGAAGGGGCCACCCCCACCCGTGCCACGCAGGAGCACCTGGACCGCTGCCTGACCTGCCGCAACTGCGAATCCACCTGCCCCAGCGGCGTGCAATACGGCCACCTGGTGGACATTGGCCGCAAGGTGGTGGACGAGAAGGTGCAGCGCCCGCTGGGCGAGCGTCTCAAGCGCTGGGCGCTGAAGGAAGGCATCCCCTCGCCGCTGTTTGCCCCGGCCATGAAGCTGGGCCAGGCCGTGCGCCCGCTGCTGCCGGAGGTCATCAAGGCCAAGGTGCCGCCCAAAACGGAACACGGTGTCTGGCCGACGCGCGCACACGCCCGCAAGGTGCTGCTGCTGGCGGGTTGCGTGCAGCCTGCGATGCTGCCCAACATCAACTACGCCACGGCCCGCGTGCTGGATGCCGTGGGCATCCAGACCGTGATCGCCGACAAGGCCGGTTGCTGCGGCGCGGTGAAGTTCCACCTGAACGACCAGGACAGTGCGCGGGACCAGATGCGCGCCAACATCGACGCCTGGTGGCCAGCTGTGGAAGCCGGCGAAGTCGAAGCCATCATCAGCAATGCCTCGGGCTGCGGCGCCATGGTCAAGGACTATGCCCATGCCCTGCGCGACGACAGCGCCTATGCGGCCAAGGCCCAGCGCGTGAGCGCGCTGGCACGCGATCTGAGCGAGCTGCTGCCCGCCCTGCTGCCCGAGCTGGCCGACAAGCTGGCCGGCCGTGCCAAGGTGCCTGCGCAGCCCATGGCCTACCACCCGCCCTGCACCTTGCAGCATGCGCAAAAGCTCAAGGGCGTGGTCGAGGCCAACCTGGGCAAGCTGGGCTTCCAGCTGCGCACGGCACGCACCGAATCGCACCTGTGCTGCGGTTCGGCTGGCACCTATTCCATCCTGCAGTCCGATATCTCCCAGCAGCTGCGCACCCGCAAGCTGGATGCGCTGGACGAGGCCTTTGAAGGCGGTGCGCCCGCCGCCATCCTGTCGGCCAACATCGGCTGCATCACCCACCTGCAAGCCGGCACGGCCGTGCCGGTGCGCCACTGGGTGGAAGTGCTGGACGAAGCCCTGGTCTGACCGCCGCGCAGCGCCCCGCAGGGGCGCCGCAGCCGCAGCACGGCCACCGCATTCCCGTGCCGGCAGCAGCTTGCAAAGTCGCCCCTTGCCCGCAGGACTGCCAATGCTGGCATGATGGCGGCCTTGTTTTTTTGTCGCCATTGGCCTGCCCATGACCGAAACCGTGTCCTCCCTCCCCGAAACCCCGGCCTCCGACGCCGCAGCCGCACAGCCTGCCCAGGCCGACGGTGCCCGTCGCCGCAACCGGCGCGGTGGACGGGGACGTGCCGCTGCCGCCAAGGGCGCCGCACCGCAGTCCGCTGCCGCTCCCGCGCGCCCCGTGCGTGAAATCCATCCCGTGCTGCTGCAGCTGGCGCAGCTGTACCCGGCGCTGTTCGGTGACAGCCCCAAGCCGCTCAAGCGCGGCATCTTCCAGGACCTGCAGGTCGCCCAGGGCGAAGCGCTGGATAAGGACGGCCTCAAGCAGGCGCTGGCCCTGCACACCCGCTCCACCCGCTATCTGAATGTCGTGGCCACGGGCGCGGCACGCTGCGATCTGCAGGGCGTGGAAGTGGAAGCCATGGCGCCTGAGCATGTGCTGCACGCGCTGATCGAAGTCTTCCGCCGCAAGAAGCCACGCGACGGCGAAGACCTGCAGGCCAAGCTGCAGCGCCGCATTGGCCAGGCCTTTATCGACAGCGGCCTGGGCCGCGATGCCTACCTGGAAAAAGTGCAGCTGCGCGAACCCAGTGCCCTGGCCAAGGTCGAAGCGGCACTGGCCGTGGTGGCCGAACAGGACGCCAAGGCCGAAGCCGTGCTGCGGGCCTTTGAAGGCAGCGGTGCGGAGACGGTGGACGCCTTTGCCGACATGTACGGCATGAACACCCAGCAGGTGCAGCGCCAATTGCACCGCGCCCGCCAGCTGAAGGCCCAGGCCTGAGCACTGGTTGGTGAGCCGCCGGCGGCGCTGTAGCTCCGCGGGCGGTGCTGGGCCGATGTCTGACGGCACGCGGCCTGCAGCCCCTGCAGCCTTCGCTCAGGCGGCGGTGGGGGCCTGTGCCAGTGCCTGTTCGATATCGCCACCCAGCGTCACCGGGGCATCCTGGGGCGCATAGCGGCGGATCGCCCGGCCATCGCGACCGACCAGGAATTTGGTGAAGTTCCACTTGATGGCCTTGCTGCCCAGCAGGCCGGGGGCCTGTTCCTTGAGCCAGACGAACAGCGGCGCTGCGGCTTCGCCGTTGACTTCGATCTTGGCCATCATCGGAAACTCCACGCCGTAGTTCTTCTGGCAGAAGGCGGCGATGTCGCTGTTGTGGGCCGGGTCCTGGTGGCCGAACTGGTTGCAGGGGAAACCCAGCACCACCAGCCCCTGGGGACCGAAGCGTTCATACAGCTGCTGCAGGCCAGCCAGCTGGGGCGTGAAGCCGCAGGCGCTGGCGGTGTTCACCACCAGCACCACCTTGCCGGCGTACTGGCCCAGGTCGTGTTCGTCGCCTTCGATGCTGCGCACCTGGAAATCATGGAGTGTGGTCATGGAGTCTCCTTGCATGGGCGCCATCTTGCCACGCCCATGGGCACACTTTATGCCTTGCGGCGGCGCCCCTGCAAGGCGGCCAGCAGCGCGCCGCCGATGATCAGCGCTCCGCCCAGCAGCATGCGCGGCGTCAGCTCGGTGGCGCCCAGCAGCCAGGCCGAGACGGTGGCAAACAGCACTTCGGACAGCATGATCAGCGAGGTGGTGGCCGTCGGCAGGCGCGCCGCGCCGTACTGCAGGGCCCAGTTGCCCACCGCCACCAGCACCGCCATGACCAGGGCGCACAGCACCCATTCGGTCTGCGGCGCCGGCAGGCCGGGCAGTGCACCCAGCCCGTAGCCCAGGCTGGCGGTGGTCAGGCCCGTGGCCATGCAGCCCACGAACATGGCCAGCATGCGCGAGGTGCCGGGCGCACTGTGGGTGCGGCGCAGGATCACATTGGTGATGGCAAAGCACAGGCCGCCGAACACGGCCAGGTAGTCGGGCAGGGCGATGCCGGCCGTCAGGCTGCTCCAGCTGGCCCCTGCAGGCACGATCACCAGGCCCATGCCGGCGAATGCCAGTGCCAGGCGCAGCAGGCCCTGGGGCGTGGGGCGCTCGCCCAGGAACTTCCAGGCCAGCAGCACCGCCCAGGCGGGCATCAGATAGAACAGCAGGATGACCCGCACCACATCGCCGGTGGAGCTGGCGGTGTTGAAGGCCACATTCGTCAGCCCGGAGGACAGGGCCAGCAGCCACAGCGCCGGGTGGGCCAGCAGCCCGGCCCAGCTGCGCGGCGCCAGCAGCGTGGTGCCCAGCACCAGGGCAGCGTAGATCAGCGAGGTGGCCCAGGGCGCGGCCAGGCCGGCGGCATGCATGGTCTTGAACGGCCACCAGGACAGCCCCCAGACCATGGCGTTGAACAGCAGGGCGAAATACGGTGCAGGAGAGTGCATGGTGGAAAACGACTCCGGCGCAGGGAGTGCCTGCGCCGGAAACGATGAAAACGGGGGAAAGCGGGTGGCAGGCTTCAGTGGTGGTGGTCGTGGCGCGCAATATTGAGCAGGCGGCGCACTTCCCCACCGTGGTGGCGGCAGTTGTAGCGGTACCAGCGGCCGATCATCCACATGGTGATGGCCACGATCAGGCCAAAGCCGGTGATGGCGCCATAGGCCGACACACCCAGTTTGGTGGCCAGCGCATACAAGGCACCCAGGCCCAGGATGCAGGCCTGTTCATTGAAGTTCTGCACGGCGATGGAGCGGCCCGCTCCCATCAGGTCATGGCCGCGGTGCTGCAGCAGCGCGTTCATGGGCACCACCAGGAAGCCGCCCAGGCCGCCCAGCAGGATCAGGAAGGGGATGGCAATCCACAGGTGGCTGATGAAATTCATGCACACCACCAGCAGGCCCATAGCGATGCCCAAGGGAATCACCCGCGTGGCGTGCTGCAGGCGCATGCGCATCGAGGCCAGCACTGCACCGGCGGCGGTGCCGATGGCCACCACGCCCACCAGGGCCGAGGCCTGGGTGGTGCCGTAGCCCAGGGCCACGGCGGCCCAGGCCAGCACGATGTAGCGCAGATTGCCGGACACGCCCCAGAACAGGGTGGTGGTGGACAGCGAGATCTGGCCCAGCTTGTCGCGCCACAGGCGGCGATTGCAGTCCCGGAAGTCGGGCAGCAGGGCCAGCGTGGCGGCCATCAGGCCCTGGTCCGGGTGCTGGCGCATGGGCACCAGCGGGGTGCTGGTGCGGGGAATGCGCAGGTTGAAGGCGGCCGCCAGCGCGTAGACAAACACCAGCACGCCGATGGCGGCTTCGGCCGCGTTGTCGACAAATGGCACGTCCAATGCCATCAGATGTGCCGCAACCGCCGGGCCCACCAGCTGGCCGCCCAGCAGCACGCCCAGGATGATGGAGGTGATGGTCAGCCCCTCGATCCAGCCATTGGCCTTGACCAGCTGGGAGGGCGGCAGCAGCTCGGTCAGGATGCCGTATTTGGCCGGCGAGTAGGCGGCGGCGCCCAGGCCCACCACGGCATAGGCCAGCAGCGGGTGGTGGCCGATCAGCATCATCAGACAGCCCGCCACCTTGATGGCATTGCTGATGAACATCACCCGCCCCTTGGGCAAGGCGTCGGCAAAGGCGCCCACAAAGGGCGCCAGGATCACGTAGAACAGCGCAAACATGGGCACCAGGGCCGCACGCTGCCATTCCGGGGCGCCGGAGGTGCGCAACAGTTCCACCGCGGTGACAAACAGGGCATTGTCGGCCAGCGAGCTGAAGAACTGCGCCGACATGATGGTGTAGAAACCGCGTTTCATGGATGGGGATGCGTACTATTAGCAGAGCTAATGCCCACGCTGATCTGGACCTGTTGGCAAAGTGACTGGCGGTTATATCACGCAGGTTTGTGCCGGGAGTGCCAGAATTCCGTACTTCTTTTCCCTAGCTCCCATCTGACATGCCACGTCCCATCCAGGCCACCATCCATCCCGAAGCATTGCGCCACAACCTGGAACGTGCACGCCAGGCGGCCCCCGATGCGCGGCTGTGGGCGGTGGTCAAGGCCAATGCCTACGGCCATGGCATCGAGCGTGTGTTCGATGCCATGCGGGCCACCGACGGCTTTGCGCTGCTGGAATTGTCGGAAGCCGAACGCATCCGCCAGCTGGGCTGGCGCGGCCCGATCCTGCTGCTGGAAGGGGTGTTTGACGCCCGCGACCTGGAGCTGTGTTCCCGCCTGGGGGTGTGGCATTCCGTCCACTGTGACCAGCAGATCGACTGGCTGGCCGCCCACAAGACCCAGCAGCCGCACCGCGTGTTCCTGAAGATGAACAGCGGCATGAACCGACTGGGCTTCACGCCGGAGCGCTTTCGCAGCGCCTATGCGCGCCTGAATGCGCTCACCCAGGTGGAAGAGATTTCCTTCATCACCCATTTCAGCGATGCCGATGGGCCGCGCGGCATCGAGCACCAGCTCCAGGCATTCCTCGGCGCCACGCAGGACCTGCCTGGCGAGCGCAGCGTGTGCAACAGCGCCGCCACCTTGCTGCATGGCATGGAGGCGCGTGTGCGCAACGACTGGGTGCGTCCCGGCATCGTGCTGTACGGCAGCGCGCCCGATTACCCGCTGCACACGGCCGCCGACTGGGGGCTGCAGCCCGCCATGACGCTGTCGACCCAGGTGATCGGCGTGCAGCAGCTGCAGGCGGGGGACAGCGTGGGCTATGGCTCGACCTTTGTGGCCGACGGCCCCATGCGCACCGGCATCATTGCCTGCGGCTATGCCGACGGCTACCCGCGCCACTGCGGCACGGGCACGCCGGTGCTGGTCAACGGCGTGCGCACCCGGGTGCTGGGCCGCGTCAGCATGGACATGCTCAATGTCGACCTGACGCCGGTGCCCGACGCCGGCATCGGCAGCGAAGTCACGCTGTGGGGCACGGCGCGCAACGGCACCCAGCTGTCCATCGACGAGGTGGCCGCTGCGGCTGGCACCGTGGGCTACGAGCTGATGTGCGCCGTGTCGCCGCGTGTGCCGGTGGTGGTGGAAGGCGTGGCCTGAGAGACAGGGAGCAGGGGGCCGAGGCTCCCGCCGTGCGCTGCGGGCGCTTCGGGGCCGGGCTCAGTCGTGCAGCGGCGGCGGGCTGTAGCTGGGGTCGTGTGCCAGCGAATCGCCTTCGCCTTGCGGCAGCGGCAGGGCGGCCAGCTGGCTGTGCATCTGGCGCAGCAGGTCCAGCAACTGCTGCTGTTCCGACATCGACCAGCCCGCGAGCATCTGCGCGCCCAGGCTGCTGCGGTGGTTGCGCAGACCGGTGAAGGCTTCAGCGCCCTGGGCGCTCAGGCGCAGGCAGCGGCTGCGCTTGTCCTGTGGATGGGGCACCCTCTCCAGCCAGCCATGGGTTTCCATCTGCTGCAGCAGGCGCGCCACCTGGGCCTTGTCGGTGCCGGTGTGCGCCACCAGGTCCTTGTGGGTGCACAGGGGATGGTGGCCCACGTACAGCAGCACTTTCAGCTCATTGGCCGTCAGCGGCAGCGCCTGGGCGTGCAGGGCCGCACGCATCTGGCGGCGGTAGGCCAACGTCAGGTTGTGCATGGCATCCAGCACGGCAGAGGGCAGGGCAGAGGTGTTCATCCAGGGATCTCGTCAGCAGAAGCAAATGGTGCCCGCATTGGTTGACAAAGTCAATTAACAATGGTTATATTGTTGATCAAGTCAACATTCTACGCAGGAGCGTGCATGACCACCACCGATATCGCAGCCACCGGCTCAACCATCCCTGACACCGCCCTGCGCGTGGAGCGTGTGCGCCACGTGTTTGCCGCGCACCACCTGCAGCTGCAATCGCGCGAAGTGGTCAGCCCCGGCTTTGTGCGCATCACGCTGGCGGGGGCCGATCTGACGGCTTTTCGCAGCGACGGCTTCGATGACCACATCAAATTCCTGCTGCCCCAGCCTGGCCAGGATAAGCCCAGCCTGCCGCAGATGGTGGACGGTCGCCCCCACTTTGACGGCGAGCGCCCTGTCGCGCGGGACTACACCCCGGTGCGCTGGGATGCCGCCAAAGGCCAGCTGGTGCTGGAGTTCGCCCTGCATGACCATGGCCCTGCCGCCGAATGGGCGCGCACCGCGCAGATCGGGCAATGGGCCGGGGTGGCCGGGCCGCGTGGCAGCATGGTGATTCCCGCCGGCTTTGCCTGGCACTGGCTGCTGGGCGATGACAGCGCGCTGCCCGCCGTGGAACGCCGCCTGGCGGAGCTGCCGGCCACGGTCCGTGTGACCGTGCGCCTGAAGGTGGCTGCGGCCGACCGCCGTCCGCTCCCCAGCGCTGCCCAGGTGGATCTGCAGTGGGTGGACGATCTGGCCGAGGCCGCTGCCGCCCTGCCGCTGCCGTCCGAGGACGGCTACATCTGGGCCGCAGGCGAGCACAACGACATGGCCGCGCTGCGTACCGTCTTCAAGGACAAGGGCGCCTCGCTCAAGCGCATGCGCATTTCCGCCTACTGGAAGCGCGGTCAGGCGGACCACCACGAGGAACTGGTGCAGGATTGAGCAGGCGCCCTGCCAGGCTGCGGTCTCAGTCGTGCAGGGCGGCCCGCACGGCAGGCCGCAGCTGCATGCGCTGGTAGTGGTCGGCCAGGCGCGGGAAGTGGGCGATGTCCACGCCGTCGCCGTGCAGCCAGCTGGCGATGGTGAACAGATAGGCGTCGGCCACGGAGAAGGTCTCGCCCAGTACCCAGGGGCCGCGGTCCAGCCAATGGGCTTCGATCAGTGCACAGCACTCCGCCATGTTGGCGGCGACCTTGTCCTGCATGGAGGCGACGGCCGCAGCATCATCGCTCCAGCGTGCGCCGCGCCGGCCGTGGGCGTGGGCCACATGCACGGTGCTGGCCAGGTAGCTGTGAAAGCCCTGCATGCGGGCGAACTGCACCGGGTCGGTGGGGGCCAGGTGGGCGTCCGGAAAGCGCTGGGCCACATAGGCCAGCAGGGCCACGGTCTCGGTCAGCACGGTGCTGCCGTCTTCCAGCCGCAGCGCGGGCACACGGCCCAGCGGGTTCAGCGCCAGGTATTCGCCGCTGCGCTGGGCGTTCTGGCTGAAGTCGACGTACTGCAGCTGGTAGTCGGCACCGGCCTCGTTCAGGGCAATGCGGGTGGCCAGGGCACAGGTGTGCGGGGCGTAGAACAGGGTCAGGTGCGGCATGCGGTCTCCAGAGGGTCCGGTGGGAGGGGAATGGCCTGCAGCATAGCGGCAGCAGGCGGCCGGCAGAAAACAGACACGGCAGCGCCCGTGGTGTGCGGGCATGCGGCGGTGGCGCCGCCGGGCCGGGCGCCCGCCGCTATAGTCGCTGCCCATGGCCAAGGACAAAACCATCTACACCTGCCACGCATGCGGCGGCACCACGCCGCGCTGGCTGGGCAAATGCCCGAACTGCGGGGCGTGGAACAGCCTGATCGAGACGGTGCCCGACAGCGCGTCCGGCGGCAAGAACCGCCTGAGCGCCCCCCAGGGCTATGCCGGTCTGGCCAATGCCCAGCCGGTGACGCCGCTGGCGGCCATCGAGGCACAGGATGTGGCGCGCACGCCCAGCGGCATCGAGGAACTGGACCGTGTGCTGGGCGGCGGGGTGGTCGAAGGCGGGGTGGTGCTGATCGGCGGCGATCCGGGTATCGGCAAATCCACGTTGCTGCTGCAGGCCATGGACGCGCTGCAGCGCGCCGGTCTGCCCACCTTGTATGTGACCGGCGAGGAGAGCGGAGCCCAGGTGGCGATGCGTTCGCGCAGGTTGGGCATCGACGGCAGCCAGGTCAACCTGCTGGCCGAAATCCAGCTGGAAAAGATCCTGGCCACGGTGGAGGCCACGCAGCCGGCCGTGGTGGTGATCGACTCCATCCAGACCGTGTATTCTGACCAGCTCACCAGCGCTCCCGGCTCGGTGGCCCAGGTGCGCGAATGCGCGGCGCACCTGACGCGCATGGCCAAGAGCACCGGGGTGACCGTGATCCTGGTGGGCCATGTGACCAAGGAGGGCGCGCTGGCCGGCCCGCGAGTGCTGGAGCACATGGTGGACACGGTGCTGTACTTCGAGGGTGACACCCACAGCCCGCACCGCCTGGTCCGTGCCATCAAGAACCGCTTTGGTGCAGTGAACGAGATCGGCGTGTTCGCCATGACGGAAAAAGGCCTGAAGGGGGTGAGCAACCCCAGCGCCATCTTCCTGAGCCAGCACACCGAGCCCGTGCCCGGCAGCTGCGTGCTGGTCACGCTGGAAGGCACGCGCCCGCTGCTGGTGGAGATCCAGGCGCTGGTGGACGGCGGCGGCCCTTCGCCACGGCGCCTGTCGGTGGGCCTGGACAAGGACCGCCTGGCCATGCTGCTGGCCGTGCTCAACCGCCATGCCGGGGTGGCCTGTGCCGACCAGGATGTGTTTGTCAACGCCGTGGGCGGGGTGCGCATCGGCGAGCCGGCGGCCGATCTGGCGGTGATGCTGTCCATCACCAGCAGCCTGCGCGGCAAGGCCCTGCCCAAGGGTTTTATCGCCTTTGGCGAAGTCGGACTGGCCGGTGAGGTGCGGCCCGCACCGCGCGGGCAGGACCGGCTGAAGGAGGCCGCCAAGCTGGGCTTCACGGTGGCCGTGGTGCCCAAGGCGAATGCGCCCAAGAAGGCGATTGCCGGCCTGAAGATCCACACCGTGGAGCGCGTGGACGAGGCCATGCAGATCGTGCGCGGACTGGAATAAGCGCGGCCCATTGAAAAACAGGAGCGGCTTGCGCTGAGTCGGCGCGCTGTTGCAGGCAAACAGCATCGAAATTTCGGGGGCGATAGGCGGCTGTGTTGTGGCCGTCCACCCTGCAAGGCGGCATAACCCCACGGCTACGCACTGCCCGCAGCCAGGGGAAATGCCCCCTGTTGGACAATACGGCGCATGAATTTTCGCAAGTTTGTGGTGCCAGTGGGTCTGGCCATTCTGTTTTACGCGGCCCACCGCTCCTATGGCTGGATGGGCGTGGCGGCCGTGGGCGGCGGCACGGTGATGTGGCTGCTGCTGCACTTCACCCGGCTGATGACCATTGTGCGCCGTGCCTCCAACCAGCCCATCGGCTATGTCGGCAGCGCCATCATGCTGAACGTCAAGCTCAAGCCCAAGGTCAGCCTGATGCATGTGATCGCCATGACGCGTTCGCTGGGTCAGCGCATTTCGGAGGAAGGCCAGGATCCGGAAATCTTCCGCTGGACCGACGGCACCAACTCCCATGTCACCTGTGAATTCGTCGGCGGCCGTCTGATGAAGTGGACGCTGCAGCGCCCGCCGCAGCCCGAAGCCGCGCCTGCCGATGCTGCGCAGGCCCCTGCGGCTCTGCCTCCTGCGGCGCCCTGAGTCCTGCCCCTGTGCCGGCCTGCGGGCCAGCACAGGGAGGGCGCTGCGTGGGCGGCATCTGGGGTGTTCCTTGGTGTAGTGCACCGCGTACCGGGGCAAATGGCGCTTGCGGGCCTAAAATGGTGGTTTCGCCCGTAAATCCCTTTCCCTGAAGCACGCCAAGGAGTGGTATGAGCCCCGTAGTTCCCTCGATGTCCGACCGTGATGGCAAGATCTGGATGGATGGCCAGATGGTGGAGTGGCGTGACGCCAAGGTCCACGTACTGACCCACACGCTGCACTACGGCTGCGGCGCCTTCGAAGGCGTGCGTGCCTATGACACCGCCCAGGGCACGGCCATCTTCCGCCTGGAAGACCATACCAAGCGCCTGTTCAACAGCGCCAAGATCCTGCGCATGCAGATCCCGTTCACCCAGGAACAGGTGAATCAGGCCCAGGTGGACGTGGTCAAGGCCAACCAGCTCCAATCCTGCTACCTGCGCCCGCTGACCTGGATCGGCGACCGCAAGCTGGGCGTGAGCCCCAAGGGCAACAGCATCCACCTGATGGTGGCGGCCTGGGCCTGGGGTGCCTATCTGGGCGAAGAAGGCATGCAGCGCGGCATCCGCGTGAAGGTGTCGAGCTTCACCCGCCACCATGTGAACATCACCATGAGCCAGGCCAAGGCGGTGAGCAACTACACCAACTCCATCCTGGCCAACACCGAAGCGCTGGACGATGGCTATGACGAGGCCATCTTGCTGGATGCGGCCGGCTTCGTGTCCGAAGGCTCGGGCGAGAACATCTTTGTGATCAAGGACGGCGTGGTCTATACGCCCGACCTGTCCGCCGGCGCTCTGAACGGCATCACCCGCAACACCGTGTTCCACATCTGCAAGGACCTGGGCCTGGAAGTGGTGCAAAAGCGCATCACCCGTGACGAGTTGTACATCGCCGACGAAGTCTTCTTCACCGGCACGGCCGCCGAAGTGACGCCCATCCGCGAAGTGGACCGCCTGCCCATCGGTGAAGGCCGCCGTGGCCCCCTCACCGAAAAGATTCAAAACGCGTTCTTTGACATCGTCAACGGACGCAATCCCAAATACACCCACTGGTTGACCCGGGTGTAAATTCCGCCCCACCGAGAGAGAGACACCGAATATGAGCACGACTGCCGTTGTAGAACTGGCTGCCAAGGATTTGAATGCCCAAGGCGGCGTCTACTGCCCCAGCCCCAAGGCCGACATGAAGCTGTGGAACAGCCACCCCAAGGTCTACCTGGATGTGGCCCATACCGGCCAGGCCAAGTGCCCCTACTGCGGCACGACCTACCGCCTGAAAGAGGGCGAGGTGTTTGCGGGTGGCCACTGATCACATCCTGGCGTCCGACAACAGCGCTCCCGCGGAGCGCTGTTTCGCTTTGGATGCCGTCACCGCCGTCATCGTGACCTTCAACAGCGCGCACTGTGCCGAGGCACTGGGCGCGCAGCTGGCGGATTGGCCGCATGTCATCGTGGTGGACAACGGCAGCGCCGACGACACGCCGGCCCGTATCTGTGCGGCCCTGCCGCAGGCACAGGTGCTGGAGCTGGGGGAGAACCGGGGATTTGGTGCGGCCAACAATGCCGCCTTGCACCAGGTCCGGACCCCTTTTGCGCTGCTGATGAATCCGGACTGCGCGGTGATGGCAGCCGATGCCCAGGCGCTGCTGGCATCCATGGCCGAATGGCCGCACGCGGCCATCATGGCGCCGCAGCTGGTGGGCGGTGATGGCGGCAAGCAGGTCAACTATGGCTGGGTACGCCACCTGTGGGCGTCCAAGGGCCCGGCTGCCGAAGGCGTGACCTGTGTGGGCAACGCCTGCGGTGCGGCCATGCTGCTGCGTTTGAGCGCCATGCCCACGCGCGACTGGTTCGACACGCGTTTTTTCCTGTATTACGAAGACGAAGACCTGTGTCTGCGCCTGTTGCAGGCCGGCAAGCCTGTGCTGATCGAGCCGTCGGTGCACGTGGCACACGCCAACCGCGGGTCGGTGCGCGGTCCACGCCCGCTGAACGTGGAATACGGACGCGGCTACCACCATGCCCGCTCCAAGGTGCTGTTTACCGCCAAGCACCAGGGGCATGCGGCGGCCATTGCGCACCGCCGCCGAGCCCTGTGGGGCGCCGTGGGCTTGCTGGCCCTGCGTGTCTTTGCACCGTCGCCCAAGCATGTGGCGCGGGTGTGGGGCCGTGTCGTGGGCCTGTGGTCTGCACCGGTGCAATACTGAAGAATGGACGCGCGGATGAGCCGATTGAGCATTGTGGTGCTGACCTTGAACGAGGCGCACAACATCGAAGCCTGCCTGCGCAGCGCCCAGGGCGTGGCCGACCAGATGCTGGTGGTGGACAGCGGCAGCCAGGATGCGACCGTGTCTCTGGCCCAGGGACTGGGCGCCGAGGTGGTGGCGTACCCGGACTGGCAAGGGTTTGGCGAACAGCGCAGCCGCGCATTGCAGCATGTGCAGGCGGACTGGGTGTTCTTTCTGGACGCCGATGAGCGCCTGACCCCGGCACTGGCCGACGAAATCCGCCAGGTGGTGGCAGGCAACGCCGAAGCTGTCTGGGAAGTGGAATGGGAGCAGATGGCCTACGGGCAGTCGCTGGGGCGCATGCGTGGCACCGGAGGCGTGGCTCGGCTGTTTCCGATGCGGGTGCTTGAAGGCTTCAGCGGTGCGGTGCATGAAGGGGCGGTGCTGCGCACTGCGGTGCCCACCCGGCATCTGCGCCAGCGCCTGCCGCATTTCTCGCGTGAAACCATTTATGGCAGCCTGGTGAAGCTGGCGCAGTATGTCCAATTGGGCGCGCTGAAACGGCACCAGGCAGGCAAGCGCGGCGGCGTTCTGCGCGGCCTGGCCTCCGGGATGGCCAATTTCACCCGCCTGTACGTCTTTCAGCGCGGTTTTCTGTGTGGTCGCGCAGGGTTTCTCTATAGTTTTTTTGTCGGGCTGGAATGTTTCTTCCGCTACGTGGCGCTGGAAGTGGACCGCGATCAACTGAAGAAGCCGGTACGGCGTTGATATGTGCTGGGTATTAAAAGCATGCGCAGATGGAGCGCGTGCCTAAGGGTTTATGCAGTCAAAGTTGATTACCTCGCGCCTGGAAACAGGTGCCCAGTGGATGCTGGTCGCAGCGTTTCTGTTCTTTCCTGCGGCCATGGCGTTGGGCAATATCGCCATGCTGCTGACGGGCCTGCTGGCGCTGCTCAGCGGGGTGTTGTGGCGTGAACGCAGGACATGGCGCAGTGCCCCGTATCCCTGGCTGATGCTGGGCCTGTATGGCGTGGTGCTGCTGGGTGGCCTGTGGAGCAGCGCTCCCTGGGGTGACATCCAGCTGAACTACACCAAGTACATCAAGCTGCTGCTGGGCGCGGTGTTCTTTGTCTTGCTGGCCCAGCCGCAATGGCGCACACGGTGCCTGCAGGCGTTCAGTGCCTGCATGCTGTTCATTCTGGTGTCGGTCTACGCCAACATCTGGCTGCAACTGCCATGGTCGAAGACCCAGAGTCTGGGCTGGGGCGTGGACCACACGGTGATTGGCGACTACATCACGCAGAACATCATGATGTCGTTCTTTGTGGTGCTGGCGCTGTGGTACTGCAAGAACGCCCCTCGGTTGTCTCTGCGGCTGCTGGCCGCGGCGGTGGCCTTGTTGGCGGCCGTGGCCATCACCCAGCTGTCGCAGGGGCGTACGGGCTACGTTTTGGTCACGCTGGGTGTGAGCAGCTTTGTGTTCTTCGCGCTGAAAGGCTATCAGCGCTGGCTGGCATTGCTCACCATCGTGGTGGCGGTGAGCGGTGCCTACGCCGTGTCACAGACGGCCCAGGAGCGTGTGCATCAGGCGATTACCGAGGCCCGCAACAGCGAGAGCATGGAAATCACCAGCATTGGTGGCCGCATCAATTTCTGGAAGCACACCTGGGAGCTGGTGCAGCAAAGGCCGCTGACCGGTTGGGGCACCGGGAGCTACCACGATGAATGGTGCCGTTATGTGACGGAGCCTGGATGGTGCGGATTCGGTAGCCGCCACCCCCACAACCAGTACCTGTTGTTCTGGATGGAAAACGGCCTGATCGGCGTGTTGCTGTTCATCGGCATCCTGGCGGCCACGGCCCACTCCGTCTGGCGGGATGACCGCTGGCGTCCGGTGGTGCTGAGCTTCCTCGTGATCCTGGCGGCCAACAGCCTGATCAATGTGTCGCTGTGGAGCTCGCGCGAGAGCCACTTCTTCACCATGATGCTGAGCTTGCTGGCAGCGCAGGCCTATTTTGGAACGCGGCAAACGTCTGCCGCCCTAGAGAAGGACCGAATGTGATTGTGGATGTGAGCCGCCTGTCCCTGCTGGGCGAAGGAACCGTGAAGCGTGTCTATGCCCTGCCCGATGACGACGGCAAGGTGCTCAAGCTGATCCGGCCCGAGCTGGTGGCGCCGGACGGGGGCTTCGCCAAACATGGCCGGCTCAAGCGTGCGTTCGCCCAGGGCGTGTACCGGCAGTTCCGGCGCGAGATCATCCAGTACCTGCAGCTGTCCAAGGCGGCGTACCACCAGCAGACGACCTTCTTCCCGATGGAAACGCCGTATGGGCTGGTGCCCACGACCCAGGGCCTGGGCCTGGTGACCGAAAAAATCCTCGGCCCGGACGGCCTGCCCCACACGCTGGAAGACCTGGCCGCCGCCGGCGCGCTGGAGGCCAAGCATTACACCGCGCTGGAGCAGTTCTTCGACGCCTGTGCAGACCTGCACCTGGTGTTTGGGGAAGTGAATGTGGCGGGCTTGATGTACACCGAATCGCGCTCGGGCGGGCCGGAGTTTGTGCTGGTGGACGGCATTGGCGAGAAGCTGCTGATTCCGGTGCGCAGCTGGTTCAAAAGCGTCAACACCAGCTATGTGCGCAAGGTCCAGCGCCGTCTGATGGGGCAGGTGCAGGCCCTGGTACAGGCGGCTGCGCAGGCCTGAAGAAAAGACACAGCCCTGCCGGAGCAGGACTGTGCATGTGCAGGCGGCTTACAGCGGAAGCCGCAATTCGAAGCACGCGCCTGCTGCACCGTCGGTGCGGTCGGTGGCGCGCACCGTGCCGCCATGGCGTTCGGCAATCGAGCGCACCAGCGACAGGCCCAGGCCCACGCCACCCGAGCGTTCGCTGGCCCCGGGCAGGCGGTAGAACTTCTCGAAAATGCGTTCGCGCTGCGCGGCCGGCACACCGGGGCCGTGGTCCTGTACCCGGATCAGGGCCATGTCACCTTCCTGCGCCAGGGTCAGCGTGATGTCGCCGTGGCTGTAGCGGCGGGCATTTTCCAGCAGATTGCGCACGGCACGGCGCAGCAGCTTGGCAACGCCCTGCACCTCCAGCGGGCTGGTGCCTTGCAGGTCCAGCTCGGCTTCCACGCGGGCGCATTCCTCGGCGGCCAGACCGATCAGGTCCACTGATTCCGGTGTGCCCACATCGGTTTCCTTGGATTCCAGGCGGCTGGCCAGCAGGATTTCGTCCACCAGCTGGTCCAGCTCTCCGATGTTGCGCAGGATCTCGGCCTTGGCACTGGCTGATGGCTGGCCATCGCCCATCAGCTCCAGACCCATGCGGATGCGCGTCAGCGGCGAGCGCAGCTCGTGCGAGGCATTGGCCAGCAAGGTCTTGTGCGAGGTCACCAGGGTTTCGATGCGCTCGGCGGCGGCATTGAACTGGCGGGCCAGGTCGGCCACTTCGTCATCGCCCTTGGTGGCCACGCGCACGGACAGATCGCCCTCGCCGAAGCGCTGCACCCCGCGCTGCAGATTCTCCAGGCGTTGCAGCAGGCGGCGGATGATGGGGAACACCCCCACGGCCACTGCAACACCCACCAGGGCCAGCATCCACAGAAAGCCGAAAGGCGGGCTGAGCCAGAAAGCCGCATAGCCGCCAGGGGGCGGGCGGCCGCCATGCGGGCCGCCGCCGCGCTCGTTGCGGTCACCCCGGTCAGGGCGGGGGGCCATGTGCAGCTGCAGCAAATCCCCACTGGGCGTGACGATGTCGAACAACACCCCTTCCTGCGGCGGCGTCGGCGCGCGCGTGGCACTGCCCTGGGCAATGACCTTGCCGTCCGGATCGGTCAGCACCAGCTCGCGGGCGATCTGGTTCACCTGGGTCTGGTTGCGGGCATTCTGTTCCGCGGCCTCTTTCCAGGCCCAGCCGACCAGCAGGGTCAAAATGGCCACGCCCAGCACCACGGCCAGCCAGATGCGCAGGTACAGGCGCTGGGAGAAAGCCTTGAACATGGTGGCTGCCCCTTCAGTCCTGCTGCTTGGCGAAGACGTAGCCCACGCCGCGCACGGTCAGGATGCGCTTGGGGTTCTTGGAATCCGCTTCGATGGCCGCACGGATGCGGCCCATGTGCACGTCGATGGAGCGGTCGAACGCCTCCAGTTCGCGGCCGCGCACGGCTTCCATGATCTGGTCGCGGGTCAGCACCCGGCCGGCGCGCTCGGCGAGGGCCACCAGCAGGTCGAACTGGTAGCTGGTCAGCTCGCAGGGCTGGCTGGCCACGGTGACGGTGCGGGCATCGCGGTCGATTTCCAGCGAACCGAAGCGCAGCGCCGGAATGGGCTGGCTGGCCGGGGCGCCTTCGCTGCCGCGGCGGCGCAGGATGGCGCGGATACGGGCCAGCAGCTCACGCGGCTCGAAAGGCTTGGGCAGGTAGTCGTCGGCACCCATTTCCAGACCGATCACGCGGTCCATGGGGTCACCCTTGGCGGTCAGCATCAGCACCGGTACCTTGGCGGCCACGCCGGGCAGGGCACGCAGGCGGCGGCACACCTCCAGGCCGTCCATGTCGGGCAGCATCAGGTCCAGGATCACCAGATCGGGCAGCTCGGACGGATCGCTGGGCTGCAGGCGTTCCAGGCCGCTGGTGGCGTCGGCGCAGTGGATGACGGCCAGGCTGTTCTGGCCCAGATACTCGCTGACCATCTGGGCCAGGCGGGCATCGTCTTCGATCATCAGCAGGGTGTGGGTGCTCATGGTGGGAGAGTGTAGGCAGTCGGGCGCTCATGGGGAGCGCGATGGCCCCAGCATGGCGGCTGCGCGTCACACGCGCTTGTCCTGTATGTAAAGTGCAGGTAAACCTGTGGCCGCGATCTGCCAGTCGGTTGGGCCTGACAGCGCCGCAGGCCGTCCACCCGGAGCGCGCAGACGCGCACCGTGTCCTGTCAACGGCTTCCCTACGCCGCAGCCGGTGGTTGCAAGCCCGTCTGCGTCACGCCTTGGTGCGCAGGGTGACGCGGGATGCCAGCGCCACCAGCAGCAGCACCGGCAGGCCCAGGGCTGCCGTGCTGATGAAGAAGCTGCTGTAGCCATGGGCGTCGACAAACGCGCCGGAGAAGCCGGCCAGCCACTTGGGCGCCAGCATCATCATGGAGCTGAACAGCGCGTACTGTGTGGCCGAATACTGCACATTCGTCAGGCTCGACAGGTAGGCAATGAAGGCCGCCGAGGCAATGCCGCCGGCCAGGTTGTCGGCGCTGACCACCAGGGTCAGGCCGGTCACATCGTGGCCCCGTGTGCTCAGCCAGGCAAACAGCAGGTTGCTGGCGGCCGACAGCACGGCACCCAGCATCAGCACCCGCATCACGCCGATGCGCATCGAGATCACCCCGCCGATGAAGGCGCCCAGCAGCGTCATGATGACGCCGAAGACCTTGCTCACCGTGGCCACCTCGGCCTCGCTGTAGCCCATGTCCACGTAAAAGGGATTGGCCATGATGCCCATCACCACATCGCTGATGCGGTAGATGCCGATCAGCGCCAGGATCAGAATTGCCTGCCCGCCGTAGCGGCGCACAAAGTCGGCAAACGGGGCCACCAGGGCTTCACGCAGCCATTCGCCCAGGTTGCGCGCTGGCGTCAGCACGCGCGCAGCGGGTTCGGGCGACAGCAGCACGGTGAACACGCCCACCAGCATGCTGGCTGCCATCACGCCATAGGCCAGCTGCCAGGCGGCATGCACATAGGCCGTCTGTTCGCCATGCAGGGCTGCGGCCACCAGCCACAGCGCGCCCGCGCCGGCCCAGATCATCGCCAGCCGGTAGCCCGTCTGGTAGGTAGCGGCCAGTGCCGCCTGGCGCTCGGCGTCGGCCGATTCAATGCGGTAGGCATCCAGCGCAATATCCTGGGTGGCCGAACCAAACGCCACGGCCAGCGCACACCAGACCATGCGGTTCAGATCCTGCTGCGGATCGGTGAAGGCCATGCCCAGCAGGCCACCCACCACCAGCATCTGGGCCAGCAGCAGCCAGCTGCGCCGGCGCCCCAACCAGCCGTTCAGCACCGGCAGCGGCAGCCGGTCGACCAGCGGCGACCATACCCATTTGAAGGCATAGGCCAAGCCTACCCAGCTCATGTAGCCGATGGTGGAGCGGTCGATGCCGGCCTTGCGCAACCAGAAAGACAGCGTGCCCAGCACCAGCAGCAGCGGCAGGCCGGCCGAAAACCCCAAGGCCAGCATGCGCAGGCTGGCCGGCTCGGCATAGACGCGCAGCGTCTGCCCCCAGCTGCGGCGTGGGGCAGCGGTCGAGGGGGGCGAAGGCGTGGCGGCGGTGGACGCAGGGGAGGTGGACGGTTCGGACATGGGCAGGCGAAAAGGCGCAGGGCCAGGAAGGGCTGAGAACCATTATCCCGCGATGGTGGCCGCCCGCCGTGCGCGCTACCATGGCAGTTCACACCTGCGCACTGCCATGGCCGATCCCAGCACCGTCTCCGCCCTTGTGGACTCCAGCGCCGCCCCCTCGCAAGACGGCGGCCGGCTGGATGCGCCCGCCTGGTCGGTGCGGCGTTACAGCGGGGAACACCAGTCCCATGCCCATGACCATGTGCAAATCCTCTATGCGCTGCAGGGCCGTATGGAGCTGGATCTGAACGGCCATGCCGGTTATGTGGACGCTGCCAGCGGCATGCTCATTCCCGCCGGCGCCAGCCACGGCTATCTGGCCCAGGCCCACACCCAGGTGCAGGTGATCGATCTGCCCGCCGGCCCGGGCCTGGATCGCATCCGCCGCTTTGCGGTGCCGGCCCGGCTGCGCGCTCCGGCGCTGGCACGCCACCCGCTGTCTGCTGCCGCCCAGCTGGCGCTGGTGCTGGACGCGCCCAGCCTGTTGCACCGCCGTACGGTGGACCTGGCCTGGTTGACCCAGCAGGTGCAGGCCGCCCTGCATGCCGACTGGCCCACGGCCCGGCTGGCGGCGCTGTGCCATCTGAGCGTGCCCCAGTTCCACAGCCGCTTTGTGGAACTGGTCGGTCAGCCGCCGCAGTCCTGGCTGCGTGGCCTGCGGCTGGATGCGGCCGAGGCCCAGCTGGCCCGGGGCCAGCCGCTGGAGACCACGGCCCTGCGCTGTGGCTACCGTACGGCCAGTGCCCTGGCCTATGCCTTGCGGCGCGAACGCCAGGTGAGTGCGCGCAGTCTCCGGGCCGCGCAGCGCTGAGTGCAGCGGTGCGGTGCGGCGGTGGCTGCTGGCGGCAGCGTGAGACCTCTTGGCGGCGGTACACCGCGCAGGACGGCCATGTACACGCCCTGCATGGCAGAACCAGTGTTGCTCGACAGTTGCCGCGGCCTTGCGGCGGCATCATTTGAAACATGAGCTCTTCTTCTGCTTCTTCTTCGGTCTGGGGTGTGGCCCTGGTGTCGGTGGCGTCCATGCTGTGGGGCACCACCGGTACGGCGCAAAGCCTGGGCGCCCAGGGGCTGTCGCCGTTCTGGGTGGGGGCGGCCCAGCTGGCTGTGGCCAGCACCTTCTTTGCACTGGTGCTGTGGGTGACACGGCGCAGTGCGCCGACTGGACAACCGCTGCTGCCAAGGCCCTCTCTGCTGGGTATGCCGGCGCGCTGGTTCTGGCTGGCATCGGCCGGTACCGCCGGCTACAGCATCAGCTTTTATGCGGGCGTGAAGCTGGCCGGCGTGGGCGTGGGCACGGCGGTGGCCATTGGCAGCGCACCCATCTGGGCCGGGCTGATCCAGGCTGTGCTGCTGCGCCAACCGTTGTCGCTGTTGTGGTGGCTGGGCACGGGCGTGAGCGTGGCCGGCGGTGTGGCCATGGTGCTGAGCAAAGGGGGCGGCGCGGGCGCGTTGTCGCTGCCCGGCCTGCTGCTGTGCCTGCTGGCCGGACTGTCGTACGCGTCCTATGCTCTGGTCAACAAGCGCCTGGTCAGCAAAGTGCCTACCCGGCTGGTGAACCTGTATGTGTTCAGTGGTGCCGCGGTGCTGGCGGCGCCCGTGGCGCTGTTGCTGGCCGGGGTGCCACGGTTCACGGCGTCGTCGCTGATGGTGGTGGTCTACCTCGGGCTGGTGGTCTCCGGCCTGGCCTATGTGCTGTTTTCCAACGGGCTGCGCCATATCTCCGGACCGACCGGTGTGACATTGACGCTGATCGAGCCGGTGGCGGCCTTTCTGCTGGCGGTGTGGATCGTGGGCGAACACCAGCCGCTGGCCTCCTGGCTGGGGCTGTTGACGGTGCTGGCCGGACTGATGGTGGTGATCGGCGCCGAGGTGCGCGGCGCGCGGCGCAAGCTGGCGCTGGTCTGAGCCACCTCGCCGGCACGCATTGGCGGCACAATCTGACGTTCAGGCACGGCACCGCTGTGCAGGCTGATTGGATTGCCCAGGAGAGACGCCCCCATGCCCCTATCGCCCACGCCACTGAACCATCTGTCCGATGACGACCATCTGCCGCAGGCTTGCCGCTGCCACGCCGGCCGGCGTGGCTTTCTGCGCGCCCTGGTGGCGGGGACGGCGGCCACAGGGGCCGGGGCTGCGCTGGCGCAGGTCAATGTGGGCGGCTCCTCCGGTCTGCGCAAGCTGGTGCCGGCCGAAACCCTGGAAAGCGCCGCTACCGAGCAATACCAGGAGCTGCTGCAGAAAGCCAAGGCGCAAGGCGCACTGGCCGGCAGCTCTCACCCCCAGCTGCAGCGCCTGCGCGGCATCGCGCAGCGCCTGATTCCCTATGCCAGCCAGTGGAACGCCCGCGCCAGCCAGTGGCGCTGGGAGGTCAATCTGATCGGCAGCAAGGAGATCAACGCGTTCTGCATGCCTGGCGGCAAGATTGCCTTCTACACCGGCATCCTGGAAAAGCTGCAGCTCAGCGATGACGAAGTGGCCATGGTCATGGGCCATGAAATGGCCCACGCACTGCGCGAGCATTCCCGCGAGCAGATGGCCAAGAACTCGGCCACCAGCATCGGCCTGTCGCTGGGGGCGCAGCTGCTGGGGCTGGGCGACCTGGGCGATCTGGCCGCCAGAATGGGCACCCAGCTGCTGAGCCTGCGTTTCAGCCGCAGTGACGAAAGCGAGGCCGATCTGGTGGGGCTGGAAATGGCTGCCCGTGCCGGCTACAGCCCGCAGGCTGCGGTGAGCCTGTGGCGCAAGATGGGGGAGGCCACGGGCGATGGCGGTATCGGCTTTCTGTCGACCCACCCCACAGGGCCGGATCGCATCCGCGAACTGGAGCGCAATATTCCGCGGGTGCAGGGCCTCTATGAGTCCGCCCGCCGGCGGTAACGCTGCCGGTGCGCCTCTGGGCAGGCCTGCGTTCCATAGGGAGTGCCTGGCGATCGCCCTTCGGAAGGACAAAAAAAGCCCGCTCCATGGAGCGGGCTTTGTGCAGGAAGCCGCGGATGATTCGCTCAGGCCTTCTGCAAGGACTGCAGCCCGTCGGCAATGGTGCTGGACAGCAGTGCGGCACTGGCACGCAGGGCCTCGGTTTCCTCGGCATTCAGCCGGGGCATGAAGGGGGCCGAGGCGCCGCGTGCACCGATCAGGTGGGGCAGGGAGACACAGGTGTCGCGCACGCCCAGCAGTTCGGGCATGCAGGTGGACACGGCAAACACCGACTGCTCGTCGGCCACGATGGCCTTCACCAGCCGTGCAATACAGCCACCGATGCCAAAGTTGGACACGCCCTTGCCCGCCTTGATGCGGTACGCCGAGGTCCGCACCTCTTCGGCAATCTGTGCCTGCATGGCTGCGTCGATGGGCCGGCCCAGCTGGGCGGCAAAATCCGTCACCGGCATGCCGGCGATCTGGGCGCTACTCCAGTGGGGCACGGACGAGTCTCCGTGCTCGCCCAGCACATAGGCATGGATGGCTGGTGCGGCCACGCCCAGGTAATCGGCCAGCCGGTCGCGAAAGCGGATCGAATCCAGCGAGCAGCCGGTGCCGATCGCCCGGCCCGGTGGCAGGCCGTAGCGGTGCACGGCAATGGAGGGCATCACGTCCACCGGGTTGGTAGCGAACAGCAGCACCGCATCCGGTGCGACCTTGAGCACCTGGCCGATGATGGTGTCCGTCATCTTCAGGTTCTGGTGCAGCAGCTCCAGCCGCGTCTGACCGGGCTTAAGGCTGGCGCCGGCGGTGATGACCACCACCGAGGCGCCGGCCAGATCGGCATAGTCGCCTTCGCTGACGCGGGCGGCAGTGCCAAAGGCGGCGGCGTGCCCGATGTCGGCGGCTTCACCCGCTGCGCGGGCCTCGTTCTGGTCCACCAGCACGATCTGGCTGATGCCAGGGGTGGCCGACAGCAGGTAGCCGGCGGCCGCGCCGACCTGGCCGGCGCCGATGATGCCAATGCGTGCCCCCATTTACAGCACCCCCATGGCGGGCCACAGCGTGGCGGACAGCAGCAGGATCAGGCCCAGGCCAGCCAGGGTGACCACGATGCCCACCTTGGCGAACTGGGGCGTGCTGAAGGCATTGGTGCCGTAGCACAGCATGTTCTGCGGCGCATTGGTCGGCAGGATGAAGCCGAAGGACACCACGAAGCTCTGGATCATCACGATGCCGAAAGCCGTCTCGGGGCTGACGGGCAGCGTCTGTGTGAAGGCGATCATGATGGGGATCAGCGTGCTGGCCAGGCCGGTGGCCGAGGCAAAGCCCAGGTGCAGCACGATGCTGAACACCGACAGCGCACCGATCACGGCCACCACGGGCAGGGCCGACAGGCCCATCTGGCCCAGCGTCTGTTGCGCCAGCCAGCCGGCAGCGCCGGTCTTGGACAGCAGATTGCCCAGCGAGATGGAGGCGGCAAACAGCACGATCGTGCCCCAGGGCACCAGCTTTTCGGCCTGCGACCAGTGCATCACGCCGATCTTGGGCATCAGCAGCAGCGCAATGCCGATCTGGGTGGTGGTGGTGGTGTCGAACGGGTGCAGCACGCCTTCGGTGGACCACATCACCAGCAGCAGCGCGGCCACGGCGATCAGGCGCTTTTCGGAACTGCTGACCGGACCCAGGTCGGCCAGTTGCTGGCGCAGCTTGGCCGGCATGTCTTCACCTTCCGGCACCTGGGGACGCAGAATCCACAGCGCCGCGAAGAACAGCACCACGCACATGCCGATGGTGAACGGCAGGGCGGTGATGAACCATTGGCTCCAGGTGATGTTGTGGCCAAAAGCCTGCTGCATGAAGTTCAGGCTGATGATGTTCTGCGCCGCGCCGGTCTTGACCGCCATGTTGAAGATGGAGCAGGCGCTGGCGGTGACGATCATCAGCGTGGCACCCAGCGAGCTGTTCACCGCCAGACCCAGGGCCGCCGTGATGCCGATCATGATGGGGATCACCGCGCCCACGCGGGCGGTGGCCGAGGGGATGAACAAGGCCAGCACAAAGCCGACGATCATCGCGCCCAGCACCAGGCGGGCAGGCGAGACGCCGATCTTGCTCATGACCAGCAGCGCGATGCGCTTGTCCAGCCCCGTGTGCTTGAGCGCCACGGCCAGGAACAGTGCGGCTGCCACCAGCAGCACGGCGGTGGACGAGAAGCCGCTGAGCATGGTGGTCAGCGCTGCGGCGGAATCCATGGGCTTGCCGCCGGCGGTCATCGAGGTGCCCATCAGCCCCAGCACCGCGGCACCGGTCAGCACCACGGCGCTGTTGGCGGGCGAGACGCATTCGCTGATCCACAGCACCACGACCAGCACCAGCAGGCCCAGGGCCACCTGCCCCGAGTCGGTGAGGCCGGCAGGCTGCGGCAGGGCCAGCACGATGCCGTAGAGCACCAGGGCCAGCAGCAAAAAGGCCAGCTTTTTGTTGGAATCGGGCTCCGGTTTGGAGGTGATGGGGCCGGTTTCGGTTGCGGGCGTAGACGCCATAAGTGCTCCTCGCAAGAATGAATCGTTACGTAACGGACCGATACTAGTTCCTACAGTCGCGCACCGATAGTCCGGTGGCCCTGGTTGGGATGAGTACTTCGTTACGCAATGAAACCATGCTAGGGGCTGCGAAGCGGTTTGCGTAGAAACACGTAGGTGTTTTCCCTTGTGATTTGATTCGCATCAAGGGTGGTGCATTCGCCACATACCGGCCTGTCATCCTGGTCTTGTGCCGCCTGGTGCGTTGCAGCACCAGATGGTGCATTAGTTTAATGCTCTCGAAATGAGAGCGTTTGGTGCGCCCGATACCGACAGCCCTTGCGGCCCAGGCGTTGGCGCTGGCCTAGTAGCTGCGCAGCAGGGCGCGCAACAGCCAGTCGCCCGCGGCCAGCAGCAGGCGCAGGCCGCACAGCACGGCACTGGCCATGCCCCACCAGCGCAGGTACCGCAGCCAATCGGCCGTCCACGGCTGGCCTTGCCATGCTGCGGCGCTGGCGGCCAGTGCGGGCCACGTCACCAGGAACACGAGCGCCGCAGCCGCCAGCAGTACCAGGCAGTGCCGCGTGGCGGCACCCATCAGGTGTTGCCCACGTAGGGGTTGGTCTTGCGTTCACGCCCAAACGTGCTCTCCGGTCCATGGCCGGGAATGAACACCGTCTGGTCGCCCATGGGCCACAGGCGCTGGGTGATGGAGTCAATCAGTTGCTGGTGGTTGCCCTGGGGGAAATCGGTGCGGCCGATGCTGCCGGCAAACAGCACATCGCCCACAAAGCAGCGGTCGATCTGCGGTGCGTGGAACACCACATGGCCGGGTGTATGACCAGGGCAGTGGCGCACCTGCACGGTTTCATGGCCGATCTGCACGCTGTCGCCATCCGCCAGCCAGCGCGTGGGCGTGAACGGGCGCGACGGCGGAAAGCCGAACATGGCACCCTGCTGGGGCAGGCCATCGATCCAGAACTGGTCCCCGGGATGGGGGCCGATAATGGGCAGGTCCAGCTGCTCGGCCAGGTCGGCCGTGCCGCCCGCATGGTCGATGTGGGCATGGGTCAGCCAGATGGCTTTGAGCTGCAGGCCCAGCCGCTCGACCTCCCACTGGATCGCTTCCAGATCGCCACCGGGGTCGATGACGGCGGCATCCTGGGTCTGGTCGCACCACACCAGCGAGCAGTTCTGCTGGAAAGCGGTCACGGGAATGGTCTGGTAGTGCAGCATGGCAAGGCGAGAGGAAAGTGGCAGAAGGCAGGGGCCGTGCCGTGCGGCGTGGCGGCCAAATTATGGGGGCAGCGGCCCGTCCCGCTCCGCGCTGCCATGCGATGCCTGCCCGGTTGGTGCCGCCGAAGTGCAGTTCCACGGAGGCGGACCCCTGCGCATCACCGTGTGGCAGGCGGCATTCCAGCCTCCGCCGCAGGTCAGGCAATGATGGCGGCAAGGTGCGGCCCGCCCTGGGAGCACGGCGCCGCGCACAGCAAAAAGCCCCGGTTCCTGGCGGAAGCGGGGCCACAGAGGTGCGAGTCCGAGGCTTAGATCAGCTTCAGGCTGCCCTTCATGATGCTGTAGTGACCGGGGAAGGAGCAGAAGAAGGTGTAGTCGGTACCCGCCTTCAGCTTGGCCACATCGATGTCCAGGGTGGTGGATTCACCGCCGCCGATCACCTTGGAGTGGGCCAGCACGCGGGTGTCACCGGCCTTCACGTAGTCGGCAGCGGCGCCGGCCTTCATGCCGTCGGCAGCGGCAGCGGCCACGTCGGCGGTGGTGGTCACCACCATGTTGTGGCCCATCGAGGTCTTGGGCATCTTGCCCACATGCTTCAGGGTGACGCTGAACTTCTTGCAGGCCTTGGGCACGTCAATGTTCTTGACGTTGAACTGCATGGCGTCGTTGGATTCGACGGTCAGGGCGCAGTCAGCGGCCATGGCGGGAGCGGAAATGGCACCAGCAGCACACAGGGCCACGGTCATCAGAATCTTCTTCATGCGCGGAAACTCCTTCACAGGGTCAAAAACAAATCGGGGAGCATCCGAACCGGGGTCGGTGGCTGCTCTTTTCACGATTTTCTGAAAAATCAGCAGAATCAGAATAGGTACAGATGTCATTGACGCGGGCAATCCAGGCTGCTGCTTGTCAAAACACTGCATCTGTGGCCGCTTTGCCGGGGCCTGGAAACAAGCGTGCAGAGGAGGGGAAGTCCTTTGTTTTCAATGGCTTGTGTGCAGCCTGGAGGGCGGCGGCATGCCGGTGTGCGCCGCACGCAGTCCCTGGCCGGGGCCGTGCAGCGCTGTTGCGGCAGTGCAAAAACTTGTCTTGCATCAAGCTCCGCGCACTTTGCGTGCACGGACAGGGCCAGCCACGGTCGACCATGCCGGTGCCCGGCGGTTTCAGCCCAGCTTCAGGTCGTAGCCGATGGTGATGGGCGCGTGGTCGCTGAACTTCTCGCCCTTGTAGATCGACTCCTGGCGCGCCAGTGCCGCCAGTGCGGGCGTGGCCAGGTGGTAGTCCAGCCGCCACCCCACGTTGTTCGCGTAGGCCTGGCCCCGGTTGCTCCACCATGTGTAGCAGGCGTCGGTGGTGTCGGGCTGGAGCACGCGGTAGACGTCGACGATGCCCCCGGTCGGCGCCACCGGGTCCAGCAGCATGTCCATCCAGGCGCGTTCTTCGGGCGTGAAGCCGCTGTTCTTCTGGTTGCCGCGCCAGTTCTTCAGATCTTCCTTGCGGTGGGCGATGTTGATGTCGCCGCACAGGATGAATTCGCGCTCGCCCTTCATGCGCATCAGGTGGATGTGCATTTCGGCCAGGAATCGGAATTTGGCCTGCTGGCGGTCTTCGCCGGAACTGCCGCTGGGAAAGTAGGCGCTGATGATGGACAGCTTGCGGCCTGCGGTGTCGAAACGCGTTTCCACGTAGCGGCCTTCGGCGTCGAACTCGGGCGAGCCCAGGCCGACGATCACATCCGATGGCGCATGGCGGGTGTAGACGCCCACACCGGAATAGCCCTTCTTCTCGGCAAAGTGGAAATAGCCATCCAATCCGGCCAGCTGTTCGAAACGGTCTTGAATATCAGGCGCCTGTGCCTTGATTTCCTGTACGCAAATACAATCCGGACCGGTCGCAGCAACCCAGGCCTCCACCCCTTTGGACGTGGCGGAGCGGATGCCGTTGAGGTTGAGGCTGGTTAATTTGAATAAGGAAGAATCCATGGTAGTCAAAGGTGCGCAGCAACAGGATCAGGACCGTCTGGCGCAGGAGTTTGTGCAGTTTGCCGTGGATGCGGGTGTGCTGCGCTTTGGGGAGTTCAAGACCAAGGCCGGGCGCATGAGCCCGTACTTCTTCAATGCAGGTCTGTTCGACGACGGCGCCAAAATGGGACGCCTGGCGGAATTCTATGCAAAAGCCATCCTGGCCAGTGGCATGGAATTCGATATGGTCTTTGGCCCTGCCTACAAGGGGATCCCGCTGGCCGCCACCGTGGCCGTGGAGCTAGCCCGCCTGGGCCGCAACGTGCCGTTTGCCTACAACCGCAAGGAGGCCAAGGACCATGGCGAAGGCGGTACCCTGGTGGGTGCACCGCTGCAGGGCCGGGTGCTGGTCATCGACGACGTGATGTCGGCCGGCACTGCCGCCCGTGAATCCATTGCCCTGATCCGTGCGGCGGGTGCCACCCCCCATGCGGTCGCCATTGCCCTGGACCGCCAGGAAAAGGCCACCGAAAACGGACACGATGTCGACCACAGTGCGGTGCAGTACGTGCGCCACCAGCTGGGACTGCAGGTGGCCACCATCGCCACCCTGGCGGATTTGCTGCAGTACCTGCAGACCCATGGGGGCGAAGGCGAGATGCAGGCCCACCATGCACGTGTGCTGGCCTACCGCCAGCGTTACGGCGTGGACACCCAGGCGTAATCCCTTTCCCTGCGGCCCGTACGGGCCGGCATCTGGAAGCACGGTGTGTGGCGCGTGCTCCAGGCCCGGAATGGGCCGCCGTGCCGTTTCCGTTCGGTGACGCAGCCCGTCTTGGCGGCTTTCCCGTGCTGTGGCACATCAGCGCGGACGGGCGCCGTCCTCTCCTTCGCGCTGCAGCAGGCGCATCACCCAGCCCATGGCAATGCTGGCCGCCCAGACGATGGCACTGATGAACAGTGGCACCGACCACAGGGCGCTGGCATGCACGGCCAGCTGCCAGGCACGGTCGGCAGCCGGCAGAAAGCGGGCGTAGCCCGTGTACAGGCCATAGGCCAGCCACAGCACCGCCGCCAGGGCAAAGCCCTGGGCCAGAAAACGTGCGGTGCGGGCATTGGGGTGGGGTGGCGCAACACGGCGTTGCATACCCCAGACACGGCCCACGGCCCAGCCCACACCCGCCACGGCACCCGCCATGGAAAGGGCCAGGGGGCCCCATGAAGTCCAGTCGTTCAGCATAGGCCGTGACGATAGCGGGTTTGCAATGCCCTGGCGGCCGGTGACTGGCGTTGGTGGGAGTGCTGGCCTGCACTACCAGAATCGCGCAGGCGAGCCGTGCCGCCGTGTGGCGATGGCGGCCACTCTGCCATGTCTCTGTTCGCGCAGGGGTGCGGGCAAAAAAAGAGGATGCCAAGGCATCCTCTCTGCGGGGCGGGCGCTTGCGCTCAGGCCGGAACGGCCTGGCGGTGGTCGGCCGTGATGCGCGCCACCAGCTCCTGGAGCACCTGGTCGGCGCGGTCGTTGTCGATCTGGCAGGTGCCGGCAGCCAGGTGGCCGCCGCCGCCGTACTGCAGCATCAGCTCGCCCACATTGGTGGTGCAGCTGCGGTCCAGAATGGACTTGCCGGTGGCAAAGACCGAGTTCGCTTTGGCCTTGCCCCACATGGCGTGGATGGAGATATTGCACTGTGGGAACAGCGCATAGACCATGAAGCGGTTGGTGGCCCAGATGGTCTCTTCACCGCGCAGGTCCAGCACCACCAGGTTGTCGTGCACCGTGGCGCAGCGCTGGATCTGTTCGCAGGCGCGCGCGGTCTGCTCGAAATACAGTTCCACGCGCTCCTGCACATCGGGCAGCTGCAGCACCTGCTCCACCGACAGATCGCGGCAGTGCTGGATCAGCTCCATCATCAGTGCGTAATTGCTGATGCGGAATTCACGGAAGCGCCCCAGGCCGGTGCGCGCGTCCATCAGGTAGTTCATCAGCGTCCAGCCCGTGGGGTGCAGGACCTCGTCCAGGCTGTACTGGGCGGAATCGGCCTTGTCCACGGCCTCCATCAGCTCGTCGGTGATGGCCGGGAAGCGGGCCTTGCCGCCGTAGTGGTTGTAGACCACGCGGGCCGCTGAAGGAGCGTGCGGGTCGATGATGTAGTTGCCCAGGAAGGCGCGGTTGCGCACCACTTCCGAGGCATGGTGGTCGAACACCAGGTGCGCTCCAGGCACGAAGGGCAGGTTGGTGGTGATGTCGTTGCGCGTGATGCGCACCTTGCCATCCTGCATGTCCTTGGGGTGGACGAAGGTGATCTCGTCGATCATGTCCAGCTCTTTGAAGAGCATGGCGCAGACAAGACCATCGAAATCGCTGCGGGTGACGAGGCGGTATTTCTGGCTCATGGCGGTCGGCGGTAAAAAAGTCAGTGGAACACTGCTTTGCAGGGCCGGCACGCACAGGCCGGCGGGAAACATTCCGACACATGATACCTAGCTCTGTCGGATACAAACGCCGATTGGCCGAGGCGGGCCCCAGGGATTCCCGTATGTTAGCTATTGAAAATATAGCGTACTGCGGCGTACAGTTCAGCACGATCGTGCTTTTCAACCATGAAAAATGCCGCACAAGGCGGCGTGCTCACACATGCCACTGCGTGTGGGCCCAGGGTTACATGGCGCTCACCCAGACGGTGTCGCCGCCGGCGCTGGAGGGCAGTGGCCGGATGGCCAGCAGCGCCGCGTGGCGCTTGAGCAGGTCCTCGAACTGGTGGGCTTCCAGCGCACTGGCGTTGTCGCCCTGCAGGTAGTCGGTGGCCACCTGGGACGTGGTGAAGCTGTGGCTGCCGAACTTCTGGACGATATTGCGCAGCTTGTCGAGGTTGATGTGGGCAGTGTTCATGGTCGCTTCTCCGGCAAGTGGGCAAAGGGAGCCTGCGCATGCGGCAGGCCATGCAGCCAATGTGCATGAGCGCAGCAGCGGGCGCAATAGGCCCAACCGGCAATGGCTGCATGGCGCATGCGAGGGCTGTGGCAGAAGGCCCGCGCTGGCGGGCCCGGCCGGGAGTGCAGCAAATGCCATGCCCACGCATGGCTGTGGCCAAAGTGCTGCAGCGTGGCACTATTTCCACGATTGCGGGTCGTGCAAGTGCCTGTGGGGCATGCGGCAGGACCATCTGCACGTATCATCGGGCGCTTTTTTCGGCTTGCCCCAGGCTGGGGCGTTTTTCATGCCAGCTATTTCACCCATCTGCGGCCAACTGCTGGCTGCTGTCGCCATTCCCACCAGTGCTGCAGCACTGCGGCCCGCTGCGCGCCTGCGCGTGGCGGTGGGATGGTCGCGTGCGATGGTGTGACACGGCGTGGTGGATGCTGCTGCGGCAAGCCTTGGATATGGCTCTCTGTAAAAAGGACGGAAATTCAGATGCAGGCTGCTGACGCACAGAAGACGGCCCAGTTGCAAAAGACACTGGTGCTGTGGCAGGTCATCATCATCGGGCTGGCATACATCCAGCCCATGACGCTGCTGGACACCTTTGGCATGGTGTCGCGCGACAGCGTCCAGCATGTGCCCACCTCTTACCTGATCGCGCTGGTCGCGGTGCTGCTGACTTCCATCAGCTACGGCCACATGATCCGCAAGTACCCGTCTTCGGGATCGGCCTACACCTATGTGCAGAAGTCCGTGCACCCGAACGCGGGCTTCATGGTGGGCTGGTCCTCGCTGCTGGACTATCTGCTGTCACCGATGGTCAACATCCTGCTGGCCAACATCTACCTGACCGACATGTTCCCCGAGGTGAACCACTGGGTGTGGATCATTGGTCTGTCGCTGATCATGGTGGCGGTCAATCTGCGCGGTGTGCGTTTCGTGGCCAATTTCAACAGCCTGATCGTGCTGCTGCAGATTCTGGTGATCGGCTTCTTCACCTACCTGATCTTCACCAAACTGGCGGCCGGCCAGAACGCGCTGGGCGCGATTTCCGCCCAGGACGGCCATGACGGCCTGTGGAGCTTCTCTCCTTTCTGGAGCCCGGATGCCGATCTGGGCAAGCTGATCACCGGTGCCACCATCCTGTGCTTCTCGTTCACGGGCTTTGACTCGCTGAGTTCGCTGGCCGAGGAAACCAAGGACACCAAGAAGACGTTGCCCCGCGCCATCTTCCTGACCGCGCTGATCTCCGGCCTGATCTTCGTGTTCGCCACCTATTTCATGCAGCTGTACTTCCCGGGCGACCCCACACGGTACTTCCAGCTGGTGGACGAGACCCAGCCCGAAATCCTGCTGCTGGTCGGCGGCGCCTTCTTTCAGTCGGTGGTACTGAGCTTTGCCATCGTCACCGTGATGGCCTCGGGCATCTCGGCCCACGCCGGTGTCTCGCGCCTGATGTATGTCATGGGCCGCGACGGTGTGCTGCCCAAGAAGTTCTTCGGCCACATCCATCCGCGCAGCCACACCCCGTCCTACAACATCTGGCTCGCGGGCGTGATCTGCCTGACCGCGGGTTTCCTGAGTCTGGAGTTCGTCGTGGCGCTGATCAGCTTCGGCGCACTCACCGCCTTCAGCTTTGTGAACCTGTCGGTGATCTGCAGCTACGGCTTCCGTGATGGACGCCTGAAGACGCCGCGCGACATCGTGCGCTTCTTTGTGCTGCCGCTGTGCGGTTTCATCTCCATCGGTGCGCTGTGGCTGGAGGTGGAGGACACCTCGCTCAAGGCCGGTGTGGCCTGGGCGGCCGTGGGCCTGATCTACCTGGCCTGGCTGACCAAGGGATTCAGGCGTTCGGCCCCCCAGCTACACGAGGAAATCTGAACCGCCACAGGGGACACGCCTGCAGGGCGTGTCTGTGACCGGTAGCCCGCTTCCATGAAGCGGGCTTTTTTTCTGACTAGCGAAGCGGCCTCCAGCACCGGTGTCCGTGCACACCCTGAACGCTGCCGCATTGCATGAGGAATGAGGAGGCAGGAGGCAACGGCTTACGGCCGCTCGCGCGACTGGGGCAGGCGCAGCTCCAGGGGCTCGTGGCGGCGCAGGCGCAGCTGCTGGGTGGCCAGCAGGTCGGTGGCCATGCCATCCACCTGGGCGGTGGCGGTCTTGAACAGCACCACCACCTCCGGATTGCAGGCGTGGGGGCTGATCCAGGTGGCGCTGGCAAAGCGGTTGCGGCCTTCCACACCCATGTCGTCGGGGGCCAACGCAAAGCGGGCCAGGTGCTGACCCTGGCGGTCCTTGGCGATGGCCTGTACGCGCACTTCGCGGTAGGTGGCACGTCCGGCGTCGAACATGAAGGTGGCCTCGCAGCGCTGGGGACTCAGGCGCAGCGTGCCGTAGTGCCACAACTCCAGCGCCTGGGCGCTGCCGGCGCTGCACAGGCCGGCGATGGCCAGACAGCGCCAGGTGGAGGAAAGAGCGTGAAAAGACGCGCGCATGCTGCAGTCCCGGTGGGTGTCAGGCGGTCCAGGGGCCTGCCGTCAGGATCTCGGCCAGAGGCTTGCGCGGGGAAGGCACTTCGCGCTCGGCCAGATCGGGGGGCAAGGTGGAGACATCGCCACGCTGGCCAACGGCCACCAGGGCCTGGACCGTCCAGTGGTCGGGCAGCTGCAGCACGCGGCGGGCGGCTTCGGTGTCGATGCCCGCCATGGCGTGGGTGGCCAGGCCCAGGGCCTGGGCCTGCAGGGCCATGAAGCCCCAGGCGCAGCCGGTGTCGAAGGCATGCTTGCCGGCCGAAGCTTCGGGGTTGGACAGCAGCACGATCAGCGCGCCGGCGTTCAGGCACCAGCGGCGGTTGAATTCATTGGGGATGGTGCTGAATGCCTCCCAGTGCGCATCGCCATGCAGTGCATAGGCAAAGTGCCAGGGCTGCAGATTGCTGGCCGAGGGCGCCCAGCGGGCGGCTTCCACGATCTGCTCCAGCTGGGTGCGGGTCACCGCCTCCCCGGTGAAGGCGCGCGGCGAGGTGCGCGACAGAAACTGCGGTTCGATGGGGACGGTGGCGGAGCGGGCGTGGTTCATGGAAGGTACACAAACAAAATTGCAAAGGCCAGATGAAAAAACCGTGCGTGCCGGCGTGGGCATGCACGGTCTGTGCACATTGTGGCGGAATGCGACGCCCGCCACCACTGCGCAGGCGGATCGGGCGCTGCGGATGATTCACGCCACCCGGCTCGTCAAAGGAATGGGGGCATGGCGCCATGCACTGGGCAGACATGGGGTGTGAGTGAGGGCGCTTACTTCCGTGTGGTTGCTCAGTCTGTAAGGGATGTGGCTGCAATCGGCGGTCCTGGCGTTGGACAGAGAGCACACACCCGGTGTGGCACTATGGGCAATCCGCTGTAATGGGGTATTCACGGATCGAAGGATGCCCTATGGCCAAAACATCGCTGGACAAGTCGAAGATCAAGTTTCTGCTGCTGGAGGGCATTCACCCTTCCGCGCTGAAGGTGCTGCAGGACGCGGGTTACACCAACGTCGAATCCTTGGCCGGTGCGCTGGAAGGCGAGGAGCTGAAGGCCAAGATCGCCGACGCGCATTTTGTGGGCATCCGCTCGCGCACCCAGCTGACCGAGGACGTGTTTGCAGCAGCGCAAAAGCTGGTGGCCGTGGGCTGCTTTTGCATCGGTACCAACCAGGTCAATCTGAACGCAGCGCGCGAGCGCGGCATCGCCGTGTTCAACGCGCCGTTCTCCAACACCCGCTCGGTGGCCGAGCTGGTGCTGGCCGAGGCGATTTTGCTGCTGCGCGGCATCCCCGAAAAGAACGCCGTGTCCCACCGCGGCGGCTGGAAGAAGAGCGCTGACAACTCCTTCGAGATCCGTGGCAAGACCCTGGGCATTGTGGGCTATGGTTCCATCGGCACCCAGCTGTCGGTGCTGGCCGAAGGCCTGGGCATGCAGGTCATCTTCCACGACGTGGTCACCAAGCTGCCGCTGGGCAATGCGCGCCAGGCCGCCAATCTGCAGGAGCTGCTGGGCCAGGCCGATATCGTGACGCTGCATGTGCCCGAGCTGGCCTCCACCCACGGCATGCTCGGTGCCGAGCAGATTGCCGCCATGAAGCCGGGCAGCATCCTGATCAATGCCTCGCGCGGGACGGTGGTGGACATCGATGCACTGGCAGCGGCACTGCAGGCCCGCAAGCTGCTGGGGGCAGCGATTGACGTGTTCCCGGTCGAGCCCAAGAGCAACAAGGACGAATTCCAGTCGCCGCTGCGCGGTATGGACAACGTGATCCTGACCCCGCACATCGGCGGCTCCACCATGGAAGCCCAGGCCAACATCGGCCTGGAAGTGGCGGAAAAGCTGGTCAAGTACAGCGACAACGGCACCACCACCTCGGCGGTGAACTTCCCCGAAGTGGCGCTGCCCGAGCACCCGGGCAAGAACCGCATCCTGCATGTGCACGAAAACCGCCCCGGCATTCTGTCGGCCATCAACCAGGTGTTTGCCGACAACGGTATCAACATCGCCGGCCAGTACCTGCGCACCGACGAGAAGGTGGGCTATGTGGTGATCGACATCGACGCCGAGTCGTCGGCGCTGGCGCTGGCCAAGCTGTCGCAGATTCCGGGCACCATCCGCTGCCGCGTGCTGTTCTGAACGGCATCTGCTGGAATGCAAAAAGGAGACCCTGGGTCTCCTTTTTTGACGGTGGCGCAGCATTGCTGCGGTGCGTGAGTTTGTGAAGCGTGGCTCTGGGCCACGGCTGGCATCCGCAGTCAGACTGGCCGCAGAGAACAAAAAAGGCCCGCTGCATGACAGCGGGCCTTTGGTGTGTGGTGCCCATGGGCAGGATCGAACTGCCGACCTCTCCCTTACCAAGGGAGTGCTCTACCACTGAGCCACATGGGCGAAGCCTGCGATTCTAATACGTTTTTGCAGCGGAGGGCCGGTTGGCCAAAATCACTGGCGAAACGGGGACTTTGCGGCTGTGCCATCGGACGCGGACATGTGTGCCATCGATGAAGGATCCGTCGCATCGCATGCGTGTCGGAGGGGTGTGATCTGCTGCCTGCTCCGCAAGTGGTGTGAGCAATGCGTCGCCTTCGCTGCCCGAAGGGGCGGTGAGTTGCACAGGCTCTGAAGGGGTTTGGCACACGCATCCAGCGCATGCCAGCCCGCTATGCCGTGCCATCCACCAACGCCTGGTACACGCCCTGGCGCATCACCGTGCGGTAGGGGATGCGCTGGGCCATGGACTGCATCATCAGGATGGCGAACAGGTCTTCTTGCGGGTCGATCCAGAAGAACGTGCCGTAGATGCCGCTCCACGAAAAATCGCCCACGCTGCCGGGCAGCGGGTTCAGTCCGGCTGCCGTGCGTACCGCAAAGCCCAGGCCAAAGCCCTGGCCCACATCGGGCGAGGGCAGCTGGGCGCCGAAGTAGGCCATGTCCGGGCCCATGCGCACGCCGGCGGGCAGGTGGTTGGCCGTCATCAACGCCACGGTCTTGCGTGACAGCAGGCGCACGCCGCCCAGCTGTCCGCCATTGCGCCAGAACAGGCACAGGCGGGCGTAGTCGCTGATGGTGGAGACCATGCCGCCTCCGCCTGACTGGAAGGCCATGGGCTGTGTGACCGGCGGTACGGGCGGCAGCTGCAACTGCGGGCCTTCCGGCTGTGGCCAGGCTGCGCGCTCGGCTGCGCTGTCGGGCGCATGAAATGCCGTGTCGTGCAGCTGCAGCGGGGCGGTGATGTGCTGTTGCATGAATTCGGCCAGGGTCTGGCCGCTCACCACCTCCACCACGCGGCCCAGCACATCCGTGCTCATGCCGTATTCCCACACCGTGCCGGGCTGGTCCAGCACGGCCAGCTGCGACAGTTTGGTGATGAACTGCGCGTTGTTGTCGTTCTTGTGGCCCAGCTTGGCGCTGATATAGGCCTGCTTGAGGGGGTTGGGGCTGCCCGGTACGCCATAGGTGATGCCGGCGGTGTGGCGCAGCAGATCGTGCAGGGTGATGGGGCGTGCCAGGGGCTCCAGCACCACCTGGGGCGCACTGCCATCGGCGGCGGGCTGCACGCGGCCCACTCTCAGCTGGGCCAGCTCGGGCAGGTATTTAGCCACCGGGTCCAGCAGGGCCAGCTGGCCTTGCTCCAGCAGCATCATGATGGCCAGGGAGGTGAGGGGCTTGGTCATGGAGGCAATGCGAAAAATCGCATCCGGCCGCATGGCCGTGCCCTCGGCGGGATTCAGCTGCCCGAAGCTTTCCAGATAAGCCAGTTGTCCGTGCCGTGCCACCAGGGCCACGGCGCCGGGGATCTCGCCACGGTCCACGCCCTGCTGCAGGCGGGTGGACAGGCGTTGCAGCCGGTTGCTGCCCAGTCCCAGCGATTCGGGGGAGTCCGCCCAGGGCAGGCCGGGAATATGAAAGCGGGGGGTAGCGGACATGGCGGCTCCTGCGCAAACAACGGTGAACGGTGTCGCCATTGTTGCCAGTGACCGCGCCTGTCGCTGTTGTCTACGGGACAGCGATGCTGGGATAGCGGCTGGCGCTGTTGCACCGTGCTGGTTTTATTGATGTTGCTCCTGCATGGCGTGGGCCCGTGCATTCACGCCGGCACGTGGATGTGCCGTTTGATGTGCTTGAGGTTGGCAACAATGGTGAACGTCATCACCACCAGCATCGACCAGGAACTCCACTTGCCCACATGCACCGTGGACCAGGCGCCCAACTGGTTGGGGTAGGCCCATACGCCGGCGAAGGTGCTGATGTTCTCGGCCAGCCAGATGAAAAAGCCGATCAGCACAAACGCCAGCAGCAGCGGCATGCGGCGGTCCCGGTCCAGCGGGCGGTAGACCACCGTGGTGCGCGCATACAGGCCCAGGGCGCAGGCGGCCAGATACCAGCGGTAGTCACCGATGTAGTGGTGGGTGAAGAAGTTGGCGTAGATCAGCACCGCCACCAGCGCTGCCATGGGGTAGAGCGGATGGTGCTGGATACGCAGGTCAAACAGGCGCCAGGCCTGGATGATGTAGCTGCCCACGGCCGCGTACATGAAGCCGGAAAACAGCGGTACGCCCCAGAGCTTGGTATAGGCAAAGTCCGGGTAGGCCCAGGACTTGATGCCGCTGGAGGTCTTGAACACTTCCAGCGCAAAGCCCACCACGTGGAACAGGCTGATGGCCTTGAGCTCATCCCAGCTCTCCAGCCGCGTTGCCACCATGGCGATCTGAATGGCCAGTGCGGCGATCAGCAGCAGATCGTAGCGCGGCACACCCCACAGCCCCGCCCTTGGGGTGACGAACACGGCGGCAAAGAACAGACCCACAAACAGGCAGCTGCGCGCATTCTTCAGGCCAAAGAACCAGAACTCCCACACAAAACGCCGCAGCCCCGTCAGCCCGGCGGGCACGGGCCGGTGCATCAGCCAATTGTCCAGGGTGTTCAAGCGGTGCAGCGTGGTGCGGGAGGAGGCAGGAGCGGTGGAGGCAGCGGGCATGGAAGGGGGCAGAGCAGATCAATCAGCCCGGCGCCACCCCGGTAGGCGGGCGCACGGGCACCGGGCGAGTATGCCCGCAGCAACGTTCAGGCCGTGGTCAGCGGGATGTAGAAGGGCAGTCCAATTGGCATGCCAAGCGCTTGGGGGTTGTCTGGGGAGCTCTGATAGGCATAGCAAATGGTCCATGCATGCGTACCTGGGCCGCATGGGCGTTCCCGCACCGCCGCCCAGCGCTGGCGGTGACAATGGCGGTTTCCTGTTTGTGGCTTGTGTGATGACTGTTGCCCCTGCGTCCGCTCCGGTGGTGGCCCCCCGTGCCCTGCATGCCCTGGCGTTGGCCCTGGCGGGCGATCCGTTTTACCGCGCTGTCAGCGTGGCCGCCGGGGAGCATGCTGGGCAGCGCGCCCAGCTGTTGGAAGCCTACTTTCAGCTGGCGCTGGACGAAGCCGCCCAGGTGGGCGAGGTGCACAGCCACGGCGCGGATGGCGCTGCGCTGTGGCTCACCCGCGAGGCCGGCCCCCGCGCCATTGCTGTGGCCCAGGCCGTGCGCAGCCAGGCACTGCAACCTTTGCTGGGCCCCCAGGGCTACCAGACCTATACCGATATCTGCAGCGCCATGGCTGCGCAAGTGCCCGCAGCGCTGGACGGGGCCTGGTACTTGTCCATCTTGGGCGTGCACCCCGCCGCGCGCGGGCAGGGGCTGGCCCAGCGTCTGCTGGCCCCCACCCTGGCGCGGGCCGACCGCGTGGGCGCTGCCAGCTACCTGGAAACCTTCAACCCGCTGAGCTTGCCGTTTTACGAACGCCTGGGGTTTGGTGGCGCGGTGGAATGCCGGGAGCCGGTCACCGGTCGCGCCTACTGGCTGTTGGTGCGGCAGCCTGGGTGAAAAAAGCTTTTCAGCACTCTGGGTTCGCCGCCACGCAAAACCTGTCCACACGCCGAGCAGAGGGCATCGCGCAGCGCGTGCGGTGCGGGCAGTGCCCAGGGCTGCAAAAATCTTTGCAAGCGGTGCCCGCGCTAGATGCCCAGTGTCAGGGGGCAGAGGCTGGCGCGGACCCGGGCGCGCTCAGCGAATCTGCCGCGCGGCAAAGTGGGCGCGGGGGGCCACATAGCTCTCCTGCGCCTGCACCAGTTGCAGCTCGCGCTGGCCACTGTCGTGGGTGCGCTGCAGCAGCTCGAACATGCTGGCGGTGGTGCGCTCCAGTGCCTGCAGGGCCGAACCCGTCGCGCCGAACTGCTGGCTGTAGTGGGCGGCAAACAGCGCTGCCGTCACATCGCCCGAGCCATTGGCCTTGAACGGCAGGTGCGGCGTGGCCACCAGCCAGGCACCGGTGGCATCGGCCGCCAGCATCTCGATGCAGCCGGGTGCCGCATCGGGACGGTGTACGCTGGTCACCAGCACCGCGCGCGGGCCTATGGCCATCACGGTATCCACCGCCGCCAGGGTGCTGTCCAGCGTGCTGGCCTCGATGCCCGCCAGATAGCCCAGCTCGAACTGGTTGGGGGTCACCAGGTCGGCGGCCGGCACCACGCGTTCGCGCAGCAGCACCGGAATGGCCGGGTTCACAAAACAGCCCGACTTGGCATTGCCCATCACCGGGTCGCAGGTGTAGGTGGCCTGGGGATTGAGTGCCTTTACCCGGTCCACGGTGGACAGGATGGCGTCGGCAATGTCGGCACCGCCCTGGTAGCCGCTGAGCACCACATCCACCTGCGCCAGGGCGCCGCGCGCCTCCATGGCATCCACGATGGCCGTCACCTCGCTGGCGGGAATGGCCGATCCGCCCCACTGGCCGTAGCCCGTGTGGTTGGAAAAATTGACGGTGTAGACCGGCCACACCTCATGCCCCAGGCGCTGCAACGGAAACACCGCTGCCGAGTTGCCGACATGGCCGTAGGAAACGTGGGATTGGATGGAAAGGATGTTCATGGCGCGCAGTGCGATGGGGGCGCACCTGCTGCCACGGGTGGTGGCGCAGGTGCGGGGAACGAAAGGAACAAAAGGGATGGTAGCGCTGTAGGACGGGGTGTCGCACAGCCCCCGCAAAAGCTGCGCTGGGCACTGCTGCCATAAAAGGCAGCAGGCACGATTACGCTGCTGCGCGTGCCTCCGCTACGGCGCCGGCATCTGCGCGGATTTCGCGCAGCGCATCCATCAACCCATACATCAGCATGTGCGAGCGCACTCGGGCTGCGGGGTGGGCATAGTCCACCACATACTTGCCAGGGGCTGTGGCCTGCCACCACACGCCACGGCGGGTGCGCCGCCAGCGCTGGGGAAGACCAACGATGTCCACAAACAAATCACCCGTGCCGCAGCACAGCGTGATGTCTGGGTCGTACAGCGCGTACTGAGCCTGGATGTAGTGGCGGTCCAGTTTTGCGTGATGCTCCAACAGTGCCGGATCACAGGTGTGCATGCCTGGCAATTTCTTCAGATTGAACGCACAGATGGACCGCAACTGCGCTTGACGGAATTCCGCATCCACCTGCTCGTAGTACGCCCAGGGTGATTCTTCGCCCTGCTGCAGCTGACGTATGCCATGCACCCAACGCGCCACATTGGTCCAGGTGGCTGCGCGCCCGCCTTCATCGGCCAGGTAGCGGCGCAGATCCCAGCCGCCGCCTTCGGGGTCGTTCACCTCCTTGAGCACCACGCAAATGCGGGGCGTGCTGGCCAGGTAATCCGCTGGCGACACCACACCGTCCGCCACCAGGCGGGGGCAGCTGGCACGCCATTGCGCAAACAGCGCGTTCTCTTGTTCGGTGATGTGCATCGTTTTTCTCCTTGTAGTGGGTGGCTTATTGGGGCTCGGGCTTGCGAGGGCACAGCATCAGTTCGGCGGCATAGCCCTGCTCCAGGCTGCGGTGAAAGTGGCTGATGGCCGCATCAAACCCCGCCATGGCGCGCCATACCGATTGCGTCTCCTTCAAGGTAAAGCGCCCGTGCAAGCACACCAGGTAGAAAAATTACTCGCCATATTCGATGCACAGCGCCCGTAGCAGGCGCTTGAGCGTGGACATATCGCATGTCTTGAACGCCTGCAGTGTGGCGTGGTGCCCATGAATGGCATGCGGCCCCAGATCAGCAAATACGTCGGCATGCTCAAAGAAGTTCTGTAAAAACAGCTGGTGGTTCAGGGGGGTAGGTGTCGGTGTGCGACATAGGGGCCCCGGTGGTGCGCCATGCACCGATTGCATGGCAGCCAGTGGAAGCTCTTGAGGAGGCGATTGGGTTTGTTTTTTGCGGCGTTGGCGCAGGTGGTGGCTTGGTGTTCCGGAGCCGGTAGTCGACCGGCGGCGACCCCATTTCTTTTGCTTCGTCAAAAGAAATGGGGGAAAGAAAAGACGACGCCTGCGGCGGGCTTGTCCGGCAGAACTCGCTATGCGACTGCGTCGCTTCGCTCAAACAACCGCCGGAAATCAGAGTTTTGTTTTGGCGTGCGCGACGCTTGCGCGCGCACGGGTGGGGTGCTGCCGGGGTGACGGAGCGGCTGGCGTCTATGGTTTTGATAGCTGCTGATTCGCTTGCAGAGCGTGTGAGGGCGGATTTGCCTCTAAGTTTTTGTGGCATGGATGCGCGCGGTGAAAAGCGGTTTTTAGCTTTTGGGCTTGTTCACCATATTTCTAGGCAAATTGGACACCGAAGCAGGTGGCATGCGCACAAGCAGCTCACATTCTTGAAAAGGCGTTTACACAGGGCGGCGATCAGGATACTTGCAGCCAAAAGTGCTGCTCACGCAATTCCCATAAGCTGGGGCAGCTCCTGAATTTGAAGAGCAAGCGAATCTAAAGCCTCATCAGCGGCGCTAGCCCACGCACACCCGGTATCCGGTACCCGCACCCGCATTGGTTCCCCATTCCCCCTTCTGCCCGTGCTGAGGAGCGCAGAGGCCGGGGTGGCTGCTGTGTCGCAGGACACAGCAGTTTCGTCAACTGACTCGCCGCAGTTGTTTTAGCGGAGCGGCACCGCCGCGCAGCGAGTTCTGCGGCGCACCCTGTGCTCGAGCACCGCAGGTTGCCCGGAGCAGAGCGGAGGGACACGGGCAGTAGGGGTGTGCTTCTTTTGCTTACTTTGCTGGCATAAGCAAGAAAAGTAGGTCGCCCGCCGAGGCGAGGCCCGACTTCAGGAGCTAGTCGTTGGTGCAAGACTTGGAGGTGTCACTGATTTTGCAGGAGTCTTTGCAGAGGTCTTTGCAGAGGTCTTTGCAGAGGTCTTTGCAGGAGCCTTTACTACTGATTTTGAAAGATCAGCTGATATAGATTTATCTACAAAGTTTACAATATCAATTCCAAAGTCATTTTCTTTTAAAACTGCTTGTTTTAATTTAATTTCAGACTTTGTTTTTTCCAGAAGTTCAACTATAGTGTCGATAGTGCTTTGGGGAGTTTTTATACCGAAGATAATTGACGTAATTTTTGAATTTATTTTAAAAGACTTATCACCTATTTTTTGAACTACACGCCACTCTCGCTCGTAGCTCCAGTCAACAGATTTTGTATATATCAGACTTCGTTTAATTTCTTTTTTTTCTTCCTCTGTTGCTGTTAGTTGTTCGTGTAGTGTGAGAATTGGTTTTTTTATTGAGTATCTGACAGGGAGCGTCAGATTGTTATCTGAAAGATCATTAGTTTTTGTGCGTTCTAACTCAATGCAAATTCCTTTGTGTTGGTCTGCATAGTGTGACCATAGCAAAATATTATCATTGATTTCACTCAGGCTTAATATTCCAGTTTTTTTGATATTTTTTGTGTAAATCTCTAATAATATTGATCCGATTTTTTCTTTGATGGCATCGTCATTATCAGAAATAGACTCTAACTTTTTTATATATGTTTCTATTTTTTGTTTTATTTCTTCGAGTTCTTCTAGACCTGCTGAATCTGTCGATTCCGATATTCTTATATTTATTTTATCTAAATCGTTTTTGAAATCTGATATAATTGAGTATTTATCTGCATTATTCAGAAGTTGAATTCCACAATCTAGAGGGTCATTGAACTTATCAGGACTAGAGAACCAAAATTCATCTTTTATTAAAATGCCTAATGATTTGTCATTGACAGATGTGTATTTGTATAAATGTTTGATTTCGGGAAAAATCATTGAAAAAGCCTCCGATTAGGAGGCTTTTTATTCGACTAGCTAGAAACTAGCAATAACTAACTTACGCTAACTTCGCTTTCAGCAGCTCATTGACCTGACCCGGATTGGCCTTGCCCTTGGACGCCTTCATCACCTGGCCGACCAGGGCGTTGAATGCCTTGTCCTTGCCGGCGCGGTATTGCTCCACATTGCCGGGGTTGGCGGCGATCACCTCGTCGATGATGGCTTCCAGCGCGCCGGTGTCGTTGGATTGCTTCAGGTCCTTGGCTTCGATGATGGCGTCCACATCGCTGCCTTCACCGCTCCACAGCGCTTCAAACACCTGCTTGGCAGAGTTGTTGCTGATGGTGCTGTCCGAAATACGGCCGATCAGAGCGCCCAGTTGCTGGCTGCTGACCTTGACCGCATCCATACCGATTTCCTCGGTGTTCAGGCGGCGGGAGATTTCACCCATCACCCAGTTGCTGACCAGCTTGGGCTGGCCGCAGGCCTTGGCAGCGTCTTCAAAGTAGGCCGCCATGGCCTGGCTCTGGGTCAGCGTGGTGGCGTCGTACGCGGGCAGGCTGTACTGCTCGACAAAGCGGGCGGCCATGGCGCGGGGCAGCTCGGGCATGCCGGCCTTGACCTGTTCCACCCACTCGGGCGCCACCACCAGCGGGGGCAGGTCGGGGTCGGGGAAGTAGCGGTAGTCGGCCGCGTCTTCCTTGGTGCGCATGGCGCGGGTCTCGCCCGTGTCGGGGTTGAACAGCACGGTGGCCTGCTGGATCTTGTGGCCGTCTTCAATCTGCTCGATCTGCCAGAGGATTTCGTAATCGATGGCGATCTGCATATTGCGGAACGAGTTCAGGTTCTTGATCTCGCGGCGGGTGCCCAGCGGCTGGCCGGGCTTGCGCACGGACACGTTGGCGTCGCAGCGGAACGAGCCTTCCTGCATGTTGCCGTCGCAGATGCCGATCCAGGTGACGATCTTGTGCAGCTCCTTGGCGTAGGCCACGGCCTCGGCGGTGCTGCGGATGTCGGGCTCGGTCACGATTTCCAGCAGCGGCGTGCCGGCGCGGTTCAGGTCGATGCCGGACTGGCCGATGAACTCGTCGTGCACGGACTTGCCGGCGTCTTCCTCCAGGTGGGCGCGCACCAGGCGCACGGTCTTGAGGACGTTTTCCTTGCCTTCTTCCAGATAGAAGCTGACTTCACCGCCTTGCACCACGGGGATCTCGAACTGCGAGATCTGGTAGCCCTTGGGCAGATCGGGGTAGAAGTAGTTCTTGCGGGCAAAGATGCTGCGCGGCGCAATGTGCGAACCCAGCGACAGGCCGAGTTTGATGGCGCATTCCACGGCGGTGCGGTTCATGACCGGCAGGGTGCCGGGCAGGGCCAGATCGACCGGGCAGGCCTGTGTGTTGGGCTCGGCACCGAAGGCGGTGCTGGCGCGGCTGAAGATTTTGCTGTGGGTGGCCAGCTGGGTGTGGGTTTCGAAGCCGATGACGACCTCGTAGCCATTGATCAGTTTCACTGTCATATGTATCTCGTCCTTCCTGCGCTTCTCAAATACCGGCGGGCGTGCGCAGGTGGAAATCGGTGGCTTGCTGGAAGCGGTGGGCCGCGTTGAGCAGCCTGGCTTCGCTGAAGTAGTTGCCGATCAGCTGCAGGCCCACGGGCATGCCACCCTCGCCAAAACCGGCGGGCAGGCTCATGCCGGGCAGGCCGGCCAGCGAAGCGGGCAGGGTGAAGATGTCGGCCAGGTAGTTGCTGACCGGGTCGGCCTTGCCGCCAATGGCCCAGGCCGTGGTGGGCGCCGCGGCGCCGGCGATCACGTCGCAGTCCTTGAAGGCGGCCTGGAAGTCGTCGGCAATCATGCGCCGGATCTTCTGGGCTTGCAGGTAGTAGGCGTCGTAATAGCCTTCCGACAGCACATAGGCGCCGATCATGATGCGGCGCTTGACCTCATCGCCAAAGCCTTCGGCGCGGGTCTTCTTGTACATATCGTTCAGGTCGGCGTAGTCCTTGGCGCGGTGGCCGAACTTCACGCCGTCAAAACGCGACAGATTGGACGAGGCTTCGGCCGGTGCCAGGATGTAGTACACGGGCACGGACAGCTCGGTGCGCGGCAGGCTCACCGGCACCAGCTTGGCGCCCAGCTTCTCGTACTCCTTCAAGGCCGCGTCGACGGCGGTGCGCACGTCGGCGCTCAGGCCTTCGCCAAAGAACTCGGCGGGAATGCCGATGCGCAGGCCTTCGATGCTGTCGCCCAGCTTGGCGCTGAAGTCTTCGGCCGGCACATCCAGGCTGGTCGAGTCGCGGTCCAGGTCGGGGCCGCACATCTCGGACAGCAGCAGCGCGCAGTCTTCGGCGCTGCGGCCCATGGGGCCGGCCTGGTCGAGGCTGGAGGCAAACGCGATCATGCCGTAGCGGCTGGCACGGCCATAGGTGGGCTTGATGCCGGTGATGCCGCAGAACGATGCGGGCTGGCGGATGGAGCCGCCGGTGTCGGTGCCGGTCACGGCCGGCGCCAGGCGGGCGGCCACGGCTGCAGCGGAACCGCCGGACGAGCCGCCGGGCACGCGGTTCGTGTCCCAGGGGTTGCGCACGGGCTGGGCGCTGTCAAAGCCGACTGGGGCAATGGCCGAGTTCTCGTTGGCGCCGCCCATGGCGAATTCGTCGCAGTTCAGCTTGCCCAGGGTGACCACGCCGGCGTCGGCCAGCTTGCGCACCACGGTGGCGTCAAAGGGCGACTGGTAGCCTTCCAGCATCTTGCTGGCGGCCGTGGTGGGGAAGTCCTTGGTGACGAAGATGTCCTTGTGCGCAATGGGCACGCCGGCCAGCTTGCCGCCACGGCCTTCGGCAATCAGGGCGTCGGCCGCCTTGGCCTGGGCCAGGGTGGCGTCTTCATTCAGGGACACAAAGGCGCCCAGGTTCTGGTGGGCCTTGGCGCGGGCCAAAAAGTGCTGTGCGGCTTCGGTGGCGGAGACGTGCTTGGCGCGCAGCTGGGCGGCCAGCTCGGCCACGCCGAGGTGGTGCAGTTCGGTGTTGCTCATGGTTCTTTGGCTGTGCGCGTTCATTCGATGACCTTGGGCACCAGGAACATACCCTTGTCCGCCGCTGGGGCGTTTTGCATATTGGCTTCGCGGTTGTTGCACTCGCTCACCACGTCGTCGCGCAGGCGCAGCACCACGTCCTGGATGGCTGCAACGGGGTGGGCCAGGGGCTGGATGCCGGAGGTATCCACAGCCTGCATTTTCTCGACGATGCCGAAAAATCCGTTCAATTGAGTGAGCATGCGCTCACTTTCAGTGGTCGAGAGCTCGAGCCGCGCCAGATTGGCGATGCGGTCGATGTCGTGCGAGGTGAGTGCCATAGAAAAAATGCCGATCAGAAACCCGATGCAATGCAGTGGTGCACTGCGTCCGGACATAAGTTATTCACAGGGGATACGGTATTATCTCGGCTTTGCCGTAATGACACCTGCAAAGACGTCATTGTGCAAAGATCCACCCCCGTTCTTCCCTGATTGCAAGTCACATATCCCGGCGATGGCAGGCCGAAGCGCATGCTGTGCCTGAGAGGAATTTGAATGTTCGGAGCCTTCCGTCGGTACTTCTCCACCGACCTCGCCATCGATCTTGGCACTGCCAATACGTTGATTTTCGCCCGCGACAAGGGCATTGTTCTGGATGAGCCTTCCGTCGTCGCCATCCGCCATGAAGGCGGCCCGCACGGCAAGAAGGTCATCCAGGCCGTGGGTGCCGAGGCCAAGGCCATGCTGGGCAAGGTGCCCGGCAATATCGAAGCCATCCGCCCGATGAAGGACGGCGTGATTGCCGACTTCGTGATCACCGAGCAGATGATCAAGCAGTTCATCAAGATGGTGCACCCCCGCTCGGTGCTGGCGCCCAACCCGCGCATCATCATCTGCGTGCCCTGCGGTTCCACCCAGGTCGAACGCCGCGCCATCAAGGATGCGGCCGAAGCGGCCGGTGCTGCCCAGGTCTATCTGATTGAAGAGCCGATGGCTGCCGGTATCGGCGCCGGTCTGCCGGTGTCCGAAGCTTCGGGCTCCATGGTGGTGGACATCGGCGGCGGCACGACCGAAGTGGGCGTGATCTCGCTGGGCGGCATGGTCTACAAGGGCTCGGTCCGCGTGGGCGGCGACAAGTTCGACGAAGCCATCATCAACTACATCCGCCGCAACTACGGCATGTTGATCGGTGAGCCCACGGCCGAACTGATCAAAAAGCAGATCGGCTCCGCTTTCCCTGGCTCCGAAGTCAAGGAAATTGAAGTCAAGGGCCGCAATCTGTCCGAAGGCGTGCCGCGCAGCTTCACCATCTCCTCGAACGAGGTGCTGGAAGCGCTGACCGATCCGCTCAACCAGATCGTCTCCGCCGTGAAGAACGCGCTGGAGCAGACCCCTCCCGAGCTGGGTGCCGACATCGCCGAGCGCGGCATGATGCTGACCGGTGGCGGTGCGCTGCTGCGTGACCTGGATCGCCTGCTGGCCGAAGAAACCGGTCTGCCCGTGCTGGTGGCCGAAGAGCCGCTGACCTGCGTGGTGCGCGGTTGCGGCATGGCTCTGGAGTCCATGGACCGCCAGGGCAGCATCTTTACCAGCGAGTAACCTTTTCGCCATGGCCGGGGCCTCCGGTCCTGGCGTTGCCCTCACCCTGTCATGAACAGCACACGCGCCCTGGATTCCGCCGTGTGCGGCGTTGCCGACGCCGCACAGGCGGCTGCTCGCCTCTCTGGAGGCCGCGCATGAGCATGGGCACGCTGGAGCGCAGCGCTCCTTCCATGTTCAAGCAGGGCCCTTCCGCCCTGTCGCAGCTGGTGGCCTACAGCGCTTTGGCGCTGTTTTTGATGGTGGCCGACGCCCGCTTCAAAGTGGTGGAGCCGGTGCGCCAGGTGGTGTCCACCGTGCTGTATCCGGTGCAGTGGGCCATGGTGCAGCCGATCCGCTTCTTCAGCGGCGGCGTGACATATTTCGACGACCTGGAAACCGCGCAGCAAGAAGCCCAGGAGGCCCGCCAGGCCATGCTGGCCATGGCACAGCGCGCAACCCAGTCCGATCAGCTGCTGCAGGAAAACGAGCAGCTGCGCCAGCTGCTGGGGCTGCGGGACCGCGTGACCGTGCCGGCCAAGGCAGCGCAGGTGATCTACGACACCCCCGATCCGTACACCCGCCGCGTCGTCATCGACAAAGGCCAGGTGGCGGGCGTGCTGGCCGGCTCGCCGGTCATCGACGAGCGCGGCGTGCTGGGCCAGGTGACGCGGGTGCAGCCTTTCCTGAGCGAGGTGCGCCTGCTGGTGGACCGCGACCAGGCCATCCCCGTGCTGAACCAGCGCACCGGTGAACGCAGCGTGGCCTACGGCGATCCGTCGTCGCTGCGCAGCGATGGCATGGAGCTACGCTTCATGCCCAGCAATGCCGATGTGAAGGAAGGCGATCTACTGACCACCAGCGGTGTGGACGGGGTCTACCCCTCGGGCCTGCCGGTGGCCAAGGTCTCCAAGGTGGAGCGCCGCGCCGAGTCGGCCTTTGCCCGCATCTATTGCGAACCCGTGGCCCGCCTGCAGGGTGCGCGCCACGTGATGATTCTGGAACCCATGGACAAGGTGCTGCCGGACACCCCGCATGCACCCGAGCCACCCACCGCCAAGCGCGATGACAAGTCCGCCAGCCGCCGCTCCACGGACGTGCGCCTGCCGGGACAGAAGGAGGCCAAGCCATGATCATGCCCCGCGGCCAAGAGCTGATGATGCCGGTGAACCCGCTGTTCATCGCGCTGACCATCGTCGTGGCGCTGGCCCTGAACATGCTGCCCTGGGGCGGTTGGGTCTGGATGCCGGACTGGCTGCTGCTGGTGCTGGCCTTCTGGGGCGTGCACCAGTCCGGCAAGGTGGGCATGGGCATCGGTTTTTTCCTGGGCCTGAGCATGGACGTGCACCAGTCTGCGCTGCTGGGCCAGCATGCGCTGTCCTATGTGCTGCTGATGTTCGCCTGCCGCCAGGCCAGCCGCCGCGTACTGTGGTTCAACGTGCTGATCCAGGCCATGTACATGGCGCCGCTCTTTGTGATGGCCCATGCCGTGGAAGTGGTGGTGCGCATGGTGGCCGGCGGCATCTTCCCCGGCCCCTGGGTGCTGATCGCTCCGCTGATCGAAGCCCTGCTGTGGCCGGTGGCCAGCTGGATTCTGCTGGCACCGCAACGCCGTCCCCCGGACCGGGACAGCAACCGCCCGCTGTGAGGAGCTGCGCCATGCACAGCCGCAGCCCGGTGCGGGCGCATGCAAAAACGGAACGACCATGGTGAACCTGGACGTACGCAACACCGAATCCGAGCTGATGGACTTCCGCGTCCGTGTCTGGGTGATCGGCGTGGTGGTCATGCTGCTGCTGGGGGTGGTCTGGGCACGCCTGGTGGTCCTGCAGGTGGTGCGCCATGACGCCTATGCCGAGCGTGCGGAAAGCAACCGCACGGCGGTGGTGCCCATCGTGCCCAACCGGGGCCAGATCCTGGACCGCAACGGTGTGGTGCTGGCCTCCAACTATTCCGCCTACACGCTGGAAATCACCCGCTCCAAGGTCGAGAACCTGGAAGAGACCATCGACCAGCTGGCCGAGGTGGTGGAGATCAGCCAGCGCGATCGCCGCAAGTTCAAACGGCTGATGGAGGACTCCAAGAGCTTCGAGTCCATTCCCATCCGCACCCGCCTGAGCGATGTGGAAGTGGCCAAGTTCGCCGCCCAGCGCTGGCGCTTTCCGGGCGTGGACATCCAGGCCCGCCTGTTCCGCTCCTATCCGCTGGAAAACGTGGGCAGCCACATCGTGGGCTATATCGGCCGCATCAACCAGCGGGAAAAAGAAGCCATCGAGGATTGGGAAGATGCCGCCAACTACCGTGGCACCGAAGTCATCGGCAAGCTGGGCATAGAGCAAAGCTACGAAAAAGAGCTGCACGGCCAGACGGGCTGGGAGCAGCTGGAAACCTCTGCCGGTGGCTATGCCGTGCGCCGCCTCAACAGCCGCCCCGCCACGCCGGGGGATTCCATCGTGCTGTCGCTGGACATCCGCCTGCAGAAGATGGTGGAAGAGTTGTATGGCAACCGCCGCGGTGCGCTGGTGGCCATCGATCCACGCAACGGCGAGGTGCTGGCCATGGTCAGCAAGCCCACCTATGACCTGAACCTGTTCGTGGGCGGCATCGACACCGAGAACTGGGCCATGCTCAATGAGTCCATCGACCGGCCTATGCTCAACCGTGCGCTGCGCGGCACCTACCCGCCGGGCTCCACCTTCAAGCCGTTCATGGCGATTGCCGGTCTGGAAAGCGGCAAGCGCACGCCGGACACCATCATCATGGACAACGGCAGCTGGACATTCGGCGGCCACACCTTCCGTTCCGGCCACCCGAACGGCCCGACCAATCTGCGCCGCTCCATCATCAAGTCGTCCAATGTGTACTACTACATGCTGGCCAACGACATGGGCGTGGAATCCATCCACGACTGGCTGGCGCCCATGGGCTTTGGCCAGCTGACGGGGGTGGACCTGAAGGGCGAGGTGCGCGGCGTGCTGCCCAACCAGGAGTGGAAGCGCAACACCTACAAGCGCCCCGAGCAGAAGAAGTGGTTTGCCGGTGAAACCATCTCCCTGGGCATTGGCCAGGGCTATAACAACTTCACCATTTTGCAGATCGCCAACGCCATGGCCATGCTGGCCAACCATGGCGTCAAGAACAAGCCGCAGCTGGGGCTGGGGCGGGTGGACGCGGTGAGCCGTGAATACCAGCCTCTGCCGCGCGATGCTGCGCAGCCCATGGGCTACAAGTCCAGCAATGTCGAAGCGGTGCGCAGCGCGGTGGCCGCGGTGACGGTGGAGGGTACGGCACGGGGCGTGTTCATGGGCGCTTCCTACCAGTCGGCCGGCAAGACCGGTACCGCCCAGGCCGTGGGCGTGCGCCAGAACGAGAAGTACAACGCCTCCAGGCTGAGCGAATACCAGCGCGACCATTCGCTCTACATCGCCTATGCGCCGGTGGAAAATCCCACCATCGCCCTGGCCGTGATCGTGGAGAACGCCGGCTTTGGCGCCGCGGCCGCGGCCCCCATTGCCCGCCGCGTGATGGACTACTGGCTGCTGGGCCGCTACCCCAGCGAGGACGACATCGCCGCCATGCGCAAAGGCCAGGCCTCCACGCCCATCGGTCCCTCGCGCAATGCCAACGACATCCCCATGCCTGGTGAGACCCTTCCGCTGGCGGGCCTGCCGGTGCACCAGCTGCCCGACTACCGCACCGATGGGGCCGCCGCAGTGGCCGCCCCGAGCGGGCCGGTGGAAGTCGAGGAAGACTGAGCGCTGCGGGTCCGGGTCTGCAGAGGGCCCGGCAGGAGCAGGCATGAAAAAAGGCGCCTCAGGGCGCCTTTTTGATGGGGCGTGCCAAGCACCGGGTGGGGTTCAGGGCTTGGCTGCTTCGGGCAGTGCGCCGCCATCTGCCTCCGGCCGGGCCGGCGCGGCCGGGGTCCACTGGCTGAAGATCAGCGCCACCACGATCAGGGCCGCACCGGCCATAGCCACGGGGCCCATCTGCTCGCCGATCAGCACCCAGGCCGTCAGCGCGGCAAACACCGGCTCCAGCCCAAAAACGATGGCGCTGCGCATGGCATCCACGCGCTGCTGGCCCCAGGCCTGCAGCGTCACCACGATCACGCTGGCAATCAGGCCCAGGTAGACCACGGCCATCCAGGCCGTGGAGTCCAGCGCGGCAGCGCCTTCCCACAGTGCCCCGAAACCGCCTTGCAGGGCCAGCGCCGCCGTGGCGCAGCCCAGCATCACCGTGGCCTGGGCCGCGGCCATGCGCGTGGCGCGCAGCGGTGCGGCGGCCGTGCGGCGCGCTGCTTCTTCCAGTGCCAGGATGTAGATGGCATAGAACAGCGTGCTGGCCAGGGTCAGGGTGTCCCCCCAGTTCCAGGGCGCGTCTTCAAAGAACATGAAAAACATGCCGGCCAGTGCCATGGCGCAGGCGACCCACAGCTGCCAGCCGTAGCGCCGGCCCAGCACGGCCATAGCCAGCATGGGGACCACCAGCACATTCAGGCCGGTGACAAAGGCGTTGCGGTTGCTGCTGGTGTGGGCCAGGCCTTCCACCTGCAGCCAGAAGGCGATGAACATCAAGCCACCCAGCAGCAGGCCCCAGCGGCGTTCGCTGCGGCGCATGCCGCGCCACAGGGGCAGCAGCACGGCGCTGGCGATGATGAAGCGCAGCCAGATGATTTCCAGCGCCGACAGGTGGCCGGACAGCAGCTTCATGGCCGGGAAGGTCGTGCCCCAGACCACGGTGACGGTCAACAGGGCCGCCAGGCCCCAGCGTTCGGTGCGCATACGCAACCCACTTTCAGTGCCTGCGCGCAGGCAGCAGGCGGTCAAAACGACACAGCAGCAGCCTGCGCTCTTGCAGTGGCTGTCTGGAACGCATTGCTGCGCAAGATGGCCACTGCACGCACACGGCGTGCTCCTTTTTTCGATACGCTCAGGCGCTCATGCGGCCGATGAAGGCGCGGATACGGTCATTGGCAGGGTTGCTGAAGAACTCGGCGGGCGGCGCATCGTGGGCAATGCAGCCCTGGTCGAAGAACATCACGCGGTCGGCCACTTCACGGGCAAAGCCCATTTCGTGGGTCACGACGATCATGGTCATGCCGGCCTTGGCCAGCTGGCGCATCACGTCCAGCACTTCCTGCACCATCTCGGGGTCGAGTGCGCTGGTGGGCTCGTCGAACAGCATCACCTTGGGCTCCATGGCCAGCGCACGGGCAATGGCCACGCGCTGCTGCTGGCCACCGGACAGCTGCCAGGGGTATTTGTGCGCATGGGCTTCCATGCCCACGCGCTTGAGCAGGGCCATGGCCTTTTCGTTGGCCTGGGCGCGCGGCAGCTTGTGGATGCGGCGGGGCGCCAGCGTCACGTTGTCCAGCACGCTCATGTGGCCGAATAGATTGAACTGCTGGAACACCATGCCGACTTCGCTGCGCTGCTTGAGCAGCGTGGCCTCGTCGTCGGTCACTTCCGTGCCGCCGATGGTGATGGAGCCGCTGTCGTGCGGCTCCAGCCGGTTGATGGCGCGCAGCAGCGTGCTCTTGCCGGAGCCGGAGGCGCCGATGATCACGGTCACCTCGCCGGTGCGGAACACCGTGGACACGCCTTTGAGCACCTCGTGGTTGCCAAAGGATTTGCGCACATTCTGCGCAACGATATAAGGGGAGCCGGTTTGCGTGGTGCTCATTTGGCGCGTCCTTCCACGTCAAAGCGGTACTCGATGGCATGCGTCACCTGGGTCACCAGCGTGGTCAGAATCAGGTAGGTGATGGCCACCGTCACCAGCGTCTGCACCGGCTGGAAGGTGGCCGACTGGATGCGGTTGCCCACATTGGTCAGCTCCACCACACCAATCGCATAGGCCAGCGAGGAATCCTTGAGCAGGGCCACAAAGTTGCTCACCAGCGGCGGCAGCGAAATCTTGAACGCCTGGGGGAACACCACATCCAGGAACACGCGGGTCTTGGGCAGGCCCAGGGCGCGGGCGGCTTCGGTCTGGCCGCGGGGCACGGCCAGCAGACCGGCGCGGATGGCTTCGGCGTTGTAGGCGCCGGCGTTCAGGCCCAGGGCGACCACGGCCGCGGCGAAGTCCGGCAGGTTCAGGCCAGGCACCAGCACCGGCAGTGCGAAGTAGACAAACAGGATCTGCACCAGCAGCGGCGTGCCGCGGATGGCCCAGATATAGAAACTGGCAATCCAGCGCAGCCAGGCCAGGCGGGAGGTGCGGGCGAGTGCGGCACCGGTGCCCAGCACCAGGCCCACGGCGCCGGAGACCAGCGTCAGGTACAGCGTGGTGAGTGCGCCTTCGGCGAACAGTTCGGCATTGGAGCCAATGGGTTCAGGGAAATACGAGAGGAACTGACCGAGCAGGGACAGCACCAGCACCATCAGCAGCAGGGCGGCGATCAGCGTGGCATTGCTGCGCTGGGTGCGGCTCCAGTGCGCGGGCCAGAGGGCGAGAAACATGGGCGAATGGCGAAAAAAGCAAACGGCCAGGCCGGGAGGGCCTGGCCGTCAGGGGTTTACTTGCAGGTGATGTCTTCTTGGAAGTACTTCTTGGAGATGGCGCCCACGGTGCCATCGGCAATCGCTTCCTTCAGGGCCTTGTTCCAGGCATCGGCCAGGCCCTGGTTGCCCTTGGAGACGGCGGCGGCAATGTGTTCGATGAACAGCATGTCACCGGCCTTGAAGCCGGCCTTGGGGGCCTTGGCCAGCATTTCCTTGGCGACGAAACGGTCGGTCACCCAGGCGTCGACACGCTTGGAGCCCAGGGCGCTGCGTGCGGCTTCGTCGGTGGGGAAGTTTTTCACTTCCTTGACGCCGGCCACTTTCTTCACGTTGTCCATGTAGCTGGTGCCGGTCTGCACGGCCACGACCTTGCCAGCCAGATCGCCGGCCTTGGAGATGGACGGTGTCAGCGACACAATCTGGCCGCCCGAGCAGTAATGGGGCAGCGTGAAGGTCACGGCCTTGGCGCGTTCTTCGGTGACTCCGTGCGAGGCGATCACCAGATCCCAGCGGTCCTGGGCCAGGCCGGTCAGCAGGGCGTCAAAGCCCACGGTCTTCCACTCGAACTTCAGGCCCATCTTCTTGGCCACGGCTTCGCCGACTTCGATTTCGTAGCCGGTCAGCTGCTTGCCCTTGAAGAAGTTGAAGGGAGCGTACTGGCCTTCGGATGCCAGAACGATGGTGCCGCTCTTCTGGATCTCTTCCAGCGGACGGGCTTGGGCAATAACGGCACCGCACAAAGCGGCAGCCACGGCAACGGCCTTCAACACTTGCATACGCACTCCTCGTTTCCTTGTGGAATGTTGTTCTGAACAAAAACCGGCTGGCAGGGCAGCCGGTCATTGATTATGGGGAGCAGGGGCGCCAGAGCGCAAAGTGCCTAAACCCACATTAGCAAAATTATAGGGAGATATATGCTTATGCCCTATGGCCTCTATAGCGTGCGGAATATGGCTGCATGCGATTTTCATGGAGTGTGGCTGCACACTTTCTGTGTGTCGCAAGATTCCTGACAGTTTGGCAACACCCGGGCACCGGGTGTTGCGCAGGACCCCACAGGGGGGATCTGTCAGGCGACCTGGGAGGTGTGCTGGCGCGTGCCGCCAGCGCTTTTCTCAGGCAGCCGCTGCCAAGCAGGACTTATTCAGGGCAGCGGATATCTTCCTTGAACCACTTCTGCGAAATCTTGGCGTAGCTGCCGTCCTTCAGCGATTCGGTAAACGCCTTGTTCCAGGCGCCGACCAGGCTCTGGTTGCCCTTGGCCACGGCCGCGGCAATGCGTTCGACGAACAGCATTTCGCCCTGCTTGAACTGGATGCTGGGGTTCTTGGCCAGCATTTCCTTGGCCAGGAAGCGCTCGGTGACCCAGGCATCGGCGCGCTTGGACATCAGCGCATGCATGGCGGCTTCGTTGGTGGGGAAGTTCACCACGCGCTTCACACCGGGCACATGCTTTTGCACATAGTCCAGGTAGGTGGTGCCGGTCTGGGCCGAGACGGTCTTGCCGGCCAGGTCCTTGCCGCCCTTGATGCTGTCGGACAGCGAAATCACCTGGGCACCCGAGCAGTAATGGGGCAGGGTGAAGGTCACGGCCTTTTCGCGTTCGGGCGTGATGCCGTGCGAGGAGATCACCAGATCCCAGCGGTCCTGGGACAGACCGGTCAGCAGGGAGTCGAAGGGAATGGTCTTCCATTCGAACTTCACTCCCATCTTCTGGGCCATCAGTTCGGCCAGGTCCACTTCAAAGCCCACCAGCTTCTTGCCTTCAAAGTAGGCAAACGGGGCGTAATAGCCTTCGGTGGCCAGGCGCAGCGTGCCGTCCTTCTGGATGGCGTCGAACGAACGGGCTTGGGCAGCGGTCGCGCCCAGCAGGGCCAGGGTGGCCGCAGCAATCAGGGAAATGCGTTTCATGGGAATGGGTTCCAGCAGCCGTCGCGCAGGACAAGTGCCCCGGCCCCGGATGGACGGAGCGCGCCTGCATGATCAGCAGGTTCACAGTGAGGGCCCACAGCCGCCGGACCGCGGGATGCCGCAAAGGGCATCGTGCAAGGCGGTGGGCTGGGCTGTGTCGCGCGGCGGTGCGGTGGCACCGGCGTTGTGCGCGGCTTTAAGGCGAAAGCAGGCCCATTATAGAAGCGAGGCCCCGTGGCCGCAGATGGCGGGCTTCGCGGCCCGCGTGCACGGGAGGGCTTGCAGGCGCGCGCGGGCTCAGAGCAGCTTGAAAGCGTCCCAGCCGGTCTTCAGGATCAGCAGACTCACCACGCCGATGAAAATGGTGCGCACAAAGCCCGTGCCGTGGCGCAGGGCCATCCAGGTGCCCAGCATGCTGCCCAGCACATTGGCCACGGCCAGCGGGATGGCGAAATGCCACCACACATGGCCCTTGAGCGAGAACAGCAGCAGCGCTGCCGCGTTGGACGCCAGGTTCAGCAGCTTGGCGCTGGCCGAGGCGTTCAGGAAGTCATAGCCCAGCAGACGTACGAACAGAAAGACAAAGAAGCTGCCGGTGCCGGGGCCAAAGAAGCCGTCATAAAAGCCGATCAGCAGGCCGATGGCGCTGGCCGCCCACATCTCGGTGCGGCCGGTCAGGCGCGGTGCATGGTCGCGGCCCAGCTCCTTCTTGGCCAGGGTGTACAGCAGCACGCCCAGCAGGATGAAGGGCAGCAGGATGCGCAGGAAGTCGGGCTTGATCAGGGTGACCGCCCAGGCCCCCAGAAAGGCGCCGACCAGGGTGGCGCCAATGGCCGGCACCAGCGTGACCCAGGTGATGCGCACCCTGTGGCTGTACTGCCAGGCCGAAATCGCGGTGCCCCAGACGGCGGCGCTTTTGTTGGTGCCGAACAGCGTAGCGGGGGTGGTGGTGGGAAAGGCCGCAAACATGGCCGGAACCAGGATCAGACCGCCGCCCCCCACGATGGCATCCACAAAACCGGCCAGTGCCGAGGCGAGGGAGACGAGTATCCATTCCATAGTGGCGCGGATTGTCGCACCGCCATGGGCCGCCGCTGTGCTGCAGGGGCTGAATTCAGCAGGCAATAAAAAAGCGCCGGTCAATGCCGGCGCTGGGAAAGCAATCTCGATGTCGGATGCTTTTTATGAATATTGGTCTGGTTGTGTCGAGTCGTCTCCTCGGCTCCTCCGTGTCGCACCGTGGTGCGCTCAGAAGTGGGGCTACTGTAAGACTTGCACTGACGCGGTGCATCGGGGATTTCCCGCAGCGGGAAGACCGCTGGTTGTCACGACTGCAAGCAGGTGCAACCGTTTGGGCGGCCACGGCCTGCATGGCGCAGGAGGCAACGGCTTGTGCGCACTTACAAAATAGGAGCTTACAGCGTACATGCACCAGGCTTCGGCGGCTTGATGGAGATCAGGTTGGGCATGGAATAAGCCCTCGCTGCTCTGATTTTTGGATGCCCGCCGCACGCACCGTCCTGGTGCGTGTCCCGCGCTGTGTGAACCCGGGCAGACGGCAGCCCTGCATGGACCGCCAGCGACCAGGAGGGGCGCGCTGACGGTGACGCCTTCACCCCGTGCTCTGGGGGCGGGCCGGGGCGGCTCAGGCGGTTGCCGTTTCCGGCACGGGCGCCACCGCTGCATGCTGGCGGCGTACCTGCCGGTCGGCGCGGATCCATTCGGCCGCCTTCTCGGCCATCATCAGCGTGGGGCTGTTGGTGTTGCCGCTGGTGATGGTGGGCATGGCGCCGGCGTCCACCACGCGCAGCCCGGCCACCAGGCCGCCCCGCCCGTCGCGCACGCGCAGGCGGCTGTCCAGCACGGCGTTCGGGTCGCCGTCCCGGCCCATGGCGGTGGTGCCTACGGGGTGGAAGATGGTGGTGGCAATGTCGCCCGCCAGGCGGGCCAGGTCTTCATCGCTCTGGTACTGGGGGCCGGGCTTCCACTCTTCAGGCTGGTAGGGTGCCAGCGCCGGCTGGGCAGCGATGCGGCGCGTCACGCGCAGGCTGTCGGCCGCCACCTGGCGGTCTTCGGGCGTGGACAGGTAGTTGGGGGCAATCGCCGGCGCGTCCTTGAAATGGGCGCTGGTGATCTGCACCGTGCCCCGGCTGGTGGGGTTGAGGTTGCAGACGCTGGCGGTGAAGGCCGGAAACGGGTGCAGCGGCTCGCCGAACGCATCCAGCGATAAGGGCTGCACGTGGTATTCCAGATTGGGATGGGGCTGGTGGGGGTCGCTGCGCGTGAACGCCCCCAGCTGCGAGGGTGCCATGCTCATCGGGCCGCTGCGCCTGAAGGCGTATTCCATGCCGATCTTGGCCTTGCCCCACAGCGAGCTGGCCATCACGTTCAGCGTGGGTGCGCCCCGCACCTTGTAGACGGCGCGGATCTGCAGATGGTCCTGCAGATTGGCGCCCACCCCGGGCAGATCGCACAGCGTGGGAATGCCATGCTGCTGCAGCAGGCTACCCGGGCCGATGCCCGACAGCTGCAGCAGCTGGGGCGAATTGACGGCGCCCGCGCTGAGCACCACTTCCTCGCTGGCATGGGCCACCAGGCGTTCATCGCCCGTCCACACTTCCACGCCGGTGCAGCGCAGGCTGCCGTCCGCCTGGCGCTGGGTGAGCAGGCGCGTGGCCTGGGCGCAGGTCCACAGTTCGAAATTGGGCCGCCCGTAGCAGGTGGGGCGCAAAAATGCCTTGGCCGTATTCCAGCGCAGCCCGGCTTTCTGGTTGACTTCGAAGTAGCCCACGCCTTCGTTGGTGCCGCGGTTGAAATCGTCGGTGGCCGGAATGCCGGCCTGTTGCGCCGCCTGGGCAAAGGCGTCCAGGATGTCCCAGCGCAGGCGCTGCTTTTCCACCCGCCATTCGCCGGTGCTGCCGGTGGCCTTGTTGCCGTGCAGGCGCTTGAAGTTCTCGTTCACGCCTTCGGGCTGGTCCAGGCGCCAGTGGTCTTCGTGGCGGCGGAATGCGGGCAGCACGCTGTCCCAGGTCCAGGCGTCGTCGCCGGTGATCTGCGCCCAGCCGTCATAGTCGCGGGCCTGGCCCCGCATATAGATCATGCCGTTGATGCTGGAGCACCCTCCCAGCGTCTTGCCGCGCGGGTAGCGCAGGCGGCGGCCGTTCAGGCCGGCGTCGGGTTCGGTCTGGTAGAGCCAGTCGGTGCGCGGATTGCCGATGCAGTACAGGTAGCCGACGGGGATGTGGATCCAGTGGTAGTCGTCCTTGCGGCCCGCTTCGATCAGCAGCACGCGCAGGCTGCGGTCTGCGCTCAGGCGGTTGGCAAGCAGGGCGCCAGCGGTGCCACCGCCGATGATGATGTAGTCAAACTGGTTGTCGCTCATGGGGTGCACAGGCCGCAAAAAAGAGGTCCGGCTCGCTGGAAGCCGGGGTCAATGGGATGGCAACGATTGTGGGAAACGGCCTGTCACTGTCGAGAGGGAAAACGGCAGCTTGCTTGTAAAGATGTAGCTGCATAGGTACGCAGAACTTGATTTGCCGCGGGTTTTTGATAAATATTGCAGCGCCACATCCTGCGGATGCAGCGGATTGCGATGCAGGGCGGTCGTGCCAGGGCGCGGCGCTGCCGTTATCCTGTGGTCTTGTCTGTTGCCGGAGTAGCCCTATCACCTTGCCCATGACTTCCTTGCCGCCGCAGCTGCAACGCCAGAACACCCCGGAAGGGGCCTGGGCCGTGCTGCAGGGCCGATGGGGCGCCGCCGATTTCGGTGACCGCGCCCACTGGGCGCGCGTGCAGGCACAGCTCAAGGCGGTGCCGGCGCAGCCCGATCTGGGCTGGGATCTGCACGGTGTGGACTGGCTGGACCATGTGGGTGCCCAGCTGCTGTGGCAGCACTGGCAGGGCCAATGGCCTGCGCGCCTGCAGGCCACGCCGGGGCAAAAAGCCATGCTGCAGCGGGTGGAACGCTTCACCGCGCCCCCGGCGCCCACGCCCAAGCCCCATCCGGTGCGCGAGGCCGTGGAGTCTCTGGGGTGCATGGTCATCCACGGGCGCGAACATCTGCTGGCCATGGTGCAGCTGGTCGGCCAATTGCTGCTGGATGTGCTGCGCCTGCTGCGCGCACCGCTGCGCGGACCCTGGCGCGATGTCTCGGGCCACCTCTACAACATGGGGGCCATGGCCTTGCCCATCACGGCCCTGGTGGGTTTTCTGATCGGCGTGGTGCTGGCCTATCTGATGTCGCTGCAACTGCGCCAGTTCGGGGCAGAGGCCTTCATCGTCAACATCCTGGGCATTTCGCTGATCCGGGAGCTGGGGCCGCTGCTGGGTGCCATTCTGGTGGCAGGTCGCACCGGCTCGGCCATCACGGCCCAGATCGGCGTGATGCGGGTGACCGAGGAGCTTGACGCCATGCAGGTCATGGGCATTCCCCAGGGCTACCGCCTGGTGATGCCGCGTGCATTGGCGCTGGCGCTGGCCATGCCCCTGATCAGCCTGTGGACCACGCTGGCCGCGCTGGCCGGCGGCATGCTGGCGGCGGACATGACCATGGGCATCTCGGCCGCGTACTTTCTGCAGTCGCTGCCGGACGCGGTCAACGTCGGCAATCTGTGGCTGGCCATGGGCAAGTCGGTGGTGTTCGGTGTATTCATCGCACTGATCGGCTGCCACTGGGGCCTGCGGGTGGAACCCAACACCCAGAGCCTGGGCCAGGGCACCACGGCCTCGGTGGTCACGGCCATCACCATGGTGATCGTGGTGGATGCGGTCTTCGCCATTCTGTTTCGCAACGTGGGTTTCTGATGACCGATACCGCAGTCTCTCTCCCTTCCGCGGCCGCAGCCCCCTGGGCGCAGGGCGAGCGCGTGGTGCACATCGACAAGCTGTGGAGCATCTTCGGTGAAGGCGAGAGCCAGTTCGCCGTGCACCAGGACCTGGACCTGGACATCTACCGCGGCGAGATGCTGTCCATCGTCGGCGGCTCGGGGACCGGCAAGACGGTGCTGTTGCGCCAGATCCTGGGGCTGCTGCAGCCGGGCAAGGGCACGGTGCAGGTGCTGGGCCAGCCGGCGGCGGCCATGGGGGGCGACGGCGCGGCCAGCCGCGTGGGCATGCTGTTCCAGCAGGGGGCGCTGTATTCGGCCTTCAACGTGCTGGACAACGTGGCCTTTCCGCTGCGCGAGCTGGGGACGTTGCCGCGCGCGCTGGTGGATGCCGCCGCCCTGGTCAAGCTGCAGATGGTGGGCCTCAAGCCTGAGCACGCCACGCGCATGCCGGCCGACCTGTCGGGTGGCATGATCAAGCGGGTGGCGCTGGCGCGGGCGCTGATCATGGACCCGCCGCTGCTGCTGCTGGACGAACCCACGGCGGGACTGGACCCGAATGGCTCGGACGATTTCTGTGCGCTGCTGCGCGAGCTGCATGCCGAGCTGGACCTGACCGTGGTCATGGTCACCCACGATCTGGATACGCTGTTCGCACTGTCCAGCCGCGTGGCCGTGCTGGCCGAGAAAAAAGTGCTGGTCACCGGCACACCGCAGGAGGTGGCGGTCTTTCCCCACCCCTTTGTTGCGCAATTCTTTCAGGGTGAGCGTGGCCGCAGGGCCATGGCACCCGCACCATCCGGGCCGGGCCCAGAGGGAGGTCAATGATGGAAAACAAGTCCCATGCCATGGCCGCAGGCCTGTTCGTGGTGGCGGTGGTCTGCCTGCTGGCAGGGCTGGCCATGTGGCTGACACGCGACCGCCACCAGTATGTGGAATACGAAATGTCCACCAAGGACGCCATCAGCGGCCTGCAGCCCCAGGCCACGGTGCGCTACAAGGGTGTGTCGGTGGGCAAGGTCACGCGCATCGGCTTTGATCCGCAAAGCAGCGGCAATGTGCTGATCCGCATTGCGGTCGACGCGGATGCCCCGGTCAGCCCCCAGACCACCTATGCCCAGCTGGGCTACCAGGGGGTGACCGGCATCGCCCACATCCAGCTGGACGACAGCGATACACCGCAAAGCGTGCTGGCCGCCGGGCCCAGCGGACTGCCGCGTCTGCCCATGCGCTCCTCGCCGCTGACCGTGCTGGCCGACCAGGGCATGCTCATCATGGGGCGGGTGGATGAAGCCACGCGCCGCATCAACGAGTTGCTGGGCACCGAGAACCAGCAGCGCTTCTCGGCCGCATTGGGTGACATTGCCGGTGCTGCCAAGGGGGTGAACGAGTTGACCCACAGCCTGAACCGCACCATCACCGAGCGCATCGACCCGGCGGCGGCCCAGCTGCCGGAGCTGTCCGAGAACGCCCGGCGCAGCATGCTGGCGCTGGAGAAGGCAGGGCAGGAGGCCGGTCAACTGGCCACCGAGGTGCGCCAGCTGGCGCAGCGCCTGCAGAACCAGGGCGGGCCGATGGACCAGCTGGAGCGCGGCGCCGAGTCCATGGGGGCGGCGGCCGAGCAGCTGTCCCGCACCACCTTGCCGGCCGTGACCCAGGCGGCCAGCGACGTCTCGCGCGCTGCGCGCGGCATGGGCGCGGCGGCCTCGGGCATCACCAACAACCCCCAGTCCCTGATTTTTGGCGAAGGCCGTGTCCAGCCAGGACCGGGCGAGCCGGGCTTTGCCGCACCTGCTGCGGCCGGCCGCTGAGGCCAAGGAGAACACCATGCGTGCAAGCACTTTGTGGGGAGCCGCCTTGCTGGCGACGGGGCTGAGCGCCTGCAGCAACCTGCCCTCGTCGCCCAACCAGCCGGCGCGTTTCGACCTGGGGCCGCTGCCCGCGGTGGCCGCTGCGGCACCTGCCAGCGTCCACCCGGTGCTGGCGCTGGCCGATATCCAGGCGCGGGCCCAGAACGAGAACAGCACCTCCGTGCTCTACCGCCTGGCCTATGCCGATGCCAACGCCCAGCATGCCTATGCCTATGCGCGCTGGAGCCAGCCGCCGGCGGTGCTGGTGCAGCAGCGGCTGCGCGACATCCTGAGCCAGGACCGGATCGTGCTGTCCGCCGAGCGTGGGGCCCAGGCGCCGCGCGTGCAGGGCCAGACACCACCAGTGCTGCAGCTGGCGCTGGAAGAGTTTGAACAGGTGTTCACCGGCAGCACGGCCAGCGTGGGGGCACTGCGCTTGCGTGCCACCTTGATCGACTCCCGGCGCGGCGGGGATGTGCTGCTGGGACAGCGGCTGTTCGCCCTGCAGCAGCCGGCCAGTGCCGCCAATGCGGCCGCGGGCGCGCAGGCCCTGGCCCAGGCGGTGGACCAGGCCGGGCTGCAGCTGCAGCAATGGCTGACGCAGCTGCCCGCCAAAGCCCCCTGAAGCCGTTGGCACACCGCCTGTGGCGGTGTGCCAGGGGAGCGCAACCGGTCCGCTGGACGGCGGTCCCCGGACAGTGAATCCTTGATGTGGCTCAACCTGCAGGGCCACTGTGTCGCCGTAAGCTGCCCTGCATTGCAATTTGCGGAGCAGGCACATGGCCACACTGGAATGGAGCGACGAACTGGCGCTGGATATGGCGGCGATGGACGACACGCACCAGGAGTTCGTTGACCTGCTGGCCGTGGTGGAAGAAGCCCCCGATGCGGAGCTGCCCGCCGCCTGGCAGGCGCTGGTGGAACATACCGATGGCCACTTCGGCCAGGAAGACCGCTGGATGGTCAGCACCGGTTTTGCGCCGGACAACTGCCACAGCCTGCAACACCGCGTCGTGCTGCAGATCATGCGCGAGGGGGCGGAGCGCGGCGCCCAGGGCGAGCTGCATGTGATCCGCGGCATGGCGGCCGAGCTGGTGACCTGGTTCACCCACCATGCCCAGACCATGGATGCGGCGCTGGCCAAGCACCTCCAGGATGTGAATTTCGATCCCGCCTCGGGGGTGGTCTACCTGCCGCAATCGCTGCCGCAGGCCCCCATCCACGGCTGCGGTGGGGCCTGTTCCACGGGCGATGACCATGTGGAGCAGCAGACCCGCACGGAACAGGTGGCCAGCAGTCTCTAGGCTTCCGGACGGACAAGGGGGAGCGGGGAGGCAAGCAGCAAGAAGAAGCGGGCGCGGGAAGGGGAATGCTCCTTCCCGCAGCCATGCCACCACCGTACGGCCCAGGGACGGGCCGCGGGCGTCAGTGGGCGCCGGCCAGTGCCGGAAAGATTTTCACCAGGCCGCCGGCCATCACCTCGATGGCCAGGGCCGCCAGGATCAGGCCCATCAGGCGGGTCATCACATTGATACCGGTCTTGCCCAGCACGCGGCTGATGGGGTCGGCCAGCGAGAAGGCGGCCCACACGGCGGCTGCCACCACCACGCCATAGCCCAGCAGCGCCACATGCTGCCAGATGCTGCGCGCTTGATCGGCATAGATCACCACGGTGGACATGGCGGCCGGCCCGGTCAGCAGCGGAATCGTCAACGGGACCACCGCAATGCTGTTGCCCATGGCCGCTTTTTCGGCACCGGCTTCCATCGTGCCGGTGTTGGGCCGGTCTTCGGCCGGCCGGGCGTTGAGCATGTTCATCGCACTGATCAGCAGCAACAGGCCGCCGCCGACCTGAAAGCTCTGCAGCGAGATGTTGAAGAAGTCCAGCACCTGCAGGCCGATCAGCGCACAGGCACAGATCACCACACAGGTGCTGATGGCGGCGGTGCGGATGGTCTGGCGGCGCTGGGTCTCGTCAAACCCCTGGGTGTAGTGGATGAAAAAGGGGACGATCGCCAGCGGGTTGACGATGGCCACCAGCGTGATCAGGGGTTTGAGGTCCATGGGTGTATTTCAGTGCCGGCCACCGGAGACTTCGGTGAAACTGGCCGTGGTGTAGCTGGAAGCGGGAGACATCAGCCACAGGATAGCTTCTGCCACCTCTTCGGCGGAGCCGCCGCGCTGCATGGGGACCTGGTGTTGCAGTTCACGCACACGGTCGGGCAGACCGCCGCTGGCGTGGATCTCGGTCTCGATCAGCCCCGGGCGCACCGCGTTGACGCGGATCCCCTCGGCCGCCACTTCCTTGGCCAGACCGCGCGTCATCACATCCACCGCACCTTTGGCCGCTGCGTAGTCCACATACTGGTTGGCAGCGCCCAGCAAGGCAGCGGCACTGGAGACATTGACGATGCTGCCGCCCTGGCCGCCGCGGGCCGTGCTCATGCGGCGCACGGCCTCGCGCGCACAGTAGAAGCTGCCCAGCACATTGACGCGGAACATGCGCTCCAGCCGCGCAGCGGACATGTCGGCCACCTGGCTGGGGCGGTCCACCACGCCGGCGTTGTTCACCAGGGCCGACAGCGGCCGGCCCCAGTGGCGGTCCATGGCTGCATACATCGCCACCACCTGGGCCTCATCGCCCACATCGCCTTGCACGGCCATGGCCTCGCCACCCGCGCACTGGATCTCGTGCACCAGGGCGTCGGCGGCATCGCGGCGCTGCTGGTAGTTCACGGCCACGGCCCAGCCCCGGGCCGCTGCCAGGCGGGCGGTTGCGGCGCCAATACCACGGCTGGCACCGGTAATCAGCGCAATGGGTGGTAGCGACATACGGTCTCCTGTAAAAATCGTGCTGTGTCTGGCATACCGTCAGGCATTACAGCACGGCCCCTGCCCGCAGGGTGCCGTGGCCCCGTCCCCGCTTTGACCACGGCGCCCGATCCCCCGAGGAAGCTCCATGCCCCACACCGGCCAACTCCTGAATCTGCAGACCCCCGACGGTCGCCTGCTGCCTGCCTGGGCGGCCATTCCCGAAGGCCCGTTGTGCGGGGCGGTGGTGGTGCTGCAGGAGATCTTCGGCGTCAACAGCCACATCCGCGCCGTGACCGAGCGTTTTGCCGCACGGGGTTTTGCGGCCGTGGCGCCGGCGCTGTTCTACCGCCTGGCACCCTGCGACACCTTGGGCGTGGAGCTGGGCTACAGCGATGCCGACATGCAGCAGGGCCGCCAGCTCAAGGCCCAGGCCGAAGCCCTGCCGCCCCCCGGCATGGCGCAGGACGTTGGCACTGCCGTGGACTGGCTGGCCACCACCACCGGCCAGAAAGTGGGGGCTGTGGGCTTTTGCTGGGGCGGATTGCTGGCTTGGCGCGCGGCCTGCAGCCTGCAGCAGCTGTCGGCAGCCGTCTGCTACTACGGCGGCGGCATGACCGGGCCCGAGGAGCGCAGCCGCCAGCCGCTGTGCCCGGTGATGGCGCATTTCGGCCGCCAGGACCATTTCATCCCTGTCGATACGGTGCTGGTCTTTGACCAGGTCCAGCCCCAGGCCCAGGTGTTTGTCTACGATGCCGACCACGGCTTCAACTGTGACCAGCGCGCCAGCTACGACGATGCCTCGGCCCTGGTGGCGCGGGACAGGACGCTGGCATTTCTGGATACGCAGCTGCGCACCTGAGGGCGGGCGCGCCGCGCCCTTGCCTGCACCGGGCGTCTGCGCTGCGTGGTCTCAGCGCAGGCTGTTGCGGTCCAGGTAGCGCCTGCGCCAGAAGAACACCAGCAGCGCCAGGGCGATCAGCCCCATGCTGGCCATGGCCCACCAGAAGCCGTGACTTTGGTGGATCCAGGGAATGAATTCGAAGTTCATGCCGAAGATGGCCGCAATCAGGTTCAGCGGCAGGAACACGGCGGTGAGCGTGGTCAGCGTGCGCATGATGTCGTTGGCGCGGTTGCTCTGCGACGAGAAATGCATCTGCACCGCCGCTTCGGCGCTCTGCTCGATGCGGCGCACATGGTGGATCACGCGCTCGATGTGCTCCAGCACGTCGCGTGAGCGCACACGTAGCAGCTCGTGCTCGCGCCGGTCGTGGCCGGAGTCGTCGGGCCAGCTGTCCATGGCCTCGATCCAGTCCTGCACGGCACCGCGCTGGTCTTCGCAGATTTCGTCCAGCTGGTGCAGCGCCAGGCGGGCATCCAGCACCGCGCTCCAGTCGTGGAACTTGGCGCGTGGGCGCAGCAGCGACAGCTGCCAGTGGTCCAGCTGGCGTGTCATCACGCGGCGCAGGTCCAGGTAGCCGTCGACCATCTGGTTGAGCATGCGCAGCATCAGGTCGGCCGGGCTGTGCGGCAGCTTGGCGGCGCCGGGCCGGCCTTCGGGCACCTGGCGGGCCGTTTCCAGCCGCTGCTGGAACTGCTGTTGCAGCGGACAGGCGGGCGGGTGCACGGTCAGCAACAACTGGTCGTACACCGCAAAGCCGATGGGCTGGGTGCGCACGCGCTGCAGCACCGGGGTGGGTGGCGGCGCGGTGCCGCCCTTGCCGGCGGCGCGGATGGCGGCGGGGGAGTCGCTGGCGCCGGAGTCCACCAGGCGGTGGAACAGCATCACGTCGTACTGGGAGGTGTAGTCCGAGGTGGACGGGATGTGGGCGTTGAGCAGGTCGGACACATGCAGGTCCAGCAGCGGCGCACCGCAGACGGCCTGCAGCATGGCCTGGATTTCCGGCAGCCGGGCCTCGAGCTCGGTGCGCTCGCAGGCCAGCCACCAGAAGCTGCCCGGCTCCGGCGCAGCGGAGGGCAGGGCGGTGCCTCGGTCTTCCACCAGGTGGGCAGCGGGGTGGATGCGCAGCAGGTGCATGTCGTGCCTAAAAAAGGCCGCTGCCGGGGCTGCCTGCGCTGGCGGAGCCGGTCAGCGGCGGTGGCCGCAGGGGCCGGGTGGAGCGCTGTGGCCCCGGCTTACGCTTGCTGGCGCAGCTTCTTGGCCGCGTCGATGGCGAAGTAGGTCAGGATGCCATCGGCACCGGCACGCTTGAAGGCCAGCAGGGCTTCCATCATCACCGCGTCGTGGTCCAGCCAGCCGTTGGCGGCCGCGGCCTTGAGCATGGCGTACTCGCCCGACACCTGGTAGGCAAAGGTGGGCACCTTGAACTCGTCCTTGACGCGGCGCACCACGTCCAGATACGGCATGCCGGGCTTGACCATCACCATGTCCGCGCCTTCGGCCAGATCCAGCGCCACTTCGCGCAGCGCTTCGTCGGTGTTGGCGGGGTCCATCTGGTAGACGTTCTTGTCGGCCTTGCCCAGCGCGCCACGGGTGCCCACGGCGTCGCGGAAGGGGCCGTAGAAGGCGCTGGCGTACTTGGCGCTGTAGGCCATGATCCGGGTGTGGATATGGCCTTGCAGCTCCAGCGCTTCGCGGATGGCGCCGATGCGGCCATCCATCATGTCGCTGGGTGCCACCATGTCCACGCCGGCAGCGGCGTGGTTCAGTGCCTGGCCGACCAAGACTTCCACGGTTTCATCGTTCAGGATGTAGCCGGTCTCGTCCAGGATGCCGTCCTGGCCGTGGCTGGTGTAGGGGTCCAGCGCCACATCGGTCATCACGCCCAGGCCGGGGAACTCCTTTTTCAGGGCACGCACCACGCGGGGGATCAGGCCGTCGGGGTTCAGGGCCTCCTTGCCATCGGGCGTCTTGAGCGCAGCGTCGATGTTGGGGAACAGGGCCAGCACCGGGATTTCCAGCTTCACGCATTCTTCGGCCACCGGCAACAGCAGGTCCAGGCTGAGGCGGTCCACACCGGGCATGGAGGGCACGGCTTCGCGGCGGTTCGTGCCTTCGTGCACAAACACCGGGTAGATGAAGTCGTGGGCCGACAGGCGGTTCTCGCGCACCAGATTGCGGGTGAAAGCGTCGCGGCGCAGGCGACGGGGGCGGTTCTGGGGAAAGGGGGTGGGGTTGGACAAATGCATGCTGCCATTGTGCCCCTGGCTGCGGGTGCTGTCATGCAGTGCTCCGCAGGCACTGCAAGCCATGGGATGCCGCTGGTCCCGCCGCTGGCGGCGGGTTTTTCCGTTGGTGGCGACCATTGGGCGTGTAACAGCCAGCTTCTGACGAACAGTGTGCGCTGGCTGAGGGTGGAGCGCTAGATTGCATGCCGGAGCCGGTTCGCTGGATCCCCTGCTTCACCTCCCTGAGCAGGTCCTCGTTTCGAGGAATTTCCCAGCCCGGCTTCGGCCGGGCTTTTTTACGGTGCGTACGGCTCGTACACTGGACCCATGTTGTGGGTCAAAGCTTTTCACATTGTGTTCGTGGCCAGCTGGTTCGCTGGCCTCTTCTATCTGCCACGCATTTACGTCAATCTGGCCATGGTGACGCCCGGCTCCGTGGCCGAGCGCGAACGTCTGCTGTTGATGGCACGCAAACTGCTGCGCTTCACCACCATGCTGGCCGTGCCCGCCGTGGGCCTGGGTCTGTGGCTGTGGCTGGGTTACGGTTTTGCCGGCGGCTGGCTGCACGCCAAGCTGGCGGTGGTGGCGCTGGTGGTGGTCTACCACGGGGTCTGCGCCCGGCTGCTGCAGCAGCTGGCGGCCGATGACTGCCGCCACAGCCACCGGTGGTTTCGCTGGTTCAATGAAATTCCGGTGCTGCTGTTGATCGTGGCGGTGGTGCTGGTGGTGGTCAAGCCTTTCTAAGCCCCGCTTTCCACGTGGAAAGCACTGCGGCCGCGCCTGCGCTGGTGCGCCGCGAGGAGGAGAATTTTCGCCCTATGCAGCCACGCAGCTCCGCATGGACCCTGGCGGCCATCTATGCCGCGCTGATTGTGTTCGCCAGCCTGTTTCCGTTCGAAGGCTGGCGCGTGCAGGGGGTGGATCCGTGGGTGTTTCTGACGGCGAAGCTGCCGCCTCCCTACTGGACCTGGTTCGACGTCAATACCAACATCGCCGGCTATGTGCCCCTGGGCTTTCTGCTGGCGCTGGGCATGCTGCGCGATGGCCGGCGTGCCCGCTGGGCCGTGCCGCTGGCGGCGCTGCTGGGTGCGTCGCTGTCGCTGGGCATGGAGTTCCTGCAGATCTACCTGCCGCGGCGGGTGCCGTCGAATCTGGACCTGTCGCTGAACGCCGCGGGCGCGCTGCTGGGGGCCTTGCTGGCGGCGCTGCTGGAGCGCCTGGGCGCCCTGCAGCGCTGGGCGCAGTTTCGTGAGCGCTGGCTGGCGCCGGGGTCCGGCGGTGCGGTGGCTTTGCTGGCGCTGTGGCCGGCGGCGCTGCTGTTCCCCACGGCCCTGCCATTCGGGCTGGGCCAGGTACTGGAGCGGCTGGATCTGTGGCTGGACGAGCAGCTGGAAGACACGCCGTTCATGAGCTGGCTGCCGCTGTGGGATGCGCCCATGACGCCGCTGACGCCCGGAGCCGAGTTGCTGTGCGTGATGCTGGGCCTGCTGATCCCCTGTCTGCTGGGCTACTGCGTCATCACGCACAAGCTGCGGCGGGCGGTGTTTGCGATCTGCATCGTGCTGGCGGGGGTGGGGGTGACGGCCCTGTCGGCGGCGCTGACCTATGGGCCGGTCCATGCCTGGGAATGGCTGCAGGCGCCGGGGCGTGCGGCCATCTGGGGTGGGGTGCTGGTGGCGCTGGCCTTGGTGCCGGTGCCGCGGCGCATCTGCGGCGTGCTGCTGCTGGTGGCCTTGTCCATGCACCTGAGCTGGCTCAACCAGGCGTCCACCGATGTCTACTTTGCACAGACGCTGCAGGTGTGGGAGCAGGGGCGCTTCATCCGCTTCTACGGTCTGGCCCAGTGGCTGGGCTGGCTGTGGCCGTACGCCACCCTCATCTATGTGGGCTGGTATGTGGCGCAGCGCGCTGCCGCTCCTAGAATGGCGGCATGAGCGATCACTCCCGTGCGCCCGAGGCGCAAGCCGGCTACTACGCCCGCCACATCTTCTTCTGCCTGAATGAACGCCCCAATGGCGAAGACTGCTGTGCCCTGCATGGCGCCAAGGAAGGCTTCGACCATTGCAAGAAGCGGGTCAAGGAAGCCGGTCTGGCCGGCAAAGGCCAGGTGCGCGTGAACAAGGCCGGGTGCCTGGACCGCTGTGCGGCCGGCCCGGTGGCCGTGGTCTATCCCGAAGGCACCTGGTACACCTTTGTGGACGAGGCGGACATCGATGAAATCGTCGATTCCCACCTGAAGCACGGCCAGGTGGTGGAGCGTCTGCTGGTGCCGCCGGAACTTGGGCGCTGAAACGCGCTCACACGCTTCATTGGCCAAATTACCCTGCTGGACGCGCTGTGTTTGCGCGAGCAGCTCCTGATGGAATAGCAGTACGTGAATGTGCAGACTGAAAAATTCACCCTGACTGGCGCGGCAGGCGCCATCGAGGCCTTGCGTGACCAGCCCAGCCTGGACGGGGGGCTGCAGGCCCCGCGCGGCGTGGCGGTGATCACCCATCCGCACCCGCTGTTCGGCGGCACCATGGACAACAAGGTGGTGCAGACCCTGGCACGTGCCTTTGTGCAGTGCGGCTGGACCACGGTGCGTTTCAATTTCCGTGGTGTGGGCGCCAGCGCCGGCACGCACGATGCAGGCCGCGGCGAGCTGGACGACCTGCTGGCCGTGGTGCGCCAGGTGGCGCCCGAGGGGCCGCTGGCACTGGCCGGCTTTTCCTTTGGGGCCTTTGTGGCCAGCCATGCCCTGGCCACGCTGTGGCACGAAGGCCGCATCGCCAAGGCCGTGCTGGTGGGGACGGCGGCCAGCCGCTTCGAGGTGGCGCCTGTGCCACCCGAGGCCCATGAGCGCACGCTGGTGGTCCACGGCGAGCAGGACGACACCGTGCCCCTGTCCGCCGTGATGGACTGGGCACGGCCACAGATACTGCCTGTAACCGTCGTGCCCGGAGGCGGGCATTTCTTCCACGGACAATTGCCGTTGCTCAAAGGGTTGGTGGTGCGCCACCTGCAGTCGGCAACATGATGGCTGGAAGGCCGTCGCTCACCCTTTTTCTTTTGTTTTGTCTATTTGTCTGAGCATTCTGTTCCCATGAAAACTGTGAAAACGCACCTGCAAGCCCTGGTTCTGAGTGCGGCCCTGGTGCCGGTCTGGGGTCTGGCGCAGATCGCCCAACCCCAACCCCCCGAGATCGCGGCCCGCAACTACCTGCTGATCGATGTGACGGCCAACCAGATCCTGGCCTCCAAGGAGCCGGATGTGGCCATCGAGCAAGCCTCGCTGACCAAGCTGATGACGGGCTATCTGGTGTTCGACGCGCTGCGCACCAAGAAGATCACGCTGGAGCAGACGCTGCCGGTGAGCGAGCAGGCCTGGAAGATGCCGGGTTCGCGCATGTTCATCGACCCCAAGATGCAGGTGAAGGTGGATGACCTGCTGCACGGCATGATCGTGCAGTCGGGCAACGATGCGACCATGGCGCTGGCAGAAGGTGTGGGCGGCAGCAAGGAAAACTTCGTGCGCCTCATGAACGAGCAGGCCAAGGCCCTCGGCATGAAGAACACCTCGTACAAGAACCCCGAAGGTCTGACCGAGCCGGGTCACCTGACGACGGCGCGTGACCTGTCCATCCTGGCCACGCGCCTGATGCATGACTTCCCCCAGTACATGCACTACTACGCGACCAAGCAGTATCGCTACCCGGGCACGCCTGCGTCCAATAGCAATAATCGCAACGCTTTGTTGTTCCGTGATCCCACGGTAGACGGTCTGAAGACCGGCCACACCGCTGCCGCGGGCTACTGCCTGGTGGCCACGGCCAAGCGCGACATGCCCAATGTGGGCAGCCGCCGCCTGCTGTCCATCGTGCTGGGCACGGCCAGCGAGAACGCCCGTTCGGGCGAAAGCCAGAAGCTGCTGAACTGGGGTTACACCGCGTTCGACGGCGTCAAGCTGTTCGATGCCGGTCAGCCCGTGGAAGAAGCCCGTCTGTGGAAGGGCCAGAAGGACGCGCTGAAGATCGGCCAGGAAAGCGCCATTGTGGTGACCGTGCCGGCCGGCAGCGCAGGCAAGCTGACCACCCAGGTGGTGCGCAAGGATCCGCTGGTGGCGCCCATCGCCAAGGGGCAGAACGTAGGCTCCCTGAAGGTGCTGCTGGGTGCGGACACCGTGGCCGAAGTGCCTGTGGTGGCGCTGGAAGATGTGCCGGAAGCCGGCTTCTTCGGTCGCCTGTGGGATGCCATCCGCCTCTGGATCATGTAAGCAGTCCGGGCGGAGCGCCGGCGGCCCGTGCCGCTGCCGGCGCGCAAGTGCTTGATTCCACGAGGCTTGTGCAGCCGGTGGTTAGCAAGGGGTTATGCAAGGTCCCTTGCTTGCACTTGACCAAGCTGGTACATTTGAGGGCTTTTCGGAATTTCCGAAGGGTTTCACGTTTTCGCTTTGAAAAGCAAATTCACGTTTAGGGACGTTTTTAATGCCAACCATTAACCAACTCGTGCGTCAGGGCCGCACGGTCGAAGTTGTCAAATCCAAGAGCCCTGCTATGGAAAACTGCCCCCAACGCCGTGGCGTGTGCACCCGTGTGTACACCACCACGCCTAAGAAGCCTAACTCGGCTCTGCGTAAGGTGGCCAAGGTGCGTCTGACCAACGGTTTCGAAGTCATTTCGTACATCGGCGGTGAAGGCCACAACCTGCAAGAACACAGCGTGGTGCTGGTTCGCGGCGGCCGTGTGAAGGACTTGCCTGGTGTGCGTTACCACATCGTGCGCGGTTCGCTTGACCTGCAAGGCGTCAAGGACCGTAAGCAAGCCCGTTCCAAGTACGGTGCCAAGAAGCCTAAGGCCAAGTAAGCCCTGGTTTTTTGAAAAGACAAGTAGGTGCTGTATCCCGCGTGGCGCGAGATTCAGCGTAGTGACCCGAAGCGCAAATGTTTTGTGTGGGTCGAGTAAGTGGGAGTCCAGTTTTGGCTCTCGCGGTGTCTGAAAAGACGCCAACTGAAGCAAAGATAGAGGTAAAAAATGCCACGTCGTCGCGAAGTCCCCAAACGTGAAATTCTGCCGGATCCCAAGTTCGGCAATGTCGAGCTGTCCAAGTTCATGAACGTGATCATGGAAGGCGGCAAGAAGGCTGTTGCAGAACGCATCATCTACGGTGCTCTGGAACTGATCTCCAAGAAGTCGCCCGAGAAGGACGCTCTGGAAGTGTTCACCACCGCCATCAACAACGTGAAGCCCATGGTGGAAGTGAAGTCCCGCCGCGTGGGTGGCGCCAACTACCAGGTGCCCGTGGAAGTGCGCCCTGTCCGTCGTCTGGCTCTGTCCATGCGCTGGATCAAGGAAGCCGCCCGCAAGCGTGGTGAGAAGTCCATGGCCCAACGCCTGGCCAACGAACTGATGGAAGCCACCGAAGGTCGTGGCGGCGCTATGAAGCGCCGTGACGAAGTGCACCGCATGGCCGAAGCCAACAAGGCTTTCAGCCACTTCCGCTTCTAATCGGAATTTCGCTCTCGCGAACGGGGCCGCACGCAAAAACTTGCTGCGGCCTTGTCTCGATTTAGAGCGTCCCCATATTGAACTGCTGGCCCTGCACACAAGGCGGGGTCCAGCAGATCTCCCATACGATCAATCAAGGATCCATCATGGCTCGCAAGACCCCCATCGAGCGCTACCGCAATATCGGTATTTCGGCGCACATCGACGCAGGCAAAACCACCACGACCGAACGTATCCTGTTCTACACAGGCGTGACCCACAAGCTGGGCGAAGTGCACGATGGTGCTGCTACGACCGACTGGATGGAGCAGGAACAAGAGCGCGGTATCACGATCACTTCGGCTGCCGTGACCTGCTTCTGGAAGGGTATGGATCTGTCCTACCCCGAACACCGCTTCAACATCATCGACACCCCCGGCCACGTGGACTTCACCATTGAGGTGGAGCGTTCCATGCGCGTGCTGGACGGTGCTTGCATGGTGTACTGCGCTGTGGGCGGCGTGCAGCCCCAGTCCGAAACCGTGTGGCGTCAGGCCAACAAGTACAAGGTGCCTCGTCTGGCCTTTGTGAACAAGATGGACCGTACCGGTGCCAACTTCTTCAAGGTCTACGACCAGATGAAGCTGCGCCTGAAGGCCAACCCTGTGCCCGTGGTGATCCCCATCGGCGCCGAAGACAACTTCAAGGGCGTGGTCGATCTGGTCAAGATGAAGGCCATCATCTGGGACGAAGCTTCCCAGGGCATGAAGTTCGAATACCAGGACATCCCCGCTGAGCTGGTGGAATCCGCCAACAAGTGGCGTGAAAACCTGGTGGAAGCTGCTGCCGAAGCGTCGGAAGAGCTGATGAACAAGTACCTGGAAGAAGGTACTCTGACTGAAGAAGAAGTGAAGCTCGGCGTGCGTACCCGTACCCTGGCCACCGAAATTCAGCCCATGCTGTGCGGTACCGCCTTCAAGAACAAGGGTGTGCAGCGCATGCTGGACGCCGTGATCGACTACCTGCCCGCGCCTGTGGACATCCCCGACGTTACCGGTACCGATCCTGATGACGAAGAGAAGAAGCTGTCGCGCAAGGCTGACGATGCTGAGAAGTTCTCGGCTCTGGCCTTCAAGCTGATGACTGACCCGTTCGTGGGCCAGCTGACCTTCGTGCGCGTGTACTCCGGCGTTCTGACCAAGGGCGAGACCGTTCTGAATGCCGTCAAGGGCAAGAAGGAACGTATCGGCCGTATCGTGCAGATGATGGCCAACGACCGCGTGGAAGTCGAAGAAATCCGTGCTGGCGACATCGCTGCCTGCGTGGGTCTGAAGGACGTGACCACCGGTGAAACCCTGTGCGACATCGCCGCTCCCATCGTGCTGGAACGCATGGTCTTCCCCGAGCCCGTGATTGCACAGGCTGTGGAACCCAAGTCCAAGGCCGACCAGGAAAAGATGGGTATCGCTCTGTCGCGTCTGGCTGCAGAAGATCCTTCCTTCCGCGTGCGTACCGACGAAGAATCCGGTCAGACCATCATCGCCGGTATGGGCGAGCTGCACCTGGAAATCATCGTTGACCGCATGAAGCGTGAATTCAACGTGGAAGCCAACGTGGGCAAGCCCCAAGTGGCCTACCGCGAAACGATCCGCAACACGGTCAAGGACGTGGACGGCAAGTTCGTTCGCCAATCCGGTGGTAAGGGTCAGTACGGTCACGTGGTTCTGACGCTGGAGCCTCAAGAGGCCGGCAAGGGCTTCGAGTTCGTCGACGAAATCAAGGGCGGTGTGGTTCCTCGCGAATACATCCCTGCGGTGGAAAAGGGCGTGATCGAAGCCCTGACTTCCGGCGTGCTGGCTGGCTACCCCGTGGTGGACGTCAAGGTGCGTCTGACCTTCGGTTCGTACCACGACGTGGACTCGAACGAAATGGCGTTCAAGATGGCCGCCATCTTCGGTTTCAAGGAAGCTGCCCGCAAGGCCAACCCCGTCATCCTGGAACCCATGATGGCTGTGGAAGTGGAAACGCCTGAAGACTACGCCGGTACGGTGATGGGTGACCTGTCTTCCCGTCGCGGTATGGTGCAGGGCATGGACGACATGGTTGGTGGCGGCAAGGCCATCAAGGCCGAAGTGCCTCTGTCGGAAATGTTCGGCTACGCCACGTCGCTGCGTTCGATGACCCAAGGTCGCGCCAGCTACACGATGGAGTTCAAGCACTACGCTGAAGCTCCTCGTAACGTGGCCGAAGCCATCGTGGCCGCTCGCGCTAAGTAAGCATTTCGGTCATAATCCGAAATTCGCCCGAAGGCAGCTATCGCTGCTTTCGGGCGAACTCGGATTGAAACAAGTTGCCGGTCTGCGACTGCATGCCGTCCTGTCACCTGTGCGGGGCGAAACAGCAATGCGGTGCAGACCTTAAACATCACACAGGTTTGCTCTTTTCTCTGGAGAATTTGCAATGGCAAAAGAAAAATTTGAACGTACCAAGCCCCACGTGAACGTGGGCACCATCGGTCACGTTGACCACGGTAAGACCACCCTGACGGCTGCTATCGCTACCGTTCTGTCGAAGAAGTTTGGCGGCGAAGCCAAGGCCTACGACCAGATCGACGCTGCACCCGAAGAAAAGGCCCGCGGTATTACCATCAACACCGCTCACGTTGAGTACGAAACGGCTAACCGCCACTACGCTCACGTGGACTGCCCCGGTCACGCCGACTATGTGAAGAACATGATCACCGGCGCTGCCCAGATGGACGGCGCTATCCTGGTGTGCTCGGCCGCTGACGGCCCCATGCCCCAGACCCGCGAACACATCCTGCTGTCGCGTCAGGTGGGCGTGCCTTACATCATCGTCTTCCTGAACAAGGCTGACATGGTGGACGACGAAGAACTGCTGGAGCTGGTCGAAATGGAAGTGCGCGAGCTGCTGTCCAAGTACGACTTCCCCGGCGACGACACCCCCATCATCCGCGGCTCTGCCAAGCTGGCTCTGGAAGGCGACCAATCCGACAAGGGTGAACCCGCTATCCTGCGTCTGGCCGAAGCTCTGGACACCTACATCCCCACGCCTGAGCGCGCTGTGGACGGTGCCTTCCTGATGCCCGTGGAAGACGTGTTCTCGATCTCCGGTCGTGGTACCGTGGTGACCGGCCGTATCGAACGCGGCATCATCAAGGTCGGCGAAGAAATCGAAATCGTCGGTATCAAGGACACCCAGAAGACCACTGTCACGGGCGTGGAAATGTTCCGCAAGCTGCTGGACCAAGGTCAAGCTGGCGACAACGTGGGTCTGCTGCTGCGCGGCACCAAGCGTGAAGACGTGGAACGTGGCCAAGTGCTGTGCAAGCCCGCTTCGATCAAGCCCCACACCCACTTCACCGCTGAGGTGTATGTGCTGTCGAAGGACGAAGGCGGCCGCCACACTCCTTTCTTCAACAACTACCGTCCCCAGTTCTACTTCCGTACCACCGACGTGACCGGCTCCATCGAGCTGCCCGCCGACAAGGAAATGGTGATGCCTGGTGACAACGTGTCGATCACTGTGAAGCTGATCGCCCCCATCGCCATGGAAGAAGGTCTGCGTTTCGCTATCCGCGAAGGCGGCCGTACCGTGGGCGCTGGCGTGGTTGCTACCATCATTGCCTAATTCTTAGCACAACTAGGAATTAACAATGTCCAAGCAAAAGATCCGCATCCGCCTGAAGGCATTCGACTACAAGCTGATCGATCAGTCTGCAGCCGAGATCGTTGACACCGCCAAGCGCACCGGCGCGATCGTCAAGGGCCCCGTGCCCCTGCCGACCCGCATGAAGCGCTTCGACATCCTGCGTTCGCCGCACGTCAACAAGACCAGCCGTGACCAGTTCGAAATCCGTACGCACCAGCGTCTGATGGACATCGTGGACCCCACCGACAAGACTGTGGACGCCCTGATGAAGTTGGACCTGCCTGCTGGCGTGGACGTCGAAATCAAACTGCAATAAGACCTGGGTGAGGTGATTTCACCTCACATCGGTTCTTCCTTTTAACGCGAACTTGCTTGAAAAAGCAGTTCGCGTTAAAATTTGGAGCTTCGCTAATTTCTAGCGGAGTTTTATCAACCTTCTTTCGTGCGCTTCAGGGCTTTCCTGGTTGGGCGCAACGCTGGGCCAATTGCAGTTACAGCGGCGAAAGTTTTGGAGAAACAAATGAGTCTGAGCAACTCCCTGGGGTTGCTGGGCCGCAAGGTGGGCATGATGCGTCTGTTCACTGATGACGGGGACGCAGTGCCTGTCACAGTGGTGGATGTTTCTAACAACCGCGTGACCCAGATCAAAACCCAAGAGAACGATGGCTATGTGGCCCTGCAGGTCACATTCGGCGCACGCAAAGCTTCGCGTGTGACCAAGCCTCAAGCCGGCCACCTTGCCAAGGCAGGTGTGGAAGCCGGTGAAGTGACCCAAGAATTCCGAGTGACCGAAGAAACTGCTGCCAAGTACGCAGCAGGTGCAGTGCTGCCCGTGGCAGAACTGTTCGCCGTCGGTCAAAAGGTGGACGTGCAAGGCACCTCCATCGGTAAGGGCTTCCAAGGCACGATCAAGCGTCACAACTTCGGTGCACAACGCGCTTCGCACGGTAACAGCCGTTCGCACCGCGTGCCCGGTTCTATCGGTATGGCACAAGACCCCGGTCGCGTGTTCCCCGGTAAGCGCATGTCCGGCCATATGGGCGACGTGACTGTGACCACCCAAAACCTCGACGTGGTTCGTATCGACGAAGCACGCCAACTGCTCTTGATCAAGGGCGCTGTTCCTGGCTCCAAGGGTGGCTTCGTGTCCGTGCGTCCCGCCGTGAAGGCCCAAGCTTCTAAAGGAGCGAACTAATGCAGCTCGAACTCCTGAATGAGCAAGGCCAGGCCGCATCCAAGTGCGATGTGCCTGAAACCGTGTTCGGCCGTGATTTCAACGAAGACCTGGTCCACCAGATCGTGACCGCCTTCCGTGCCAACGCACGTCAAGGTACCCGCGCTCAAAAGGACCGTGAGCAAGTGCGTCACACCACTGCCAAGCCTTTCAAGCAAAAGGGCACTGGTCGTGCACGTGCCGGTATGTCCTCCTCGCCTCTGTGGCGTGGCGGCGGTCGCATCTTCCCGAATCTGCCTGAAGAAAACTTCACGCAGAAGATCAACAAGAAGATGTACCGCGCTGGCATGGCTTCCATCCTGTCGCAGCTGGCTCGCGAAGGCCGTCTGGCCGTGGTGGACTCCCTGAAGCTGGAAAGCCCCAAGACCAAGGTCCTGGCTGACAAGTTCAAGTCCATGAACCTGGAGTCGGTGATGGTGATCGCCGAGGAAGTCGACGAGAACCTGTACCTGGCTTCGCGCAATCTGAAGAACGTGTTCGTGGTGGAGCCTCGCTACGCCGATCCCGTTTCGCTGATCCATTACAAGAAAGTGCTCGTCACCAAGGGCGCAATCGACAAACTCAAGGAGATGTTCGCATGAGCACGCTCAAGTTTGACGAAGGTCGTCTGATGCAAGTGTTGGTCGCTCCCATCGTGTCCGAAAAGGCCACCATGGTTGCCGAGAAGTCCAATGCTGTGACATTCAAGGTGCTGCAGAACGCTACCAAGCCTGAAATCAAAGCCGCTGTTGAACTGCTGTTCAAGGTGGAAGTGGCTGGCGTTTCCGTGGTGAACACCAAGGGCAAGACCAAGCGCTTCGGCAAGACCGTTGGCCGCCGCGACAATGTGCGCAAGGCTTACGTGATGCTCAAGCCCGGTCAAGAGCTGAACCTGTCTGGGGAGGCTGCTTAATCATGGCTGTTATCAAACTCAAGCCCACTTCGCCTGGCCAACGCGGCACGGTGAAGGTGACCCGCGATCACCTGTACAAGGGTGCTCCTCACGCCCCCCTGCTGGAAGCACAATTCCAGAAGGCCGGTCGTAACAACAACGGTCACATCACAACCCGTCACAAGGGCGGTGGTCACAAGCACCACTACCGTGTGGTGGACTTCAAGCGCACCAAGGACGGTATCCCAGCCAAGGTCGAGCGCATTGAATACGACCCGAACCGTACGGCCCACATCGCTCTGGTGTGCTATGCCGACGGCGAACGTCGCTACATCATTGCTCCTCGCAACCTGGAAGTGGGCGCAACCATCGTCAGCGGCTCTGAAGCGCCGATCCGCGTGGGTAACACCCTGCCGATCCGCAACATCCCTGTGGGTTCGACCATCCACTGCATCGAGCTGAACATCGGTGGCGGCGCGCAAATCGCCCGTTCCGCTGGTACCTCGGCTACGCTGCTGGCCCGCGAAGGCATCTACGCCCAAGTGCGTATGCGTTCGGGCGAAGTGCGCAAGGTGCACATCGAGTGCCGTGCCACCATCGGTGAAGTTGCCAACGAAGAACACAGCCTGCGCCAACTGGGCAAGGCCGGTGTGAAGCGTTGGATGGGTATCCGTCCGACCGTTCGCGGCGTTGCCATGAACCCTGTGGATCACCCCCACGGCGGTGGTGAAGGTCGTACCGGTGAAGGCCGTCATGCAGTTGACCCATGGGGCAATCTGACGAAGGGCTACCGTACCCGTAACAACAAGCGCACACAAGTCATGATTGTGTCGCGTCGTAAAAAGTAAGGGGTAGCAAATGACTCGTTCTCTCAAAAAGGGTCCGTTTGTTGACCATCACTTGTTGGCTAAGGTCGAAAAGGCCGTCACCACCAAGGACAAGCGCCCTGTTAAGACCTGGTCGCGTCGCTCCATGGTTCTGCCCGAGTTCATCGGTCTGACCATCGCCGTGCACAACGGCAAGCAGCACGTGCCTGTCTACATCACCGACCAAATGGTAGGTCACAAGCTGGGCGAATTCGCTCTGACTCGTACCTTCAAGGGTCACCCCGCCGACAAGAAGGCCAAGAAGTAAGGAACGACCATGTCTGAAACACGTGCAGTCCTCCGTGGCGTCCGCTTGTCGGTTGACAAGGGTCGCCTGGTCGCGGATCTGATCCGCGGCAAGAAGGTGGATCAAGCTCTGAACATCCTGGCTTTCACGCAGAAAAAAGCTGCCGTGATCGTGAAGAAGGTTCTGGAGTCCGCCATCGCCAACGCTGAGCACAACGACGGCGCCGATATCGACGAACTGAAGGTCAAGACCATCTTCGTCGAACAAGGCACCACGCTCAAGCGTTTCACCGCTCGCGCCAAGGGCCGTGGCAACCGCATCAGCAAGCCTACCTGCCACATCTACGTGACCGTGGGTAACTGAGGCCTAAAGGAAGAATATGGGACAGAAAATCCATCCTACCGGCTTCCGTCTGGCGGTGAGCCGCAACTGGGCAAGCCGTTGGTACGCAAGCAACCGTGATTTCGCCGGCATGCTGGCCGAAGACATCAAGGTTCGTGAGTACCTGAAGGCCAAGCTGAAGAACGCCGCTGTGTCGCGCGTCCTGATCGAGCGTCCTGCCAAGAACGCCCGCATCACCATTTTCTCGGCTCGTCCGGGCGTGGTGATCGGCAAGAAGGGTGAAGACATCGAGAACCTGAAGAAGGAACTCGCTACTCGCCTGGGCGTGCCTGTTGCTGTGAACATCGAAGAAGTGCGCAAGCCCGAAATCGATGCCAAGCTGATCGCTGACTCGATCACCCAGCAGCTGGAAAAGCGCATCATGTTCCGTCGCGCCATGAAGCGCGCCATGCAAAGCGCCATGCGTCTGGGTGCCCAAGGCATCAAGATCATGTCGTCGGGTCGTCTGAACGGCATCGAAATCGCACGTACCGAGTGGTACCGCGAAGGTCGCGTGCCTCTTCACACCCTGCGTGCGGACATCGACTATGGCTTCTCTGAAGCCAAGACCACCTACGGCATCATCGGCGTGAAGGTCTGGGTCTACAAGGGTGACACCTTGGGCCGCAACGATCTGCCCGCCGTGGAAACGCCCCGTCCTGACGACGAGCGTCGTCCTCGCGGTCCTCGCCGCGATGGTCGCCGTGACGGCGGTCGTGACGGTGCAGGCCGCGGTGCTCGCCGCCCTGCCGGCGGTAACGCGGCTCCTGCTGACGGTAGCGACAAGGCTGCCGCCGCTGGCGCTGACTCCGTTAAGCGCGTTCGTAAGGCTGACGCGCCCGCTACAGCAGCGGACGGTAAAGGAGAATAAACATGCTGCAACCTGCACGCCGCAAGTTCCGTAAGGAACAAAAGGGCCGCAACACCGGTATCGCTACCCGTGGCAACTCCGTTGCCTTCGGCGATTTCGGTCTGAAGTCCACGGACCGTGGCCGTCTGACGGCCCGCCAGATCGAAGCCGCACGTCGTGCGATTTCCCGTCACGTGAAGCGTGGCGGCCGTATCTGGATCCGCGTGTTCCCGGACAAGCCAATCTCTACCAAGCCCGCAGAAGTGCGTATGGGTAACGGTAAGGGCAACCCCGAGTACTACGTGGCCGAAATCCAGCCCGGCAAGGTGATCTACGAAATCGTAGGTGTGCCCGAAGAGCTGGCCCGTGAAGCGTTCCGCCTGGCTGCTGCCAAGCTGCCGCTGCGCACGACCTTCGTGTCCCGTCAAATTGGTGCTTAAGGAGATCAACATGACGAAATCTGCTGAACTCCGCCAAAAAGACGTGGCTGGTCTGGAAACTGAAGTGAAGTCCCTGCAAAAGGCTCACTTCGGTCTGCGCATGCAAAAGGCCACGCAACAACTGGGCAACACTGCGACCCTCAAGGCTACCCGCCGCGACATCGCTCGTGCCAAGACCATCCTTGCTGAAAAGCAAGCCGCCAAGTAAGGAGCCGACATGACGGAAGCTAAAACATCCCTCAAGCGCACCTTGATTGGCAAGGTGGTCAGCGACAAGCGCGCCAAGACCGTGACGGTCCTGGTGGAACGCAGCGTGAAGCATCCGATCTATGACAAGATCGTGGTGAAGTCGAGCAAGTACCACGCTCACGACGAGCAAGGCCAGTACAAGATGGGTGACACCATCGAGATCACTGAAAGCCGCCCTCTGTCGAAGACCAAGAACTGGGTGGCTACCCGCTTGGTGCAAAAGGCTGCCCTGGTCTAAGCATTCACCCGCTTTGACAGCAAAGTCTTAAAAAGCGACCCACAATGTGGGTCGCTTTTTTGTTTCCGGGACCTGCGTGCATGTCGCCGCAGGCTGGATTCACTTCATGACAAAGGACGCACCATGATCAAGGTTGGAGACACACTGCCCGCATGCAAGCTGATGGAATATGTGGAAGTGGAGGGCAATGGCTGCAGCATCGGCCCCAATCCGGTGGAACTGCCCCAGGCCCTGGCTGGCAAGACGATTGCCCTGTTCGCCGTGCCCGGCGCGTTCACGCCCACCTGCTCGGCCAAGCACCTGCCCGGCTACATCGAGCAAGTGGAGGCCTTCAAGGCCGCCGGCGTGGATGAAATCTGGTGTGTGGCCGTCAACGACGCCTTTGTGATGGGTGCCTGGGGCCGCGACCAGAAGGCCGGCGGCAAGGTGCGCATGATCGCCGACGGCGATGCAGCATTCGCCAAGGCCATCGGCCTGACGCTGGACCTGAACGGCAAGGGCCTGGGTCTGCGCAGCAACCGTTACTCCATGCTGGTCAAGGACGGCAAGGTGGTGAGCCTGAACGTGGAAGGCCCTGGCAAGTTCGAAGTCAGCGACGCAGCCACCCTGCTGGGCCAGGCCAAGGCCGCCTGACGCTGCGGGACCTCGCGGTTCCCTCCCAAAGAACGCCACAGCCGTGGCGTTTTTTTATGGGCCGTTGCGTTTGCTCAGGCTTCAGTCTCCGCGGCCGGTGGTCGCTTCAGGGAAGAGGAGGGCGCGCCATTGTCCAGGATGGGGGTGGTCCAGCGTCCGGTCTTGAAGACATCGGACACGCCGCGGTTGCGGGCCTCCTGCTCCACGGTCTTGCGCCAGTCTTCCAGCAGCTGGGTGCGGCCCGCGGTGTCCTGCATCAGCAGGGCGGTTTTCAGGAAATGCATGAGCCGTGTGACGGTCGAGGAGGGGCGGGCATCCGGGCGCATCCAGCGGTAGGCGGCAGAGCTTTCCGCGCCGAAGTAAGTGGCGAAACGCTTGGGCTCCACATCGGCCACCTCGTTCATCAGCGCGAACATTTCGCCCGCCGTGGGCTGGCGCGGCACCACGGCCAGTTCGGGGTGCTGGGCCAGAAAGCGCACCAGCAGGGCCAGGGTGGGGTCCTTCACCGGCTCGTCCGGCGCCTGGCGCACCACCTGCATCCAGCGCGTGATGGACATGCTCAGCACCCAGATGATGTCATTGGTCAGCAGACCGAATTCCTGACGGACGGCATCCAGATCGCGGCCCAGGACGGGGCGGTTTGATGGAATCATTGTGAGAGAATGTGAAGAATTTACAAATTATTACCAGTTTCACTGCACTTTTGGCAGGGACGGCATCTGAGCTGACATGCTGTGCCGCCAATTGCGAGCAAGCTAGCCGAATTATTCCAAAATCGAGACAAATTTAGCATTGCAAATATACCGTGCGTCAGTACGTATATTCGCCATGCCTGTAACAAAACGTTTTCCGAATGCCCCATAACGCCACCTCCCGTGTCCAGCTCACGCTGCTCAGCCTTATCCGTGTGCATGGTCAGCAGGTACAGCCCATGGTGGGCACCAGCCGGGTGTGCGAGCGAGGGGACGATGTGCACCTGGTGGCGGGCTCCATTCCCTTCCACGACCGGGCCATGGACGCCAAGGCCCCCACACCGGGCAAGGGTCTGCTGGCCTTGTTCGGCATCCGGGACGCGCTGGACGAGCTGCAGCACTGGCGCACCGTGGCGCGCAACTCGCAGGCCCAGTTCGCCTACCTGCAGCTGCAGGTGGAAGTGGGCACGCCGGCGCCGGGCGCTGTCACGCGCCAGATGCTGCGGGAATGCGGCGCCCAGCTGCGCTTCCTGAATGTGCGCCGCAGTGCGGCCGAGTTCCAGAAGGAAGCGCTGGCCCGGTTTGCCGCCTGGGTGGCCGAGGAAGGTGGAGACCCGGGACGCGACATGGCGCATGTGCGGCAGATGGCCTTGCGCCCGGACCTGTTCGAGCGCCTGCTGTACGAGGATGCGGACCTGCAGCACATCGATGTGATGGTGCTGCCCCTGGCCGACTGGCCCGATCCGGCGCGCGTGCGCCAGGTGGCCTATGTGCGTGCCGGCACGCCGCTGATGGCCCAGGTGCAGGGCAGTGACCGGATGCAGGTCCACCTGCCCGGCTGGATGGCACAGCGCCACGGGCCGGACCAGGACATGGCCTACCTGCCTTGTTGCGAGGACAGGGCGGCCTAGCGCCGCGGCACCGCTTCCGGCGGGCGCGGAGCACTCCTGCATCCGCCGCCGTGATGCCTGCGCCTGGCGCGCAGGCCGTTGCGGCACTTATCCCACGGTGCCCAGGACTTTCAGCTCCTTGCCTTCGGGCACTTCATTGAAGGACAGCACCTGCAGGCCCTGGGCAAACAGGCGCGCATAGCGGGCCAGCAGTGGGCGCAGCTGGGGCGTGACCAGCAGGATGGGCGCGGTGGCCTGCTGCTTCATCAGGTCGCGCGCATGTGCCATGTGCTCCTGCAGCTGGCCCAGCAGGCTGGGATCCACCGGGTAGTTGTCCAGCGGCACTTTCTTGTTGGTGTGGCGGGCGCTGCTGAGGGCGCCCAGCAGCAGCTGCTCCAGTTCCGTGCCCAGGGTGAAGGCCTTGATCTCGGGGGCCGTGCTGACGAGCTGGCGGCGCAGTGCGCAGCGCACTTCGGCGGTCAGCAGGATGGGGTCCTTGGTGGTGTCGATGCTGTCCAGCAGCGCGGTGGCGATCTGCACAATGTCCTTCAGGGCCACCCCTTCGCGCAGCAGCTGCTTGAACACGGCGTGCTGCAACTGCGCCGGGCAGGCCTTTTCCAGCGCGGCGGCCAGCTTGGGCGACAGGGCATTGAGCCGTTCGTGCAAGGCATGCACATCGTCGTGGCGGATCAGCTCGTCCAGGTGCTGGCGCACCACGCGCGTTACGTGGGTGGCGACGATGCTGACGCAGTCCGCCACCTGGTAACCCATGCCCAGGGCGTGGGCCTTGTCCTTGGGGTCGATCCAGGTCACCGGCAGCTGGTAGGCCGGTTCGATGCCGGGAATGCCGTCGAGCTGGCCGTACACATGGGGCGAGGGAATGGCCATCAGCTTGTCGGCGTGCACCTCGGCCTTGGCGACGATGCTGTCGTTGATCAGGATGGTGTACTGGTTGGGAGGCAGGGTCAGGTCGTCGCGCACATGCACGGGGGGCAGGACAAAGCCCATCGCCTCGCTGACGCTCTGGCGCACGCCCTTGAGCCGTGTGGCCAGCGGCGCACCCTGCCCGGGGTCGAGCTGGCTGACTAGGCGGTAGCCCACGCGCACCGACAGCTGCTCGGTGATGGGCAGGCTCTGCCAGCCAAAATCCTGCACGGCCGCCGCGGTCACGCTCTGCAGCAGGCCCAGGTTGTCGGGCGCCGGCTGCACGCCGCCGGGCTGCTTGGCCATGGCCCAGCCACCCAGCACCAGCACCGCGGCAAACGCCAGGAAAGGCATCCAGGGCATGCCGGGGATCAGGCCCAGCACCAGCATCACGCCGGCGGCGCTGTACAGCACGGCCGGCTTGGCCAGCAACTGCTGGCGCACCTGGTCCGAGAATTCGCCGGCGTCCGCATCGCTGATGCGGGTGACGATCACCGCCGATGCGGCCGACAGCAGCAGCGCCGGGATCTGGGCGACCAGGCCGTCACCGATGGTCAGCAGCGCATACAGCCGGAACGACTCGCCCAGCGGCAGATCGTGCATCAGCGAGCCGATGGCCACGCCGCCGATCAGGTTGATGATCAGGATCAGGATGGAGGCGATCGCATCGCCCCGCACAAACTTGGAGGCGCCGTCCATGGCACCGTAGAAGTCGGCTTCGGTGGCGACTTCCTTGCGCCGCGTCTGGGCCTGCTGCTGGTTGATCAGGCCGGCGTTCAGGTCGGCGTCGATGGCCATCTGCTTGCCGGGCAGGGCATCCAGCGTGAAGCGGGCCGAGACTTCCGAGATCCGCTCCGCGCCCTTGGTCACCACCACGAAGTTGATGATCATCAGGATGATGAACACCACGAGGCCGACGACGAAGTTGCCGCCGATCACCACGTTGCCGAAGGACTCGATCACATGGCCGGCGGCATCGGGCCCGTTCTGGCCGTGCAGCAGCACCACGCGGGTTGATGCCACGTTCAGGCCCAGGCGCATCAGGGTGGTGACCAGGATGATGGTGGGGAAGACGGCAAAGTCCAGCGGCCGCTTGACGCCCACGGCCACCAGTACCACCACCAGCGACAGCACGATGTTGAAGGTGAAGAAGATGTCCAGCGCCAGCGGGGGCAGCGGCAGCATGACCATGGCCAGCAGCGCCAGCAAAAACACAGGCACAGCCCATTGGTGGCGGGACAGGGCCTGGCGCAGTTCGGTGACGTAGTGCTTCATGGTGCAGGAGACGGATCAGACAATTCGGTAGGGACGTCCAGCGCGTGCGGCATCTCCGGGCGTGCAGGGCGCTGGCCCTGGCGGAAGGCCTTGATCTGCAGCACGTAGTGCAGCACCTGGGCCACGCTGCGGTAGAGCACGGCCGGGATCTGCTGGTTGACTTGGCTGGTGTGGTAGACGGCGCGCGCCAGTGCCGGGATGCTGACGACCTCGACCTGGTGCTGCAGCGCGATCTCGCGGATGTAGAAGGCCATCTCGTCCACCCCCTTGGCGATCACATACGGCGCTTCGGCCCGCTGGGTGTCGTAGCGCACGGCCACGGCAAAGTGTTCGGGGTTGACGATCACGGCATCGGCCTTGGGGACGGTGGTTCGCACGCTGCGCCGGGCCAGCTGCCGCTGGATCTGGCGGATGCGGTTTTTCACTTCCGGGCGGCCTTCGTTGCTCTTGTGCTCTTCCTTGACTTCCTGCTTGCTCATGCGCTGGCTGCGCAGAAAGAAAAAGCGCTGCAGCGGAACGTCGATCAGCGCCAGGATGACGAAGATGACCACGATGGACATCACGCCGGACAGAAACAGGGCAATGCCTTCCCGCACCGCCAGGTCCAGGGTCATCGAAGGCAGGGCGGTGAAATTGCGCACATTGGCCTTGCAGTAGGCGTAGACCACGCCGGCCACGGTCGCAGCCTTGAGTACGGACATCAGCAGGTCGCCGTAGTGCTTGGCCTTGAAGAACTTCGACAGGTTCTGTTTGGGGCTCAGGCGGCTGAACTTGGGCTGCAGGTTCTTTGGCGACAGCAACCAGCCGCCGGGGAACAGGGACGCGACGGCCACCAGCAGCGGGGTGATGAACAGCGGCAGCAGCATCTGGGCGAACAGCATTCCGGCATCGGCCCAGACGGTCCCCACCATGGCGTCGATGGTGCCGGTACCGGAGGCATCGTCCAGGCCGCGCTGGAACAGGCCGTGGAATTTGCGCAGGTAGTCGGGCATGAACAGCGCCGTCACCTGCAGCGTGACCACCAGCCCCACCGCCGTGGCCAGGTCGCGCGAGCGCGCCACCTGGCCTTCTTCGCGCATCTTGCGCAGCTTGTGGTCGGAGGCCCGTTCGGACTTGTCGCCTGCACTGTCTGCCATGTGCTCAGGCTTTCATCATCAGGGTCAGCATGTCCAGCGCGCGCCGGGTCATCTGCAGGTAGTGGGCCGGGATGTGGCGCAGCATGAAGGCCAGCATGGCCAGGCCGAACAGCGTGACGACGGAAAAGCCCAGCGCAAAGATGTTCAGGCTGGGGGAGATGCGGGCCATGAAGCCAAAGCCCAGCTGTACCAGCATGGCGGCAAAGATGATGGGCGTGGCCAGCAGGAAGGCGGCGGCAAACACCCAGCCCATGTTGTAGGCCACGGTCTGCAGTTGCAGCCGGCTCAGGCTCTGGCCCACCGGCCAGGCGTCGAAGCTGGCCGACACGATGCCGGCCACCAGCAGGTGGATGTCCAGTACAAAGAACAGCAGCATGCCCAGCAGCAGGGCCAGCACCGACAGCGCATCGGAGGAGCTGCCGTTCACCGGGTCGTTGAGCATGGCCATGGCCAGGCTGGTCTGGGAGGCGCTCAGGAACCCGAAGATGCTCAGTGCGGTCGTTGCGAACTGCAGGCCCAGGCCCAACACGGCGCCAATGGCGATCTGCTCCAGCGTCAGGGCCACGGCCGTCAGCGAAAAGGCGTTCACGGAAATGACGGCACTGCTGACCGAGGGCAGGGCCACCACGGCCAGGGTCAGCGCGATCGTGACCCGCACCCGCACCGGGACGGTGGGGTCGCCGAAGATGGGGGCAAACGCCAGCAGGGCCATGATGCGGGCAAACGGCCACCACAGGATCTGCAGCCAGTACAGTAAAAAGGGGTAGAGGCCTTGCTCCATGGCGGTGGTCAGCCCAGCAGCGTGCTGGCGTACTGGAAGAAACGCACGCAGAAATCCATCAGCTGGGTGACCAGCCAGCGCGCGCTCACCGCCAGGGCCAGCAGCGTGACCATCAGGCGGGGCAGAAAGCTCAGCGTCTGCTCGTTGATCTGCGTGGCGGCCTGGAACAGACTGACCAGCAGGCCCACGATCAGGCCCGGCACCACCAGCACGGCCACGATCACGAGCACCAGCTGGATGGCCTGCAGCAGCAGGTCGACCGCGATATCGGGCGTCATGGCGCTACAGCCCCTGGACGCTGGTGACCAGCGTGTTGACCGTCAGGGACCAGCCGTCCACCAGCACGAACAGCAGAATCTTGAAGGGCAGCGAAATCACCAGCGGGGACAGCATCATCATGCCCATGGCCATCAGCACCGAGGAGACGACCAGGTCGATCACCAGAAACGGGATGAAGAGCACGCAGCCGATCATGAAGGCGGTTTTCAGCTCGCTCAGCACGAAGGCCGCAACCTTCACCGTGAAGGCATGGTCCTGTGGGGTGGCGACCGGGCCTTCCTTGGCCAGTGCGCTGACCTGTTTCAGTGCCGCCTCATGGGTCTGCGCCAGCAGGAAGTCCGACATCGGTTTTTCGGCGCGGCGCAGTGCATCGATCAGGCTGATCTGGTCTTTTTCGTACGGCTCGAAGGCCTCGGTCCACAGCCGCTCGCCCACCGGGCGCATGACCAGCAGGGTCAGGATCAGCGCCACGCCGGTCAGCACCCGGGTCGGCAGGCCCTGCTGCAGACCCAGTGCGGAGCGCAGCAGTGCCAGCACGATGATGAAGCGCGTGAACGTCGTCATCATCAGTGCCATCATGGGCAGAAGGCCCAGCAGCGTCATCAGGACCAGCACCTCGGTCTTGACCGAGAGCTGGGTCACGCCATGGGCTTGCTGGCTTTCCATCAAGGGAATGTTCGCGGCCTGCGCCACGGGTAGCCAGGCGCACAGGCAGGCTGCCAGCGCCCACCCAACAAGGGCGCAATGCGCCCTGTGAGGTTGCGGTTTCATGCGGGTGCGCGGCGCTGGCTCAGAGGCCCAGGGCGGGCAGCTCGGCATGCAGGTCCAGTACCTTGAGGCCATAGGACTCACCGCAGACCACCACCTCTCCCTTGCCGATGGCGGCACCGTTGACCTTGATGGTCAGCGGTTCGCCCACGATGGTGTCCAGCGGCACCACGCTGTCCGGCCCCAGATCGGCCAGTTCCTGCAAGGTGATGCGGGCGGAGCCGGCTTCCAGCGTCAGGGTCACCGGAATGCGGTGCAGAAAGGGCGACAGGCGCTCGGGTTCCGGGAGGGCTGGGGCCAGGGCGGGCGCTTCGGGGGCCGCTTCCGCGTTGCCCGCCAGCAGGTCTTGCAGGTCCATGTTGTTGTCGAGTTCCATAGTCTTTATTCCAAGGTCTCAAAGGCAGTCAGGTGCAGCTTGCCGTGGTGCTCGGCCACCGAAGCGGTGAGCAGGGCTTCGCCGTTGAGCAGCACCGTGGTGCGCCCCAGGGCGATCGGTAGCACGCTGCCCCGTCGCAGCGCCTGGATGTCGGCGGTGGAAACGGTTTTTTCCAGCAGGCGTGCGGTCAGCTCCACCTGCAGCGGGGCCGCCGGTTTGGCCGCGCCCGGCTGGGCTGTGCGCTGGGTGCGGCGCAGCTGCAGCGCGTAGTGCTCCAGCGTGCGGCTGGCATCGGCATCCAGCGTGATGTGCAGCGGCTGCCAGTTGCTGTCCCCCACCTGGATGCGTGCCTGCCATTGCCAGGCGCTCGCCGACGTGGAAGGGGGGCTGTCCAGCGCCGCACCGGCCTGGGCGCACAGCGCGGCAACGGCGCGCAGCACCGCGTCCTGCAGGGCCTGGCCAATGCGCCGTTCCGTGCTGCTGGGAGGGGTGTCGGGGGCATCCGCCTGGCCGTCGGCCGTGAAGCCATAGCGGGCCGCCATATGGGCGAGCACGGTGGCGCGCTGCAACTCGATTTGTAACGCCTGGGGTGCGACACCCGGCAGCGGCGTGAAGTGGGCGTGCGCGATCTGGATGGCAATCGGACGGTGGCCGGTGCCATGCAGCTGTGCCTGTACATGCTGTGCCAGATCGGCCGCCAACTGATCGAAGGCTTGCACCGGGCGCCCCAGCAGGACGGGGTTCAGGGTTTTGATGTTCTGCACAGTAGATATCTTTTTCACCTTTTATTTAAGGTGTGGCGTCACGCAAAATGAGGCTGTTACAGAGAACAATACAGGAGATATGGAATGTATTGCGAAATCGCTAGTATTTGTATCAGTTGTGAATAGTATACTGTTCGTGCAACAACTTATTCCCTCGAAATCAGCGACGCACCTGTGTAGATGGGGGCTGTCGGTGGCGCAGGGGCATGCCGATGAACATCGAACCCTCAAGCCTTTTGCTGCAGACCCGGGGCGCTTTTGCGCAGTTCGTGCCGCCCCAGCTGGACCAGACGCCCGTCATGCCCGCAGCCGGCCAGCAGGCCGCAGGCAGCGGCTTTCTGCACCTGATGGAAAACGCCGTGCTGTCCGTGGATGCACAGGGGCGGGCCGCTTCGGACCGGATGGCCGCGGTCGATGCGGGCCAAAGTGATGACCTGGTCGGGGCCATGCTGTCCAGCCAGGAAGCCAGTCTGTCGTTCTCCATGTTGATGCAGGTGCGCAACAAGGTGATGGGAGCGATGGACGAGGTCGTGAAGCTCCAGGTTTGAGGCAGAGGACATACCGGTGTTGGATTCCCTTAAAAAACGCTTCGCAGGCATGCCTGCCGCACAGAGCGTGCTTTCTTTCTCGTCCTCTCCCGGTATGGCGCGTGTCGCCGTGCCGCTGGTGCTGGCGGCGGCCATCGTCACGGCGCTGGTGGTGCTGGTGCTGTGGCAGAGCAGCGGCAACTACCGCCCCCTGTTCGGCGCCCGCGAGAACGTGGTGACCTCGGATGTGGTGGCGGTGCTGGAGGCCGATGGCCTGAAGTACCGCCTGCATCCGGATTCCGGCCAGGTGCTGGTGGCCGAGTCCGATCTGGGGCGCGCCCGCATGCTGCTGGCCGCCAAGGGCGTGGCGGCCAAGTTGCCTGAAGGCCTGGAGCTGATGGACCGCAACGATCCGTTGGGGGTCAGTCAGTTTGTGCAGGACGTGCGCTTTCGCCGCGGCCTGGAAGGCGAGCTGGCGCGCAGCATCACCACCCTGGATGCGGTGGCTGCGGCACGGGTGCACCTGTCGATTGCACGCTCGTCATCGTTCGTGGTGAACACCGGGGATAAGAGCTCGGCGTCGGTGGTGCTGCAGATGCAGCCGGGGCAGCAGCTCAAGCAGGAACAGATCGCCGCCATCATCCACATGGTGTCCAGCAGCGTGGCCGGACTGGATCCCCAGCGCGTGGCGCTGACCGACCAGGCGGGCAATTTCCTGTCGGCCCGCGTGGACCTGTCGGAAGGCTTCGATCCGCTGGCGCAGGAAGGCCAGGCCGGCAAGCTGAGTGCCGAGCTGCGCCAGAATGCCCAGGAGCTGTTGACCGCCGCTGTGGGAGCGGGGCATTTCCGTGTGACGGTGACGGCCGATCTGAGCCAGGACCGCACCGAAGAGTCTTACGAACAGTACAACGGCGATCCGCGCGTGCTCAGCGAAGCCACGCGGGAAGAAAACGACCGCAGCGGCGGGGTGGCCCTGGGCGTGCCCGGCTCGCTGAGCAACCGTCCGGTGAATGTGCCTTCCGAGCCGGAGGCGAAGGACGGCAAGGACGCCAACAACAGCAACTTCCGCGCCGCCGTGTCGCGCAACTACGCCTACGACCGCAGCGTGGTCCAGGTCAAGCGCGGCAAGGGCCGCATCAACAAGCTGCATGTGGCGGTGATCCTGGACGACACCGTGGCGCCCAAGGGCAGCACGGTGTGGAGCCCGGAAGCGCTGCAGCGCGTGGAAAAGCTGCTGCGCGTGGGCATGGGCGTGGACAGTGTGCGGGGCGACCAGATTGCGGTCTCCAGCATGCCGTTTACCGTGCCACCCCCGGTGCCGCAGTGGTGGGAGGAGCCTGCCAACTGGTATGGCGCGGTGGTGATGGCGCTGTGGACCATCGCTGGCGGCGTGGTGCTGGTGCTGCTGGTGCGCCTGGTGAATGCGGTGCTGCGCCATCTGCGCGAAGGCGCCAAGACGGCCGCCGCGGTGGCGCAGGCCGCTCCGGCCCTGGCGGGTGGCGGCGAGGCCGACCTTGCCCTGCTGCAGGCGCCGGACAGCGCCCGGGTGTCCACGACCGATATGTCGATGGTGCCCTTGCTGGAGAACGTGGACCTGCCGCCCCCGGGCTCGGAAGTGGATGTGATGGTGGAGCATTTGCGCACGCTGGCGGCCAAGGAGCCGGAGCGCGTGGCGGAAGTGGTCAAACAATGGGTGCAAAAACATGGCCAACCAGTCGGTAGCGAACGCTGAGGGCGCGGCGCGCCTGGCATTGCCGGGCAAGAGCGCGGAAGAGCTGAACCTCATCGAGCAGGCGGCCATCGTGCTGCTGAGCATGGGTGAAGAGCCGGCCGCTGGTGTGCTGCGCTGCCTGGAACGCGAGGACCTGCTGGCGGTGACCCAGGTGATGTCGCGCCTGAGCGGCATCCGCGTGGATTCCGTGCGCCAGTCGCTGCAGCATTTCTTCGATGACTACCGGGAGCAAAGCGGGGTGCATGGTGCATCGCGCAGCTTTCTGCAGCGCTCGCTGGGGCTGGCGCTGGGCGGTGACATTGCCGGCAGCGTGCTGGACAGCATCTACGGCGATGAAGTGCGCCCCAAGATGGCGCGGCTGCAATGGGCTTCGCCAGCGTGGCTGGCCGAGCGGCTGGCGCAGGAGCACCCGCGCATGCAGGCCGTGTTCCTGGCCTTTCTGCCCCCGAAGCTGGCGGGCGATGTGATCGAGTACCTGCCGGCATCGGGGCGCGAAGCGCTGGTGCTGAACGTGGCCAGGCTCAAGGATGTGGACCGCGATCTGCTGGTCCAGCTGGAGGTGCTGACCGACCAGTACCTGAGCGAATTCGGCACGCAAAGCGTGGCCATGGAAGGCGTGAAGCAGGCGGCAGAAATCCTGAACCGCATTCCCGGCAACAAGCAGGAGCTGGTGGAGCAGTTGCGGGCACGCGACCCGGAGATCGCCTCGGCGATCGAGACCGAGATGTACGACTTCTTCGTGCTGTCCACGCAGTCCGAAGCCACGCTGACGCAGATCATCGAGGCGGTGCCGGCCGAGCTGTGGGCACTGGCGCTCAAGGGGGCGGAGCCCGCCGTGCGCAAGGCAGTGCTGGGTGCCATGCCCCGGCGCCAGGCACAGAGCTTCGAAGACCAGATGCGCCGCAGCGGACCGGTGCCGCTCAGCCGGGTGGAGCAGGCACGGCGTGAAATCATGGACCTGGTCAAGGCCATGGTGGATGCCGGCGAGCTGGAGATCCAGCTGTTTGCCGAAGCCGTGGTGGAGTGAACGTGCTGTACCGCCCCTACCACTTCCCCCCTCTGGACCTGGTGCAGGCCGACAGCCTGCAGCAGAGCTCTGCGCCCACCGGCGAGCGCGAACGCAATGCCCAGGAACTGGCCCAGGCCTACGAGCAGGCGGTGCAGCGCGGGCATGCCCAGGGCGTTGCACAAGGGCAGGCCGATGGCGAGCGTGCCGGCTATGAAGTGGGGCAGCAGGCCGGCATGGCCGCCGGGCGGGCCCAGGCCCTGCAGGGCGCGCGCGAGGAGCTGCAGCGCCTCGGCGCCCCGGTGACGGCCGCCGCCGCGCAGCTGCAGCTGCTGCACGCCGACTGGGAAGCCAGCTTGCGCAAGGATCTGATCGATCTGGTGGAAAAAGTGGCGCGCCAGGTGGTGCGCTGCGAGCTGACGCTGCAACCGGCGCAGATTCTGGCCCTGGTGGAAGAGACGCTGGCCGGCATGCCGCAGCGTACCGGGGCCGTGCAGGTGTTCCTGAACCCGTCGGATCTGCAGCGCATCCAGGAGCTGGACCACAGCCGTGTACCGGCGTGGCAGCTGCAGGCCGACAGCGCACTGGAGGCGGGCGAATGCCGCCTGCTGGTGGGCGATGAAGAAGTGGATGCCGGCTGCAAGCAGCGCATGGCGGCCTGCATGGACCAGGTGCGCGGACAGCTGCACCCGGTGGAGCCGGTGTGAGCAGCCTGCCGCCGCCACGGTCTGCGCCGGAAGGCGGGCTGGCGCATTCGCTGCGCAGCGTGCAACTGTCCGATGTGCCGGTGGCCCAGCCCACGGCCCGCCTGCATGCCGCCACCGGGCTGCTGCTGGAGGCGACGGGCGCGGCACTGCCGCTGGGCGCGCGCTGCCAGATCGAGGGGCCGGGCGGCGTGCCACTGCCGGCCCAGGTGGTGGGGTTTCGCGGCGCGGTCTCGTACCTGATGCCGCTGAAGGCGGTCACCGGTCTGGCGACGGGCGCCCGCGTCACGCCGGATTCGGAGACGCAGACGCCGAATATTGGCGTCAGCTGGCTGGGACGCGTGATCAATGGCCTGGCGGAGCCGCTGGATGGTCTGGGGCGTTTGACGGGCGATGTGCCTTTGCCGGCCCATCCGCCCAAGGTGCATCCGCTGAAGAAGCGACCGATTGCCCAGCCGCTGGATGTGGGCGTGCGCAGCATCAACGGGCTGCTGACCCTGGGGCGCGGTCAGCGGGTCGGGCTGTTTGCGGGCAGCGGTGTGGGCAAAAGCGTGCTGCTGGGCATGATCACGCGCCAGACCGAGGCCGATGTGATTGTGGTGGGGCTGATCGGCGAGCGCGGGCGCGAGGTGCGCGAGTTCATTGAACATGCGCTGGGGGCCGAGGGCCTGCGCCGTGCCATCGTGGTGGTGGCCCCCGCCGACGAGCCGGCGCTGATGCGCATGATGGCGGCCGAGCTGTGCCACACCATTGCGGCGCATTTCCGCGACCAGGGGCGCAATGTGCTGCTGCTGCTGGATTCGCTGACCCGCTACGCCATGGCGCGGCGCGAGATTGCGCTGGCCCTGGGCGAGCCCCCGGCGACCCGGGGCTATCCGCCTTCGGTCTTCAGCATGCTGCCGCAGTTGGTGGAAAGCGCCGGCAACGGCGAGCAGGGGCAGGGCAGCATGACGGCCATCTACACCGTGCTGGCCGAAGGCGACGACCAGCAGGACCCGGTGGCCGATACGGCGCGCGCCATTCTGGATGGCCACATCGTGCTGCGGCGCGAACTGGCGGAGCGTGGGCAGTACCCCGCCATCGATGTGGCGGCCTCCATCAGCCGCTGTATGCCCCAGGTCGTGGCGGAGGGCCATTTGCAGGCCGCCCGCCAGGCCAAGGAGCTGCTGGCGCGCTACAGCCAGGTGCGGGACCTGATTCCCATGGGCGCCTATGTGCCCGGCGCCGATGTACGGACCGACCAGGCCGTGCAGCGTTGGCCGCTGCTGGAGGCCTATCTGCGCCAGGGCACCCATGAGGCGGCGATGTTGCCGGCCTGCATGGCGCAGCTGCAGGAGGTGTTGGCATGAATGTCCCGGTCCCCGCCCTGGCGCAGTACGTGCACGTGCTGGACCAGCGTGCCCAGCAATCGCTGGCGCAAACCAGCCAGGCCCGCACCCGCCTGGACCACACCCAGACGCAGCTGGAGCGGCTGCGGAACATGGCCCGCAGCGCCGGGGTAAAGAATTTGCACGGAAGTGTCGCCCTATATGCGAACGCAGCGGGTTTCCGTTCCGGGCTGATGGACATGGCCGAGCAATTTCGCGACACCCTGGGGGTGCAGCAGCTCGAATATGTCCAGGCCCAGGCGCAGATGCAGAAGGCCTTCCGCCAGCATGGCAGCATGCAGACGGTGTTGGAGCGAGTGCGCACTGACATGGCTGTGGTGCAGCAGCGCCAGGAACAAAAGCACACGGATGAGCTGGCGGGCCAGGCATGGCAGCGTCAGCTTCGGCAGCCGGATACCGGAAACCGCTAGTACGGCCCAATCGCGAACGCATACCAGGGGAATACAGTGGCAACCTACGATCCAGTCTCTACCGCCAAGGCACTTGCCGAAAGCTATGTCTACGCCCGCCAGACGCAGGTAGATACCAACACGTCCAAGACGCAGGGCAAGGTGACCGCCCTCACCAGCCTGCAGACGGCACTGTCCACCTTCACCACTGCGCTCAACACGCTCAGCGCCAAGGGCAGCGTGGTGGCACAGACGGCCACTGTGTCGCGCAGCACGGCCGCCTCGGCCTCGGTGTCGGGCACGGCGTCGGCCGGCAGCTACAGCTTCGCGGTCAGCCAGCTGGCCACGGCCCAGCAGTCGCTCTACAGCATGGAAGACCTGGGGCTGGCACTGGACACCACCTTTCCTCAGGACACCACCATGGTGGTGACCGCCGTCGGGGGCGCTGGCTACATCCAGGTGGACCTGGCGGCGGCCGATGAAAACAACGACGGCAAGCTGTCCGTCACGGAAATCGCCCGCGCGCTGAACCAGGCCAGCGATGGCAAGGTCACGGCCTCGGTGGTGACGCAGAACGGCAAGCAGCAGCTGCTGCTGAACGCCGGAGGCACCGGGCTGGAGAACGCTTTCCAGCTGCACATGGTGCCGTCGAGCGGTGCCGATGCGGCGGCCCAGCAGCTGGCGACCGACTGGGCCGCCACGGTGGCGGGGCTGCAGAACGGCACGATCACAGCCATGCCGGCCGCTGGCGGCGCGAGCATCGGCGGCAAAGGCACCCAGCTGTCGCTGGCGCAGGATGCGGTGTTCAAGCTGGGCGGCGATACGGGTGTGGAGATGCGCCAGGCGTCCAACACCTATACGGGCATTGACGGACTGTCGGTGACCTTCCAGGAAGTCACCACCAGCCCCGTGACGATCACGGTGGCCAAGGACGATGCCGCGACCAAAAGCAATATGCAGAGCTTTGTGGACGCCTACAACACGCTGGTGAAGGCCATGGACAAGCTGACGGCCGCAGGCAATGCCGAAGGCGGCGTGGCCGCAGGCGCGCTCAACGGGGATTCGGGCGTGCGCACGCTGCGCAACCAGCTCAACAGCCTGCTGCGCACCAGCGTGGGCGGTGTGAGCCTGACGGACTATGGCATCTCGGCCCAGCGCGACGGCACCATCGCCCTCGATGCGGACCGTTTTGCCAAGAAGGTGGCCGCCAACCCCGACGCCCTGACCAGTCTGCTGGGCCAGACCAATTCGCTGGAATACAAGCGCACCGGCGTGCTGGGCAGCCTGCAGACCTATATCAACACCTGGAGCAATGCCTCGACGGGGTTCCTGAAGTCGCGCCAGGACGGACTGCAAAAGCAGCTGACGCAGTACAGCAAGGACCAGGACAACATCGACCGCCTGTATGCACAGGCCTACCAACGCTATCTGACGCAATTCACGACGCTGGCCAACCTCGAAACCACGATGGGCAACACCACGAGTCTGCTGGACTCGCTGTTCTCTTCGTCGTCTTCGAGCTGAGGCGGCGTCGCGCATCCCGAGCTATGAACGACAACCTTTGGAATGATGGATACGGGGGCTACCGCTCCGCCAACATGGTGGCCCAGACTGCGCAGGCATCGCCTGTGGAGCTGGTGCTGATGCTGGTGGACGGCCTGCTGGAAGAGATGGCGCGCCTGCGCATGCACATCGCGCACGGCCGGTTCGAGGAGAAAGCCCATTCCATCGCCAAATGCGCCGACATCCTGACCGGGCTGGGCAGCGCACTGGAGGTCGAGGCGGGCAACGAAGTGGTGGAAAACCTGTCCCGCCTCTATGACTTCTGTGCCCAGCGCCTGAACCAGGCGGGCTTTGACATGGATGCCGACAAGGTGGGCGAAGTGCAGGACATCGTCCAGACGCTGCGCGCCGGGTGGCAGGGGATGGCGGATGCCCGCCTTTGATGCCAAGCGCCTGGAAGCGCTGGCCCAGCAACTGCAGGCGGCCGCGGCCGCGCAGGATTGGGTGCGCCTGGGGCAGCTGGACCAGTTGCTGAGCCAATGGCTGACCGAGGAGCAGGCCACGCCGTCGGCCGATCCTGCCCAGCAGGCGGCATGGCTGCGGGTGGCGTCCGCCCATGGGCAGGCGCGCAGCGCGTGCCAGCAGGCATTGCAAGAAGCAGGGGCGCGCTTGCGCGACCTGCACAACCACAACGAGGCGCACAAGGCCTACGCATGGCAGGAGCAGCTTTCATGAATTCAATGCCGGTCAGCACCGCGCTGGCCTCGGCGCCTGCCGGAGCCACACAGGGGCCTGCCGTGGCCCAGGCCACCGAGCCTGCGGCAGCGGGTGCTGCCGCACCCCAGGCCTTCGCACTCGGCGCGGCCGACTACGCGCGGGTGCTGGAACAGACGGCGCTGCCACAGGGCCTGTGGGCTGAATCAGGTGGGCATGACAAGGCCTCCACCGTGCAGGCCTTGCTGGCCAAGACCGAGCATGCCTGGGCCGACGAAACCGACAGCGCGCTGGATGCCAACGCCCTGCCGCTGCTGCCCAGCCTGGCCCCGGCCTGGCAGCCGGAGATGCTGAAGCCACGGCATGCACAGGGTGCAGCGGTGGAGGCGCCTGCCGCGGCGGATGCCGCTCTGGCCACGGCGGCCATGGGCGTGCAGATGCCGGCCGTGCCGGCAGAGACCGAGGTGCTGCAGCGCGTGCAAGCCCGGGCGGAAGCGGTGGCGGCCACGCCAGCCACCGTGCATGCACCGGTGGATGCCGGCGCACGCAGCGCCGCGGTATCGCCCGAATCCACGGCGGTGCTGTCGGCGGCACTGCAGCTGGCACCGACCCCGGGCGGACTGCCGCTCGAGCTGCCCGCCAAGCCCGCGGCACCGACCACGGCTGCGGCGGCGCGTACGGAGCAACCGGTGCTGCAGGCCTTGGCACAGCGCATCCAGCTGCAGCAGTCGCAGGGGGTGGAGGTGGCGACGGTGCGCCTGGATCCGCCACAGCTGGGCACCCTGGAAGTCCGCATCCAGCATGACCCGTCCGGGGTGCAGGTGACGCTCCAGGCCTCGCATGCGGAAGTGGGGCGCCAGCTGGCCGGCCTGGCAGAAGGCTTGCGCCAGGAACTGCAGGCCCGCACGCAGGGCGAAGCCTCGGTGGTGGTGGCACAGGGCCGCCCGTCCGGCCAGACGGCGGGGCAAGGCGGGCAGTCGCGCGACAACCCAGCGCCCTGGGCACAGGCTGAGGAAGAAGCAATCGGTCAGGCCCTGCAGGCCTGGCAGTCCGCGGCGCAGGCGGCGGGCTGAGGTACAGAGCGGGAGGGATGATGGCGAAGAAAATTGGAATGCTGTTGGCGTTGGTGGCGATCCTGGGAGTGGGTGTCGCTGCCGGGGGATGGTGGTGGGGGCAGCGTGCGCCGGTGGCGGTGGCCGCCCAGACCTCGCCGCAACTGGATGTGCGCCAGGCCAGCTATGTGACGCTGGACAAGATCGTGGTCATGCTCAAGACCGACCAGAGCCTGCGCACGGCCAACACCTATATGTCGCTGGATCTGGTGCTGCGCACGGACAAGCTGCACGAGAAGGCCGCGAAGGCCGAGCTGCCCATGCTCAAGGGGGTGGCGGTGCGCACGCTGTCCCAGGTGGCGATGGAGCAGGCCAAGGCCATGAGCATCGACGAATGGACCGAGCTGCTGACGGCGGACCTGGTGGCGGCCTATGCCAGCCACCCGGATCTGCGTCCGTTCGACAAGGTCATGGTGTCGCGGCTGATCATCGAATAAGCCCCGCCCATGCTGCAGCAAGACACCTCCGCTTCGTATGGCGACACTGCCGCGCTGGTGGCCGGAGGCTGGGCACCGGCCGACGGGCTCTACAGCACGGCAGCCGTGTCGCCGCAGCAGGAACAGGCGGTGCTGACCGCCTACCTGCCCATGGTCAAGCGGGTCGTGCGCCAGCTGGCCTCGCAGGCGGGTGAGGTCATGGACCAGAACGATATGACCCAGGTGGGCCTGATGGGCCTGCTGGAGGCATTGCGCCGCTACGGTGCGGTGGACGAGGCCTTTGCTGGCTATGCCCGCCAGCGGGTGCGTGGGGCCATTCTCGATGAACTGCGGCGCCAGGACTGGCGCCCGCGCACGGTGCGCCAGAGTGCCCACAAGGCGCGGGATGCGGTGCGCGCCCTGCGCCGCCAGCTGGGTGCGGAGCCCACGCAGACACAGATCCAGCAGGCCCTGGGCATGGACGACGAAGCCTACCTGGCATACGAACAGGCGGAGTCTGCGGAGGCCATGGCCAGTCTGGATGAAATGGTCGGCCAGGGCATGGACCTGCCCAGTTCGGCGGCAGATCCTCAGCACGCCGTGCTGCAGCGCCATCTGCTGGAGCAGATGCTGGCGCAGCTGAACGAGCGGGAACAGCGCGTCATCCAGCTCTATTACGAATTCGACCTCAACCTCAAGGAAATTGCAGCGGTGCTGGAGTTGTCCGAGGCGCGGGTCTGTCAGATCAACAAGGAAGCGCTGCGCAAGATGCGTGCAGCGCTGGAGGGGGCGTAAGCCCCCCGCCGTCATTTCGGGAAACACAAAGCATGTTGCAACTTCTGGGCATCTTCATTGTGCTGGGCACCGTCTTCGGAGGGTTTGTGCTCAGCGGCGGTCAACTGGGGGTGATCTGGCAGCCGATGGAGGTCTTCATCATTGCCGGTGCGGGCCTGGGCGCGCTGGTGCTGGGCAATCCCAAGCACATCCTGTCGGAGCTGTGGCTGCAGCTGCGCAATGTGATGTCGCAGACCAAGCAGACGGTGGAGTTCCAGCGCCAGCTGCTGCTGCTGATGTACGAGCTGCTGCTGACCGCATCCGGGGGCCTGAAGGCCCTGGATGCGCATGTGGAAAAGCCCAAGGACAGCCCGCTGTTCCAGCGCTATCCGCTGGTGTTGGCGGACGCCAAGCTGCTGCATTTCATCGTGGACAACTTCCGCCTGATGGCCATGGGCAAGATCAGCAGCCACGAGCTGGAAGGCGTGCTGGACCAGGAGCTGGAAACCATCCAGGAAGAGCTGCTGCAGCCGGCCAAATCGCTGGGCAAGATCGCGGAGGCCATGCCGGGCTTCGGCATCCTGGCGGCGGTGCTGGGCATTGTGATGGCCATGAGCTATGTGGCCGATGGCGCCACGGCCGGCGAGATCGCGGTCAAGGTGGGGGCTGCCATGGTGGGCACCTTCATCGGCATTTTCCTGTGCTACGGCGTGCTGGATCCGCTGTGCAACTTCATGAAGCAGCGCGTGATGGAACACATTGCCGCCATGGAGTGCGTGAAAGTGGTGCTGGTGGCCCATGTGGCGGGCAAGCCGCCGCTGCTGTCCATCGATGCGGGGCGCCGCCTGGTGCCGCTGAACATCAAGCCCAGCTTTGCCGCGCTGGAGACCTGGATCACCGACATGACGGCCCGCGAGACCGGAGGGGCCCGTGCTTAAGCGTGCCGGCCAGGAGCATGGTGAGGTCGTCGTCAAGAAAAGCGGCGGCAAGCACCAGCATGAAGAGCACAACAGCGCCTGGAAGGTGGCGTTTGCCGACTTCTGTCTGGCCCTGATGTGTCTTTTCCTGGTGTTGTGGGTGCTGGCCGCGCGGGACAAGGAAGAGATCGAGATGGCCATGGCCGCCGGCGCCGCCCCCAATATGACCTACCAGGGCCAGGGCGTGCGCATGATTGGCGAGTACCAGCCGGGTTCGCTGATCCCCAAGAATCCCGTCAGGCCGCAGGCCCAGGAAGAGACGGGCGGCCAGCCCCGGGTGCAGAAGCTGCTGGACAGCCCGGAAGAGCTGGCGCAGCTGTCGCGCCGGGTGCGGGAGGTCGGCGAACAGGTCGGTCTGGGTGACCACATCGTGACCGCGGTGACGGCCGAAGGCCTGCGCATCACCGTGCACGACACCGAGCAGAGCGGCATGTTCAAGCTGGGCAGCGCCGAGCCCACTGCCGAGTTCGTGCGGCTGCTGCGCCGCATCGGCCCGATGTTCCGCGAGATCGACAACCAGCTGGTGATTGCCGGGCACACGGATGCCTTGCCGTATTCCAGCCACAGTGCGTTTGCCGCATCCAACTGGTCGCTGTCCATGCAGCGGGCACTGGCGGCGCGCGGCCACATGATGCTGGGCGGCATGCCGGAGCGCAGCGTGCTGCAGGTGATCGGCATGGCCGAAGTGGCACCGGCCGATCCCGAACAGCCCCAGGCGGCCATCAACCGGCGTGTCGAGCTGCTGGTGACCACCAAGGCCCATGCCCAGAATGTGCACCAGACGTTTGGCCGCCTGCCGGTGAGCGAGCCCTTGACGCCCGGGCTGCAAAGCTCGCCCGCGGACACGCCCATGCTGGAGCTGCTGCGCAAGGTATTGCTGCAGCCTTTGCAGGGCGAAGCGCAGGCCAAGCCCTAAAAACTGTCATCATGCAAAGCAGCAAACTCAGAGGCTCCCGGATGAAACTCTCCCCCATTGCGCCCGCTGCGGGCAGTGTGGCTGCACAGGGCGACCGCGTGCAGGACCTGGCCGCATCCCTGCCGGTGGCTGCGGCCGTGGTGGCCCCGGACGTGCAGGTGGGTGTGCAGGCTGCCAGCGTGCAGCGCGCCCAGGTGCAGGCGGCGCAGATGCCGGACGTGGATGCGGCGCGCGTGGCGGAAATCAAGGACGCGCTGGCGCGTGGCGACATCAGCTTCAACCCCCAGAAGCTGGCACAGCTCATCCTGCGCCACCATGGAGGTGGGGCGTGATGGCCGACGCTCCCGCGGCCCCCGGCGCCGTACCGTCGCTGTCGACCCGCCAGCGCTGGGCTGCCATTGCCCAAGGCATGCAGCAGGACATGACGGCGTACGCGCATCTGTGCGAGCTGCTGCACACGCAGTTCCATGCCGCCTTGCGCCACGATGCCGAAGCCATGCAGGAAGCTGCGGTACAGATCACGGCCCAGGTGCAATGGCTGGAAGGTACCCGCAAGGAACGGGGCCAGCATGTGCGGGCGCTGCTGCCTGCGGGGGCGCCGCTGTCGATGGAGGCGGCGTTTGCCTTGCTGCAGGCGCCGCTGCAGCAGCAGCTGCTGGGTCTGTGGGGGCAGCTGGAAGCCCAGGTACAGGTCTGCAAGGCCATGAACCAGCGCAACTGCCAGCTCATCATGGAGCAGGCCGAAGTGATGCGCGCCGTGATTGTGGGCAATGCCCAGCCGGAGATCTATGCTCCGCTCTGATTTTCTGCCTTTGCCGGCCTGGCCCGGTGCCGGTGGCGCGGGACTGTCGGGTGCTGCGGTGGCGTCGGCCGCACGGCTGCCCCAGCTGCCGGCCACGACCCCGGTGGCCGCAGAGACGGCCGTGTACACCCCTTTGGGGCAGGATGTGGCGCGGGAGGTACAGCAGTTCATCAGCCAGGGCAGTGGCGGCGCCGCATTGGCGTCGCCCCAGGCGCGCTGGCTGGCGCTGCAGGCCGCACGCCAGGCCGCGCGCAGCGAGCGGAGCAAGGAGGGCCTGTCTGCCACGGGCGGCGTGCGCAGCGCGGCCGCGGCCGTGGGAGCGGCAGCCTCCCTGCAGCCATCGCAGCAGGCCTTTCTGGACCGCATTGCCCCCTGGGCGCAGCAGGCTGCGCAGCGCTTGGGGGTGTCGCCGCGGGCGGTCATGGCGCATGCCGCGCTGGAAAGCGGCTGGGGGCAGCGCCCCGTGCGGGATGCGCTGGGTCAGGACAGTCTGAACCTGTTCGGCATCAAGGCGCAAGGCGGATGGGCAGGCGCCAGCACCCCGGCGCTGACCACCGAATACGAGGCAGGGCAGGCGGTGCGGCAGACCCAGTCGTTCCGCCAGTACGCCGACCTGGATGCCACCTTTGGGGACTATGTGCGCCTGCTGGCGCACAGCCCGCGTTACCAGGCGGCCCTGCGCACCGGTGACGATGTGCAGGCCTTTGCCAGCGGCCTGGCGGCGGGCGGCTACGCCACCGATCCGGACTACGCGCAAAAGCTGGTGCGCATCAGTCGCCAGATTCCATCGCCTTGACTTTCACGCCGCCGCCCGGTGCCTGCGGGGCGGCCAGCAGCACGCCGGGGGCAATCAGCTGCCCTTTCACCGGCCGGCCGGTGCGGGCATTGCGCACCGTCACCGTGTCCCCCAGCTTGCCGGAGCCCGTGGCCAGGCCCATCACGCTGACCTGTACGCCGTCGCCCTGGGCGCGGATCTCGATCTTGTCCCCCTTGCGCATCGCCACCGGGCTGAGGAGCTGGCGCGCCTGCAAGGCCTGACCGGCCCGCCCGGCGGTCTTCAGCTGCTGGCCCACGGGGGCGGGCGTGTCCAGCAACTCGTTGCGGTGGGCGAGTGTCTGTGGGCGCAGTTCCAGATCCTCGACCTGCAGGGCCTGCCCGGCCGGCACGTCGCTGCGCAATGTCCAGACCGGGGCGCTGGCCTGCAGCTGCGCCACCACGCTGCCGCGCTGGCTGCCGCAGCGCACCGGGATGGAGGCACGGGTCAGGCTGTGCAGTTCCACGGCGGGGACGGTCCAGCCTTCGGGGCAGGGTGTGTGGGCGGCCCCGCGGGGGGCTGTGAACTGCACCTGCAGCCGGGCCTGTGCGCGCTGTGCAGCGGGAAGCAATTGGGTCCACGCGGCCTGCAACCGGGCCTGGGCGGCGGCCTGCAGCTCGGCCGGCAGCACCGGGGATGGCGCGGGTACCTGCTGTGCTGCGGCCCGTGCCGACAGCCCCAGGGCGCACAGCAGGATGGGAGTCCATCTGGTCAGGAATGAATTCATTGCAAATCAAATATCTTTTGTGCAATTATAAAAATTACTGAATCGGTGTGAGTGGCAAAAATCACCACGCCTGGCATCTCCGGAGTCATTTTGTGTGAAATATGGCTGGCAGTGTTTGTTGCGGATGGATGGGTGATTTTGCATGCCATTGGCCGTATTTTTGCGTGTGTTGGCGATCTGATTGTTTGATTGTTTTCTGTCGATGGCTTGCAGGTCGGGTTTGTAAGCGCATTAGGTAGCGCTTTGTGTGAAAAGTAGCAACGTGAAACAATCCGCATAGTATGATTTGAGAACGCGCAAGAAATATCTCATGCGCAAATGATCAACACAGGGTTGTGCACACCTGCAGGGGCGCAACGGGGGCGATATGGCACTGAATTTCGACTCGGCGTTGTCCGTGCATGCGCAAGCGCTGCGTGTGCGCTCTGACCGCACGCAATTGCTGGCTTCCAACCTGGCCAATGCCAGCACGCCGGGTTACCAGTCGCGGGACATCGACTTCGCGGAGGCCATGGCGCGCACGGGCCAGGAGGCGGGCCTGCCGTCGCTGGATTGGGGCGGCAGTGCGGATGCGCTGTTCCGCGTGCCCAACCATCCCTCGCAGGATGGCAACACCGTGGAGGTGGGCGTGGAGCAGGCGCTGTTTTCGCAGAACGCCTCGGACTTCCAGACCAGCCTGACCTTTCTGAACATGAAGCTGCGCGGCCTGCAGTCCGCCATCAAGGGTGAATGAGCATGGGTTTTCGTGAAATCGCGCAGATTGCCGGCTCCGCCATGACGGCCCAGAGCACGCGCCTGAACACCGTGGCCAGCAACTTGGCCAATGCCGGTGCGGCCGCCTCTTCCGAATCCGAGGCCTACAAGGCACGCAAGCCGGTGTTTGCTGCCGTGATGGGCGAAAGCACGCTGGACAGCTACGCCGCCCGTGTCCAGGTGCTGGATGTGTTGGAGACGACCGAGCCGGTGCGCAAGGTGCACGAGCCGGGCAACCCCGTGGCCGATGAGGCCGGCTTCGTCTACTACTCCAACGTCAATTCCGTGGCCGAGATGACCGACATGATGTCCGCATCGCGTGCCTTTGAAACCAATGTCGAGGTGCTGGGGCGCGTGCGCTCCATGCAGCAATCGCTGCTGCGCCTTGGGGAGCAATCATGAGCTTGATCAACAGCGCCTCCGGCACGGGCACCAACGCCGGCTCCAGCAGCAGCGATGCCATCTCGCAGGCCCTGGGCGGCACCGAACTGGGCCAGATGTTCACCAAGTTGCTGGTGGCCCAGGTGCAGTACCAGGACCCGCTGGAACCCACGGATTCCAGCACCTTCGTCACCCAGCTCACGCAGCTGAGCCAGACGGAATCGCTGCAGTCGCTGACGTCGCAGCTCAAGACCCAGTCCTCCATTCTGGACAGCCTGCAGACCATGCAGCTGGGCAGCCAGGTGGGCTCCACGGTCATGGTCTCCACCAACAGCGTGCAGCTGGACGACAGCACCGTACATGCCGTGGTCAATCTGCCGGCCACGGCCGATCTGACGCTGCAGCTGACGGCCCCCGACGGCAAGGTGACCACGGTCAGCCTGGGCTCCAACGCGGTGGGCGATGCCAACTTCACCATCGACCCCGCCGCGCTGGGCCTGCCTGCGGGCAAGTACGGCATCGTGGTCAAGGACGCCAGCGGCACCAGTTACCCCGTGGAAGTGGCGGGCACGCTGCAGGCCGTGCGCCTGACGTCGAGCGGCAGCGTGGCCCTGCAAGTGCAGGGGCTGGGCGATGTGCTGCCTTCCAGCGTGACGCGTTTCGTGGGTCAGAAGGCCTGAGCGCCCTGACGTTTTCTCCCTCTCTTCACCAGGCCTGAAATCATGAGCTTCCAGATTGCGCTGTCGGCGCTCCAAGCGATCAACAACCAGCTCGACAACATCTCGCAGAACATCGCCAACACCGGCACCACGGGCTACAAGTCCAGCCGCACCAACTTCGCGGCCATGTATGCCAGCTCGTCGCCCAACGGCGTGCGCGCTGCCTCCACCACCCAGACGCTGGATGTGGCGGGCGGTCTGCTGAGCACCGGCCGCAACCTGGACGTGGCCATCGCAGGCAATGGCTACTTCATGGTGAAGGACAGCACCGGCGTGATGAACTACACCCGTGTCGGCGTGTTCGATGTGGACAAGCAGGGCGTGCTCGTGGACCACATGGGCCGCCAGGTGCAGGGGTACGGTGTGACCGTCGGCAATGCGGCCCTGGGCAATCTGGGCAACCTGACGGTGCCGACCGGGCAGATCCCGGCGCAGGCCAGCACTTCGGTGGACTTCGTGGCCAATCTGTCGGCGGACTGGAGCGTGCCGGCCAATGCGTTCAACCCCACGGATTCCAGCAGCTACAACAGCTCGACCGTGTCCGTGGTGTATGACTCGCTGGGCCGCCAGCACACCGTCACCCAGTACTTCGTCAAGACGGCGAACAACACGGTGGAAGTGCACTACCAAAACGAAAACACCGCCGTGGGCACCAGCACGCTGAAGTTCACGACGGCAGGGCAGCTGGACACCGCAGCCTCCACCGTTGCGGCCGTGAACCTGACGCCGGCCGGCGCGAATGCGCTGTCGGTGACGTTCGACTATGCCGGCACCACCCAGTTTGCCGGTGACACCTCGACCACCACCAATGCCTCGGATGGCTATGCCTCGGGCACGATGGTGAATGTGCTGGTCGGCGCCGATGGCTCGGTGAACGCGCAGTACAGCAACGGCATGGTGCAGAGCGTGGGCGTGATCGCGCTGGCCACCTTCCCCAGCGACAGCGGGCTGACGGCCGTGGACGGCACCAGCTGGCAGGCTTCGGCCAAGTCCGGTGCCGCACTGATCGGCACCCCTGGCACGGGGCAGCTGGGCGAGCTGGAAAGCCAGCAGCTGGAGCAGTCGAATGTGGAAGTCGCATCCGAGCTGGTGGACCTGATGGGCGCGCAGCGCAACTACCAGGCCAACACCAAGGTGATCAGCACGCAGAACGAAATCATGCAGTCGCTGATGCAGGTGATGTAAGGCGGGAGCGGCGCTCATGGACAAGCTGATCTATACCGTCATGACGGGCGCGGAGCGTGCGTTCCATGCCCAGCAGGTGCACGCCAACAACCTGGCCAATGCCGACACCACGGGCTTTCGCGCCGACTACGAAGTGGCCGGCACGCAGGCCGTGGGCGGGTATGGCTACGACAGCCGCCACCAGAGCACGGGCGCCACGGATGTGGTGTCGCAGCGCCTGGGGGCGGTGCGCGAGACCGGGCGCGATCTGGACGTCGCCGTGCTGGGCCAGGGGCTGATCACGGTGGCGGACGGCGGCGGTGAGGCCTACACCCGTGCCGGTGCCATGCTGGTGGACAGCGAAGGCAATCTCTCCATCAATGGCCGGGCAGTGCTGGGCGATGGTGGACCGATTGTGCTGCCGCCGTTTCGCGTCCTGTCGGTGGCCGAGGATGGCACCGTGTCCATCCTGCCGGAGAACGGGACCGAGATGCAGGAAGTCGACCGGCTGAAGCTGGTGGACGGCAGCCAGCCCATGACCAAGACCACCGCAGGTCTGCTGGTGTCGCGCAGCGGCGAAGCACTGCCGGCCAGCGAGACCGTGCGCGTGCGCAGCGGCGCGCTGGAGTCGTCCAACGTGCAGGCCGTGGAGGAGATGGTGGCCGTGATGGATATCAGCCGCCAGTTTGAAATCCAGATGAAGTTGTATCAGGCCGCCGACGGCATGGCCGAGGCCGGCAACCGGCTGCTGCGTGATTGAGTTGCAGTGCGTCGCCCGCCAGGGTGACAGGGACCACGTAAAAGGAACACCACCATGAATCCCGCTTTGCTCGTGAGCAAGACCGGCCTGCAGGCCCAGGACGCCAAGTTGCAGGTGATTGCGCACAATCTGGCCAACGTGAACACCGTGGGCTTCAAGCGCAACAGTGCAGCGTTTGAAGACCAGTTCTATGAAATCACCCGCATGCCCGGCAGCAACAGCCAGGGCGACAACCGCGTGCCCGCCGGCGTGCAGCTGGGCACCGGCGTGCGGCTGGTGTCCACGCACAAGCAGTTCACCGAAGGCAGCATGCAGAACACCAGCCAGCAGCTGGATGTGGCCATCGTGGGCAATGGCTTTCTGCAGGTGCTGCAGGCGAACGGCGAGACGGCCTATACCCGTGCCGGTCAGCTGCAGGTGGACAACGAAGGCCGCCTGGTCAACGCCAACGGCTTGCCGCTGCAGCCGGAAATCACGATTCCCGAAGGTGCCAAGTCGGTGACCATCAGCGAAACCGGCCTGGTCAGCGCCATGGTGGGCACGGATGCCACCGCGCAGGAGCTGGGCACGCTGCAACTGGCCACGTTCGTGAACCCGGCCGGCCTGCAGGCCCAGGGCGACAACCTGTACCTGGTGTCGCAGGCCAGCGGCGATGCGGTGCTGGGCGAGCCCGGGGAAGCCGGCTTCGGCACGCTGCGCCAGTTCGCGCTGGAAAGCTCCAACGTGCAGGCGGTGGAAGAAATGGTGGACATGATCTCTGCCCAGCGCAGCTACGAGATGAACACCAAGGTGCTGTCCGCTGCGGACGACATGATGCGCAACCTGGCGCAAGCTGCATGATCTGCCGCGCTGCATGGGTGCTGCGCTGGCGCGCGGCGGGTGCTGCGCTGGCCTTGCTGGCGCTGGCAGGCTGCGCGGTGCGCCCGCCCGAGGTGATGCAGCCGGCCGAGTCGGTGCCGGAATTCCTGATGGCGCCGCAGGCCAGGGCCCAGGGCGGCGGGCTGTTCGTGCCCCATGCGTCCACAGGCCTGGTGGCCGACCAGCGCGCGCACCGTGCGGGCGACATCCTGACGGTGCTGCTGGAAGAGGTGACCCAGGCCAGCAAGAAAGCCAATACCCAGACCAGCAAGGGCAGCAGCGTCGGCATCTCTCCGCCCATTCTGGGCGGCAAGAGCATCAAGGCCGACATCGAGCTGGAAGGCAGCAGCAAGTTCAGCGGCGGCGGCAGCAGCACGCAACAGAATGCGCTGTCCGGTGCGATGACCGTCATCGTCCAGCAGGTGCTGCCCAACGGCCTGCTCTACATCAAGGGCGACCGCGCGCTGTCGCTCAACCAGGGCGATGAAGTGCTGCGCCTGAGCGGCTATGTGCGCGCCACCGATGTGGACCTGAACAACCGTGTGTCCTCGCTGCGCGTCGCCAATGCGCGCATCAGCTACTCGGGCCATGGCGCGCTGTCCGATGCCAGCGAAGCTGGCTGGCTGACACGCTTCTTCCAAAGCCCGCTTTTCCCTTTCTGATCGTGATGATGTTTGCACGCCTGCTGTCTCGTAGCCTCTGTCGCGGTGCCATGGCCCTGGTGCTGGCAGGTCTGGCCCTGCCTTCCGGGGCGCAGCCCGCGGGCAAAACGGTGCGCGGTGCCGAGGCGGCCGCCAAGACCAGCATGCGGCCCCTGCGCCATCTGGTGCATGTCGAGGGCGTGCGCGAAAACCAGCTGATCGGTTACGGTCTGGTGGTGGGGCTGAACGGCACGGGCGACAGCACGCAGGTCAAGTTTGCGGGCCAGTCCGTGGCCAATATGCTGACCCAGTTCGGCATCAAGCTGCCCGAGAAGACCAGCACCAAGCTGAAGAACGTGGCCACGGTGATGGTCAGTGGGGTGTTCCCGCCGGGCTACCGCAAGGGCCAGAGCATCGATGTGACCGTGTCCTCGCTGGGCGATGCGAAAAGCCTGCGCGGCGGCATGCTGCTGATGGCGCCGCTGCGCGGGGTGGACAACGAAATCTATGCCATCGCCCAGGGGCAGCTGGTGGTGGGGGGCTTGAATGCCACCGGCAACAGCGGCTCCAGCGTCACCGTCAACACGCCCACTTCCGGCCGCATTCCCAACGGCGCCACGGTGGAGCGCGAGATCCCTTCCGACTTCGAGAGCGGAGAGACCGTGCTGCTGTCGCTGCGCCAGCCGAGTTTTCGCACGGCCCGCAACATCGTCCAGGCCATCAACACGCGCTACGGCGATATCGCCAGCACGCGCGATGGCACAAGCATCGAGGTGCGCGCGCCGCTGGTGCCGACGCAGCGGGTCGGCTTTGTCGCCGACCTGCAGGATCTGCAGGTGGCCATGGGGCAGGAGCTGCCGCGCGTGGTCTTCAATTCGCGCACCGGCACGGTGGTGATTGCCGAGGGCGTCACGGTCAAGGCGGCCGCCGTCTCGCACGGTGCGCTGCGCGTGGTGATCCGCGAGCAGTCCAATGTCAGCCAGCCGGCACCGTTCAGCCAGGGCAACACCGTGGTGACGCCGGAGTCGAGCGTGCAGGTGCAGGAGGGCAACGGGCACATGTTCGAGTGGCCTGCCGGCGCCAAGCTGCAGACCATCATCGACACCATCAACCGCACCGGTGCCTCGCCGGACGACATCATGTCCATACTGCAAGCCCTGGACCAGGCCGGTGCACTGCATGGCGAGCTGGTGGTGATCTAAAGGGATACGCCATGGAAACCTCCCTCACCCACCTTGCCGCCGAACGCCCCACGGTCCCCGCCGGGGAAGCCGGCCACCCCCCCGTGGCCGCGGCCCAGGCTGCCGACGACGCGACCGTGCAGCGCCTGACGGCGGCGGCAGTGAAGTTCGAAGGCTTTTTTGTCGCCCAGATGTTGAAGCAGATGCGACAGGCCACGGCGGCGATGGCCGATTCCGGCAGTGCCATCAATGACCGGGTCAATGACAGCACGCTGGCATTGGCCGAGCAGACCGTGGCCGACGGGCTGGCGGGGCAGCGCGCATTTGGGATCGCCGATGTGCTGGTGCGGCAGATGCTGCCCCAGTCCGGCGCGGCAGTGAACGCTGCGGGAACAAGGAAACTTTCATGAGCATGCTTTTCAATGGACTGACCGGTGTGGTGGCCTCGCAGGTCGCCCTCAATACCGTCAGCCACAACCTGGCGAATGCCCTGACCCCCAACTACACCCGCCAGGGCGTGGTGCTGACGGCCAAGGCCTCGGCCAACACTGCGCTGTCCGCCGGTGACGGGGTGGCCGTCACGTCGTTGATCCGCTATGCCGACAGCTACAAGACCCAGCAGATGTGGCGCGCTGCCAGCACCAAGGGGGAATACGAGGCAGCGCAGACCTACCTGCTGCAGCTGGAACAGGTGATGGGCGATGCCGATGGCGGCATCAACGCCGCGCTGGACAAGTTCTTCAGCGCCCTGAGCGCCACCAGCGTGGAACCCACGTCCACGCCGCTGCGCCAGCAGATCATCGAAGCCGCCAAGGCGCTGGGCCAGACCATCAACAACATCGGCCAGATCGTGTCCAACCAGGCGCTGGCCGTGCGCCAGCAGCGTGCCGTGGCGGTGGACCAGGTCAATTCCTATATCCACGAAATTGCCGCGCTGAACGACAAGATCACGCAGAGTGCCGGTGCCGGGCTGAACACCTCCTCGCTGCAGGATCAGCGTGATGCCAAGGTCGACGAGCTGTCCAAGCTGGTGGGCCTGCAGACGACCACGCAGCCGGATGGCTCCATCAATCTGTCGCTGCGCGGCGGCCAGCCCCTGGTGGTGGGCAACCGTGCCTCGACGGTCAGTGTGGATGCGGGTTCGCAGTTCCTGAGTGTGAGCTTTGGCACCGAGACGTTCCAGCTGGGCGCCGAAAACTGGGGCGGAACCCTGGGCGGCCTGGCGGCGCTGGAGAGCGATGTGCTGCAGCCCTTGGATGCCTCCATCCGCGGGCTGGCGCAGGTCATTGCCAGCGAAACCAATGCGGTGCTGCAGTCCGGCTATGGCACCAATGGTGCGGCGGGGACCGACCTGTTCGTGTTCGATGCCACCTCCACCTCGGCCATGCTGACGGTCAGCGCCGGCATCACGCCGGAACAGCTGGGCCTGTCGGGCGATCCCGCCAAGATTGGCGACAGCACCAAGCTGCAGGAGCTGATTGCCTTGCAGAGCAAGGCCGTGAACATCTATGGCCCCGGAGGCACCGGTATGGTGGGCAGCTCCGTGCTGCTGGGGGATGTGTACACCCAGCTGGTGGGCAAGCTGGCCATGTACAGCCAGCAGAACAACGCTTCCTATGAAACGGCGCAGACGGTGCGCGACCAGTCGGAATCGAACTGGCGCTCCACCAGCGCGGTCAACACCGATGAAGAGGCGGTGAACCTGATGCAGTACCAGCAGATGTACCAGGCCAATATGAAGGTCATCACCGTGGCCAACGAGCTGTTCGACAGCCTGCTGGAAATGCGCTGAGGCGCACCTCCCATTCACGGACAAGGATTTCAGGCCATGCGCGTATCCAGCAACCAGTACCACATCACCGTCAACGCCTCGCTGCAGAACTCCAACAGCCAGCTGGAGAAGCTGATGGGGCAGATGTCCAGCGGCAATCGCCTGACGCGGCCCAGCGACGACCCCATCGCCCATGTGCGCATTTCGCGCCTGCAGCGCGAGGAAGCCAGCATCGCGCAGTACAAGGACAACATCGGTGCGCTCTCCAACCGCATGACGCAAAGCGAGACCGTGCTCAGCAGCATCAACAGCGACCTGCTGAGCACGCGCGATCTGCTGGTGTGGGCCCTGGATGGTGGCAACACCGGCGAGGACCTGAGCGCCATGGCCACGAACCTGGAGTCCTTGCGCGATGCCCTGTACGCCAGCACGCTGACCAAGGACCAGGAAGGCTCCTACCTGTTCTCCGGCACCCTGTCCAAGACCGCCACCGTGGGCTTCAACGCCGCGGCGGCTGCCGGTGCCCGCTACACGGTGGGTGGCAACAGCGAACAGCAGCAGGTGGTGGTGGGCAACGGCCTGACCCAGCCCGCGAACGTGACGCTGGGCGATGAGATGGCAGCCATGCTCAACACGCTGGACCAGGCCATCGAGGCCATCAAGGGTGGTGGCACCACGGCCAACAATCCGGCCACCCGCGCCAGCCTGCAGGCGGCGCTGACGGGCGTGGATACGGGCATGGACCAGGTGTCCACCAAGATCTCCAAGCTGGGCGGGGCGCAGAACATCGTCAGCACACTGGAAACCAATTGGGGCAACCTCAGCACGGCCAACCAGACGGCGGTGCTGGACTACTCCCAGTTGAACTACGCGACCGCGGCCGTGCAGCTCAATACGCTGATGTCGGCCATCAAGGCCACGCAGTCGGCCTACGGCAAGGTCAGCCAGCTCAGTCTGTTTGACGCGCTGTGAGCAGCGCGCGCATTGGTGGCAACGCCTCGGCGGGGCGCATCGGCACCGCCGGTGCAGCGCAGCCCGGTGCGGCGGCGCCGGCCATGCCCACCAGCGCGGTGGGCATGCATCCCTTGCCGGCCATCCGCTACCACAGCACCTGGCCCCGGGGATGGATGGCTGCGGCCGTGCCGCAGCGGGTGCGTGAATTCCATGTGCAGATCAGCAAGGCACAGATGGCGCTGGATTTTCTGGAGCAGCTGGAGCAGCAGCTTTCCGCATTGATCCAGGCCTGCCGCCACCAGCGCAAGCTCCCTTCCGATGCCGGTGCGGCACGCCTGCGTAGTGCGTTGCAGGCGGTGCAGGCAGGGTGGGCCAAGCGCCTGCCGCGCACGCTGGAAAGCCTGGATGAAACGCTGCACTGGTCACCAGGGCAGCGCGCCCGCAAGCAGTTCGCCCTGGCCGGCTGGAGCTGGGAGAGTCTGCAGGCCGAGCACGCGCGCGATACGGAACTGGTGGGCTTTTGCCTGCTGGGGCAGGACGGCGCGCAAGGGGCCTGGCAGGCCCGCTGGGAGCGGGCACAAGGCGGCAGCCGGCAGGCGCTGGCGCATGCGCTGGCACCGCTGGGCATGCAGCTGAGCGGGCTGGAACAGCCGCTGCTGCTGTCGGTCGAAGAGCGCTGCTGGCCGGTGGTGGTACAGCGCTTCATGGTCAAGGGCAATGGCAAGCGCTTTCCTGCCGGGCAGTGGGTGTCGCCGCGCTTGGTGTCGTCCCCCCAGGCACTGCGTGTGGACAGCTGGAGTGCTGCCGATGCAGCGGCTGTGCAGGCGCTGGCGGCCGAGCTGCCCGCCGCCCGCGAGCGCGTGTTGCAGGCACAGGCGGCGGTGCGGGCATTCCAGCATGACGCAGGACAAAGTCTGGACGATGTGGGCGCACGTACCACAGCGGTGCAGGCATTTGCACAGGCGTTTGCGCAGGCCGGCCAGATGCCTGCCTATGATTGGATTTTGGCGGTGGTGCCTGCCGTGCGGGCCGTGTCGCGCCGGCGTGTGGCGCGGCTGTTGCAAAGTCGGGGTGCGTTGGCCTAGCCGTATCGCACCGAGCTTTTGAACCAGGCCCTGCGCAGGGCGGAATCCTCCATGCAGTTGGAATCAGTTGCGGCTCCAGCCGCTGTCGATCTGTCGTATTACCGTTTGAGCACACCGGTTGCTGTGCAGCAGGTGCTGGAGTCTTTGCAACGCCAGCAGGCGGTGATGACCTTGCTGGCCGATGTGCCCGATGCCCATGCGGTGCACGATGCCGGGGGCCGGCCCTGCGGCATGGCCGTGCTGAGCCAGGTGGATGCAGAGCAGCAACGCCTGGTGATGGAAGTGTCCGGTGCCTTGCTGCCCCTGCCCGCAGCGGTGCTGGTGGTGGCCCATTTGCCTGGCAGCGTGCGCACCCAGTGGGAGCTGCAGGCGCAGTGGGCAGAGCTGTCGCCTGGCCGCTGGCAGCTGCAGGCGCCCTGGCCAACCCAGGTTTTGCAGCACCAGCGCCGGCGCCACCCGCGGCTGCAATTGCCGCTGGGCCAGCGCTACGAAGCCAGCTTCATGTTCGGGCAACGCCATTGCGTGCTGCACATGGACGATCTCAGCCAGGGCGGGGTGGCCTTGCGTGGCACGCGCAGCGAAACGTCCATGCTGTTCATGGGGCGCAAGATCAGCAAAGTGGTGCTGGACCTGGGCAGCGGCGTGCAGGTGCAGGTGGATCTGACCGTGCGCTCGCGGCGCAGCTACAAATCCTTTTTGCTGGGCGAGCAGGTCATGGTGGGCTGCAGCCTGGAAGGTATGACCGACGAGGTGCAGAACGCGCTGGCGCGCATCATGCAGGAGCGCGGGGTCTAGGGCCACCAGGCAGCGGCATGGATGCCATGGCGCTGTATGCGCATGCAAAAAAGCCAACCTTGCGGTTGGCTTTTTTTCGTGGATGGCAAGGGCGCGGGCCCTTGCCGAACTGCACAGCTTACTGCAGCAGCGAAGCCACCATCTGGCTCATGCTGGAGGATTGCTTCAGCATGGCGGTGGAGGCCTGCATCAGCATTTGCTTGCTGGTCATGTTCGAGGTTTCGGTGGCGTAGTCCACGTCCATGATGCGGCCCTTGGAGGCTTCGGTGTTCTGGATCATGTTGCCCAGGTTGTTGTACACGTGTTCCAGGCGGTTGGCGGCGGCACCGAACGAGGAGCGCAGCGTGCCCACGGCAGCCGAAGCCAGGTCGGCCAGGTTGATGGCGGCGTTGGCGGTGGTGCCGCTCACTGCGCCAGCCTTCAGGTTGGTGATGGCGGTGTTCAGGGCCGTCAGATCGGTCGAAGCGTTGAACGCATAGGTTTCGGAGTTCGAAGCGCCGATCTGGAAGGTCGAAGCGGCAGTGAAGGTCCCTGCAGCGGAGAACAGTGCCTGGCCACCGAACTTGGTGTTGGCCATGATGTTGTCGATTTCAGCGGACAGTGCCGTGAATTCAGCCTGCATGGCGGTCTTGTCGGCGTCGGTGGAGGTCGCGTTGGCTGCCTCGGTGGCCAGATCCTTCATGCGCAGGATCATGTTGTTGACTTCGGCCAGGGCGCCTTCACCGGTTTGCAGCAGGGAGATGCCGTTCTGGGTGTTCTTCTGGGCCACGGACATGCCGCGGGTTTGGGCTTCCAGGCGGGTTGCGATCTGCAGGCCGGCAGCGTCGTCCATGGCGGAGTTGACGCGGTAGCCGGTACCCAGGCGGGTCATGGAAGTGGACAGGGCCTTGTTGGTGTTGCCCAGGGAATTTTGGGTGCTCAGGGCAGCGGCGTTGGTGTGCAGGCTCAGCATGGAGGGGCTCCGTAAATCAATGTCGGTACGACGTTGCGAGCACCACCATGGCGCTCTTGCCTGTACTAAGCGACGGCGCCGTGCGGGAACTTAAATGGCCTCCGCAAAAAACTGCGGGCACTGGGCACTGGGCACTGGGCACTGGGCACTGGGCACTGGTGGGCACCGGCCAGGCGGAGGGCGGCGGCAGGTGCAGCTGCAGCTGCAGCTGCAGGCTAGGCGATGCTGGCCTTCAGATAGTGGGCCCCGGCAATGGGGTTGTGGTAGTAGGGCGGAATGCTTTCAAAGCCCAGCTCGGTGTAGAGCGCGCGGGCGGATTCCATGTCGTCCAGGGTGTCCAGCAGCACATGGTCATAGCCCATCCGGCGCGCCGCGTTGAGGGCGGCTTCGGCCAGTTCACGGCCCAGGCCAAAGCCGCGGAAGGCCTTGCGCACATACAGGCGCTTCATTTCGGCGGCGTTGGGGTAGTCGCTGGTATCGAGCGGGCGCAGTGCGCAGCAACCGGCCAGGGCGCCATCCACATGGGCCAGCAGCAAGCCCCCGCGGGGCGCAGCGTAGTCGCCGGGCAGGGTGGCGAGTTCGCGCTCGAAATCCTGGAATTCCAGGTCAATGCCCAGGCCGCCGGCATATTCCGCAAACAGCAGGCGCACAGCCTCCAGATCGTGCGGGGATTCGGCCAGCAGCAGGGCCACGGTGGGCTTGTCCACAGGCGGTAGGTGGCGCGCAGGCGCCAGGGTTGACAGAGGGCCAGTGTAAACGGCGGCGCAAAGACCGCCTATCGGGGATGGACCCAGGCCGGGGATCCACACCGCCGGCACTCAGAAACCGGGTGTGCTGCCCAGGCCGTAGACCCACCAGGCGGCCGCGGCGCAGGCCGCGATCAGCAGCAGGGCCAGCAGCCGGGCGGCCAGTCCGTCGCGGGAGGCAGAGGTGCCGGCGGGGGCCGGCTGGTCGCCGTGCAGCATGGCCTGTACCAGGGGCTTGCGGCGCACCACGGCATAGAAAGCGATGGCGCACAGGTGCAGGGCCAGCAGGCCCAGCAGCAGCCACTGGCCCCAGTCCTTGTGCCAGCCGGTGGCCCAGGCGACGGTGTCGCCGCTGACAAAGCGGGTCAGCGGGCCGGCAAAGGCAATTTCATCGTCGCTGAGCAGGCCGGTGCCCACCTGCAGCCCCAGCACCAGCAGCAGGGCCAGCACCGACAGCGCCCCCAGCGGGTTGTGGCCGACCGTGGTGTCGGCCGCCGGCTGGCGCAGGTAGCGCAGCAGGCGCGCGGGCCCGGGAATGAAGGTGGCAAAGCGTGACCAGTGGCCGCCCACCACGCCCCAGAGGATGCGAAACACCAGCAGGGCCAGCACCACGTGGCCCAGGCGCAGATGCCATTCCATGGCATTGCCGCCGACTTTGGCGGTCACCACCAGGGCGATCACGCAGGCCGCCAGCAGCCAGTGGAACAAGCGGGTGGGAAGGTCCCAGATGCGGGTGGATGCATTGCTCATGGTCTTCAATGTATGCGGATGCAGGCAGAGGCCGCAGGGAGTCCGCGCAAAAAAGTGCGGCTTTGCGTTGAGCGGAGGCACTGCCATACTGACCCGCAGGCACCTGGTGCCGCGACTGCGTTTCCCCACAACCCAAGGAAAAAAACCATGAAGAAGATCCTGCCTGCGCTGCTGGTGGCGGCCTCGGCGGCGCTGTTGGCTGCGCCTGCCTCGGCGCAGTTTGCCAAAAGCGAAGACGCCATCAAATACCGCCAGGGCGCTTTGTTCGTGATGAGCCAGCATTTCGGCCGTCTGGGCGCCATGGCGAATGGCAAAGCGCCTTTTGATGCGAAAGTGGCGCAAGAGAATGCCGCCGTGCTGGAAACCATGGCCAAGCTGCCGTGGGCGGCCTTCGGTGACGGCACGGAAGGCGGCAAGGCCAAGCCCGAGGTGTGGAAGGAGAAGGCCAAGTTCACGGAACATGCCGACAAGTTCCAGGCGGAAAGCGCCAAGCTGGTGGCGGCGGCCAAGACCGGCGATCTGGCGCAGCTGAAGAATGCCTTCGGCCCTGCCGCACAGTCCTGCAAGGCCTGCCACGACGCGTTCCGTAACCGTTGAAGCGGCGCGGCGGGTGCCCGGCGACGGGCACCAGGCCGCTGCCCTGCGCGCACAAAAAAGCCAGCACGGGTGCTGGCTTTTTGCATGGCGGAAAGGGCAGAGCGCGCGAAGGCTGCGCGCTGTGGCAGGCGGGGTTTAGGCCTCGGCCAGCAGTTTCTCGATCAGCTTGTGCAGCTCGGCAAAGTCGGGGGCGCCGACATAGGTCTTCACGATCTCGCCGCGCTTGTTGACGATGTAGGTGGTGGGCGTGATGCGGATATCGCCCCAGGCCTTGGCGGCGGCACCGGTGTTGTCCAGCGCCACCTTGAAGGGCAGCTGGCGCGACTGGACAAAGTTCACCACATAGCTGGGGGGGTCGTAGCTCATGGCCACGGCCAGGGTGTCGTAGCCTTTGTCCTTGTACTTGTCGTAGGTCTTGATGATCTCGGGCATTTCTGCCACGCAGGTGGTGCAGCTGGTGGCCCAGAAGTTCACCAGCGTCACCTTGCCCTTGAGGTCTTCGGTGGTGCGGGTGCTGCCGTCAAGCAGCACAAAGGACGACTGCGGCGCAGCCGCGCTGTGACCGCCCCAGAGCACATAGGCCCCCAGGCCTGCGAATGCGGCAAGCGCCACGCCTGCCATCCAATGTTTGATTGCCATGTTGTGATTGTGTACCAAGCGCCGGAACCGATGCCAGCGTGCAGGTTTGGAGCCTGATCCCGGACAAAAGTTCTGTCAGGGAGAAAGCGGCGAGCCGCCTTGCCGGGTGCTGTGCCCACAGCGCGTGGAAATGCCCGGCAAGCATCGGCTTTCTTGCGCGTTTGTGCGCGTACACAAAACGCGGGGGCTGCCGATAATGGGAGCATGACCACATTCGCTGTCCGTTGCGCTTCTCTTTTTGCGGTGTGCGCTGCTGTTGCTGCGCTGTCGGCCTGTGACCACAAGCCGGAACTGACTTGGCATGACGTCGTGCTGCGCGATGCGGAACTGCATGCCCGTTTCCCCTGCGAGCCCGATGTGGCCCAGCAGAAGGTGGATTTCGGCATGGAGCAGGGTCCGGTGAATGTGACCATGATGGGCTGCGATGCCGTGGACGCCACCTATGCCGTCTCGCACTGGCTGCTGGACGATGTGCGCCAGGCCGACGATGCACTGGCCTACTGGGAAGCCGCGGTGCTGACCAAGCTCAAGGCCGTGGACAGCAAGGAGGGCAAGAGCGGCGCGCCGTTTGTGCCGGTCGGGGCCATGAATCTGTCGCGCTCCATCCGCGCCACGGTGCAGGGGGAAGGTCCGTCGGGCTGGACCATCACCACGCATGGCGTGTGGTTCGCCAAGCAGGAGGGCGACAAGGCCCGCATCTTCCATGCGGTGATCTACGCGCCCAAGCCCCAGCACGAAGTGGCCAGCCAGTTCTTCCAGGCCTTGCAACTGCAGAACTGAAGGCTGGACGCCGTCGAGGACCAGAGGGCCCACGGAGGTGCCCGGAGGTACGTCGACGCCTGTGGTCCCACTCCGGCGTTGTGACGGGCGCGGCGCATGCAAGCGCTACCGTGGTGTGACCTTGCTGTGTCAGGCCTTCATTGTTGTCAGCGCACCACGGACTGTCCCTGTCACGGCCCTGGCGGGCATGCCAGCACCCGTGAGCGGGGTGACCGGGCGCGCCATAATGGACGGAACAATCGCGCTCCATGAAACCTGTTCGCATTCTCCTCATTGCCCACGCGCCCCTGGCGCACGCCTTGCGCGAAGCGGCACTGCATGTCTTCAATGACTGCGGTGGCGATGTGCTGGCGCTGGACGTGCAGGCCCATGCAGAACCCGAAGACACCCTCCAGAAAGCGCGGGCCCTGTTGCCGGCGCAGTCCGAAGAGGGCCCGCTGCTGGTGCTGACCGACGTCTTTGGCGCCACGCCCAGCAATGTCGCCCTGCGCCTGGTGGAAGGCCGCAATGCACGCGTGGTGACGGGGGTGAACCTGCCCATGCTGCTGCGTGCCTGGTGCTACCGCGCGGAGTCTTTGGAAAACCTGGCCGCCCGTGCGCAAGCCGGCGGCACGCAAGGCATCATGCTGGCCGGTGGTGGCAGCGCGCCCCAAAACCAGCGTCCCCGTTTGCACCATGATTCAGACCACAGTCACCATCAGCAATAAGTTGGGCCTGCACGCCCGCGCGTCCGCCAAGCTCACCAAACTGGCGGGCAGTTTCCCCTGCGAAGTCTGGCTCTCGCGCGGCGAGCGCCGTGTCAACGCCAAAAGCATCATGGGCGTGATGATGCTGGCCGCCGGCCTGGGGGCCGAAGTGGTGCTGGAGACCGACGGCGAGCAGGAGCAGCAGGCCTCGGACGCCTTGCTGGCCTTGATCAACGACAAGTTTGGCGAAGGCCAGTGAGTGCTTGCTCTTGATATTGCTGCGGCGCAGCAATATGGAGTGGTACAGGCCAAAGCTTGCCTTGCATCAAGAGAGGCCGACCCGGCGTCTGTGATGTAGGCCGGAATCGCTGGCGCTGGGCTGACAATAGCGGCCTGCGCAACGCGCCTTGCAAGGCGCACCAGAAGAAGGATTGACCGCATGACGTTCGCTATCCATGGCTTGGCCGTTTCCCGGGGAATTGCCATTGGACGCGCCGTTGTGGTGGCCTCCAGCCGCATGGAGGTGCGGCACTATTTCATCCAGCCCGAGCAGGTGGAGAGCGAAATCGCCCGCACCCGTGCCGCGCGCAATGCGGTGGTGACCGAGCTGTCGCGCCTGCTGGAAAGCATGCCGGTGGATGCCCCCGGCGAGGTGGCGGCCCTGCTGGAAGTGCACCTGATGCTGCTGCAGGACGAGCTGATGGTCAACGGCGTCAAGCAGTGGATCACCGAGCGCCTGTACAACGCCGAATGGGCGCTGACCACGCAGCTGGAAGTGATCTCGCGCCAGTTCGACGAGATGGAGGACGACTACCTGCGCGAGCGCAAGTCCGATATGGAGCAGGTGGTCGAGCGCATCTTGCGCCACATGCGTGGCGTGGCCAGCCCGGTCTCGCCCGAAGCCTGCGCCGCCAAACCCCGGCGTGCCCCCGATGCGCAGCAGACGCTGTCCGACGACATGACCGATGCCCCGCTGGTGCTGGTGGCCCAGGATCTGTCGCCGGCCGACATGCTGCAGTTCAAGCGCAGCGTGTTCGAAGGCTTTGTGACCGCCGTGGGTGGCAAGACCAGCCACACCGCCATCGTGGCGCGCAGCATGGACATTCCGGCCGTGGTGGGCGCACGCGCCGCCAGCCAGCTGGTACGCCAGGACGACTGGGTCATCATCGACGGTGACGCCGGCATCCTGATCGTCGATCCGTCGCCCATCGTGCTGGAGGAATACCAGTTCCGTCGCCGCCAGATGCTGCTGGAGCGCGAGCGCCTGACCCGCTTGCGGCACACCCCGGCGCAGACGCTGGATGGCCAGACGATCGAGCTGCTGGCCAACATCGAGCAGCCCGAGGACAGCCCCGCGGTGGTCAAGGCCGGCGCTGTGGGCGTGGGCCTGTTTCGCAGCGAATTCCTGTTCATGGGCCGGGGCGGAAAGCTCCCCGGTGAAGAAGAGCAGTACCAGGCTTACCGCGCTGCGCTGGAAGGGCTGGAAGGCATGCCGCTGACCATCCGCACCATCGATGTGGGGGCGGACAAGCCGCTGGAAGGCAAGATCAACGCCTCGCTCAACCCGGCGCTGGGCCTGCGCGCCATCCGCTGGAGCCTGGCCGAGCCGGTGATGTTCCGCACCCAGCTGCGTGCCATCCTGCGCGCAGCGGCCCATGGCAAGGTGAACATGCTGTTCCCCATGGTGGCGCACCGCAGCGAGATCACACAGATCCTGGCCCAGCTGCGGCTGGCGCAGTCCGAGCTGGACGCACGCGGCGTGGCCCACGGCAAGGTGGAGCTGGGCGCGATGATCGAAATCCCGGCGGCGGCGCTGATGGTGCGCACCTTTCTGCAGTACTTCGACTTTCTGTCCATCGGCACCAACGACCTGATCCAGTACACGCTGGCCATCGACCGCGCCGACGAGGCCGTGGCCGAGCTGTACGACCCGCTGCACCCGGCCGTGCTGCAGCTGGTGGCCCAGGTGATCCGCGAGGCCAATGCCGCCGGTAAAAGCGTCTGCGTGTGCGGCGAGATGGCGGGCGATGTGGCGTTCACCAAGCTGCTGCTGGGTCTGGGGCTGCGCAGTTTTTCCATGCACCCGGCGCAGGTGCTGGCGGTCAAGCAGGAAGTGCTGCGCACCGACACCCGCAAGCTGCATGACTGGGCGCAGGCGGTGCTGGATGCCGACGATCCGACGGCGGCGCTGCAGCAGACCGCAGACAGTCTGACGTCGCTGGCGGCGGTGGTGCCGGCGATGCGCTGAGGCCTGTCCCCGCCGTATGCGCAAGAGGTGCTGTGCGGGGTGTGGTGCAGGTGGTGGAAATAAAACACCCCTCAGATAAAAAAAGTGATTGAGATTAATTCGCATTCAATGTTATAGTTCAACCCATGGAAGCAGCCGACACCGTCCTGGTGGGAGCTTGAAGGTCGAGGCGGCTTCCCATGGTTTCATCGTGGGGCGACCTAAGGCCTGTAAAGCCTGAAAGTCGTTTTTTGCCAGCCAGCGGAATGCCCGGTTAGCCACGCAATTTTTTACGCTGAAACCCGTGTGATCGAGAATTTTGACTGCGCCTTGCAGGCTGTTTGCCGCAAGGCGTTTTTGTTTGTGCACGGCAATGGCGGCCGCGACAGCCGCAGTAGCCACAACGCCGGCTCGCTGCGCAAACGCCTGGTTGCGGCGCGGCCATAAAAAAAGCCATTGCCCGTGGGCAATGGCTGATCGGCAGATTGGCTGGACGCCGGCAGCGCCGCGCGGGCTTACACGCCGGCGGCGTGGGCCTGCTGGTCCGCGTGGTAGCTGGAGCGCACCATGGCACCCACAGCGGCGTGCGTGAAGCCCATCTTGTAGGCTTCTTCCTCGAACATCTTGAAGGTGTCCGGGTGCACATAGCGGCGCACCGGCAGGTGGCTGTTGGTGGGCGCCAGGTACTGGCCGATGGTCAGCATGTCGATGTTGTGGGCGCGCATGTCGCGCATCACCTGCAGGATTTCCTCGTCCGTCTCGCCCAGGCCGACCATGATGCCGCTCTTGGTGGGCACCTTGGGGTGCAGCGCCTTGAACTTCTTGAGCAGGTTCAGGCTGAACTGGTAGTCCGAACCCGGGCGTGCTTCCTTGTACAGGCGGGGCGCGGTTTCCAGGTTGTGGTTCATCACATCGGGCGGTGCCGAGGTGAGGATTTCCAGCGCGCGGTCATCGCGGCCGCGGAAGTCGGGCACCAGGATTTCGATCTGCGTGGTGGGCGACAGGGCGCGGATGTTCTGGATGCACTCCACAAAGTGGCCCGAGCCGCCGTCGCGCAGGTCGTCGCGGTCCACGCTGGTGATCACCACATAGTTCAGCTTCAGGGCGGCAATGGTGCGCGCCAGGTTCAGCGGCTCGTCCTTGTCCAGCGGGTCGGGGCGGCCGTGGCCCACGTCGCAGAAGGGGCAGCGGCGGGTGCACTTGTCGCCCATGATCATGAAGGTGGCCGTGCCCTTGCCGAAGCATTCGCCGATATTGGGGCAGCTGGCTTCCTCGCAGACCGTGTGCAGCTTGTTGCTGCGCAGAATGTCCTTGATCTCGTAGAAGCGCGTGGTCGGGCTGCCGGCCTTGACGCGGATCCACTCGGGCTTCTTCAGCACTTCGGCCTGCTCCACCTTGACGGGGATGCGCGCCAGCTTGGCGGCCGCCTTCTGCTTGGCCAGCGGGTTGTAGTTTTCGGCGGACTGCGCTTCGCGCACGACTTCGTTGCTGCTCATGGTGTGCGTTTTTTCAGGGGGCGAGGCGGGCGATCAGCTGGTGGCCGAGCACGTGGGCAACCTCGTCCCAGGTTGTCTGGATGCCTATTGTAGAAAGGTCCACCGTGGGCAGCCCTGCATAGCCGCAAGGGTTGATGCGGGAGTAGGGCTCCAGGTCCATGTCCACGTTCAGTGCCAGACCGTGGTAGCTGCAGTGGCGGCTGACCTTGATGCCCAGGGCGGCAATCTTGCCCAGGCCGGTGAAATCGGGGTCGGGCGCAGCACTGCCGGGCGCGCGGTGCTGGGGGCGCTGCTCCAGCCGGGCGTGGCTGCGCGGGTCGTCCAGGCGCACATAGATGCCGGGGGCGCCGGCCACACGGTGGCCGGTCACGCCAAAGTGGTCCAGCGTGCGGATGGCAGCCTCTTCCAGGCGGTAGACATATTCCTTGACGAAATAGCCCAGGCGCTGCAGATCCAGGAGCGGATAGGCCACGACCTGCCCCGGCCCGTGGTAGGTCACCTGGCCGCCGCGGTTGGTGGCCACCACGGGAATGTCGCCTGTATGCAACAGATGGTCGGATTTGCCGGCCAAACCCTGGGTGAAGGTGGCGGGATGCTCGCAGATCCAGAGCTGGTCAGGCGTGTGCGCAGTGCGGGTGCGCGTGAACTCCTGCATGGCCTGCACCGTGGGCGCGTAGGCCACCCGCCCGATCAGGCGGGCATCCAGCACCGGGGCGCAGGCCACGGCGGCCTGCGCCGTGGCGGAGGTCACAGCACCACCTTGACCATGGGGTGGGAGGTCAGGGCGCGGTAGAGGTTGTCCAGCTGCTCGCGGCTGGTGGCCGTGACGGTGATGGTCACGCCCAGGTACTTGCCGGTGCTGCTGGGGCGCAATTCCACGGTGGAGGCGTCGAATTGGGGGTCGAACTCTTCGGCCACCTTGGTGATGGCGTGAACGAGACCGTCCGTCTTGATGCCCATCACCTTGATGGGGAAGAGCGAGGGGTATTCGATCAGCGAATCCTTGCGCGGATCCTGTTCGTCTGGCGTGCTGTTGTCAGTCATAGTGCGTTATTCCCAGTTGTAAGCGGCGCAAGCCCAGGGCTTTGCTTGGCTATGGGCGGCATTGTGCGGTATCGTTGCGCCCGTTTTCCGGGCAGGGTTGGCTTACAGCCGGCTGGCTGCACACAAATTCCCGAGTGCAAGAGGGTTCGCCCTAACGAATCGGACGGGTTTCTACTTATAATCAGAGGCTTTGTGAAAAAGTTTAGGTCTGCTGCGGGCGCTCCACGATGAAAAAAAATGCACCCTGGCAGGACGAACTTGAGGCCGAAGAAGAGGATTTCAAGCCTCTGAGCCCGGAAGAGGCGCAGGCCTGGCGTCGGCGCAATCCGTCGCTGTCGGTCTGGCGCATTGTGCTGGGTCAGGTGGCAGTCGGTGTGCTGGTGGCTGTGCTCGCATGGTGGATCAGCGGTCAGGCCCGTGTGGGCTGGTCGGCCGCATACGGCGCCCTGTGCGTGGTGGTCCCGGCGGTGGTCTTTGCGCGTGGCGTCACGCGCGGTGGTCCGGCCGCTGGTGCAGGTTCCGCGATGACGCGCCTCTTTGGGTGGGAATTGGTCAAGCTGGTGTTGTGCGTTGCCATGATGGCCGCCGCGCCGAGCTTGGTGAAAGACCTGAGCTGGCTGGCACTGCTCGCCGGCATGGTCGTAGTGATGAAAACGTATTGGATCGCGCTGCTGGTGCGGTCCGGTGTCCGAAAAACTGAAGTTTGAGAAGAGAGTTGACGATGGCCGCTGATGCGAACGCCCCAACTGCAAGTGAATACATCGTTCACCACTTGCAACACCTGCAAAACATCAAGCAGAAGTCCGTCATCGATTTCTCGGTAGTCAACTATGACTCCGTCGCGGTCGCTGCCATCCTGGGCCTGCTGGGCATCTTCGTGATGTGGCTGGCCGTGCGCAAGGCCACCTCCGGTGTGCCGGGCCGCTTCCAGGCTGCGGTGGAAATGCTGGTCGAAATGGTGGACAACCAGGCCAAGGCCAATATCCACAACGCCCAGTCGCGCAAGTTCATCGCTCCGCTGGCACTGACCGTGTTCGTCTGGATCTTCCTGATGAACGCCATGGACATGCTGCCCGTGGACCTGCTGCCCGTGCTGTGGCAAGGCGCTACCGGTGACCACCACGCCTACCTGCGTGTCGTGCCCACTGCCGACCTTTCCACCACGCTGGGCCTGTCGTTCGCCGTGCTGGTGCTGTGCCTGTACTACAGCGTCAAGATCAAGGGCCTGGGCGGCTGGGGCCACGAGCTGGTCACCGCTCCCTTCGGCACCTCCAAGAATCCCGTCTTCGCCCTGATCCTGGGCGTGGTCAATCTGCTGATGCAGATCATTGAATACGTTGCCAAGACCGTGTCGCATGGCATGCGACTGTTTGGCAACATGTACGCTGGTGAGTTGGTGTTCATGCTGATTGCCCTGATGGGTGGCGCAGCGGCTATGTCGCTCTCTGGTGCGTTGCTCCCTGTGGGGCACATCATTGCAGGCACGATCTGGGCGATCTTCCACATCTTGGTGATCACCCTGCAGGCCTTCATTTTCATGATGCTGACGCTGATTTACCTCGGCCAGGCTCATGAAGCTCACTGACCCTTCCCCTTTCAACCTTTCAACTTTCCTTTAATCTCTAGGAGTCATCATGGAAAACATTCTCGGTCTCGTCGCTCTGGCTTGTGGTCTGATCGTTGGTCTGGGTGCTATCGGCGCTTCGATCGGTATCGCTCTGATGGGCGGCAAGTTCCTGGAATCCTCGGCTCGTCAGCCTGAGCTGATCAACGAACTGCAAACCAAGATGTTCATCTTGGCCGGTCTGATCGACGCTGCTTTCCTGATCGGTGTGGCTATCGCTCTGCTGTTCGCTTTCGCCAACCCCTTCGTCCTGGCCTAAGCTCCGATCAACGCCCTAGATAGAAAGGTGTTGCCGTGAGTATCAACGCGACCCTGTTCGTTCAGGCCATTGTTTTCCTGATCCTGGTGCTGTTCACGATGAAGTTCGTGTGGCCCCCGATCGCGAAGGCACTGGATGAGCGAGCCCAGAAAATCGCCGATGGCCTCGCTGCTGCCGACAAGGCCAAGTCCGAACTGACCGCTGTGAACAAGCGCGTCGAACAGGAACTGAGCCAGACGCGCAACGAGACAGCATCGCGGCTTGCGGACGCCGAACGCCGCGCCCAGGCCATCATTGAAGAGGCCAAGGCCCGCGCGACAGAAGAAGGCAACAAGATTGTTGCCGCTGCCCGCGCCGAAGCTGAGCAGCAAGCCGTTGCCGCCCGTGAAGCCCTGCGCGAGCAAGTGGCTGCATTGGCTGTGAAGGGTGCCGAGCAAATCCTCCGCAAGGAAGTGAACGCCGGCGTCCATGCTGATCTGCTGAACCGCCTGAAGACAGAGCTGTAAGGAAAGCAAAATGGCAGAACTCGCCACCATTGCCCGCCCTTACGCCGAAGCATTGTTCAAAGCCAGCGCCGACAAGGGCGCTGATTTGGGCAGCACTGTCGCTTGGGTGGAGGAATTGGCGGCGATTGCCGCCGATCCGCAATTGCGCCAACTGGCCGACAACCCCAACGTGTCGAAGACGCAAGTGTTCGATCTGATCGCGGGTGTGGCCAAGTCGGCATTGCCCGAGGCCGCACGCAACTTTCTGCGTGTGATCCTCGAAAACGGCCGTCTGGACGCGCTGCCCGAAGCGGCAGCACAGTTCCGCAGCCTCGTGAACAGCAAGAGCGGCTCTTCGGACGCCGTGGTGTTCAGCGCTTTCCCCATTGCGGATGCAGCGCTGGCCGAGCTGGGCGCTTCGCTGGAAAAGCGCTTTGGCCGCAAGCTGAATCTCACTGTGAAGCCGGATGACTCGCTGATCGGTGGCGTTCGCGTCGTGGTGGGCGACGAGGTGCTGGACACCTCCGTCAAAGCCCGTCTGGAACAAATGAAAGCGGCCCTCATCGCGTAATGCGCGCTTGAGGTCTCGGCTAAACACAAGAAAGAAGGAAAGAGTCATGCAACTCAATCCCGCAGAAATTTCTGAATTGATCAAGAGCCGCATCGAAGGTCTGGCTGCGAGCACCGACGTCCGTAACCAAGGCACCGTGGTGTCGGTGACCGACGGTATCGTGCGCGTGCACGGCCTGTCCGACGTGATGGCTGGCGAAATGCTGGAATTCCCCGCTGGCGCCGATGGCCAGGCTTCGTTCGGCCTGGCGCTGAACCTGGAACGCGACTCCGTGGGCGCCGTGATTCTGGGTGCTTACGAGCACATCAAGGAAGGCGACGTCGTCAAGTGCACGGGTCGTATTCTGGAAGTGCCCGTGGGCCCCGAACTGGTCGGCCGCGTGGTGAATGCCCTGGGTCAGCCTATCGACGGCAAGGGCCCCATCAACGCCAAGATGACCGACGTGATCGAAAAGGTTGCGCCTGGTGTGATCGCACGTCAATCCGTGGACCAGCCGCTGCAAACCGGTATCAAGTCCATCGACTCCATGGTGCCCGTGGGCCGTGGCCAGCGTGAACTGATCATTGGTGACCGTCAGACCGGCAAGACCGCCGTTGCCATCGACGCGATCATCAACCAAAAGGGTCAGGGCGTTACCTGCATCTACGTGGCAATTGGTCAGAAGGCTTCTTCGATCAAGAACGTGGTGCGCTCCCTGGAACAAGCTGGCGCGATGGAATACACCATCGTGGTGGCTGCGACCGCTTCCGAATCCGCTGCCATGCAGTACGTGTCGGCCTACTCCGGCTGCACGATGGGCGAATACTTCCGCGACCGCGGTGAAGACGCCCTGATCGTTTATGACGATCTGTCCAAGCAAGCTGTGGCTTACCGCCAAGTGTCGCTGCTGCTGCGCCGTCCCCCAGGACGTGAAGCTTTCCCTGGCGACGTGTTCTATCTCCACTCGCGTCTGCTGGAGCGTGCCGCTCGCGTGAACGCCGACTACGTGGAAGCTTTCACCAAGGGTGAAGTGAAGGGCAAGACCGGTTCTCTGACCGCTCTGCCTATCATCGAAACCCAAGCCGGTGACGTGTCCGCCTTCGTGCCTACCAACGTGATCTCGATCACGGACGGCCAGATCTTCCTGGAAACCAACCTGTTCAACGCTGGTATCCGTCCCGCTATCAACGCCGGTATCTCGGTGTCCCGCGTGGGTGGTTCGGCGCAGACCAAGCTGGTGAAGGGCCTGTCCGGCGGTATCCGTACCGACCTGGCACAGTACCGTGAACTGGCTGCGTTCGCGCAGTTCGCTTCCGACCTGGACGAAGCCACCCGCAAGCAGCTGGACCGCGGTGCCCGCGTGACCGAACTGCTGAAGCAAGCCCAGTACAGCCCGCTGTCCACTGCGCTGATGGGTGTGTCGCTGTTTGCCGTGAACAAGGGTTTCATGGACGACATCGAAGTCAAGCAAGTGCTGCCTTTCGAAGCTGGTCTGCACCAGTTCCTGAAGTCCAGCCACGCTGCCCTGCTGGACCGTCTGAACGAAAAGCGTGCTTTCGACAAGGAAGGCAAGGACGAGGCCGAATTGACCGCTGCCGTCGCTGCGTTCAAGAAGTCGTTCGCTTAAACCGGACGAGGAGCCATCATGGCAGCAGGTAAGGAAATACGCGGCAAGATCAAATCGGTGGAAAACACCAAGAAGATCACCAAAGCCATGGAAATGGTGGCTGCATCCAAAATGCGCAAGGCGCAGGAGCGGATGCTGGCTGCCCGTCCATACAGCGAAAAAATCCGCAACATTGCAGCCAACCTTGGTCAAGCCAACCCTGAGTACGAGCATCCGTTCATGCAAGTGAACGATGCCAAGAAGGTCGGCGTCATCGTGGTGACGACCGACAAGGGCCTGTGCGGCGGCATGAACACCAACGTGTTGCGTGCTGTCACGACCAAGCTGCGTGAACTGCAGGATGCGGGTATTACGACAGAGGCAGTGGCCATTGGCGGCAAGGGACTGGGTTTCCTGGGCCGCGTCGGCGCCAAGGTGGTTTCCCACGCTACAGGCCTGGGTGACACGCCGCATCTCGACAAGCTCATCGGGCCTGTCAAGGTGCTGCTGGACCAATATGCTGAAGGCAAGCTGAGCGCGGTGTACGTGGCGTACACCAAGTTCATCAACACCATGAAGCAAGAGTCGGTGGTGGAGCAGCTGCTTCCCCTGTCGTCCGAAAAAATGCAAGCCGAGAAGACGGGTGCATCGTGGGAATACATCTACGAACCTGACGCCCAGAGCGTCATCGACGAACTGCTGGTTCGTTACGTGGAATCCCTCGTGTACCAGGCGGTGGCGGAAAACATGGCGTCCGAGCAATCGGCGCGCATGGTGGCCATGAAGGCCGCAACCGACAACGCCGGCAACGTCATCAGCGAGTTGAAGCTGGTCTACAACAAGACGCGTCAGGCAGCGATTACGACCGAGTTGTCGGAAATCGTGGCAGGCGCTGCCGCTGTGTAAACGGCTTTAACGAACAAACAGATTGGAGCAAAGAATGGCTCAAGTACAAGGCAAGATTGTTCAATGTATCGGCGCCGTGGTGGACGTGGAGTTCGCCCATGGTGAAGTGCCCAAGGTCTACGATGCGCTGAAGCTCGAAGGCTCGGCCCTGACCCTGGAAGTTCAGCAACAGCTGGGCGACGGCGTGGTGCGTACCATTGCGCTGGGTTCTTCGGACGGTATCAAGCGTGGCCTGATGGTCACCAACACCGGCAACCCCATCACCGTGCCCGTGGGCAAGGCCACTCTGGGCCGCATCATGGACGTGCTGGGTAACCCCATCGACGAGCGCGGTCCCGTGGACCAGACTCTGACGGCTGCCATCCACCGCAAGGCTCCTGCATACGACGAACTGTCGCCTTCGCAGGAACTGCTGGAAACCGGCATCAAGGTGATCGACCTGGTCTGCCCCTTCGCCAAGGGCGGTAAGGTGGGCCTGTTCGGTGGTGCCGGTGTGGGCAAGACCGTGAACATGATGGAACTCATCAACAACATCGCCAAGGCCCACAGCGGTCTGTCGGTGTTCGCTGGTGTGGGTGAACGTACCCGTGAAGGCAACGACTTCTATCACGAAATGTCGGACGCCGGCGTGGTGAACCAAGAGTCTCTGAACGACTCCAAGGTTGCCATGGTGTACGGCCAGATGAACGAGCCCCCAGGAAACCGTCTGCGCGTGGCGCTGACCGGCCTGACCATGGCTGAAGCGTTCCGTGACGAAGGCAAGGACGTGCTGTTCTTCGTGGACAACATCTACCGCTACACCCTGGCCGGTACCGAAGTGTCCGCTCTGCTGGGCCGTATGCCTTCCGCCGTGGGCTACCAGCCTACCCTGGCCGAAGAAATGGGCAAGCTGCAAGAGCGTATCACCTCCACCAAGGTGGGCTCGATCACTTCCATCCAGGCCGTGTACGTGCCTGCCGATGACTTGACCGATCCTTCGCCTGCCACGACCTTCGCTCACTTGGACTCCACCGTCGTGCTGTCCCGTGACATCGCTTCGCTGGGTATCTACCCCGCCGTGGATCCCCTGGACTCCACCAGCCGTCAGCTGGACCCCCAGGTGGTGGGTGAAGAGCACTACAACGTGGCCCGCTCCGTGCAGGGCACGCTGCAGCGCTACAAGGAACTGCGCGACATCATCGCCATTCTGGGTATGGACGAACTGGCACCGGACGACAAGCTGGTGGTGGCACGTGCCCGTAAGATGCAGCGTTTCCTGTCGCAGCCTTTCCACGTGGCTGAAGTGTTTACCGGCGCTCCCGGCAAGTACGTGCCTCTGGCTGAAACCATCCGCGGTTTCAAGATGATTGCCAACGGCGAAGCCGATCACCTGCCCGAGCAGGCCTTCTACATGGTTGGCACCATCGACGAAGCCTTCGAGAAGGCCAAGAAGCTGGCCGCCTAAGGTGAACTGCGGGCACGGGACGCGCCAGCGTCTCCTGCCTGTTCACCCCAAGCCCAGATTCCCACCTTTTCCTAGGAGCAAAGATGAACACCATCCACGTTGATGTGGTCAGTGCCGAAGAGTCCATCTTCTCCGGTGAAGCGCGCTTTGTCGCCTTGCCCGGTGAAGCGGGCGAGTTGGGCATTTATCCCCGCCACACACCGCTGATCACCCGCATCAAGCCGGGTTCGGTGCGCATCGAAATGCCGGACGGCAGCGAAGAGTTCGTCTTCGTGGCCGGCGGCATTTTGGAAGTGCAACCCAACTGCGTGACCGTGCTGTCCGACACCGCGATCCGCGGCAAGGATCTGGACGACGAGAAGGCTCAGAAGGCCAAGGCTGCTGCCGAGGAAGCCCTGAAGAACGCCAAGAGCGAGCTGGACCTGGCCAAGGCCCAGTCCGAGCTGGCTGTCATGGCGGCCCAGATCGCTGCCCTGCGCAAGTTCCGCCAAAAGCGCTGATCTCCCGCGGGAGTTCTGCATGAAAGCCACCGCAAGGTGGCTTTTTTATTGCCGTGGCATGGTGCCGGTGGATAACAGGTGCCCCGGCCTGGCTGAAACAGGCTTTTCAGCGCCGGCGTGCGGCTGCGCAGTGCCGCGGCAGTACCGGGTGGGGTGTGTCACGGCAATTGAAAAAATATTTTCTTTCCGGCCCCCGGCCCCAAGGATGTGGATATGCGGTGCAGCGGTCGTCTGGTGCAATGGAATGAGGCCCGGGGTTTTGGCTTGGTGCAGATGGATGGCAGCGGCGAGCGGGTGTTTGTGCACATCAGCGCCTGGCAGCCCCGGCCCGATGCGCAGCGGCGCCCGCAGGTCGGCATGCCGCTGACCTTTGCGCTGGGCATGGTGCAGGGCAAGCCGCGGGCCCTGGCCGTGGCATGGCAGCAGCCCCATCGGCGCACGCCGGTGCAGGGCCGGGCCCGGGCGGCAGGCGGCATGGCGGGACCGGGGCAGGTGCGGCGATCGCAAGGGGCACGCACGCCACCCCGCCACCGTGGCGCTTCTATGCCGCTGCTGGTCTTGGCCCTGTGGTGGGTGGCGGTCGCAGCGGTGTGGGGCGTGTCCGAATGGGTGGTGTGGGCCTATGCGGGGCTGAGCCTGTGGTGTTTCGGCACCTACTGGCATGACAAGCACCAGGCGCAGTCGGGAGGCTGGCGTACGCCCGAAGCCACCTTGCATGCCCTGGCGCTGCTAGGAGGCTGGCCGGGCGCTTTGCTGGCCCAGCAGTGGTTGCGGCACAAGTCGAGCAAACCGGAATTCCGCCAGGCGTTCTGGGCCACGGTGGTGCTGAACATGTTGTCATTCACCGGCTTGCATGCCCCCGCAGTGCAGGCGTGGCTGCTGCATCGCTGAGGTGCAGCAGCGCAGCGCGTGACAGATCTGGCGCCGGGCCGCAGGTGGGCTGCTGCTGAAACGCGGTGTGGCCGCTTACATATCCTTGAAGAACCGGCCTTGGACCACCGGCGTATCGGGCAGGCTGGCGTCATGGCCGGTGTGGTGGGCAGCGTCGGCGGGGAAGTGCACCGCCAGCAGGTCGGAGACGCGCAGCAAGGCGGTTTCCATTCCTTGCGCATAGGCATCGCGGCGGAAATCCTGCTGCATGCCTTCCAGCACGGCCTGCCAGCTGGCGGCCGGCACGGCGCGGTGCAGTGCGCGGTCGGCCACGATCTCGATGGCGTGGTCTGCCATCAGCAGGTAGATCAGCACGCCGTTGTTCTGCTCGGTGTCCCACACGCGCAGCTTGCCGAACAGCGCCACACCCCGCTCGCGTGCCGTCGCGTCGCGCCAGATATAGCTATAGGGCAGACCGCCTTCCACGCACAGGCGCACTTGGCCGCTGTGGCGTGCTTCGCTGGCGGCCACCTGGCGCTCCAGGCGCAGCAAGACCTCGGGCGGGAAGGCGCGGCGAACCTGGCCTTCGGTCCAGCGGTGGTGCAGCAGGCGCTGCAAACGGGTCCACAAGCCTGCCATGTCACCAACTCCCCGAGGCGCCGCCGCCCCCAAAACTGCCACCACCGCCGGAGCTGAACCCTCCGCCGCCACTGAAGCCGCCACCGCCTCCAGAGCCACCGCCCCAACCGCCGCCGCCGATGAAGGGGCCGCCTCCACCTCCACCGCCCCCGCGGCTGTTGGACAACAGGGTGAACAACAGGGCGAGCACGCCGGCGCCGCCAGCCAGCAGCAGGCTGGTGGTCAGCACATAGGCCAGGAAGCCGGTGCCGCCACCCATGATGGCGGCGCCCAGTTTGTTGCCGAAGATGCCGCGCACGATGGGGCCGGCGACCATTACGCCGAAGAACAGGAAGATGGCCAGCTCTTCCAGGTCCCAGCCCCGGTCTTGCTGGCGTGCGGGCTGGCTGGGGGCCGGGAGGGCTTCACCGGCGATGCGCGCAGCGACCTGGTCCAGCGCGGCCAGAATGCCGCCGGCGTAGTCGTTCTGGCGAAAATGCGGGGCCATCTGCTGGTCGATGATGCGCGCTGCCGCCAAATCGGGGATGGCGCCTTCCAGGGCGCGCGCCACCTCCATGCGCATGCGCCGGTCGTTCTTGGCAACCACGATCAGCAGGCCATCGCCAACGTCCTTGCGGCCGATCTTCCAGCTGTCGGCCACGCGCCAGGCGTAGGCTGCAATGTCTTCCGGTGCCGTGGTGGGCACCATCAGCACGACCACCTGGGAGCCGGATTTTTCTTCGATGTCCCGCAGCCGGTTTTCCACGGCCACGGCCTGCTCTGCCGACAGGGTCTGGGTCTGGTCGATCAGCCGTGTCGTCAGGGCGGGCACGGGCTGCAGCGGCTGCGCGACGGCGGACTGCCACAGCAGTGCAAAGACGAGGAGGAACAGAGCGCCCAGCGCGCGCCTGCAGTGCGTCAGAGGCATGGTGGATCCCGCTCCGGACGGCTGCACTTACTTTTTGCCGCTGGAGAAGTCCACTGTGGGAGGGCGCGAGATTTCGGCCTCGTTCTGCACCGTGAAGTTGGGCTTGGGCTTGTAGCCAAACACCATGCCGGTCAGGTTGGTGGGGAAGCTGCGCGCCAGTACGTTGTAGTCCTGCACGGTCTTGATGTACTGGTTGCGGGCCACGGTGATGCGGTTTTCCGTGCCTTCCAGCGTGACGCGCAGGTCACGGAAGCCCTGGTTGGCCTGCAGCTGGGGGTATTGCTCGGCCACCACCATCAGGCGCGACAGCGCGCCGGACAGCTCGCCCTGGGCCTGCTGGAATTTGTTGAAGGCTTCGGGGTCGTTGATCAGCTCGGGCGTGGCCTGGATAGAGGTGGCCTTGGCACGCGCCTCGATCACCTTGGTGAGCGTGTCCTGCTCGAAGCTGGCTTCACCTTTGACCGAGGCCACGATGTTGGGCACCAGGTCGGCGCGGCGCTGGTACTGGTTCAGCACCTCGCTCCAGGCGGATTTGGTCTGCTCGTCCAAACGCTGGAAATCGTTGTAGCCGCAGCCGCTGAGGCCAAGGGCAAGGGCGAGAATGGCAAGCAGACGTTTCATGGCAGACCTCGTAGGCAATGTTCAGCAAAAGGCGCAAAGAAGTTTCGATTGTGCATCAGAGCGACCGTTGGTCGGTGTAGGGCAGCAGGCACAGCGTGCGAGAGCACGGCGGCGCAGGGGCCTACACAAAATCCCTGGGTTCTGGTGCACGGGTATGCTCCGCACATGCAGGCGCCCACTATCATGACGCATTCAGGCTGCTTGTTGGTTGCGCAGAGGTGTGCGGGGCCGGGGTGAACGGAAGAAGGAAGCGTTGCGCTATGGATGACATCGTGAAGCAGGCCCTGGCTAAATGGCCCAACGTGCCCGATTGCTACGGTTGGCTGGCCCTGGACGCGCGCGGGCGCTGGTTCCTGCGTGACCAGGCCACCCAGGCCTGTGGTTTTTTCCCCAGCAGCAAGGGATCGCTGCTGCAGCATGAAAAGCTGATCGACTTCATCGGCCGCAATTACGAGGTGGATGCGCGGGGCTGCTGGTATTTCCAGAACGGGCCGCAGCGCGTGTATGTGGAGCTGGAAGACACGCCGGTGGTGTGGCGAGTGGACGAGGATGGCAGCGTGCGCACCCACACCGGCCGGCCGGTCCAGCCGCAGCGCTGTCTGGTGGACGAGCAGGGCCATGTCTATCTGGTGGCCGACGGTGTGCTGGGCCTGGTGCACACGCAGGATGTGATGCGCATGGCGGCATTGATCGAAGCCGGGCGCTGGGAGCCGCACGAGGTGTGCAGTGCAGCCCTGGAGGCCCAGTTCCGGTTTGTGCGCAGCCCGCAGCGGCTGGTGGCCGACGCGCCTTCCGCAGCGGCCTGATCTGCCCAGGGGCGCCCAAGAGCGTGTGCCCGGGCGGGCAGACCGGGGTGCGCCGGAGCAACAAAAAAGGACCGCAGCGCGGTCCTTTTTTGAGGGGAGGAACACGGAGGGCTTACTTGGCCTCGGCGGTCTCTGCCGCTGCAGCGGGAGGCTGGGGCTCGTCGAACTTGCCGCCGCCGGCATTGGCCATGAACGCCACACCGCGTGCAATTTCCAGGTCATTGAAATCACCGCCACCTTGCGGTGCCATGGCGCCCTTGCCCTTCAGCGCCGAATGGACCAGGGTCTCAAAGCCCTGGGCCAGACGAGGGCCCCAGGCGCCGGCATCGCCGAACTTGGGTGCGCCCGAAACGCCGGTGGCGTGGCAGGCTGCGCACTGGCCCTTGTACACATCTTCACCGCCGCGCAGGGGGCGGTTGGCATCGCGGATCTCGACAGAGCCGATCTTCTGGATGCGCATGGCCTGGGCCATATCGTGGTTGCCTGCCCCCGGGCCGGTCTTGTTGGAAGAACTCACGAATTGCACCAGGCCGATGATGACGAACACCGGGATGACAAACGAGAAAAAGACCGCGATCAGCAATTGCTTGGGATTTTTGACCGGGCCCGTATGGGCTTCTTCGTGGGAGGTGGCGCTCATGAAGACCTCAATTTTTGTGTGGGCTTAAAGGAACTGCGAATTATATCGACCGCCTGTGCGCTAGCCACTGGCAACGCCACGGGTTGACGCGGTGGCCGCACTTGTCGTGAGGTAGATCAAGAAGCCGGCATCTGGGCCATAAAACAACAAGGCCCGGGCGGGTGCCAGGGCCTTGTCGGGGCGTGCCTGCGGGCAGGCTGTGCAGCGGCGCTGCCGCGCCCTATTGCGCCGGTGCTGCAGCGGCGGGGGCTGCTGCGGTCTGGGTGGTTTCGGTCCAGCCACCGCCCAGCGCCTTGTAGAGCAGCACCTGGTTCTGCAGCTGTGCCAGTCGCACCTGCACCACAGCCTGCTCCAGCGTGAACAGGGAGCGCTGGGCATCCAGCAGATCCAGGTAGCTGGCCACCCCGTTGGTGTAGCGCAGATTGGACAGATTCAGGCGCGAGGACTCGGCTTCCAGCTGGGCCTGCTGGGCGCGCAGCTGTTCCACCAGGGATTCGCGGCTGACCAGGGCATCCGAGACTTCGCGGAAAGCGGTCTGGATGGCCTTTTCATACTGTGCCGCAGCAATCTTCTTGCTGGTTTCCGCCACTTCCAGATTGGCCTGGTTGCGGCCTGCCGTGAAGATCGGCAGGTAGATGGACGGCGCAATGCTGAACGTGGTGGAGCCGGACTTGAACAGGTCGGACAGCTCGGTGTTGGCAAAGCCGGCGGCAGCGGTCAGCGACACGTTCGGGAAGAACAGCGCGCGGGCCGCACCGATGCTGGCGTTGGCGGCCACCATGCTTTGTTCGGCCTGGCGAATGTCCGGGCGGCGCAGCAGCAGATCGGAAGGCAGGCCGGCGGGCACATCGGCCAGCGCTGGCAGGTCGGCCAGTCGCTTGCCTTGCAGGCTGGCCAGCAGTTCGGCAGGCACCTGCTGCCCCACCAGCAGGGTCAGCGCATTGATGTCCAGATCGCGCTGGCGGGTCTGCTGGGCCAGTGTGGCGCGGGCGTTCTCGGTCAGCGAGCGGGCTTGCTGGAAGTCCAGTTCCGACGAGGCGCCGGCATCGAAGCGCAGCTTGGCCAGGCGCACCGATTCTTCGCGCGTCTGCAGCGTGCGCTGCGAGATGGCGCGCAGTTCCTCGTCGGCCTGCAGCCCCAGCCAGGCATTGGCGACGGCGGCCACCAGGCTGATCTGGGTCGACTTGCGGCCTTCTTCCGTGGCCAGGTACTGGGCCAGAGACTGTTCCTTCAGGCTGCGGATGCGGCCCCAGAAGTCAATCTCCCAGCTGGGCATGGACAGGCCCACCATATAGGTGTTGACGTAGCCGGAACCGTCGGTGCTGGCGGCACGGGACCCCTGGGCGGCCACCCCCAGCTCCGGAAACTGCGCGGCGCGCTGGATCTGGTACTGGGCGCGGGCCTGCTCGATGTTGAGCACGGCCACGCGCAGGTCGCGGTTGTTGTCCAGCGCCAGGGTGATCAGCTGCTGCAGACGGGCGTCCGAGAAGAAGTTCTGCCACGGAATGTCGGCCGCAGCCGTGCTGGTACTGGCGGCGTTGGCGGCCGGGTAGCTGGCAGCCACGGGCGCCGCCGGGCGCTCCAGTTGCGGGATGAAGGAGCAGCCGGAGGCCAGCAGCGCGCTGACCAGCAGGGTGGGAACAAGTCGCTTAGTCATGGTGAGAGCCTCCGTCAGTCACCGCAGCGGTGGATGCGGGAGGGGTCTTGTCTTGGTCGAGCTTCTGGCCGAACAGCTTGAAGACGCCGATGAAGAAGATGGGCACCAGGAAGATCGACAGCGGCGTGCCGATCACCATGCCCCAGAACACGCCGGTACCGATTTCGCGCTGGCTGGCCGCGCTTGCACCGGAGGCGATGTACAGCGGCACCACGCCCAGAATGAACGCCAGGGACGTCATCAGAATCGGGCGGAAGCGCAGATGGGCGGCTTCCAGCGCCGCGTCGTAGGCACTCATGCCCTGGGCGTGCAGGTCCTTCGCAAATTCCACGATCAAGATCGCGTTCTTGGCGGACAGACCGATCACCGTGATCAGCGCCACCTGGAAGTAGATGTCGTTGGGCATGCCGCGGATGAACATGCCGGCCAGCGCGCCCAGCACACCGAGCGGCACCACCAGCATCACGGACAGCGGAATGCTCCAGCTTTCATACAGCGCAGCCAGGCACAGGAACACGGCCAGGATGGAGAAGGCATACAGCAGCATGGCCGAGGAGCCGGACTTCTTTTCGTCCAGCGACTGGCCGGTCCACTCGTAGCCAAAACCTTCGGGCAGGTCCAGGGCGAGCTTTTCCATCTCGGCCATGGCCTGGCCGCTGGTGTAGCCGGGCTTGGCGGAGCCGGTGATGCTCATGGAGGGGTAGCCGTTGTAGCGGGTCACCTGCATGGGGCCGGAGATCCACTTGGCGCTCACCATGGTGGAGAGTTCCACCAGCTTGCCATCCGCATTGGGCACGGTCAGACGCATCACGTCTTCCGGCTGCATGCGGCGGTGGGCATCGGCCTGGATGGTCACGCGCTGCATATAGCCCTGGTTGGGGAAGTCGGTGGAGTTCGACGAACCCAGGGCCGTGGCCAGCGTGGACGCCAGATCTCCCATGCTGACGCGCTGTGCATACACGGCGTCGCGGTTGATGTTGACCTGCCACTGTGGCGCATCGTCCACGCCGTCAAAGCGCACACCGGTCAGGATGGGGCTCTGGTTGGCCTTGCCCATCAGCATGTTGCGCGCTTCCAGCAGGGCCGCGTGGCCCTTGGCGCCACGGTCCAGCAGGCGGAACGTGAAACCATCGCTGTTGCCCAGTTCCGGAATCGACGGCGGCACCAGGGTGTAGATGAAGCCGTCGCGCAGCGCCATCATGGCACCCATGGTGCGGCCGGCAAACGATTGCGCGTCCGAGCCCGCACCACTGCGTTGCGACCAGTCCTTGAGGGTGGTGAACGCCAGACCCATGTTCTGTCCCTGGCCGGAGAAGCTGAAGCCCAGAATGCTCACGATGTGGTCGGTTTCGGGCTGGCTCAGCACAAACTTTTCCAGCTCGGCCACGGCATCACCGGTACGGTCCAGCGTGGCGCCGGGCGGCAGCTGTGCCAGTGAGATCACATAGCCCTGGTCTTCCGTCGGCAGGAAGGCGCTGGGCAGCTTCATGAACATGAAGGCCACACCGGCGATCACCAGCAGATAGACCACCACGGCCTGGAACGAGCGCTTGACCACGGAGTTCAATGCACCGTGGTAGCGCTTGGTGCCGGCGTCGAACTTGCGGTTGAACCAGTTGTAGAAGGGACCCAGCGGGCCGGTCTTCTTGTCATGCGCATGGCCCTTGGGGATGGGCTTGAGCATGGTCGCGCACAGCGCGGGGGTCAGCGTCAGCGCAAAGAAGCCGGAGAAGAAGATGGAGATGGCCATCACCAGCGAGAACTGGCGGTAGATGTTGCCGGTGGCGCCGGAGAACATGGCCAGCGGCAGGAACACGGTGACCAGGATCACCGTGATGCCGACCACGGCGCCCTGGATCTGGCCCATGGCCTTGATCGTGGCTTCCTTGGGCGGTATGCCTTCCTCGGCCATGATGCGCTCGACGTTCTCCACCACCACGATGGCATCGTCCACCACGATACCGATCACCAGCACCATGGCGAACATGGCCAGGATGTTGATGGTCAGCCCCGCGGCCAGCATGACGCCAAAGGTCCCCAGCAGGGCGATGGGCACCACGATGGTCGGGATCAGGGTGTAGCGGATGTTCTGCAGGAAGACCAGCATCACGATGAACACCAGCACGATGGCTTCGAGCAGGGTGTGCACCACTTTCTCGATCGAGATCTTGACGAACTTCGAGGTGTCGTATGGCGCGGACCAGTTCACGCCCGGGGGCAGGAAGGGCGCCAGCGTGTCCATCTTTTCATAGACCAGCTTGGCCGTTGCCATGGCGTTGGCGGTGGAGGTCAGCTGCACCGCCATGGCGACGGCAGGCTTGCCGTCCAGGCGCGAGTTGAAGGCATAGGACTCGGTGCCCAGCTCCACGCGGGCCACGTCCTTGATGCGCACGGTCGAGCCGTCGGCGTTGGAGCGCAGCACCACGTTGCCGAATTGCTCGGGCGTCGTGAGCTGGCCGGGGACCACGATACTGGCGCTCATGGTCGTGCCGGGCACGTTGGGGGTGTCACCCAGTGCACCGCCGGAGATCTGCTGGTTCTGTGCGGCGATCGCTGCATTCACCGAGGCAATGGGCAGGCCATAGCCTTGCAGCTTGATGGGGTCGACCCAGATGCGCATGGCGCGGCCGGCCGCGAACAGCTGGGCCTTGCCCACGCCTTCCAGGCGCTGGACTTCGGGCAGCACGTTGCGGTTGACGTAGTCGGCGATGTCGTCGCGCGAGGTTTCCCCGGATTCGGCCTGGAAGGCCAGAATCATCAGGAAGTTGCTCATCGCCTTGTCGACCTTCACCCCCAGTGCCTGCACCACGCTGGGCAGACGGGGCTCGGCCCGCGCCAGGCGGTTTTGCACGTCCACCTGGGCCAGGTCGGCATTGGTGCCGGGCTTGAAGGTGAGGGTCAGGGTGCCCTGGCCCCCGGCGGGGGCCTTGCTTTCCATGTACATCAGGCCGGCGGCACCGTTCATCTCACGTTCAATGAGCTGAAGCACCGAATCGGTCATGGTCTCGGAGGTGGCTCCGGGATAGGTGGCCGTGACTGTGATCGTGGGCGGTGCCACGGACGGGAACTGCGCCACTGGCAGCTGGGTGATCGAGATGATGCCGGCCAGCACCACAAAGATCGCAATCACCCACGCAAAGATAGGGCGGTGGATAAAAAACTTCGACATAGAAATCTGTCCCGTTTATTGGGCCGCCGCAGGCTTGGCGTCTGCGGCAGCTTCCGGCTTGGCGGCGGGGGCTTTGTCTGCGGCCGGCGCGGCGGCTGCGGGAGCGGCCTTGGCATCGGCTTGCCATGGCACCGGGGTCACTTTCTTGGCCCCCATGCCGACCTTGATCACGCCGTCCACCATGACTTTTTCGCCCTCCTTGAGGCCGCCCGTCACGATCCAGTTGTTGCCTTGCGAACCATTGATCTGCACGGGGCGCGGGGCCACGGTGCCGTCTTCCGCCACCACCAGCACGAAGTTGCCCTTTTCATTGCGGGTCACGGACTGCTGGGGGATGACGGCGGCGTTGTCCACCTGGGCCTGTTCCAGCTGCACGCGCACATACATGCCGGGCAGCAGCAGACCGTTCGGGTTGGGCAGCTCGGCACGGACGCTGACCTGGCCGGTGTTTTCGTCCACGGTCAGATCGGTGAACAGCATGCGGCCGGTGTGGCCGTATTCCTTGCCGTCTTCGGTGAAGACATGGACCTTGGCAGCGTTCGCGCCGTCGCGGGTCAGCTTGCCAGCGGCCAGCGCTTCCTTGAGGCGCAGGATGTCGCTCGAAGACTGGGTCAGATTGACGTACAGCGGATGGATCTGCTGGATGGTGGCCAGCTGGGTGGCTTCGCCCTGGCCGACCAGCGCGCCCTCGGTCACCATGGCGCGGCCGATGCGGCCGGCGATGGGGGCGGTGACTGCGGCATAGCCCAGGTTGACATTGGCATTGGTCACCCCGGCCTTGCCGGCGGCCACCTGGGCCAGGGCCGCCTTTTCGGCCGCGATCGCGGCGTCGTAGTCCTGCTTGCTGATGGCATTGGCTTCCACCAGGGGCTTGTAGCGGCGTGCGGTGGCGGCCGCCTGCACCAGGCTGGCTTCGGCCTGGGCCAGGGTGGCTTGCGCGCTTTGCAGATTGGCCTGGTAGGGCGTGCTGTCGATCTGGAAGAGCTTTTGACCGGCCTTGACGTCCGAGCCCTCCTGGAACAGGCGCTTTTGCAGGATGCCGGCCGCGCGTGCGCGGACCTGGGCGGTGCGGAAGGCTTCCAGGCGACCGGGCAGATCGGTCACCAGGGGAACGCTGCCCAGCTTCACGGTCACCACACCCACTTCCGGAGGCTTGGCCTGTGCGGCTGCTTGCGCATTCTGCGCACCGTCATTTTTGTCGCCGCATGCCGCCAGGCCCAAGGCCGACACCACTGCCACGCCCAGGGCGATGGCGCGCAAACGGGCATGGGGGGCGAAGAGGGGGGCCTTGGCCGCACGGCTTGCTTCATACACGGGATGCATGAAAGTCCTTCCGGTAGTTTGTTGGATGCAAAAAAGGGCGCGATGCCTGTGCGTCGCGCCAAAAACAGAGTCTCATGCCCTGGAAATCGATGTCGCAATTATACATACATCCATGAATGTATAATGACACTCGAGGCTGCTGACAGCATCCTCCGAGTCTGTGGGATGAATGTCAAACCCTGTGTGGGAAGGAGGACAGCGTGGCGCGTCGGACAAAGGAAGATGCTTGCGCGACCCGCAACAGTCTGCTGGATGCGGCGGAGCAGGTGTTCTATGAGCAGGGGGTGGCGCGTGCCTCGCTCAATGAAATAGCGCAGCGCGCGGGGGCCACCCGGGGCGCGGTCTATTGGCACTTCAAGGACAAGCTGGATCTGTTCTACGCCATGCTGGAGCGGGTCACCCTGCCGCTGGAGCAGGCCGCCTACGGCGAGGATGTGGGTGGCGCCCGGCTGGAAGGCCTGGCGCGGGTGCGGCATGTGATTGCGTCCGTCTTTGTGCGGCTGGAAGAGGATTCGCAGACCCGCAAGGTGTTCGAGGTGCTGCTGCACAAGGTGGAATACGTAGGGGAGCTGGTCTCCGTGCAGGAGCGCAATGTGCAGGCGATGGCAGAGTTCGATGCCAAGCTGGAAGCCGCGCTGGTGCATGCGCAGGGCGAGCAGCGGATCGAGCTGCCGGTCAGTGCGGGCGAGGCGGCGCTGGCCTTGCGCTGCCTGTTTGATGGGGTGATCCAGAGCTGGCTGCTTTCGCGCGGCGGTTTTGGGCTCTCGGCAGTGGGCATGCGCGCCGTGGATGCGTATCTGCGGGGCCTGGGGTTCGCCTTGGCTGCGTGATGCTGCGCTGACTGCGTGGGAAAGTCATGCCACAATAGCGGGCTTGAGACGTTGAATTGTGTCTGTAGCGGCTGTAGCTCAGTGGATAGAGTATTGGCCTCCGAAGCCAAGGGTCGTGGGTTCGATCCCCGCCAGCCGCGCCATCTTCTGCTGCACCTTGTGTGGGGTGGAAGAAGAAAAAATCACCGATTTCTTTTTGCGAGAAAAAACGGTGCTACAATTCAAATCTCTTCGGAGGGGTGCCCGAGTGGCTAAAGGGGGCAGACTGTAAATCTGTTGGCTTACGCCTACACTGGTTCGAATCCAGTCCCCTCCACCAGTAATGGTTGCAAGAGATGTGTCGCCTAGGGCGATGCGCGCAAACGCAAGGTTTGCGGGAGTAGTTCAATGGTAGAACCCTAGCCTTCCAAGCTAATGACGCGGGTTCGATTCCCGTCTCCCGCTCCAGGTTTGAGAAATTCCAACATTGTGCATTCGTGTGCGGTGTTTGCCCATGTGGCTCAGTGGTAGAGCACTCCCTTGGTAAGGGAGAGGTCGGCAGTTCGATCCTGCCCATGGGCACCATCTTTCTGGTGCTTCTTTCAGATGGTAGCGCCCAGAGCAAGTTAGAGCATTTGATTTTTTTCGGAGTCGAAAAAATGGCAAAAGAAAAGTTCGAGCGCACCAAGCCCCACGTGAACGTGGGCACCATCGGTCACGTGGACCACGGTAAGACCACCTTGACGGCTGCTATCGCTACCGTTCTGTCGAAGAAGTTTGGCGGTGAAGCCAAGGCCTACGACCAGATCGACGCTGCACCCGAAGAAAAGGCCCGCGGTATTACCATCAACACCGCTCACGTCGAGTACGAAACGGCTAACCGCCACTACGCTCACGTGGACTGCCCTGGTCACGCCGACTATGTGAAGAACATGATCACCGGCGCTGCCCAGATGGACGGCGCTATCCTGGTGTGCTCGGCTGCTGACGGCCCCATGCCCCAGACCCGCGAACACATCCTGCTGTCGCGTCAGGTGGGCGTGCCTTACATCATCGTCTTCCTGAACAAGGCTGACATGGTGGACGACGAAGAACTGCTGGAACTGGTCGAAATGGAAGTGCGCGAGCTGCTGTCCAAGTACGACTTCCCCGGCGACGACACCCCCATCATCCGCGGCTCTGCCAAGCTGGCTCTGGAAGGCGACCAATCCGACAAGGGTGAACCCGCTATCCTGCGTCTGGCTGAAGCTCTGGACAGCTACATCCCCACGCCTGAGCGCGCTGTGGACGGTGCCTTCCTGATGCCCGTGGAAGACGTGTTCTCGATCTCCGGTCGTGGTACCGTGGTGACCGGCCGTATCGAACGCGGCATCATCAAGGTCGGCGAAGAAATCGAAATCGTCGGTATCAAGGACACCCAGAAGACCACCGTCACGGGCGTGGAAATGTTCCGCAAGCTGCTGGACCAAGGTCAAGCTGGCGACAACGTGGGTCTGCTGCTGCGCGGCACCAAGCGTGAAGACGTGGAACGTGGCCAAGTGCTGTGCAAGCCCGCTTCGATCAAGCCCCACACCCACTTCACCGCTGAGGTGTATGTGCTGTCGAAGGACGAAGGCGGTCGCCACACTCCTTTCTTCAACAACTACCGTCCCCAGTTCTACTTCCGTACCACCGACGTGACCGGCTCCATCGAGCTGCCCGCCGACAAGGAAATGGTGATGCCTGGTGACAACGTGTCGATCACTGTGAAGCTGATCGCCCCCATCGCCATGGAAGAAGGTCTGCGTTTCGCTATCCGCGAAGGTGGTCGTACTGTGGGCGCAGGCGTGGTTGCTACCATCCTGGCTTAAAATTTAAGGGTTTAGGGGTATAGCTCAATTGGCAGAGCGTCGGTCTCCAAAACCGAAGGTTGTAGGTTCGATTCCTACTGCCCCTGCCACCTCTAGGTGGTAAAGATAAGCCCGCCAGACTCTGGCGGGCTTCAGTGTCTTGTGCTCGGCCATTGTGCTGTGCGAATGAAGATTAGGTATGGCTACATCGCAAGTTGAAACAGTAAGCTCTGGCGCCGACAAGGCCAAGCTGGCTGCAGTGCTGGTTCTGGTGATTGCATCCATCGCCGGCTTTTATTTTCTGGGCGCCCAAGGCCCTGTTGCGCAATGGGGCGTGCTGTTGGTCGGCCTGGTGGCCGCTGCAGCCGTGTTCCTGGTCTCCGAGCAAGGCAAGCAGCTGATTGCGTTTGCCAAGGATTCTTGGAAAGAAGTCAAAAAGGTTGTCTGGCCCTCGCGCAAAGAGACCTTGCAGATGACGCTTTATGTGTTCGCCTTTGTGGTGATCATGGCTTTGTTCCTCTGGTTGACCGACAAGACCGTGGAGTGGGTGTTGTATGACCTCATTCTGGGCTGGAGAAAATAATGACTGATGCGATGGACGCAGGTGCATCGGGCGCTCAAGTGGCGCCCGCTGCTGCAGTGAATCCTGATTTGCGCTGGTATATCGTGCATGCCTATTCGGGCATGGAAAAAGCTGTGGAGCGCAACATCACGGAGCGCATTCAGCGTTCTGGTATGCAGGAAAAATTCGGCCGTATCCTGGTTCCCACCGAAGAAGTGGTGGAAATGAAGAACGGCCAGCGCAAGACCACCGAGCGTCGCCTGTTCCCGGGTTATGTGTTCGTCGAGATGGTGATGGACGACGACACCTGGCACTTGGTCAAGCACACCAGCAAGGTGACCGGCTTTGTGGGCGGCGCCAAGAACCGCCCTGCACCGATCTCGGAAGAGGAAGTGCAGAAGATCGTGAGCCAGATGCAGGAAGGCTCCGACAAGCCGCGCCACAAGATCGAGTTCATGGTGGGCGAGCTGGTGCGTGTCAAGGAAGGTCCGTTCACGGACTTCAACGGCACAGTCGAAGAAGTCAATTACGAGAAGAACCGCCTGCGGGTGTCCGTGGCGATCTTCGGTCGCTCCACTCCGGTGGAGCTGGAATTTGCGCAGGTCGAAAAGACCTGATGCCGATCGCACGTTGTGGGACTCGCGTGCTGAAATAAGAGTCCTTTAACACGGGGAGCCATGTACTGCATGGCGCTATACCCGTAAGGAGTAAATCCATGGCGAAGAAAATCGTCGGTTTTATCAAGCTGCAAGTGCCAGCTGGTAAGGCCAATCCTTCCCCTCCCATCGGTCCTGCGCTGGGTCAGCGCGGTCTGAACATCATGGAATTCTGCAAGGCATTCAATGCGCAGACCCAAGGTGTTGAGCCCGGTCTGCCTCTGCCTGTGGTGATCACGGCCTTTGCTGACAAGAGCTTCACGTTCGTCATCAAGACCCCTCCCGCCACCGTGCTGATCAAGAAGGCCATCAAGCTGGACAAGGGTTCTGCGAACCCTCTGAAGGCCAAGGTCGGCAAGATCACCCGTGCTCAGCTGGAAGAGATCGCTCAGACCAAGCTGAAGGACATGAATGCCGCTAACGTTGACGCCGCCGTGCGCACGCTGGCTGGTTCTGCCCGTTCGATGGGCGTGATCGTGGAGGGTTTGTAAAATGGCCAAGTTGACCAAGAAGCAAAAAGCTCTCCAAGGCAAGGTGGACTCCACCAAGCTGTACGCCTTCGGCGAAGCCGTGGTGCTGGTGAAGGAAGCTGCAACCGCCAAGTTCGATGAATCCATCGACGTGGCCGTGCAACTGGGCGTGGATGCCAAGAAGTCGGACCAAGTGGTGCGCGGCGCTGTCGTGCTGCCTCACGGTACCGGCAAGACCACCCGTGTGGCCGTGTTCGCACAAGGCGCCAAGGCTGAAGAAGCCAAGGCCGCTGGTGCTGACATCGTCGGCATGGACGATCTGGCTGCCCAAGTCAAGGCTGGCGACATGCCCTTTGACGTGGTGATCGCTGCTCCCGACGCAATGCGTGTCGTGGGTCAGCTGGGTCAGATCCTGGGCCCGCGCGGCCTGATGCCCAACCCCAAGGTGGGTACTGTGACTCCCGACGTCGCTACGGCCGTGAAGAACGCCAAGGCTGGTCAGGTGCAGTTCCGCGTGGACAAGGCTGGTATCGTGCACTCGACCATTGGCCGCCGCTCGTTCGACAACGACAAGCTGCAAGCCAATCTGGCCGCCCTGGTGGACGCGCTGAACAAGGCCAAGCCTGCTTCCAGCAAGGGTCTGTACCTGCGCAAGGTGGCGGTTTCCTCTACGATGGGTGTGGGTGTTCGCGTCGAGCCCCAATCCATCGCAGCGTAATTCGCTAAAATCTTCTGCCCGGATTTGTCCGGGCTGATGTGGTGGGCTGTCCATGTGCGCATGGACAGGTCATCCAAGACCGCTGGTGTGGCTTGCCACTTAATTGCATAGCCAGCGCAGATGGCGATCCCGCTGCAGATGGATGAATGTCCTCTAACAGTTGGTCGCTGCAACAAGAGCGCGCACAAGGGGCTTGCCCTGCGTGCGCATTTGAAGGAGTAGACCTTGAGTCTTAATCGCAGTGAGAAAGAAGCGGTCATCAACGAAGTGACCAGCCTCGCCGCTAAAGCTCAAACGCTTGTGATCGCGGAATACCGTGGCATCACGGTCGCCGACATGACCAAACTGCGTAGCGAAGCGCGCAGCAAGGGTGTGAGCCTGAGCGTGTTGAAGAACACCCTGGCCCGCCGTGCTGTCGCCGGTAGCGCGTTTGAAGTGGTGGCTGACCAGATGACTGGTCCCCTGATCTATGGCTTCTCTGAAGACGCAGTGGCTGCCGCCAAGGTGGTGGCCGACTTCGCGAAGACCAACGACAAGTTGGTGATTCGCGGTGGCGCGTTTTCGGGCAAGGCCCTGGACGTGAACGGCGTGAAGCAGCTGGCAAGCATCCCCTCGAAGGAAGTGCTGCTGGCCCAAGTGTGTGGCTTGCTCATGTCGCCTATGTCGCGTACAGCCGTTGTGCTGGGTGCGCTGGCGGCAAAGAAGAGCGAAGGCGCAGAGCAACCTGCCGCCGAAGAAGCCGCTGCAGCTTAATTGCGGCAACAAACAACCAACAAATTGTTAGGAAATTAACATGGCATTCGATAAAGACGCATTCTTGACCGCCCTGGACAGCATGACTGTTCTGGAACTGAACGACCTGGTCAAGGCAATTGAAGAAAAGTTTGGCGTGAGCGCTGCCGCTATGGCTGCTCCTGCTGCTGCTGGCGGCGGTGCTGCTGCTGCTGCTGAAGAAAAGACCGAGTTCAACGTGGTGCTGGCTGAAGCCGGTTCCAACAAGGTTGCCGTGATCAAGGCCGTGCGTGAAATCACCGGCCTGGGTCTGAAGGAAGCCAAGGACCTGGTCGACGGCGCTCCCAAGAACGTGAAGGAAGGCGTGGCCAAGGCCGACGCTGAAGCCGCAGTGAAGAAGCTGACCGAAGCTGGTGCTAAGGCTGAACTCAAGTAATTGAGTCCAATCCTGAGGCTGGAGTGCTCGCAAGGGCCTCCAGCCTTTGGTGCTTGTGGAACTGGCTTCCAGAGCACACCAGAAAACGGGCAAATCGCCTTTTTTCTAGTGTCTTCTGACAACCCGACAGCAGAAGATGCCTTGGTTCGGGCGATGTGCAACGCATCGCCGTCCGCCATGGTTGGTAGTGGCCAACCGCCAAGCCGGCAAAAGGAGCGCGCCCTTCTTGCCGGACAGTGTCGTCGCAGACCCAGGACTCAAGTCTTTGCCCGGAGATCTCATGGCCTATTCTTACACCGAACGTAAGCGAATTCGCAAAAGTTTCGGCAGCCGCGATAGCGTGCTCGAAGTGCCTTACCTGCTGCAGATGCAAAAAGATGCATACACCGCATTCCTGCAGTCAGACGTAGCCCCCAAAAAACGCACCATTGAAGGCCTGCAAGCGGCTTTCAACTCTGCTTTCCCCATCGTCTCCCACAATGGTTTTGTGGAGATGAAGTTTGTCGAGTACAACCTTGCCAAGCCCGCTTTCGACGTGCGCGAGTGCCAGACCCGTGGTCTGACCTTCGCCTCGGCCGTGCGTGCCAAAGTGCAGTTGATCATCTATGACCGCGAGTCCTCGACTTCGCAGTCCAAGGTGGTCAAGGAAGTGAAGGAGCAAGAGGTCTACATGGGCGAAGTGCCCCTGATGACCGACAAGGGCTCGTTCATCATCAACGGTACCGAGCGTGTGATCGTCTCGCAGCTGCACCGTTCGCCTGGCGTGTTCTTCGAACACGACAAGGGCAAGACCCACAGCTCGGGCAAGCTGCTGTTCTCGGCGCGCATCATCCCTTACCGCGGCTCCTGGCTGGACTTCGAGTTCGACCCCAAGGACCTGCTGTACTTCCGCGTGGACCGTCGTCGCAAGATGCCCGTGTCCATCCTGCTGAAGGCCATCGGCCTGACCCCCGAGTCCATCCTGGCGAACTTCTTCGTCAACGACAATTTCCGCCTGATGGACAGCGGCGCGCAGATGGAATTCGTGGCCGACCGCCTGAAGGGTGAAGTCGCACGTTTCGACATCACCGACAAGTCCGGCAAGGTCGTCGTGGCCAAGGACAAGCGCGTCACCGCCCGCCACACCCGCGAACTGGAACAATCCGGCACCAAGTACATCAGCGTGCCCGAAGACTTCCTGATCGGCCGTGTGCTGGCCAAGAACATCGTGGATCCGGACACCGGCGAAATCATCGCCAAGGCCAACGAAGAGCTGACCGAAGCCCTGCTGAAGAAGCTCCGCAGCGCCGGCATCCAGGACATCCAGTGCATCTACACGAACGAACTGGACCAGGGCGCCTACATCTCGCAGACCCTGCGCACGGATGAAACCGCTGACGAGTTCGCTGCACGTGTGGCGATCTACCGCATGATGCGTCCCGGCGAGCCTCCCACCGAGGACGCCGTGCAGGCCCTGTTCCAGCGCCTGTTCTACAACGCCGATACCTACGATCTGTCGCGCGTGGGCCGCATGAAGTTCAACGCCAAGGTGGGCCGCGACGATGCGACAGGTCCCATGGTGCTGTCCAACGAAGACATCCTGGCCGTGGTCAAGATCCTGGTGGATCTGCGCAACGGCAAGGGCGAAGTCGACGATATCGACCACCTGGGCAACCGCCGCGTGCGTTGCGTGGGCGAACTGGCCGAAAACCAGTACCGCACCGGTCTGGCACGTATCGAAAAGGCTGTGAAGGAACGTCTGGGTCAGGCAGAGCAAGAGCCTCTGATGCCCCACGACCTGATCAACTCCAAGCCCATTTCTGCCGCGCTGAAGGAGTTCTTCGGTGCATCGCAGCTGTCGCAGTTCATGGACCAGACCAACCCTCTGGCCGAAATCACCCACAAGCGCCGCGTGTCGGCCCTTGGCCCGGGCGGTTTGACCCGCGAACGTGCCGGCTTTGAGGTGCGTGACGTGCACGTGACCCACTACGGTCGCGTCTGCCCTATCGAAACGCCTGAAGGTCCGAACATTGGTCTGATCAACTCGCTGGCTCTGTACGCCCGCCTGAACGAATACGGTTTCATCGAAACCCCGTATCGTCGCGTGGTGGACGGCAAGGTCACGATGGAAATCGACTACCTGTCGGCCATCGAAGAAGGCAAGTACGTGATCGCCCAGGCGAATGCCGAACTGGACGCCGAAGGCCGTCTGGTGGGCGAGTTGGTGTCGGCCCGTGAAGCCGGTGAATCCACGCTGCTGTCGCCCGAGCGCGTGCAGTACATGGACGTGTCGCCTGCACAGATCGTGTCGGTGGCTGCCTCGCTGATTCCGTTCCTCGAACACGATGACGCGAACCGCGCATTGATGGGTGCCAACATGTCGCGCCAGGCCGTGCCTGTGCTGCGTCCTGAAAAGCCCATGGTCGGTACCGGTATCGAACGCGTTGCTGCGGTCGACTCGGGCACCGTGGTGACGGCCACCCGCGGCGGTATCGTGGATTACGTCGATGCAACCCGCATCGTGATCCGCGTGAACGATGAAGAGGCTGTGGCTGGTGAAGTGGGTGTGGACATCTACAACCTGATCAAGTACCAGCGTTCCAACCAGAACACCAACATCCACCAGCGTCCCGTCGTCAAGCGCGGCGACAAGCTGGCCAAGGGTGACGTGATCGCCGACGGCGCATCGACCGACCTGGGCGAAATCGCCATCGGCCAGAACATGCTGATCGCCTTCATGCCCTGGAACGGCTACAACTTCGAAGACTCGATCCTGATCTCCGAACGCGTGGTGTCCGAAGACCGCTACACCTCGATCCACATCGAGGAACTGGTGGTGATGGCACGCGACACCAAGCTGGGCGCGGAAGAAATCACCCGCGACATCCCCAACCTGTCCGAGCAACAGCTGAACCGCCTGGACGAGTCCGGCATCATCTACGTGGGTGCGGAAGTGCAACCCGGCGACACGCTGGTGGGCAAGGTCACTCCCAAGGGCGAGACCACGCTGACTCCGGAAGAGAAGCTGCTGCGCGCCATCTTCGGCGAGAAGGCTTCCGATGTGAAGGACACCTCGCTGCGTGTGGACCAGGGCTCGTCCGGCACCGTGATCGACGTGCAGGTCTTCACCCGTGAAGGCATCCAGCGCGACAAGCGCGCCCAGCAGATCATCGACGATGAACTGAAGCGTTTCCGTCTGGACCTGAACGACCAGCTGCGCATCGTGGAAGCCGACGCGTTCGACCGTATCGAGAAGCTGCTGATCGGCCGCGTGGCCAACGGCGGCCCGAACAAGCTGGCCAAGGGCGCCAAGCTGGACAAGGCCTATCTGGACGGCGTGGAGAAGTTCCACTGGTTCGATATCCGTCCTGCAGAAGACGAACTGGCTGCGCAACTGGAATCCATCAAGAACGCACTGGAGCAGACGCGCCACGAGTTCGACCTGGCTTTCGAAGAAAAGCGCAAGAAGCTCACGCAAGGCGACGAGCTGCCTGCTGGCGTGCTGAAGATGGTCAAGGTGTACCTGGCCGTCAAGCGCCGCCTGCAGCCTGGTGACAAGATGGCCGGCCGCCACGGTAACAAGGGTGTGGTTTCCCGCATCGTGCCCGTGGAAGACATGCCTTACCTGGCTGACGGCACCACCGCCGACATCGTGCTGAACCCGCTGGGCGTGCCTTCGCGTATGAACATCGGTCAGGTGCTGGAAGTGCACTTGGGCTGGGCCGGCAAGGGTCTGGGCCAGCGCATCGGCGACATGCTGCAAGCCGAAGCCAAGATGGCCGATCTGCGTGCCTTCCTGGAAGAGGTCTACAACAGCCGCGGTCGCAAGGAAGACCTGTCGCTGCTGAGCGATGACGAAATCCTGCGCATGGCCAACAACCTGAAGACCGGTGTGCCTTTCGCCACCCCGGTGTTCGACGGTGCTTCCGAACAGGAAATCAAGGACATGCTGAAGCTGGCATATCCCGATGAACTGAAGGAGCGCAAGGGTCTGACCGACAGCCGCACCCAGGCCTATCTGTTCGACGGCCGTACCGGCGAGCAGTTCGAGCGCCCGACCACCATCGGCTACATGCACTACCTGAAGCTGCACCACTTGGTCGACGACAAGATGCACGCACGTTCCACGGGTCCGTACTCGCTGGTGACGCAGCAGCCTCTGGGCGGTAAGGCCCAGTTCGGTGGCCAGCGTTTCGGTGAAATGGAAGTGTGGGCGCTGGAAGCTTACGGCGCCGCCTACGTGCTGCAGGAAATGCTGACCGTGAAGTCCGATGACGTGGTGGGCCGTACCAAGGTGTACGAATCCATCGTCAAGGGCGAGCACGCCATTGAAGCCGGCATGCCTGAATCGTTCAATGTGCTGGTCAAGGAAATTCGTTCCCTGGGCCTGGACATCGAACTCGAGCGTTCCTGAGACCTTGTAAAAAACGTGAGCGCCTTCTGCGCATGAACAAAGGATCTGCATCGATCGAATTGAGGATTCGATGCAGATCCCGCAGAGGCAGCTATTAATTTGGATGAAAGGGAAAGAGTCTATGAAATCGTTACTCGACCTGTTCAAGCAATTCACGCCGGATGAGCACTTCGATGCCATCAAGATCGGCCTGGCTTCGCCCGAGAAAATTCGTTCCTGGTCTTTCGGTGAGGTGAAGAAGCCCGAGACCATCAACTACCGTACGTTCAAGCCCGAGCGCGATGGTCTGTTCTGCGCCAAGATCTTTGGCCCGATCAAGGACTACGAGTGCCTGTGCGGCAAGTACAAGCGTCTGAAGCACCGCGGCGTGATCTGCGAGAAGTGCGGCGTGGAAGTGACCCAGACCAAGGTGCGCCGTGAGCGCATGGGCCACATCGACCTGGCTGCGCCTTGCGCCCACATCTGGTTCCTGAAGTCCCTGCCTTCGCGCCTGGGTCTGGTGCTGGACATGACGCTGCGTGACATCGAGCGCGTGCTGTACTTCGAAGCCTATGTGGTGACCGATCCCGGCATGACCCCGCTGAAGAAGTTCAGCATCATGTCCGAAGACGACTACGACGCGAAGCAGCGTGAATTCGGCTACGACGAGTTCACCGCCAAGATGGGCGCCGAAGGTATCAAGGACCTGCTGGAAGGCATCGATATCGACAGCGAAATCGAGCGTCTGCGCGGCGATCTGACCGGCTCCGAAGTCAAGGTCAAGAAGAACGCCAAGCGCCTGAAGCTGCTGGAAGCGTTCAAGAAGTCCGGCATCAAGCCCGGCTGGATGGTCATGGAAGTGCTGCCCGTGCTGCCTCCCGACCTGCGTCCGCTGGTGCCGCTGGACGGCGGCCGCTTTGCGACCTCCGACCTGAACGACCTGTACCGCCGCGTCATCAACCGCAACTCGCGTCTGCGCCGCCTGCTGGAGCTGAAGGCTCCCGAGATCATTGCGCGCAACGAAAAGCGGATGTTGCAGGAAGCCGTGGACAGCCTGCTGGACAACGGTCGCCGTGGCAAGGCCATGACGGGCGCCAACAAGCGTGCCCTGAAGTCGCTGGCCGACATGATCAAGGGCAAGAGCGGTCGTTTCCGCCAGAACTTGCTGGGCAAGCGCGTGGACTACTCCGGTCGTTCCGTGATTACCGTGGGTCCTTACCTCAAGCTGCACCAGTGCGGTCTGCCCAAGCTGATGGCGCTGGAACTGTTCAAGCCTTTCATCTTCTCCCGTCTGGAGCAGATGGGCATTGCCACGACCATCAAGGCCGCCAAGAAGGAAGTGGAATCCGGCAGCCCCGTGGTGTGGGACATTCTGGAAGAGGTCATCAAAGAACACCCGATCATGCTCAACCGTGCGCCTACGCTGCACCGTTTGGGTATCCAGGCGTTCGAGCCCATCCTGATCGAAGGCAAGGCCCTGCAACTGCACCCGCTGGTCTGCGCGGCATTCAACGCCGACTTCGACGGTGACCAGATGGCTGTGCACGTGCCCCTGTCCGTGGAAGCACAGATGGAAGCCCGCACGCTGATGCTGGCCTCCAACAACGTGCTGTTCCCCGCTTCGGGCGAACCCTCCATCGTTCCTTCCCAGGACGTGGTGCTGGGTCTGTACCACGCGACCCGCGACAAGATCAACGGCAAGGGCGAAGGCATGGTGTTCATGGACACCAACGAAGTCCAGCGCGCGCTGGATTCCGGTGAAGCCGAGCTGCATGCCAAGATCAGCGTGCGTCTGCCCCAGTGGACCAAGGACAAGGAAACTGGCGAATTCGTCAAGTCCGTGAGCCTGGTGCACACCACGGTGGGCCGTGCCCTGCTGTCGGAAATCCTGCCCAAGGGCCTGGACTTCAGCAACATCAACAAGGCGCTGAAGAAGAAGGAAATCTCCAAGCTCATCAACGCTTCGTTCCGCAAGTGCGGTCTGAAGGCCACCGTGGTGTTTGCCGACAAGCTGCTGCAGAACGGTTTCCGTCTGTCGACGCACGCCGGTTTCTCCGTGGCCATCGACGACATGCTGGTGCCCCCGCAAAAGGCCGACATCCTGGCCCGCGCGGAAGCCGAAGTGAAGGAAATCGAGCAACAGTACGTCTCCGGTCTGGTGACGGCTGGTGAGCGCTACAACAAGGTGGTGGACATCTGGGGCAAGGCCGGCGACGACGTGTCCAAGGTGATGATGGACCAGCTGAAGGTCCAGAAGACCACCGACCGCGACGGCAACCAGGTGGACCAGGAGTCGTTCAACGCCATCTACATGATGGCCGACTCCGGTGCCCGGGGTTCTGCAGCGCAGATTCGCCAGCTGGCCGGTATGCGTGGCCTGATGGCCAAGCCTGACGGTTCCATCATTGAGACGCCTATTACCGCGAACTTCCGCGAAGGCCTCAACGTGTTGCAGTACTTCATCTCGACCCACGGTGCCCGTAAGGGTCTGGCCGACACGGCGTTGAAGACCGCGAACTCGGGTTACCTGACCCGCCGTCTGGTGGACGTGACCCAGGACCTGGTCGTGAACGAGCAAGACTGCGGTACCTACAACGGTTACCTGATGCGCGCCATCGTCGAAGGCGGTGAAGTGATCGAATCCCTGCGCGACCGCGTGCTGGGCCGTTCGACCGCCGAAGACGTGCTGCATCCCGAAACCCGTGTGGTGCTGCTGCGCGCCGGTACGCTGCTGGACGAAGACACGATCGAAGAGCTGGAAGCCCAGGGCGTGGACGAGATCAAGGTGCGTACGGCGCTGACCTGCGAAACCCGTTTCGGCCTGTGCGCAACCTGCTACGGCCGTGACCTGGGTCGCGGTGGCCTGATCAACATGGGCGAAGCGGTGGGCGTGATCGCTGCACAGTCCATCGGTGAACCCGGTACCCAGCTGACCATGCGTACGTTCCACATCGGTGGTGCGGCTTCGCGTGCAGCCGTGGCCTCGAGCGTGGAAGCCAAGTCGAACGGTTCGATCAGCTTCAACCCGACCATGCGCTATGTGAGCAACACCAAGGGTGAGCTGGTCGTGATTTCGCGTTCGGGCGAGATCGTGATCTCCGAAAACGGCCGTGAGCGTGAGCGTCACAAGGTGCCTTATGGCGCCATCCTGACCGTCAAGCCCGATGAAGCCATCAAGGCTGGCAAGATCCTGGCGAACTGGGATCCGCTGACCCGCCCCATCATTACCGAATACGCCGGTCAGGTGAAGTTCGAGAATGTGGAAGAAGGCCTCACCGTGGCCAAGCAGGTCGACGAAGTGACGGGTCTGTCCACCCTGGTGGTGATCGACCCCAAGCGCCGTGGTTCTGCCAAGGTGGTGCGTCCCCAGGTCAAGCTGATCGACGCCAACAACCAGGAAGTCAAGATCCCTGGTACCGACCACGCCGTGACGATCGGCTTCCAGGTCGGCGCGCTGATCCAGGTGCGTGACGGCCAGGACGTGGGCCCCGGCGAAGTGCTGGCCCGTATCCCTGTGGAAGGTCAGAAGACCCGCGACATTACCGGTGGTCTGCCCCGTGTGGCCGAGCTGTTCGAAGCCCGTACGCCCAAGGACAAGGGCACGCTGGCCGAGATGACCGGCACGATCTCCTTCGGCAAGGAAACCAAGGGCAAGATCCGCCTGCAGATCACCGATCTGGAAGGCAAGGTCTGGGAAGAGCTGGTGCCCAAGGAGCGCAACATTCTGGTCCACGAAGGCCAGGTGGTGAACAAGGGTGAATCGATTGTGGACGGCCCGGCCGATCCGCAGGACATCCTGCGCCTGCTGGGTATCGAAGAGCTGTCGCGCTACATCGTGGACGAAGTGCAGGACGTGTACCGCCTGCAGGGTGTGAAGATCAACGACAAGCACATCGAAGTGATCGTGCGCCAGATGCTGCGTCGCGTCGTGATCGAGAACCCTGGCGATACCACCTACATCCAGGGTGAACAGGTCGAACGCTCCGAAGTGCTCAACACCAACGAAGCGGCGCAACGCGACGGCAAGATCCCTGCCACGTACTCCAACGTGCTGCTGGGTATCACCAAGGCTTCGCTGTCGACCGACTCCTTCATCTCTGCGGCTTCCTTCCAGGAAACCACCCGCGTGCTGACCGAGGCTGCCATCATGGGCAAGCGCGACGAGCTGCGCGGTCTGAAGGAAAACGTCATCGTGGGTCGTCTGATCCCCGCTGGTACCGGTCTGGCCTACCACCAGGCTCGCAAGGCCAAGGACGCCATGGACGAGGCCGAGCGCCGCGCCATCGCCGAAGCCGAAGCGGCCGAGCTGGCTGGCGTGACGGCTGACGAGTCCGTCGCAGGTGACGACAGCGCCGCGTAAGCGCGCGCTCTTGCGTCACTGACCACGCTCCCCGCTTGCTGCAAGGCAGGTGGGGAGCGTTTTTATTTGGGCGGCGCTGGCAGGGGCCGGCGCCGTACACATGGCGTGTAATTTCATGACGACTTCATCTGCTTCCCGCGCTGCTGGAAAACCGGCGCAGCCCGTGGCCTTGTCACGGCTGCTGGACCAGGTGGCGCAGGCCTTGCAGGCCATCCGCGCCGGACAATCGGGCACCGGCCTGCTGCAGGCCGTGCCGGCCGCGCTGCGCCCGGGTGTCCAGGCGCTGCTGTTTCAGGTGCTGCGCAATCTGGGCCGCGCCCAGGCCTTGCGCGCCCAGCTGGCGCCCAAGGCCCCGGCCCCCAGGGTGGATGCCTTGCTGTGCACGGCACTGGCGCTGGCGTGGAATGAAGCCCAGGCACCATATGCGCCCTTCACGCTGGTCAACCAGGCGGTGGAAGCGGCCAAGCGCGGCCCCGCTGCACGGCAGGCCGGCTTCATCAATGCCTGTCTGCGCCGTTTTCTGCGCGAGCGCGATGCGCTGGTGGCGCTGACGGACGCGGACCCCCAGGCCCGCTGGAACCACCCGCGCTGGTGGATCGAGCGCCTGCAGCGCGAATACCCCGCGCAGTGGCAGCAGATTCTGGAAGCCAACAACGCCCATGCACCGATGGCGCTGCGGGTGCATGCCCGGAAATCGACGCCTGCGCAGTACCTGAGTGCACTGCAAGCCGTCCACCTGGAGGCGACGGTGTTCGGCGCGCATGGCGTGCAGCTGGCCAAGCCCCAGCCGGTCGATGCCTTGCCCGGCTTTGCCGAGGGCGTGGTGTCGGTGCAGGACGGTGCCGCACAGCTGGCCGCGCCCCTGCTGCTGCACGGTCTGGACCTGTCCCGGCCCTTGCAGGTGCTGGATGCCTGCGCCGCGCCGGGGGGCAAGACGGCCCACCTGCTGGAGCTGGGAGGCGAGGCCCTGCAGGTCACTGCCCTGGAAGTCGATGCGCAGCGCGCCGAACGCATTCACCACACGCTGGCGCGGGTGGGTGCGCAGGCCAAGGTGCTGGTGGCCGATGCCGGCCAGCCCGCACAGTGGTGGCAGCAGGCCAATGGCGGGCAGAAGTTCGACGCCATCTTGCTGGACGCCCCGTGCACTGCATCGGGCATTGTGCGGCGCCACCCGGACGTGCGCTGGCTGCGCCGCGAAAGCGATGTGGCGCAGCTGGCAGCCATCCAGACGCAGCTGCTGGACACCCTGTGGCCCCTGGTGCAACCCGGTGGGCGGCTGCTGTATTGCACCTGTTCGGTGTTTAAGGCCGAGGGGGATGCGCAGGTCAAAGCGTTTCTTGCACGCAACACTGATGCCACACATCAGCCATCGCCTGGGCATTTAATTCCCGGAACCACCCCGATCCGCGATGCACTCCCGGACAATGGTGCAGGTGACCATGACGGCTTTTTCTACGCCCTGTTTACCAAGGCGCTCTGACCTTGTCGCCGCGCTGCAGCTGTGCGGGGCACTGCTGCTGGCGTTGGCCCTGTTCTGGGCGTTGCCCGGCGCGCAGGCCCAGACACTGGCCAGTGCGACCAGCACCGAGCTGCTGCTGGAGCCCGCGGCCGACACGGCCGTGCCGGTGGATGGCCTGTTGCTGCGCCCGGCAGGCGACAAGCTGCAGCTTAGCGCATCCCTGCATTTCGAGCTGCCTTCCCTGGTGGAAGACGCCTTGTACAAAGGCATTCCGGTGCACTTTGTGCAGGAAGTGCGCATGGTCAGCGAGCGCTGGTACTGGAGCGACAAGGTGGTGGCCGAGGTGGAGCGCCACATGCGACTGAGCTACCAGCCGCTGACGCGCCGCTGGCGCCTGTACACCGGTGCATCCCCGTTGAGCGAGCGGGGGCAAGGCGGCGTCTCCCTGGGTGTGACCTTTGATACGCTGGAAGACGCGATGTCGGCGCTGCGGCGCATTACCCGTTGGAATGTGGCCGAGCTGTCGCAGCTGCCCTCCAGCGGCGAGTTGCAACTGGAGCTGCAGATGCGCATCGACACGGCGCAGCTGCCTCGGCCGCTGCAGATCGGCAATCTCGGGCGCTCCGGCTGGAGCATGCTGGTATCCCGCAGCAAGCGTGTGGACGCGCATGAATGGCGATGACGACTGAATCCGGTGCGCCGGCGGCCCTGCCGGCCGGCAAGCATGCCCCCAGCGCGCGTACCGTGCGCTGGACCGTGGGGATTGTGGCTGCCGTCATGTGCGCCATCGGCATGGTGCTGCTGTTCCTGCTGACGCTGGCCACCAACAACCGGGTGCTGTACGAGCGCCACTACCAGTGGCTGTTCGGCCTGAACGTGCTGGTGGCCGGCATCCTGCTGTGCGTGCTGCTGTGGATGGCGGTGCGCCTGCTGGTGCGCTGGCGGCAGAAGAAATTCGGTAGCCGCCTGCTGCTCAAGCTGGCGGCGGTTTTCGGCATTGCGGGCCTGGTGCCGGGCCTGCTGATCTATGTGGTGTCCTACCAGTTCGTCTCGCGCTCCATCGAGAGCTGGTTTGACGTCAAGGTGGAAGGGGCACTGTCTGCGGGCGTCAGCCTGGCCAGCGTGACACTGGAGACGGTGGCCCAGGACATGGCCAACAACACGCGCACGGCCAGTGCGCAGCTGGTCCAGGTGCCGGATGCGGCGGCAGGGCTGATCCTGGAGCGCATCCGCGACCAGTTGGGGGCCAGCGATGTGGTGCTGTGGAACAGCAACGGCAAGGCCGTGGGCACGGCAGGGCAGTCCTTGTTTGCACTGCAGCCCGAGCGGCCCAGCAGCCAGCAGCTGCGGACCGTGCGCAGCCAGCGGCCGCTGGCCACCATTGAAGGCCTGGACGATATCAACCCCAACGATGCCCAGGCGGTGCAGCAGGTGCGGGTGCGCACGCTGGCGCTGGTGAGCAACCCCAGCGTGGGCCTGCTGGAAGAGCCCCGCTATCTGCAGGTGGTGCTGCCCTTGCCCCAGGCCCTGGTGACCAATGCCCTGGCCGTGCAGGGTGCCAACCGGGAGTACCAGGAGCGTGCGCTGGCCCGTGAAGGCCTGCGCAGCATGTACATCGGCACCCTGACGCTGTCGCTGTTCCTGGCCGTGTTCGGCACCGTGGTGCTGGCGGTGCTGCTGGGCAACCAGCTGGCCCGTCCGCTGCTGCTGCTGGCCCAGGGCGTGCGCGATGTGACCCAGGGCGATCTGCGGCCCAAGGCCGTGCTGCAGACCAATGACGAGCTGGGGGGACTGACCCGGTCGTTTGCGCTGATGACGCAGCAGCTGGCCGATGCCCGCACGGCGGTAGACAAAAGCATGGTGGAGGTGCAGTCCGCACGCACCAATCTGCAGACCATTCTGGACAATCTGACCTCCGGGGTGCTGGTGCTGGATGCACAGGGGCGCGTGCTGTCGACCAACCCGGGTGCGACCCGGATCCTGCGCCTGCCGATGGCGGCGCACCTGGGCGATGCGCTGAGCGAGCTGCCGGGGCTGCAGGGCTTTGCGGCCATGGTGCAGGAGCAGTTTGCGCTGTTCCTGGGCGAGCAGGGCGCCTCCATGGGGCGCGAGCGCTGGCAGCTGGTGTTCGAGCTGGGCGCTGGTGACCAGGCCGATGGCCCGCGTGCCGGCGAAGTGCTGCACGACAAGACCAGCCTGGTGGTGCGCGGGGCCGAGCTGCCCGGCCAGCGCCGGCTGCTGGTGTTCGACGATATTTCCGAAATCGTCTCGGCCCAGCGTTCCCAGGCCTGGGGCGAAGTGGCGCGGCGCGTGGCCCACGAGATCAAGAATCCGCTGACCCCGATCCAGCTGTCGGCGGAACGCCTGGACATGAAGCTGTCGGGCAAGCTGCCGGAAGCCGAACAGGCGCTGCTGCAGAAATCGGTGCGCACCATCGTCGAGCAGGTGGGCGCGATGAAGCGGCTGGTCAATGAATTCCGCGACTATGCGCGCCTGCCCGCGGCCGAGCTGCAGGCGCTGGACCTGAACGGCCTGGTGCAGGACGTGATGCACCTCTACGGCGAAGAGAATGCCCGCGTCCCGGTGAAGGTGGAGTTGGACCCCCAATGCCCGCGCATTGCCGGCGATGCTCAGCAGCTGCGCCAGGTCATCCACAACCTGTTGCAAAACGCCCAGGACGCGACCGAGCAGCACGCCCAGAATCTGGGCGTGGCACCACCGCCGGTGCGCATCAGCACCCAGTGGCTGGAAACCGCACGCCGGGTGCGGTTGACCATCAGCGACAGCGGCGGGGGCTTTCCTCCCCATATCCTGCAGCGTGCCTTCGAGCCCTATGTGACAACCAAGGCACGGGGCACGGGTTTGGGCTTGGCCGTGGTCAAGAAAATTGCAGATGAGCATGGGGCTCGCATCGATTTGGCCAACCGCACCGAAGAGGGCGTGGCGCAAGGTGCACAAGTGTCGCTATCATTCGTCCCTGAAAACAACGCTGCGGCGTCAGAAGGGATGGCGACCGCGCACCGCAGTACATAGGCTTCAAGACACATGGCAAACATACTGGTGGTCGACGACGAACTGGGGATCCGCGATCTGTTGTCGGAAATCCTCAACGACGAGGGTCACAGTGTGGACCTGGCGGAGAACGCGACCCAGGCCCGGGAGGCCCGCAACGCGAGTTCGTACGATCTGGTCCTGCTGGACATCTGGATGCCCGATACCGATGGCGTTTCCCTCCTGAAGGAGTGGGCCACGGCCGGGCAGCTGACCATGCCCGTCATCATGATGAGTGGCCATGCCACCATCGATACGGCCGTGGAAGCCACGCGCATCGGGGCGCAGTCCTTCCTGGAAAAGCCCATCACCTTGCAGAAGCTGCTCAAGGCGGTGGAGCAGGGGCTGGCCAAGGCGGGCAGCGCGCCTGCGCCTGCCGCCTCGGCACCCACGGTGTATGTCGAACGCCGCGACATGGGCGGCAGCGATCTGCCGGCGTCTGCCGCCGTGCCCAGCATGGTGGCGCCGCTGTCCAGCCGCGCCGGCCTGCATGACGCGGCACTCAGTGCGCACCAGGGCTTCGATCTGGACCGTCCCTTGCGCGAAGCGCGGGATGGTTTCGAGAAAGCCTATTTCGAATTCCACCTGGCGCGCGAAGGCGGCTCGATGACGCGCGTGGCTGAAAAGACCGGGCTGGAACGTACCCACCTTTACCGCAAGCTGCGCCAGCTGGGCGTGGACCTGGGCCGCAACAAACGCAATGGTTGAAGAATTTGGCGCAACTTTCCTGGCGGCCCCAAATTTGTGTATATAATCGAGAGCTTCAGGCCCGGTAGCTCAGTCGGTAGAGCAGAGGATTGAAAATCCTTGTGTCGGCGGTTCGATTCCGTCCCAGGCCACCAAAATTGAAAAAGCGGACGGTGCAAACCTTCCGCTTTTTTCATGCCGAAGTTCCGCGTTGCGCATCCCTGTGCATTGCGCCGCGAAACTGGCCGAAAAGGCCTTCGGCAGGCCCTATAATTGCCCCCATGCGGCCCGGTAGCTCAGTCGGTAGAGCAGAGGATTGAAAATCCTTGTGTCGGCGGTTCGATTCCGTCCCAGGCCACCAGATACAAAGCCCCAGATCAGCCATGGTCTGGGGCTTTTTGCATGGCGCCTTCCGTGGCCCCGGACGGTGGTGGCCTCGTAAATCTCCGGTAAACGGTGTCGTATCGGTGCTGAAGCCGGGTGTGTCTCCAGGGGTAAATACTTAAAATAAGAATAATTATTATTTGCAGTTTGTGAGGAATGGTCGTGCAAGTGCAGCCACACCAGGGGGCCGGGTTGGGCCATCGAGGAATGACGGTGCCACACCGGGTGCGCGGAGGCCTGCGGTGAGTGCCCCGGCCGGCAAGCAGGTGCCGCTGGCGCCGATGTGGCGCTACCGTGGGGAAGTGTTGCTGCGCGCGGTGCTCGCGCTGGGCGGGGGCTATGCCCTGAGCGCAGCCTGGGCCGCCGCAGCCGGTCTGGCCGCGGTGCAATGGCTGTCCCTGTCCCGGATGGATGCCGTGATGTGGTCCACCGTGCTGTCGTTCGTGGTGTATGCCGTGGTGGTGCTGTGGGCGTTTGCCTGCGGCAGCACGCGCAAGGTGTGTGCCGTCATCGGCGGGGGCACCGCGCTGCTGGTGGCCGCCGCATGGCTGCTGTCGGGAGGCCAGGCATGAGGCTGGACGGCAAACCTGAAGGCCTGCGCCAGTCGATGTCGTGGTTCCACACCTGGAGCGGACTGCTGCTGGGCTGGCTGCTCTACGCCGTGTTCTTCACCGGCACCCTGAGCTACTTTGTGGACGAGGTGAACGACTGGATGCGCCCCGAGCTGCATGTGTCCGTGCCCCAGGCCGACACGGCGGAAAAGGCGCTGGCGGGCATGCAGAAGCTGGCGCCGGATGCCAGCACCTGGACCATCAGCCTGCCCAGTGTGCGGCAGACGGCGGTGGCCGTGTCCTGGCGCCCGCAGGGGGCTCCGCAGGGGCGTGAAGGGCTGCAGCGGGCCTATCTGGATGCGGCCACGGGAGAAGTGATTCCCGTGCGCGAAACACGTGGCGGCAGCTTTCTGTACCGCTTCCATTTCGAGCTGTATGCCATGCCCCGGATCTGGGGGCGCTGGATTGTGGGCATCGCCACGTTCGTGATGCTGGTGGCCATCCTCAGCGGCGTGATCACGCACAAGAAGATCTTCACCGACTTCTTCACCTTCCGCCCGCGCAAGGGACAGCGCTCCTGGCTGGATGCGCACAATGCCACGGCCGTGCTGGCGCTGCCGTTTCACATCGTCATCACCTTCAGCGGCCTGTTGCTGCTGATGACCATGCTGATGCCCTGGGGCGTGCATGCCGTGTATGACGGCGATACCCAGCGCTTCAATGCGGAACGGCGCGGTGTGGTGCAGAACGCGCCGCCGCAGGGCGGTGCCCGCGAAGCCGGGCATGAGGGACGCGAGGGCCGTGAAGGGCGTGCGGGGCAGGCAGACGCCGGTCCGGTCGCACTGGCGCCACTGGGCCCCATGCTGCAGGCCGCACAGGCCCAGTGGCAGGGGCGCGGCGTGGCTGCCATCACGGTGCAAAACCCCCATACCGCCCGTGCCAAGGTGGAGCTGCGGGAAGAGGGCTCTTCCAGCCTGAGCAACCGCGGCAGCGGCCAGCGCCTGGTGTTTGACGGGGTGACCGGCCAGCTCCAGGACGCACCCGCGCCGCGCGTGCCGTCGGCCATCAACACCTTCATCGGCAGCGTGTCCGGGCTGCACCTGGGGCGCTTTGCCGACCCGGCCGTGCGCTGGCTGCTGTTTCTGTCCGGGGTGGTGGGCACGCTGATGGCGGCCACCGGCATGGTGCTGTGGGTGGTCAAACGCCTGCCGGAACGCCGCAAGCGCGGTTTCACACCCAGGGGCCATCGCCTGGTCGAGGTGCTGAACGTGGCCTCGATCGCCGGTCTGTCCGTGGCGGTTGCGGGCTACTTTGTGGCCAACCGCTGGGTGCCGGTCGGCATCGCCGAACGCGCGGAAGCCGAGATCCACTGGTTCTTCGGCATCTGGCTGGCCTGCCTGGTGCATGCGGCGCTGCGCCCCCATGCCAAGGCGTGGCTGGAACAGCTGGCGCTGGCGGCGGTGGCATTTGCCGCGCTGCCGCTGCTCAATGCCGCCACGGGCGGCGCAGGCCTGTGGCACACCCTGGCCCGCGGGCAGTGGAGCGTGGCCGGCTTTGATTTGATGATGTGGGCGCTGGCGCTGCTGCACGCCGCGGTGGTCTACCAGCTGTGGCGACGCCAGCGTGCGGCGCAGCCGGCCAAGCCCGCAGCGGTGGCATCCGGTGGTTCGGCACTGCCCAAGACTGCGCTGCAAGCGCCGGAGCAACAGCCATGAACACCTGGATTGCGTTGTTGTGGGGCGTGCCCGCGTTTGCGGCCCTTGGCCTGGCCATGGAGCGCCACCATGAGCAGATGCTGGGCAAGGAGCTCGGCATCCGCGGCATGTGGCTGTGGCGGGCGGTCGGTACCGCCTTGCTGCTGGGTTCGCTGCTGGTGTGCCTGCACGGCTGGGGCCTGTCGGTGGCGGTGGCCGCATGGCTGGGCGTGCTGACGTTCGCGGCCCTGTTCACCGGCCTGATGCTGACCTATGCACCGCGCCAGCTGGGCACCGTGGCCACGGTCTGCGCGGTGCTGGCCGTCGCGGGGCTGGGTCTGCTGCGCTGAGGCGCCACTGCGGGGCTGTGGCAGGGGGCGGTGCGCTGGCGCACCCGGCCCGGCCAGCGCGCTGGACACGGTAAGCTCTCGGCTTTGACCAGCACGCAGGGGCCTGCTGGCATCTGCAGGAGAGCATGTGGCAGCAGCGCAGCAAGCACCAGACACAGCATGGCAGCCGGGCCTGATTGCCCTGCACGGCAACCAGACCGAGGCCCTGGCCGATACGGTGCTGGCGTGGCTGGCGGCGCACCCGCTGCAGGCGCTGGAGCCCGAGACCGTGCTGGTGCAAAGCAATGGCATGGCCGAGTGGTTCAAGATGCGCATGGCCGACACGCTGGGAGTCTGTGCCGCCGCGCGGGTCGAGCTGCCGGCGCGCTTTGTCTGGCGCAGCTACCGCCAGATACTGGGCAAGGATGCGGTGCCCCGTGAATCGCCACTGGACAAGACGCCGATGACCTGGCGGCTGATGCGCCTGCTGCCCCAATGCCTGGCGCTGCCGGAATTCGCCCCCATTGCCAATTTTCTGCGCCCCGGCGAACCCCAGCGCCTGCTGCAGCTCGCCGAGCGCCTGGCCGACCTGTACGACCAGTACCAGATCTACCGTGCCGACTGGCTGGAGGCCTGGGCGGCAGGGCAGGATGTGCTGCGCAACCCGGGCCGCCCGGATGTGCCCGTGCCCGCCGTGCAGCAGTGGCAGCCGGCGCTGTGGCGTGCGGTGCTGGCAGAGCTGGAGCCGCATGAACGTGCCGCCACCCGCCCGGCGCTGCTGGCGCGGGTGCTGGGCGCATTGCAATCCGGTCAGCCGCCGGTGAGTCCGCTGGCGCGCCGCGTGGTGGTGTTCGGCATGGGCCAGATGCCGCTGTCGCTGATGCAGTTTCTGAGCGGGATTGCGCAGCACAGCCAGGTGCTGATTGCGGTGCCCAATCCCTGCCGTTTTCACTGGGCCGATGCCATCGACGGGCGCGAGCTGCTGCGCCAGGAACGCCGCCGCCATGCGCACAAGGACGGGCGCGATCTGGCGCAGATCCCGCTGGAAGCCATGCACGCCCATGCCCACCCGCTGCTGGCCGCGTGGGCCCGGCAAAGCCGGGACTATGTGCGCCAGCTGGATGCCTTCGACACCACCAGCAGCACCGCCGCCCAATGGAACTGGCCGCGGGTGGATGTGTACGACGAAGCCGACGCCCAGGACCTGGCCCAGGCACCGTTGCTGACCCAGGTGCAGCAGCGCATCCGCGACCTGGTGCCGCTGGCGGAGCACCCGCCGCTGGCGATTGCGGCCAGCGACCGTTCCATCGTGTTTCACACCGCGCACGGCCTGGTGCGGGAGCTGGAGGTGCTGCACGACCAGTTGCTGCAGCTGCTGGCCCAGCCGCCGGGTGCAGGCCAGGCCGCGCTGGCACCGCGCGATGTGGTGGTCATGCTGCCGTCGATTGAAGAGGCCGCGCCGGCGGTGCGCGCCGTGTTCGGCCAGTACGGCCGCCACGATGCGCGCCATATCCCGTTCGACATTGCCGATGTGGGGGCACGCGCCAGCAGCCCGCTGGTCACGGCCCTGCAATGGCTGCTGCACCTGCCGCAGCAGCGTTGCCGCCTGAGCGAGCTGTGCGACCTGCTGGATGTGCCGGCCGTGGCCGATCGCATGGGGCTGGCGGCCGATGCACTGCCCCAGCTCACGCAGTGGATGGCCGGGGCGGGCATCCGCTGGGGGCTGAACCATGCCCAGCGTGCCCAGCTGGGGCTGCAGGCCTGCGGAGACCCCAACAGTGCCTGGTTCGGCCTGCAGCGCATGCTGCTGGGTTACGCCAGTGGCGGGGCCGTGGATGTACCGGCCCAGGCATTCTCCGGGATCGAACCCTACGATGAAGTGGGGGGGCTGAGCGCCGAGCTGGCCGGCAGCCTGGCCAGCCTGCTGCAGCGCATGCTGCAATGGTGGCAGACGGCGCAGCAACCCGCCGCGCCGGCGGTGTGGGCCCAGCGCTTTCGCATGCTGCTGGAGGACTTCTTCCGCAGCCACAGCGATGAAGACCAGGCCTTGCTGGCCGCGCTGGACCAGGCCCTGGTGCGCTGGCAGACCGCGTGCGAGCAGGCCGGATTCGAGGCCGACCTGCCGCTGGTGGTGGCGCAGGAGGCCTGGTTGCAGGCGCTGTCCGAGCCGGCGCTGGAGCAGCGTTTCCGCGCCGGTGGCGTCACCTTCTGCACGCTGATGCCCATGCGCGCCATCCCGTTCGAGGTGGTGTGCCTGCTGGGCATGAACGACGGCGACTATCCGCGCCGCGCCAGCCGGTCCGATTTCGACCTGATGGCCCAGCCCCAGCAGCAACGCCCGGGCGACCGCGCCCGGCGCGATGACGACCGCCAGCTGATGCTGGATGCACTGCTGTCCGCGCGCCGCATGCTGTACATCAGCTGGGCCGGGCGCCATGTGCGCGACAACAGCGAGCAGCCGCCGTCGGTGCTGGTGTCCCAGCTGCGGGACTACCTGGCACAGGGCTGGCAGGGCGATGCCGCGGCGGAAGGGGATTTGCTGGCGCAGCGCACCCGGCAACACCCGTTGCAGCCTTTCAGTCGCCGCTATTTCGAGGATGGCTCGCCGCTGCACACCTATGCCCGGGAATGGCATGCGGCCCATGCCGCGGACAGTGCCGCCACGGCACCCGGCATGCCGCCACTGGAACTGGACCCGGACGTGCCCTTGAATCTGGCGCGCCTGGCGGACTTTCTGCGCCATCCCGCCCGGGCGTTTCTGCGCCACCGGTTGCTGGTGCGCTTTGAGCAGGAAGACGAGGTGGTGGTGGACGACGAGCTGTTCCAGGTGGATGGCCTGACCGCCTACCAGCTGGTGCAGCAGCTGCAGCAGGATGTGGTGGCCTTGATGGCCGGTGCTGCACCGGTGGATGTGCCGCAGCAGGTGGCCCTGCAGGTGCAGCGGCTGGCGCGTGCCGGTCGCCTGCCGCTGGCGGGGCTGGGCGCGCGCGAGGCCGAGGCCCTGCAGCAGCAGGTCATCCCCTCGCTGCGCTGCTGGCAGGCTTTGATGCAGGACTGGCCGCAGACCGCGCCCCGGCAACGGGTGCTGCTGCGCGAAGGCGAGGTGGTGCTGGACGACTGGCTGGACGGCCTGCGGCAACGGCCCGATGCCATTCCCATCGGGGACGGCGAACGGGGCGGGCATTTCGACCAGGCCTGGTTTGCCATGGATCCGCGCACGCTGCTGGACAAAGAAGGGGCGGTGCGGCCCGACAAGCTGCTGGGCTTTTATGTGCGCAGTCTGGCGCTGTCGGCCACGGGCAGCCCGGCGCTGGGCTGTGTGGTGGCCCGCGACACGGTGCTGTGGGCGCTGCCCATGGCCCAGGCCGACGCCCAGGACCAGCTGCAGCAGCTGATGCAGCTGTGGCTGCAAGGCCAGAGTGCACCGCTGCCCTTGCCCCTGCGCACCGCCATGGCGGTGGCCGCCGGCGATCTGCAGGCGGCCGAGCAGGCCTATGCCGGCAGCCATGTGCTGGATGGCGAATGCCAGGACCCGAGCTGGGCGCGCTGCTACCCAGGCTGGGACGAGCTGCTGGCCAGCGGGGCGCTGGAGACCCTGGCGCTGGCCGCCTATGGGCCGCTGCTGGACTGGAGCAGCACCGGCCTGTGGGTTGATGGGTTCACGCATGGCGTGCACGCTGGGGAGCCGTCCGCATGAGCAACGTGAACATATCTTCCACGTCCACCGGCCATGTGCTGGACGCCATCCGCTTTCCGCTGTGGGGATCGCGCCTGATCGAGGCCAGCGCCGGCACCGGCAAGACCTGGACCATTGCCGCGCTGTACCTGCGCCTGGTGCTGGGCCATGGCGGAGAGCAGGGCTTTGTGCGGCCGCTGATGCCGCCCGACATTCTGGTGATGACCTTCACCCGGGCGGCCACGCGCGAGCTGTCGGACCGCATCCGGGCGCGTCTGATCCAGGCCGTGCAGTGCTTCCGCGGCGAGGCCGAACCGGCGGCGCACGACCAGTTCCTGCGGGAGCTGCGTGATGCCTACCCGTTAGGGGTCGTGCGCGAGCAGGCGGCCTGGCGGCTGGACATGGCGGCGCAGTGCATGGATGACGCGGCCATCCACACCATCGATGCCTGGTGCCAGCGCATGCTGCGCGAACACGCGTTCGACAGCGGCAATCTGTTCGATGAAGTGCTGGAGCCGGATGAAAGCCAGCGCCAGATCGAAGCCGCCCAGGACTACTGGCGCCAGCAGTGCTACCCGCTGTCGGGCGAGCTGCTGGAACAGGCCCTGGCCGTGTGGCCCCATGTGGGCGCACTGGTGGCCGATATGCAGGCCTTGCTGCGCGAGCCCGTGCCACCGGCGGCCGGGGCGGGCACGCTGGCGGCCTGCATTGCCGCTGCCCAGGCGCAGCAGACACAGACCTTGCAGACCCTGGCCGCCGGCTGGGAGCAAAAGGCACAGGATCTGGAAGACTGGCTGGACGGCCAGCTGGCCCACCACAAAGCCGCCTGGAACGGGCTGAAGCTCAAGCCTTCCAACTACAAGGGCTGGCTGCAGACGGTGCGCCTGTGGGCCGCAGCGCCCCACCCGGATCTGGCGGCGCAGCTGAAAACCGGGGCCACCCGGCTGGTGCCCGCCGGTCTGGAGGAGGCGCGCAAGGGCGATGCGCCGGTGGATCTGCCGCCGTCATCGCAGGAACTGGCCGAGGTGCTGCAGGCCCTGGCGCAGCTGCCCAGCCTGCGCAGCAGCTTGCGCCTGCATGCGGCGGCCCAGGTGCAGCAGCGCCTGCAATGGCTCAAGCAGCAGGCCGGCACCTTCGGCTTTGCCGACATGCTGCAGCGCCTGGACACGGCACTGGCCGGCGACAACGGGCCTGCCTTGCGTGCCAGCATCCAGGCCCAGTACCCGGTGGCGTTGATCGACGAGTTCCAGGACACCTCGCCGCTGCAGTACCGGCTGTTCGACCAGATCTACCGCACCCGGGACAACAGCGCAGACAGTGCACTGCTGCTGATTGGCGATCCCAAGCAGTCCATCTACGGCTTTCGCGGTGCCGACATCTACAGCTACCTGCAGGCGCGGCAGGCCACGGCCGGGCGGCACTATGTGCTGGGCACCAACTACCGTTCCACCCAGGCGCTGGTGCGGGCCGTCAACCATTGGTTTGCCGGTGCGGAGCAGCGCCCGGGCGAAGGTGCTTTCATGTTCCGCACCAGCAGCACCCAGAACCCCTTGCCGTTCGAGCCGGTGGCCGCCCAGGGCCGGCGCGAGGTGCTGATGCAAGGCAATGCCCCGATGCCCGCGCTGACCGTGGTCTGGGATGGCGAGGTCAGCGCGGAGCCGCTGAGCAGCGATGCCATCCGCCGGCGTTTTGCCGTGCATTGCGCCGACCAGATCGTGCGCTGGCTGATGGATGCCTCCACCGGCTATGCCGAGGGCGGTCAGCCTTTGCAGCGCCTGCGCCCGGCCGATATCGCGGTGCTGGTGCGCACCGGCAAAGAGGCGGCGGCCGTGCGCCGCGCGCTGGCGCAGCGCGCCGTGGCCTCGGTCTATCTGTCGGACCAGGACTCGGTGTTCGCCAGCGACGAGGCACAGGACCTGCTGTACTGGCTGCGTGCCGTGGCCGCACCGCTGGATGCCCTGGCCGTGCGCGCGGGCCTGGCCACCCGGCTGATGGGCTGGTCGCTGGAAGCCCTGGCCCAGCTGGCCGCCGATGAAGAGGCTTTCGACGCCCACAGCGAACAGCTCAAGGAGCTACATGGCATCTGGCTGCGCCAAGGGGTGCTGGCCATGCTGCGGCAGACGCTGTACCGCTTCCAGCTGCCGGCCCGCTGGCTGGCCAGCATCGGGGGCGAGCGGCGGCTGACCAACTACCTGCACCTGGCCGAGCTGCTGCAGACGGCCAGCGCCCAGTTGGAAGGCGAGCAGGCCCTGATCCGCTGGCTGGCCACCGAGGTCGACAGCCCGGGCGGCGGCGGTGAGGCGCAGATCGTGCGGCTGGAAAGCGATGCCGATCTGGTCAAGGTGGTGACCGTGCACAAGAGCAAGGGGCTGGAGTATCCCGTGGTCTGCCTGCCGTTCGCAGGCAGCTTCCGGGCGGTGGAAAAGCGGGGCACGGCCTATCTGTCGCTGCCGGTCCAGGGCGAAGCCGGGCCGGCGCGGGAATTGGTGCTGGACTTTGACAGCGCCCAGCTGGCCCAGGCCGACAAGGAGCGCCTGCGCGAAGACCTGCGCCTGCTGTACGTGGCGCTGACCCGGCCACGCCATGCACTGTGGATGGGCATGGCGCCGATGAAACGCGGCAATGGCAAGGCCTGCGTCAACGAACAGGGTGCGGCCGGCTATGTGCTGGCGGGCGATGCCGTGCATTCCGTGCAAGGCTGGCGGGCCCAGCTGCAGGCCCTGGCGCAGGGCTGCCCGGAGATCCGCGTGGTGGATGCTCCGGCCGAGCTGCCGGCGGTGCAGCGCTGGCAGCCCCCGGCCGCTGCGCCGGCCTTGCGCCCGGCGCAGCCGTATGCGGCGGAATTCGACCGCCGCTGGGGCATTGGCAGCTTTTCGGCGCTGACCCGTGCCATGGCAGCCGCCAGCGTGCCGGTGCTGCCGGTGGTGGCGCTGCACCCGGCCGATGACGAAGTGCCATCCACGGTCGGCGATGCCGCGCCACCGCAGCCTGACCTGGGGCTGGAGGGGCTGCCTTTGCCTTCCGCCGACACCGGGACCGCTGCCGTATGGCACCGCTTCATGCGCGGCCCGGTGGTGGGGAATTTTCTGCACGACCAGCTGGAATGGCTGGCCGGCGAAGGTTTTGCCCTGCCGCCAGCGCCACCTGACGAGGGCGCTGCGCCAGACGATTTGGAAGCCCGGCTGCTGCGCCGCTGTGAACGCGCCGGCCGCAAGGACCAGGGGCTGGATGTGCTGCGCTGGCTGCGTGCCGTGGTCCACCAGCCGCTGGTGCCGCTGCCGGTCAGCCTGGCGCAGCTGGGCCAGGAGGGGGCGGTGCTGGCCGAGATGGAGTTCTGGCTGCCCGTGCAGCAGCTGTCGGCGCCACGCATCGACGCCCTGTGCCGCCAGTTCATCCTGCCCGGGATGGATCGCCCGGCGCTGCCGCAGCGGGAGCTGCACGGCATGCTGATGGGCTTTGCCGACCTGGTGTTCTGCCATGCGGGCCGCTACTGGGTGCTGGACTACAAAACCAACCACCTGGGGGCGGACGCCCGTGCCTACAGCGCCGAGGCCCTGGCGCAGGCCATGCTGGAGCACCGCTATGACGTGCAGGCCGCCCTCTACCTGCTGGCCCTGCACCGCTTGCTGCGCAGCCGCCTGGGCGATGCCTATGTGCCGGCGCAGCAGCTGGGCGGGGCGCTGTATTACTTTTTGCGCGGCATCGATGGTGTGACACAAGGCATGCAGGTGCTGCCGCAGTCCCCGGATCTGCTGCGCCTGCTGGATGCGCTGGACGCCCAGCTGGGCGAGGAGGTGCAGCCATGAAGGCCAAACGCGTGCGCGATGTGCAGACCCTGGACCTGTTTGCGGCGCCGGAACTGAGTGTGGCCGACAGCCTGACGGTGCTGGACCGTTTCAGCGATGCCGGCCTGCTGCGCCGGCTGGATACGGCCCTGGCCCGTTTTGTGCACAGCCAGGATGCGGCGGCCGAGCCGGCCTTGCTGGTGGCGGCCGCTGTGCTGGCGCAGATGGAAGGGCGCGGCCACAGCTGCCTGCCGCTGCAGGCGCTGGTGCAGGCGCCCAACAGCGTGCTGGCCTGGCCGGCCGAGGCATTGGCAGCGCAGCAGGCGCTGTGGACCCAGCTGCCCTCCGATGTGGCGCCGTGGCTGGCCGCACTGGCGCGCAGCCCGGTGGTGCGTGTGGTGGGGCGCGACGCCGATGCCGGCCAGCCCCTGGTGCTGCTGCCGGGCGCCGAACCGCTGCTGTATCTGCGCCGCTACTGGGATTACGAACGCACTGTGGCCGAGCACCTGGCCCGCCGCACGGCGGTGGAGGCCCAGGCCGTGGACGACACGGCTGTGCGCCACTGGCTGGACCGGCTGTTCGGGCCGCCACAGCCGCAGGCCCCCCTGGACTGGCAGAAACTGGCCTGTGCGCTGGCGCTGCGCGGGCGGCTGTCGGTCATCACCGGGGGGCCGGGCACGGGCAAGACCTATACCGCCGCGCGCCTGCTGGCGCTGCTGTTTGCCACGGCGCCCGATGCGCAGCAGCTGCGCGTGGCGCTGGCGGCGCCCACGGGCAAGGCGGCAGCGCGGCTCAAGCAGTCCATCGATGCGGCACTGCTGCAGTTGCACGATGCGGTGCAGCCCGGACTGGATCTGAAGACGCTGGTGCAGCGCATGGGCGCCGCCCGGACCTTGCACGCGCTGCTGGGCGCACGGCCGGACACGCGGCATTTCCGCCACCATGCAGGCCACCCGCTGGATGTGGACGTGCTCATCGTCGATGAGGCGTCCATGGTGCACCTGGAAATGATGGCGGCGGTGCTGCAGGCGCTGCCGCCCACCGCGCGGCTGGTGCTGCTGGGCGACAAGGACCAGCTGGCCTCGGTGGAGGCCGGCGCCGTGCTGGGAGACCTGTGCCGTGGCGCGCAGCAGGGCGGCTACCTGCCCGACACCGTGGCCTACGCGCAGCGCGTGGCGGGGCAGACCATGGCGCCCGCCTTCACCACGGCGCAGGCCGCCATGCCCTTGGCCCAGCACACCGTCATGCTGCGCGAAAGCCGGCGTTTTGGCGGGCCCATCGGCCAACTGGCGCAGGCCGTCAATGCGGGCGATGCGGCGCAGGCGCAGCAGTTGCTGCTGGAGCAGACCCGCAGCGGGCAGGACGGTGCGCTGTGGGCCCACCAGGGCGGTCCGGCCACGGCCATTGCCGCCATGGCGGTGCAGGGCCGGGGTACGCAGGCCGGCTATGCCGCCTACGCCCGGCAGCTGCAGGCCGGGCGTGCCGTGCGCTGGGACAGCGAGGCCGCGCACCAGGACTGGGTGCGTTCGGTGCTGGCGGCATTCGACCGCTTTCGCCTGTTGTGTGCGGTGCGCGAGGGCGATTGGGGCGTGGCCGGGCTGAACCGTGCCGTGGAGCAGGTGCTGGAGCGGCAGGGCCTGCTGCGCAAGGATGGCGAGTGGTACCTGGGCCGCCCGGTGATGGTGACGCGCAATGACGCGCAGCTGGGCGTGTCCAACGGCGACATCGGCATGGCGCTGCCCAGCTGGGCCGATTCTTCGCGCTTGCGCGTCTACTTCGCGCAAGGCGAGCAATTGCATGCCGTCAGCACCGCGCGGCTGGCGCAGGTGGAGACGGCGTTTGCGATGACGGTGCACAAAAGTCAGGGCTCGGAGTTCGAACACATCGCTCTGGTGCTGGCCGCGCAGGGCGGCCATGTGCTGAACCGCGAGCTGGTCTACACCGGCATCACACGCGCGCGCCAGGCGTTTTCGCTGTGGTCTGAAGGGCCGGGGCTGCTGGCATCGGCCATTGCCAGCCCCACCCAGCGCAGCAGCGGCTTGCTGCGGTTTCTGGGTGCTCCGCCGGCGGCGTGAGTGCAAGGCGGTTGCAGGCATGTGCCGCCTGCTGTCCGCCGGGGAGGCGCGGCAGGGCGCCCGCAGGCCGCCGCGGGGTCAGTGGGCGTAGACCGCGTCCCAGCTGGTGAAGCCTTTGACTTCGATGGGGTTGCCGCTGGGGTCGTAGAAGAACATGGTCCACTGCTCGCCGGGTTCGCCTTCGAAGCGCACCTGGGGTTCCAGCACAAACTGCGTGCCGGCAGCCTTCAGGCGCTCGGCCAGGGCCAGCCATTCCGGCTTGAGCAGGATCACGCCCAGGTGGGGCATAGGCACCATGTGGTTGCCGACCTTGCCGGTGTTGGCCACCGCAAAAGGCTGGCCCAGGTGCAGCGAGATCTGGTGGCCAAAGAAGTCGAAATCGACCCAGGTGTCGGTGCTGCGGCCTTCGCGGCAGCCGAGCACGCCGCCGTAAAAGCGGCGCGCGGCGTCCAGGTCGGTCACATGGTAGGCAAGGTGAAACAGGCTTTGCATAGTGGGCAGAAGATAGCACCCCCGGCCGTGCCTGCCGGGCAGATCTTGTCATGCCGGTGTCAACGGGCTTTAGTCCATACAGGTGCTGCACCACTGGGCGCAGGGCGGCAGGCCCTGCTGCGGCGAGCGTCCGGCATGCCCCGCACGCCCCGCACACCCGTAGAGGAGCATGCAGGGTGCGCCGGGCGGCGGCGGGTCAGGCCAGCGTGTAGGCGGTCTTGACCGTGGTGTAGAACTCCTGGGCGTAGCGGCCCTGTTCACGTGGGCCGTAGCTCGAGCCCTTGCGGCCGCCAAACGGCACGTGGTAGTCGACACCGGCCGTGGGCAGGTTGACCATCACCATGCCGGCCTGGCTGTGGCGCTTGAAGTGGGTGGCGTACTTCAGGCTGGTGGTGGCAATGCCGGCCGACAGGCCGAACGGCGTGTCGTTGGACACGGCCAGGGCTTCGTCGTAGTCCTTGACGCGGATCACGCTGGCCACCGGGCCAAAGACCTCCTCGCGGTTGATGCGCATGCCGGCCTCGGTGTCCACGAACAGCGTGGGCGCCATGTAGAAGCCGTCCTTGCCGCTGCCCGTGTGGCAGGCCACGCGGCTGCCGCCGGCCGCCAGGCGCGCGCCTTCCGCCTTGGCGATTTCCACGTACGACAGATCCTGCTCCAGCTGGGCCTGGCTGACCACCGGGCCCATGTCGGTGCCGGCGGCGCGCGCGTCGCCGACCTTGATCTTGGCCATGCGTGCCTGCAGGGCCTCGATGAAGGCGGGGTAGATCTTGTCGGTCACGATCAGGCGGCTGGAGGCCGTGCAGCGCTGACCGGTGGAGTAGAAGCCGCTTTGGGCCGACAGTTCCACGGCCTGGTTCAGGTCGGCGTCGTCCAGCACGATCTGGGGGTTCTTGCCGCCCATTTCCAGCTGCACCTTCTTGCCGCTCTTCACACAGGCTTCGGCAATGCCGCGGCCCACGCCCACCGAACCGGTGAAGCTGATGGCCGCCACGCCGGGGTGGTTGACCAGGGCCTCACCGATCACGCGGCCGCGGCCCATGACCAGGTTGAACACGCCGGCCGGGATGCCGCTGCGGTGGATGATGTCGGCCAGGGCCCAGGCGCTGCCGGGCACCAGATCGGCAGGCTTCAGCACCACGCAGTTGCCGAAGGCCAGGGCCGGGGCGATCTTCCAGGCGGGGATGGCGATGGGGAAGTTCCAGGGGGTGATCAGGCCGACCACACCGATGGGCTCGCGCGTGATCTCCACGCCGATGCCGGGGCGCACCGACGGCACGGTCTCGCCGGACAGGCGCAGGCATTCGCCGGCAAAGAACTTGAAGATCTGGCCGGCGCGGCCCACTTCGCCAATGGCTTCGGGGCGGGTCTTGCCTTCTTCGCGGGCCAGCAGCTCGCCCAGCTCTTCCTTGCGTGCCAGGATTTCGCTGCCGATCTTGTCCAGGGCGTCGGAGCGGGCCTGGATGCCCGAGGTGGACCAGGCCGGGAAGGCGGCCACGGCGGCGGCCACGGCGGCCTGCACGTCCTGCGCATCGCCCTGGGCGTAGTCACCGACCACATCGGACAGGTCGCTGGGGTTGGTGTTGGGGCTGTAGGTGGCGGCGGCCGTCCATTGGCCGTTGATGAGGTTGTCGTAGCGGGACATGGAGTTCTCCGTAAGAAAAAGAGGCAAAGGGCAGAGCGGTAGCCACTGGCGCGGTCCAGGTGGGGCTTAACGCACCATGCAGGGCCGCTTGTTGTCGAACTTCCAGCCGGGGATCAGGTACTGCATGGCGATGGCGTCGTCGCGTGCACCCAGGCCGTGCTGCAGATACAGGGCGTTGGCGCGCTGCAGGGCGGCGCGGTCCACGGTCACGCCCAGACCCGGGGTCTGGGGCACTTCGACGAAGCCGCCCCGGATCTGCAGCGGGTTCTGCGTGAGGTACTGGCCGTCCTGCCAGATCCAGTGCGTGTCGATGGCCGTGACCTTGCCGGGCACGGCCGCGGCCACGTGGGTGAACATGGCCAGCGAGATGTCGAAGTGGTTGTTGGAGTGCGAGCCCCAGGTCAGGCCCCAGTCGCGGCAGGTCTGGCCCACGCGCACGGAGCCGGCCATGGTCCAGAAATGGGGGTCGGCCAGCGGGATGTCCACGGACTGCAGCGACAGGGCGTGCACCATCTGGCGCCAGTCGGTGGCGACCATGTTGGTGGCCGTGGGCAGGCCGGTGGCGCGGCGGAATTCGGCCATGACTTCACGGCCCGAGAAGCCGCCTTCGGCGCCGCAGGGGTCTTCGGCATAGGCCAGCACGCCGTGCATGTCGCGCATCAGGCGGATGGCATCCTTGAGCAGCCAGCCGCCGTTGGGGTCCAGGGTGACGCGGGCTTCGGGGAAACGCCGGGCCAGCGCGGTCACGGCCTCGACCTCCTGCTCGCCGGCCAGCACGCCGCCCTTGAGCTTGAAATCGTTGAAGCCATAGCGCGCATGGGCGGCTTCGGCCTGGCGCACGATGGCCTCGGGGGTCATCGCCGTCATGTGGCGCACCTGGGTCCAGCTGTCCGTGCCCAGCGTGTCTTCGCCGGGTTTCACATAGGGCAGGTCGGTTTGGTCGCTGGGGCCCACAAAGAACAGGTAGCCCAGCATTTCCACGCGGTCGCGTTGCTGGCCTTCGCCCAGCAGGGCGGCGACGGGCACGCCCAGGTGCTGGCCCAGCAGGTCCAGCAGCGCGGATTCGATGGCCGTGACCGCGTGCACGCCGATGCGCAGGTCGAACGTCTGCAGACCGCGGCCACCGGTGTCGCGGCCTTCCAGGGATTTCTGCACCGCCTGCAGCAGCTGCAGGTGCTGGCCGATGGAGCGGCCGATCAGCACCTGCTTGCTGTCCTCCAGCGCCTGGCGAATGCCTTCGCCGCCGGGGACCTCGCCCACCCCGGTGTGGCCTGCGCTGTCGTGCACCAGCACGATGTTGCGGGTGAAGTAGGGCGCGTGCGCGCCGCTGAGGTTCATGAGCATGCCGTCGCGGCCGGCGACGGGAATGACTTCGATCTCGGTGATGGTCGGGGTAGTGGACATGGAGGGCTCTTCAACAGACGCAGGGAAAAAAGGGACCGCAGGACATCACTGTGCGGCGGACCAGGGCACCTCGGCTGCGGGGCGCCCTGTGGCAATGAATTGGTCCAGGTTGTGCAGCACGAGGTCTGCCATGGCGCGGCGGGTTTCGTGCGTGCCGCTGGCGATGTGCGGGGCCAGCACCACGTTGTCCAGGGCCAGCAGCGCGGGCAGGGGGTGGGGCTCGTCCTCGAACACATCCAGTCCGGCGCCGGCGATGCGCTGGTGGGCCAGGGCATCGGCCAGGGCGGCCTCGTCCACCACGCTGCCGCGGGCCACGTTGACCAGGAAGCCTTGCGGGCCCAGGGCGGCCAGCACCTCGGCATTCACCAGGTGGCGCGTGCCTTCGCCGCCGGCGGCGGTGATGACCAGGATGTCGGCCCAGCGTGCCAGCTCCAGCAGCGAGGGCAGGTACAGGTGGGGCGAGCCTTCGACCGGGCGGCGATTGTGGTAGGCCACCTCCATGTCGAAGCCCGAGGCACGCCGCGCGACGGTGGAGCCGATGCGACCCATGCCGAAGATGCCCAGGCGCTTGCCGCTGGCGCGCGTGCGGATGCCGAAACGGCCCTGGCTCCAGTCACCGCGGCGCACGAAGCGGTCGGATTCGCTGAGACCGCGGGTCGCATCCAGCAACAGGGCAAAGGCCAGGTCGGCCACGCAATCGTCCAGCACGCCGGGGGTGTAGCCCACGCGCGCGCCGCGTTGCAGCAGGGCGTCCTTGTCCAGGGAGTCGAAGCCCACGCCGAAGCTGCTCACGAACTTGAGGTTGGGCAGGGCGTGGACCACGCGGGCGGGCAGGCCCATGGCGGCCGAGGTGACCGCATATTCGAACTGCGCGCCGTGCTCGGCCAGGAAACGGTCGGGATCGGCCTGCTGGGACAGGATGTGCACGTCGTAGCGCTGGGCCAGTTCGGTGTCAAGCTGGGGCAGCGGCATCTTGCCGTACTGGAGAACGCGTGGTCGGGAGAGCGCCATGCCGGGGAATCCTTGAGGTGGGTTGGCATCGCCGGGTCAACGGTGGACTGCCACGGAGGGAGGGGCGGCCAGAAGACGCCCCGTGGTGTTGCGCGCGATCTGGCCGTTCAATCGGCGGTGATCTTGCGGGTTTGGATCAGCTGCTTCCAGCGCTCGTTTTCCTGGGCTTGGAAGCGGGTGAACTCCTCGGGAGTGTTACCCACGATTTCGAGCCCCTGTTCCATGAAGCGCTTGCGGAGTTCGGGCTGCTGCACGGCGGCGATGGCCGCCTTGGCCAGCTTGGCCTTCACGTCCGTCGGCAGGCCCTTGGGAGCGGCCATGCCCTGCCAGGAATACACCTCGGCGCCTTTGACGCCGGCCTCGGCCAGGGTCGGCACATCGGGCAGCACCGGAGAGCGCTGGGTTCCGGTCACGGCAATGGCGCGCAGCTTGCCGCTGCGCAGATGCGGCAGCACCGCGTTGACGTTCTGGAACGAGAAGTCCACCTGGCCGCCCAGCAGGTCGGTGATGGCCGGAGCGCCGCCCTTGTAGGGCACGTGCATGGCTTCGGTGCCGGTCTGCTGCCAGAACAGCTCGGCCGACAGGTGGTCGGAGGAGCCGTTGCCGGAGCTGGCAAAGCTGAGCTTGCCGGGCTGGGCCTTGAGGGCGGCAATGACCTCGGCCACGGTGCGTGCCTTCTGCGATGTGCTGGCGACGAGGACGTTGGGTGCCTGCACCGGGATGGTGATGTAGTCGAAATCCTTGGTGGCGTCGTAGGGGACGTTCTTGATCAGGTGGGGCGTCACCACAAACGGGCCCAGCGAGGCGACGAGCAGGGTGTAGCCGTCGGCCGGAGCGCGCTTGACGGCGCCGGCACCGATGGTGCCGGTGGCACCGGGGCGGTTTTCCACCACAAAGGGCTTGCCCAGCTGTTCGCCCATGCTCAGGGCCACGGCACGGGCCACCATGTCGGTGGAGCCGCCGGCGGGGAAGGGCACGATGACGTTGACGGGCTTTTCGGGGAAGTTGCCGGAGGCCTGGGCGGTGAGCGAGAGCGCGCAGCCCAGCGCAATCAGTATTTTTTTCATGTTTTTGTCTCCTGGGTCCGGCGGCTGCACGCAGCCGCCGGGGCCGGTTTATTGGGGACCGAGCTTGTCGATCAGGGCCTTGAGCTCTTCCATCTCATGGGGCTTGAGGTCCGACAGCGGCGCACGCACGGGGCCGGCGTCATGGCCGACGATCTTGGCGCCGGCCTTGATGATGCTGACGCCGTAGCCTTCCATGCGGTTGCGGATCTTCAGGTAGGGCATGAAGAATTCCTTGAGCAGCTTGTGCTGCGTGGCCTGGTCGTCGGTGCGCACGGCTTCGTAGAACTGCATCGCCGTCTTGGGGATGAAGTTGAAGACGGCCGAGGAGTACACCGGCGTGCCCAGCGCCTTGTAGGCGGCGGCATAGACTTCGGCCGTGGGCAGGCCGCCCAGGTAGGCAAAGCGGTCGCCCATCGCCATGAAGATGGAGGACATGGTTTCGATATTGCCCATGCCGTCCTTGAAACCCACCAGGTTGGGGCAGCGCTCGGCCAGGATGGCCAGCGATTCCGGCGTGAAGCGGGTGCGGTCGCGGTTGTAGACGATGACGCCGAACTTCACGCTCTTGCAGACCTGTTCCACATGGGCGATCAGGCCTTCCTGACCAGCTTCGGTCAGGTAGTGGGGCAGCAGCAGGATGCCGTGGGCACCCAGTCGTTCGGCTTCCTGGGCGTGGGCGATGGCGGTGCGGGTCGGGCCGCCGGCGCCGGCAATGATGGGCACCTTGCCGCGGCAGGTGTCCACGGCGGTCTTGATGATCTGGCCGTATTCCTCGCCATACAGCGAGAAGTATTCACCGGTGCCGCCGGCGGCGAACAGTGCGCTGGCACCGTAAGGGGCCAGCCACTCGAGACGTGCGGCATAGCCCTTGGCATTGAAGTTGCCCTGGGCGTCGAAGTCCGTCACGGGGAAGGACAGCAGGCCGGAGCTCATCACGTCTTTGAGGTCTTGGGGAGTCATGGTCATCCTTGAAAAAGCAGACAAAAAGATCTGGCAGCTCAATCGAGCTGCAGTTGCGCGGTTTGCACCACGGTGCGCCAGCGGGCACGCTCGGCGTTGAAGAACTTGTCGGTTTCGGTGGGGGTCATGGTGACCACCTCGGCGCCCTGGCCGGTCAGGCGGGCACGGACTTCAGGGGAGCGGATGGCGGTCAGCAGCACCTGGTTTACGCGCTGCACCACGGCTTCCGGCGTCTTGGCCGGCAGGACCACGCCCTGCCAGGTGCCGGAGGCAAAGCCCTGTGCCCCTTGTTCCGCCAGGGTGGGCACATCGGCAATCAGCGGCATGCGGGTGCTCTTGGAAATGCCCAGCAGCTTGAGCTTGCCGCTTTGCACATGCGGGTAGGTGGCGAGCATGCCGTTCATCAGCACCTGGGTCTGTCCGGCCACGGTGTCCTGCACCGATTGCACGCCGCCCTTGTACGGCACATACACCCATTTGGCGCCGGTGAGGCGGGCCAGCTCCACGCCTGCCAGATGGGGGGCGCTGCCGTTGGCCGTGACGGCGAAATTCAGGTCCTGCTTCTTGGACAGTGCGACCAGCTCCTGCAGGTTGCTGGCCTGCACCGAGGGGTGGACGACCAGCATGTGGGGCGAGTAGGCCAGCATGGCGGCGCCACGCAGGTCCTTGGACGGGTCGAAGCTGAGCTTGGTGTAGACCGCCGGGGAAATGGCCAGGGCCCCCAGGTCGCAGAGCAGCCAGGTGTAGCCATCGGGCTGTGCACGGGCGACGAATTCCGCGCCCAGGTTGCCGTTGGCGCCGGGCTTGTTTTCAATCACCACGGTCTGCTTCAGTTCCTGCGAAATCAGCTGGCCGATGGAGCGGGCAATGATGTCGGAGCTGCCGCCTGGCGGGTAGGGCACCACCAGCCGGATCGGCTTGCTGGGCCAGTTATCGGCAGCCAGCAAAGGGCTTGCCAGCAGGCTGGCTGCTGTCAGTGCCAGCAGTGAGCGCAGAACGCGAGAGCGACGGACCATGGTGCTTGTCTCCTTTTTTGTGGTCAGTCATCATACAACTCAAGGCGAGATGCTTCCAAGTGGTTTGGTACTAGGGGAAACACGGAATCAGCGGGTGCGCCGCGAGGCGGGCACGCAGGCGGGGCTGCGGGCGGTGTGTTCCGTCCGGTGTGGGTTGCGGGTCAGGTGTCGGAGGGCAGGTTGGCGGCCTGGCTCAGACGTTGGGCCAGGCGCAGGCGTTCGCGCGAATTGGTCAGGTGGATGCGCATGGCAGCGCGGGCCGAGTCCGCATCCTGGCGCTCGATGGCGGAAAAGATTTCCTCGTGCTCCCGGTTCACGCGGCGCAGGTAGTCGGGGTCGCGCGGGGAGGTGTGGATGGAGGTGATGCGGTTGCGCGGAATCAGCAGGGTGCCGAAGTGTTCCAAGATGTCCCGGAAGTAGCGGTTGCCGGTGGCCTGGGTGATGCTCAGGTGGAAGGCCAGGTCATGCTCCACCGTGTCGTTGCCCTGGGCGAAATGGTATTCGAAGGCCTGCAGCGCTGCGCGCATGGCCTCCAGGTCCTGCGGCTGGCGGCGTTGTGCGGCCAGGCCTGCGGCCTCGGTTTCCAGGCTGATGCGCAGCTCCAGCACGGCCAGCACGTCGACCGATTCGCTGAGTTCGTGGGCGCTGAGCACGGGGCCCGGGTTGTGCTGGGCCGGCAGCACAAAGGTGCCGATGCCGTGGCGGGTTTCGACCAGGCCCGCTGCCTGCAGCTTGGACAGCGCTTCGCGGACCACGGTGCGGCTGACATCGTAGTTGCGCACCAGCTCGGACTCGGTGGGCAGCTTGTCGCCCTCGCGCAGCAGGCCCTGCCGGATCTTGTGGCCGAACTCCTCCGACAACAGGCTGGCCAGGTTGCGGCTGCCGCGCCCTGCCTTGCTGCGCAGGGAGGCGCCCTCAGGCAGAACCGAAGGGGTGGGGGCTTGGGGTAATTCCGATGTCAGGCTGCGCATGGCCATGATGATAATCGTTTTATGTTGTATGACAACGTACTACATGGCCGCGCCATCCGGCGTGCCGCAGGGCCGTAACGGACCGGACCCTGGCGTGCAGCACCGGGCCTGCGAACACGCAGGCCGGTCAGGCCGCACTTCTTCTTTGTGAATGGAAAGACTCTGATGGGGCAAGCTCTCTATATCCGCATGCATGCGCAAGACAATGTGGCGATTGTCGTGAACGACGGCGGTTTGCCTGCGGGAACGGTGTTTGACGACGGCCTGACCCTGGTGCAGAAGGTGCCGCAGGGCCACAAGGTGGCGCTGGTGGACCTGGCCAAAGGCGCGGCGGTGCGGCGCTATAACGTCACCATCGGCTATGCCAGCCAGGATCTGCCGCGCGGCAGCTGGGTGAACGAGCAGGTGCTGCAGATGCCGGAGGCCCCCGAGCTGGAAGGCCTGCCCATGGCCACGGTGCGGCCCGATCCGTTGCCGCCGCTGGAGGGCTACACCTTTGAAGGCTACCGCAACGCCGATGGTTCGGTGGGGACGCGCAACATCCTGGCCATCACCACCACGGTGCAGTGCGTGGCGGGGGTGGTCGATGTGGCGGTGCAGCGCATCAAGGCGGAACTGCTGCCCCGGTATCCGCAGGTCGATGACGTGGTCGGGCTGGAACACACCTATGGCTGCGGCGTGGCCATCGATGCGCCGGATGCGGTGATTCCGATCCGGACCCTGCGCAACATCAGCCGCAACCCCAATTTCGGGGACGAGATCATGGTGGTCAGCCTGGGCTGCGAGAAGCTGCAGCCCGAGCGCCTGCTGCCCGCCGAAGCACCGCTGCGGCCCATGCCGCACCCGGGCGCGGCGCCCGCGGCCGGGACTGCGCCTGTGCTGGATGTGGTCTGCCTGCAGGCGGAGGAGCACACCGGCTTCATGAGCATGATCGACAGCATCGTGCGCCAGGCCGACGTGCACCTGCAGCGGCTCAACCGGCGCCGCCGCGAGACTGTGCCGGCCAGCGAGCTGGTGGTGGGCGTGCAGTGCGGCGGCAGCGATGCCTTCAGCGGCGTCACGGCCAATCCGGCCGTGGGCTTTGCCTCCGACCTGCTGGTGCGCGCCGGTGCCAGCGTGATGTTTTCCGAAGTGACCGAAGTGCGCGACGGCATCGACCAGCTGACCGCACGGGCCAGCAGCCCCGCCGTGGCCCAGGCCATGGTGGACCAGATGGCCTGGTACGACGCCTATCTGGCGCGCGGCCGGGCGGACCGCAGTGCCAACACGACCCCCGGCAACAAGAAGGGCGGCCTGTCCAACATCGTGGAAAAGGCCATGGGCTCCATCGTCAAGTCGGGCTCCGCACCCATCAGCGGGGTGCTGGCTCCTGGCGAGAAGCTGCAGCAAAAAGGGCTGATCTATGCCGCGACCCCGGCCTCCGACTTCATCTGCGGCACCTTGCAACTGGCGGCCGGCATGAATCTGCACATCTTCACCACCGGCCGCGGCACGCCCTATGGACTGGCCGCCTGCCCGGTGATCAAGGTCGCCACGCGCAGCGATCTGGCGCGCCGCTGGCATGACCTGATGGACGTGAATGCCGGGCGCATCGCCGAGGGCAGCGAGACCATCGAGAGCCTGGGCTGGGAGCTGTTCCACCTGATGCTGGAGATCGCCAGCGGCAAGAAGACCTGGGCCGAGCACTGGAAGCTCAGCAACGCGCTGGTGCTGTTCAACCCGGCCCCTGTGACCTGAGAGCGAGAGGGGGCCGGGCAGTGCGCTCGGGCTCCGCTGAACCCCTGCACGCCGGAATCCACCGGCGGCATTTTTACCAAGGAGACAACTCATGCAACGTCGACAGCTTTTGAAGGCAGCCGCTGCCCCGCTGGTGCTGGCGGGCCTGCCCGCTGCGGTCAAGGCCCAGGGCAATTGGCCCGCCGCAAAGAACATCACCTACATGGTGCCGTTTGCCACCGGTGGCACCACCGACACCCTGGGCCGCCTGATTGCCCAGCAGCTGGGCCCGGCGCTGGGCACCACGGTGATCGTGGAAAACCGCGGCGGTGCCGGCGGCAGCGTCGGTTCGGAGCTGGCGGCACGGGCCCAACCCGATGGCTACACGCTGCTGGGCGGCACCATCAGCTCGCACGCCATCAACATCAGCCTGTATCCCAAGCTGGGCTATGACCCGGTGAAGTCTTTCACCCCCATCACCCTGATCGGCACCAACCCCCTGGTGCTGGTGGTGGCCGCCAACAGCCCCTACAAGAGCCTGCAGGACGTGCTGGAAGCCGCCAAGAAACGCCAGGGTGGGCTGTCGTCCGCATCGGCCGGTGCCGGCACATCGCAGCATCTGGCGCTGGAGATGCTGGGCTGGAAGTCCGGCGTCAAGTTCACCCACGTGCCCTACAAGGGCAGCGGTCCGGCCATCCAGGACGTGATGGGCGGGCAGGTGGACATGATGTTCGACACCACGGTGGTGGCGGCCCCGCACATCCAGAGCGGCAAGCTGCGTGCGCTGGCCGTGACATCCAAGCAGCGCCTGGAGGCACTGAAGGACGTGCCTACCGTTGCCGAGTCGGGTGTCAGCAGCCTGGCCAATTTCGAGGTCACGTCCTGGCAGGCACTGTTTGCCCCCTCCGGCACACCGGATGCCATCGTGCAGAAGCTGCACCAGGAAGTGGCCAAGATCATTGCCACGCCCGACATGAAGGCCCGCCTGAAAACCATGGGCATGGAACCCTCCACCCTGAGCCCGGCGCAGATTGCCGAATTCCAGAAGACGGAAGTGGCGAAATGGGCCGCCGTTATCAAGGAAGCCAAGGTGAAGGTGGACAGCTAAGCCACCACAGGGGGACGATACGCCTCCTGCGGCCAGTCGAGGCCCGGGCGTCCGCCGCTGCTGCGGGGCACAGGGACACAGCTGCCGGTGCCGCAGCAAGCACCGGCTGGGGCGATCCCGTGTCGCCCCGCCGGGGGGCTTGCCTACAATGTCGCCATGCGCCCTCTTGCCCCTCATGCACTGCACCGCTGGACCCGTTGGGTGCTGGCGGCATGGCTGTGTGTGGCCTTGGGCGCTGCGCTGTCGCCGCTGGCCCGGGCGCAGGCCGGGGCGGGCGCGCTGGAGCCGCTGTGCGGCCTGGACGGTGCACGGCACTGGGTGGCCAGCCCGGCAGCGCAGCTGCTGGGTGACGATGCCGCGGCCACCGGGCACGGCCTGGATTGCCCGCTGTGTCTGCCGCTGCTGGCGCCACCACCGCCCGTTACCGGCCAGCCCGCCGCGCTGGCGCCGGGCATGGCCCCGCCAGCGGGCCTGCGCTCCATTCCCTGGGTCTACCGCGTCGCAGCCGCGCTGCCGGCCAGAGGGCCGCCGCATTCTTGAGCCATTACCGCAACCCGCGCTGCCGCCATCCGCCAGGGTGGCGTGCACTGCCACTCACTCTGAAAGGCAGGCCGCGGCGCAGTGACTTTTGTCTGCAGGCGCGCGCGCACCACGCTGCCGCAGCGTACCCTGCATTCCCTGTTTGGAGCTTTTGAATGTTTGCAACCTCTTTGACCCGCCGCGTGGCCCTGGCCGCCGGCCTGCTGGCCACCACCTCCTTGGCCTGGAGCCACGCCGATGCCGCCCATGTGACGGCGGAAAATGCCTGGGCCCGCGCCAGCGTGCCGGGGCAGCAGGCCACGGGCGCTTTTGTGCGCCTGACCGCCAAGGAGCCGCTGCGCCTGGTCGGCGTGGAAACCCCGGCCGCCGCCGTGGCCGAAGTGCACGAGATGAAGATGGAGGGCGATGTGATGCGCATGCGCGCCATCGACAGCCTGGACCTGCCCCAGGGTGTGGCTGTGGAGCTCAAGCCCGGCGGCTACCACATCATGCTGCAGCAGCTCAAAGCCCCGCTGCTCAAGGACACGCAAGTGCCCATCACCCTGGTGTTCAAGGACGGCAAGGACGCCGTCTCGCGCCTGAGCCTGCAGGTGCCGGTGCAGGCCATGGCACCCAAGGGCGCCGCGGCAGCGCCGGCGGGCCATGCCGGCCACGGCGGGCACCAGCATTGAACGGGAGCCCCCTTGGCAGCGCGGATTGCTGCAGCCAGGGTGGGGGTACACAAAAAAAAAGGGGCTGAGGCCCCTTTTTCTTTGTGCGCAGTTTCAGTGGTCCTGCTGTTCGGCAGGATTGGCCAGCACCGGCTGGTTGGCCGTAGGGCGCTGCATGGCCAGCAGCTCGCGCTTGGTGGACTGGATGTGTTCTTCCAGGTACTGGACCACGGTCGCGGTGTCATGGCGGCGGCAGGCGGCCACGATCTTGTAGTGGTCTGACTGCGGGCCTTCCTTGCCCGTGGCCTGGGAGATCAGCACATGGGTGTAGCGGTCGGTGTTCAGGCAGAACTCTTCGATCAGCTGGTGCAGCCGACGGTTGTTGGAGGCTGCCGACAGGGCCAGGTGAAAGCGTCTGTTGTATTCACCCCACTCCTGCGCCGTGGTGGCCGCGTCATAGGCCGCCAGGATCTGCTCCATGGCCTGGAAGTCGCGTTCCACCATGTTCGGCACGCCCAGCTTGGCGGCGTGGCATTCCAGCGCAATGCGGATGTCCAGCATGTCGCAGATCTGCAGCAGGCTCATGCCGGCCACCACGGCCCCCCGGTTCAGCTGGTGAGTGACCAGTCCCTCCGCCTCCAGCTGGCGCAGGGCCTCGCGCACGGGAATGCGGCTGGCGTGGAAGCGGGTGGCAAGAGCATCCTGCTTCAAAGGCTGACCAACAGGCAATGCGCCGCTCAGGATTTCGTAGCGGAGCTGATCGCGGATGGTCTGGTGCAGGGCTTTGGCGTTGCGTGTCATGGGAATTTTTGGCTTTTTCGGGTTCAACCCTATCAGATGCGTATTGTGCCAATGGATACTTGTTTGCATAATTGGATCCAATCTTGTTTTGTTTGGATCACTTTTTCTATGTCTTGTATCAACTCCAGCCATATCGCCGTCAATGAACCGGTGTTGTCGTACCTGCCGGGATCGGCCGAGCGCACGCAGCTGCAGGCCGCGCTGGAACAGCAGCACGCCCAGTGCGTGGACCTTCCGCTGGTGATCGCCGGCCGCCACCAGCAGCGCAGCGACACCGTGGAGGTCGTCAGCCCCCATGCCCACCAGCACCGGCTGGCCCGCCTGAGCCAGGCCACCCCCGCCGATGTGGAGCAGGCGGTGCAGGCCGCGTGCGCGGCACAGCGGGACTGGTCGCAGTGGAGCCTGGATGCACGCTGCGAAGTGTTTCTGAAGGCTGCCGACCTGCTGGCCGGCCCCTGGCGCCAGAAGCTCAATGCCGCCACCATGCTGGGCCAGAGCAAGACGGTGCAGCAGGCCGAAATCGATGCCGCCTGCGAGCTGATCGACTTCCTGCGCTTCAACGTGCAGTTCGCCCAGGAACTGGCCGCGCAGCAGCCTCTGTCCAGCCCCGGCGTGCGCAACCGCATGGACTGCCGCCCGCTGGAAGGCTTTGTCTATGCCATCACCCCGTTCAACTTCACGGCCATCGGCGGCAATCTGGCGACGGCCCCGGTGCTGATGGGCAATACCGTGGTGTGGAAGCCGTCGGCCACGGCATCGCTGAGCAATTACCTGTTCATGGAGCTGCTGGAAGAAGCCGGTCTGCCGCCGGGCGTGATCAACTTCGTGCCCGGCGATCCCCAGGTGGTGAGCGGCGCCGTGCTGTCCAGCCCGCATCTGGCAGGCATCCACTTCACTGGCTCCACGGCGGTGTTCGACAGCCTGTGGCAGCAGACGGCGCAGCATCTGCCGCATTACCGTGCCTATCCGCGTCTGGTGGGCGAGACCGGCGGCAAGGACTTTGTGCTGGCCCACCCCTCGGCCGACGCCGCGGCACTGGCCGCCGCCCTGGTGCGCGGTGCGTTCGAGTTCCAGGGGCAGAAGTGCAGCGCCGCCTCGCGCGCCTACATCCCGTCCTCGCTGTGGCCCCAGGTCAAGGAGCGCATGCTGGCCATGCTGTCCGAGATCCGCATGGGCGATGTGCGCGACTTCAGCAACTTCATGGGCGCGGTGATCGACCGCAAGGCATTCCAGCGCATCAAGGGCTACATCGACGCCGCACGGACCGACAGCCGCTGCCAGCTGGTGGCCGGCGGCACGGCGGATGACAGCGAAGGCTTCTTTGTGGCACCCACGGTGATCCAGGTCAGCGATCCGCAGCATGCGCTGATGCGCGAGGAAATCTTCGGCCCGGTGCTGGCGGTCTATGTCTTCGACGACGGGCAGTGGGATGCCGTGGTGCAGCTGGTGGACCAGACCAGCCCCTACGCGCTGACGGGCGCCGTGTTTGCACGCGACCGCCAGGTGCTGGCGCAGCTGGGCCAGGTCTTGCGTTTTGCCGCCGGCAACTTCTACATCAACGACAAGCCCACGGGCGCCGTGGTGGGGCAGCAGCCCTTCGGCGGTGCGCGCCGCAGCGGCACGAACGACAAGGCTGGATCGGCCTGGAACCTGCTGCGCTGGGTGTCACCACGCACGGTCAAGGAGACGCATCTGCCCCCCACGGGCCATGCCTATCCGCACATGCAGCGCTGAGCGCAGATTGCTGAGGTGGCATGTGTCTTGCGGGGTACATGCCATGCGAACCAGGTCGGGCATATTCGCCTGCCATTTATCTGAAGGAGGAGTAAACATGACGTTCAAAATGCGCAGTTTTTACGCAGCCACGGCCCTGCTGGGCACGCTGTCGGTCACCCCTGTGGTGCAAGCCCAGGAAACAGTCAACATGGGGGCCGTGCTGTCGCTGACCGGCGCCAACGCCACCGTGGGCGAAGACGTGCGTCGTGCAGTGATGCTGGCGGTGGACAAGGTCAACGCCGACGGTGGTGTGCTGGGCAAGAAGTTCGGCGTGATCGTGGAAGACTCGGGCGGCAACCCGACCACGGCGTTGAACGCCGCACGCAAGCTGGCCAGCGTGGACAAGGTGCCGGTGGTGATCGGCGAATACTCTTCCGGCATCACGCTGCCCATGGCGCAGTACCTGGTCAAGGAAGGCGTGGGCCACATCAATGTGGCCAGCACCAGCACCAAGGTGCGCGAGCTGGGTGCTTCCTCCTTCAACCTGATCGGTCTGGAAAACCTGGGCAACCAGTTCTCGGCCGCCGACACCTGGGCGCTGGGCTACCGCAAGGTCGCGATGATCGCCCCCAACAATGCCTACGGCCAGGGCGTGGCCCACGGCTTCAAGCAGGAATTCGAAAAGCTGGGCGGCAAGGTGGTGACCGAGCTGCTGTACACCGCCGGCCAGTCCACCTACCGCCGCGAACTGCAGCAGGTGTCGCGCTCCGCGCCGGATGCCTATATCTACACGGCCTACGGCCAGGAATCGGCGGTGCTCAACCGCGAAGCCTACGAGCTGGGCCTGCGCAAGAGCCCCTGGTACGCCATCCTGCTGTCCATGAGCCTGTCCGACACGCCGGCCAACATCGCCAACGGCCAGCTGGGCATGGAAGTGGGCAATGTCTACGGCGATGCCGGCAAGGCCTACCAGGCCGCTTTCAACGCCAAGTACAAGGAAGGCACCAAGACCTCCTACACCGGCTACGCCTATGACGCGGTGCTGATGACGGCCGCCGCCATGAACAAGGCCAAGTCCACCGACACCGACAAGGTGCAGGCCGCGCTGAAGGACCTGGGCAAGGGCGGTTATGTGGGTGTGACCGGTCCCATCGCGTTCGATGCCGAGCGCCAGCGCATCGACCCTCCCTACGCCAAGCTCAAGTACGACGGCAAGGTAGTGCCGCGCTGATCCGCTGATGGTCTGAACCCTCTGCCGGCTCTGATGCGTCGGAGCCGGCGGACTGTTTCTCTCTGGATTCTCAAGATGCTTCAATTTCTGGTGGACACGCTGCTGCGTGCTTCGGACCTGGCGCTGATCGCCCTGGGCCTGAGCATGGTGTACGGGCTTGTCAAATTTCCCAACATCGCCCATGTGCAGTACGCCATGTTCGGTGCGTACGTAACCTATGCCATGCATGCCAGCGGCGTGCCCCTGGTGCTGGCGATTGCCATTTCCTGTGCCGTGACCGGGGCCCTGACCCTGGGTCTGCACCTGCTGGTGTTCCGCCGCCTGCTGCGCGCCGGACCCGCGATTGCCATGATCGGCTCGCTGGCCGTGGCCATGCTGGTGGTGGCGTTCATGCAAGGTTTTGCGGGCTCGTTTCCGCGCATGTTCAACCTGCCGCTGACGGAGCCCATCCTGATCGGTGAGGCCCGCGTGACCGCCACGCAGCTGTACTTTGTCGGCACCACCGTGGTGTTGCTGCTGCTGTTTGCGATGCTGCTGTTCTTCACCCGCACCGGACGCGCCATGCGGGCACTGGCCAGCAACCCGGCACTGGCCGCGGCCTCCGGCCTGAATGCCGAGGGCATCACCCGCGGCGTGGCGTTTGCCAGCGGGGCGATTGCCGGTCTGGGCGGCAGCATGCTGGCCCTGTCCACCGGTGCCCACATCAACCTGGGCTACGACCTGCTGCTGCCGGTGTTTGCCGCCGCCATCCTGGGCGGGCTGGGCAACCCCCTGGGGGCCGTGGCCGGCGCACTGCTGATTGCCGCAACGGAAACCGCGGTGACGAATATCGATTTTGGCGGCCTGGTGGGCGGGGATCCGCTGTTCATGCCGGTGGCCTACATCAGCGCAGCCTCGTTCCTGATTCTGCTGCTGGCGCTGCTGTTCAAGCCCTATGGCCTGTTCGACCGGGAGGTGCGTCGTGTTTGATTTTCTGATTTCTTCGGTCACGGTGGCCGGTATCTATGCGCTGATGGCGCTGGGCCTGAACCTGCAGGCCGGCTATTCGGGCCTGCTGAACTTCGGCCACATCGCCTTTGCCGGCATTGGCGCCTATGCCACGGGCATCGCCATCCAGTCGGGCTGGGGCGGCTTCTCGGGGGCCGCCATCGGGGTGTGCGTGGCCATGGCGCTGGGCTGGTGCATTGCCCGCCTGGGGCGCAACCTGGCATCGGACTACTGGGGCATCGCCACGCTGGCGATTGCGGAAATCCTGCGCACCGCTGCCACCAACGAGGTGTGGCTGACGGGGGGCGCGCAGGGCATCAGCGCCATTCCTTCGCTGTTCGATGGCCTGGGCCGTCCCTGGAACGCCATCGCCTTCCTGGCGCTGGTGCTGCTGGCGGTGCTGGTGTTTGCACTGGCCTGCCGCCGTGTCGGCAACGGCCGCTTCGGCCGCGCACTGCGTCTGATGCGGGAAGAGCCGCAGCTGGCGGCCTGCATGGGCTATGACCTGCGCTCGCTCAAGTCGCGCGCCATCATGTCCGGTGCGGCACTGACGGCCCTGGCCGGCTCGCTGTATGCGCACTACATGAGCTTTGTCGGTCCCGACTACATGCTGGCATCGGAAACGTTCTGGCTGTGGACCATGCTGATGATCGGCGGTCTGGGCAACACCGCCGGGGTGCTGGTGGGTGTGGTGGTGGTGCAAGGCGCCTATGCGCTGGTGCCGTTCGCCAAGGACTATTTCGGCTTCAGCTCCGACATCTCGGGCGCGCTGCGTCTGGGTCTGATTGGTTTTATCTTGCTGGCCAGCCTGATGTGGCGCAGCCAGGGCCTGGTGCCCGAGAAGGTGCGAAAGATCGCATGAGTTCCCTGCTACAAGTTCAATCGCTGGCCAAGGCCTTTGGCGGCAACAAGGTGCTGGAGGATGTCAGTTTCGACATCGCTGCCGGTGAAATCGTCGGCCTGCTGGGCCCCAATGGTTCGGGCAAGAGCACCTTGCTCAACACCGTGACGGGTTTCGAGCGCATCGACCGCGGCAGCATCACGCTGGAAGGCCGGCGCATCGATGCGCTGTCGGCCTACCGCATCGTCGAGTCGGGCCTGGGCCGCACCTTCCAGCTGCCTTCCATGCCCACCAAGATGTCGGTGATGGAGGTGGCCATGGCTGCGGCCACCCAGCACCATGGGTTCTGGGAGACGCTGCTGAACACCGTGGGTGCCCGGGCGGCCGAAAAGGCCGCACGCGACAAGGCGGCTGCGCTGCTCGACGAGCTGCTGCTCAGCCATGTCAAGGACCTGCCGGCGTCGGGCCTGTCCGGCGGGCAGAAAAAGCTGCTGGGCATTGTCTGCGCACTCATGGGCGACCCGCGCCTGCTGATGCTGGACGAGCCCACGGCAGGGGTGCACCCCAATCTGCGCAACGACATCGTGCAGGTGCTGCGTCGCCTGAACCACAAAGGCATGACGGTGGTGATCGTGGAGCACGACATGCACTTCATCCGCGAAGTCTGCACCCGCTGCATCGTGCTGGACCGTGGCCATATCGTGGCCAGCTGTCGCCCGGACGAGCTGTCGTCCAACGAGCGCGTGCTGCAGGCCTATCTGGGTGGCGGCCATGCGCCCAAGACCGAACCCCGTGCGGAAGTGGAGGGCGCATGATCGAGATCGACAATGTGGTGGCGGGCTACACCGCCGAAGTGGACATCCTCAAGGGCATGACGCTGCAGGTGCAGCGCGGCGAGATCGTCACGCTGCTGGGGCCCAACGGCTGCGGCAAGTCCACGCTGCTGAAATCCATCGCCGGCTTTCTGCGTCCGCGCTCGGGCTCCATCGTGCTGGAGAGCCAGGATGTGTCCCAGATGCCGGTGCACCAGAAGATCCAGAAGCTGGGTCTGGGCTTTGTGCCGCAGACGGAGAACGTGTTCAGTTCGCTGACCATCCGCGAAAACATGCAGGTGGGCGGGCATTTCATGTCGGACGCCGACTGCAAGCAGCGCATGCAGGAGCTGTGCACGTTGTACCCGGTGCTGGAGCGCAAGTTCAACGCACCGGCGTCCTCGATGTCGGGCGGTGAGCGGCAGATCCTGGCGCTGGCGCGTGCGCTGATGCCGCGGCCCCGCCTGCTGCTGCTGGACGAGCCCTCGGCCGGCCTCTCTCCGAAGATGCTGCAGGAGGTGTTCAAGGCCATCGTGCAGGTGCGCGACAAGGAAGGCGTGACCATTCTGATGGTGGAGCAGAACGCCATGGAGGCCTTGCGCATGTCCGACCGGGCCTATGTGCTGTCCATGGGCACGGTGGCACTGACCGGGGCCGCCAACTCGCTGATGAGCGACCCGCAGGTGCGCGAGCTGTACCTGGGAGGCCGCGCCGCCTGATCCGGCGGTGTGACCGTGGCCCGTCCGGAGGGCGGGGTGTCTATCTTTTCGATGGGTGACATGCATGTTCCAACACCTCTCTCTCCGGTCCCGCCTGGCCGCCGCCATGGGCTTTCTGGCGCTGCTGCTGGCCGTGCTCGGGGCCCTGGGCCTGTACAGCCTGCGTGACAGCAAACTGGCCCTGCAGTCGCTGGTGGAGCAGCAGCTGCAGCCCATGCAGCAGCTGGCCCAGGTGACCAAATCACTGGACATGGGCAAGTTCGGGGTGGTCTCGGCCATCGCCGATCCGATCCAGATCGACAGCGACATGGATGCGCTGGAGGCGCAGCTCAAGGACAGCGCCTCCACCTGGGAGGCGTTTGCCTCGGCCCTGCGCGATGGGCGGGAGCAGGAACTGGCCCAGCAGTTTGCCGCAGCGCAGCAGGAATTTCTGCAGCAGGGGGTGCGCCCGGCGGTGGCCGCGCTGCGCAGCATGAATCTGCCGGGAGCGACCGAGCTGTACACCCAGTCCCTGGCCCCGCGCTACCTGCCGGCACGGACGGCGCTCGATGCGCTGATGGCGCTGCAGCGCCAGCGGGGCGAAGCCCTCTACCGTGCCACGCAGCAGCGCTACCAGCAGGTGTTCTGGCTGTCGGTGGCTGCCATGTGCCTGGGCCTGCTGGTGGCCGGCGTGGCGGGCGTGACCCTGGTGCGTGCCATTGCGCGGCCCTTGGCCCAGGCCGTGCAGGCGGCTCAGCATGTGGCGGCCGGCGATCTGAGCCAGGACATCCCTACCAGCCCGGCGCGGCATGAGACCGGACAGCTGCTGCAGGCCCTGCAGCAAATGAACCTGCGGCTGCGCCACATCGTGGGCGAGGTGCGGCAGGGGACCGATGCCATGGCACTGGCGTCCCAGGAAATCAGCAGTGGCAACCGGGATCTGTCGCAGCGCACCGAATGCCAGGCGGCCGCCTTGCAGCAGACCACGGCCTCCATGCACGATCTGAACGAAGCCGTGCAGCGCAATGCCGAGCATGCCCAGCAGGCGAGTGCGCTGGCCGCATCGGCCACCCAGATCGCCCAGCAGGGGCGCAGCGAGGTGGACGCCGTGGCCCAGGCCATGGGCCATATCCAGGGGGCCTCGCAGCGCATCGTGGACATCACCGCGGTGATCGACGGCATCGCCTTCCAGACCAATCTGCTGGCGCTCAATGCGGCGGTGGAGGCTGCGCGCGCCGGCGCACAGGGCCGGGGCTTTGCCGTGGTGGCGGCGGAAGTGCGGGAGCTGGCCCAGCGCAGCGCCGTGGCCGCCAAGGAAATCAAGGGACTGATCCAGCACTCCGTCCACGAGGTGGAGCAGGGCCGGGCCCGGGTGGCGCAGGCGGGCGGCACCATGGCCACGATCGAGGGCCGCGTGCAGCACATGGCGGCCCTGGTCCAGGACATTGCCCAGTCCAGCCAGGCGCAGAGCGCTGGCCTGGGACAGCTGCACCAGGCGATCGCACAGATGGACGACACCACCCAGAAGAACGCCGCGCTGGTGGAGCAGGCGTCTGCCGCCGCCCTGGCGTTGCAGCAGCAGGCCAGCGCGCTGGTGGACACGGTGCGGGTCTTCCGGCTGGACGGTGTGGCCGTCCCCGCTACCCGGGTCCTGCCTGCCGCCGAGCGGACTTTGCTGCTGGCCTGAGCACCGTTGGGCGTGCAGCGGTGGGTCCTGTGCAACGCTGCGCGGCAGTTGCTATCCGAGTGCTGGGAGCTGGAGTAAGCTGTACCGGACAAGACGGTGTGCCGCGCGGCGGCGCTCCGTGCTCCACGACCAGCATTTCTGAGGACGGCCATGAGCGACCACACTCCCTTCGGTTTCGGCAAATTCATCCCCGGTTTCGACTTTCTGCAAAACCTGAGCAAGGCCGGGCAATCTTCGGCCGGCATGCCGCCGCTGTCGCACTGGGTGGCGCCCACGGTCAGCATCGAGGAAATCAGCAAGCGCATTGAAGAGCTCAAGGCCGTGCAGTTCTGGCTGGAGCAGAACAGCCGCGCGCTGGCGGCCACGGTGCAGGCGCTGGAAGTGCAGAAGATGACGCTCAGCACCCTGCAGGGCATGAATGTCAGCATGGCCGATCTGGCCAAGACCTTCACCGGCAAGGCGGCGGACAAGGCGGAAAAGGCAGCCACGGCACCGTCCAATGGCAATGCCGACTGGCCCATGTCGTCGGCGGCGGCCAAGGCCGCCAAAAGCGACGCCCCCGAGGCCGACACACCGAACCCGGCCGCCGCCTCCGAGGCCCAGGCTGCGGCGCAGCCCGGCGCGGCGCAGGCCGATGCCTCCGCGCCACCGCCCGGCGCCGGACCTGCCGGCCTGGGGGACCCCATGCTGTGGTGGGGTGCGCTGTCGCAGCAGTTCCAGCAGATCGCCGCCACGGCGCTGCAGGACCCGGCACAGCAGCAGGCCATGGCCCAGGCCACCCACATGGCCACCGATTTCACCAAGGCGGCCATGAACGCCGCCAGCAGCATGGTGCGCCAGGCCAGCGAAGGGGTGAAGGCCGCTTCCAGCGCCGCCGCCCAGGCCACGGCGAAGGCCGCCAAGCCGGCGGCCACCCCGCGCAACGCCGCTGCGCAGAAGGCGCCTGTGGCCAAGAAGGCCCCCGCAGCCAAGAAAGCGCCTGCGGCCAAAAAGGCCGCACCCAAAGCGGCACGTACCGCGGCGCCCCAACCCGCGGCCAAGCCCGCCGCACCCGCGCGCAAGCGCAGCCGCTAAGGACAGGGACGGACTCCATGGCGTTTTTTCCCTGTGCCCATGCCAGCCACGCCCAATGGCAGCAAGCGCTGTCCCAGGTGGTGGCACAACTGCGGGCGCAAATGGCCATGCAATCGGGCCAAGCCTGGCCCGCCCTGGGCCTGATGTATCTGACCACGCCCTATGCCGCACATGCGGCAGACATCCTGGCCGCCGTCGCCAAGGAGCTGCCCGAAGTCAGCCACTGGAGCGGCATGGCGGCCCCGGCCATTCTGGGCGGCGACATGCGCTACGCCGGCGAGCAGGGGGCCCTGGCCGTGATGCTGCCGCTGCTGGGCACGGCGGACTTCCGCCAGTTTTCCGGCCTGCAGCCGATTGCCCGGGTCGAGGTGGAAGGTTTCGAGGTGCACAGCGTGCTGGTGCACGGCGACGGGCGCATGCCCGAGCTGGAAGAGCTGCTGCTGGAGCTGGCATCGCACACCGCCAGTGGCGAGATGATGGGGGGCTTCGGCTCCGACCGGCGCTGCGGCATCCAGCTGGCCTGGAGCCGCAAGCTGCCGGTGGCCCATGACACCGGTCTGCTGTCCGGCGGGTTGTCGGGCGTGGCGTTTTCCGACCAGGTGCACACCCTTTCGCGCGTGGTGCAGGGCTGCAAGCCCATTGCCCCGCCGATGGAGATCACCGAGGCGCGCGACCATGTGATCCTGGGGCTGAACGGCCGCCCAGCGCTGGACGTGCTGATGCAGACCCTGGATGTGCAGCTGGAAGTGGATGCCCAGGCCGCCATCAGCCGCGTGCGCAACACGCTGCTGGCGCTGTCGCTGGACACCTACACGCCGCATGGCAGCAGCATCGATGTGCGTTCGCGCGTGCGCCCGATCGTGGGCCTGGACCCGCTGCGCCGCGGCATCGTGCTGGACGAGACGGTGGACAAGGGCATGCATGTGGCGTTCTGCGAACGCAGCAGTGCGGCGGCCTGGTCCGAGCTGCGCCGCGCCTGTGCCGAAATCCAGGAAGAGCTGGCGCCGGACATCCCCTGGCCCCAGGCCGGTGTGCCCGCGCCGGCGCGCATGGTGCGCGGCGCCATCTATGTGCGCAGCCACCTGCGCGGAGGCACGGCGGCCACCAACGAAGCCGATGCCGAGCTGCAGCTGATCCGCCATGCGCTGGGCCCGATCCCGCTGGTGGGCTTTGTGACCGCCGGGGAAATCTCCGGCCGGGAAGTCCATGGCATGAGCGGCCAGCTGACGGTGTTCACCCAGCCGCTGGTGTAAGCAGCTTCCCCCACGACACAACGCCCCTTCACGGGGCGTTGTGCTGTCAGGGTGGGATATCCGCGCGGGAATCAGCGCGGGATGTCAGCGGTGGCCGTAGTACGGGCGGTGGTGGCGCGGGGCCTTGACCCAGTGACCGGGAATCCAGACATAGCGGTGCCCCTGCCAGCGCCAGTGGCCGCCCACCCAGGCATGGCCGGCGCGGGGGCGATGGCGTTCATAACGGGGCGGCGGAGGGGGCGGACGGTGCATGTGGCGGCCGTCATGGCGCACTTCCACGACCAGTGGGGCGCCAGGGGCTGCGCGGTACACCGGCTGGGCCGAGGCGAGTGCCGCCGTCAGCGCCAGGGCGGCGCCCAGCAGCAGGCGGGTGGTCAGGGCAGGGGTGTGGGACATGAGCGACTCCTCTTGCGCGTGGTTTGCAGTGCCTCCAGCATCGGCGGGCTGCGTCAAGCGGGGATCGCTGCTGTGCAAAGCTGTGTGAAGCTGCGTAGGCAAATGCACGGACAGTGCGGTTACGTGTCCGCCTTGCAGAGGCCCCTTCAGCGGCGCAGGGCCGTGAAGGCCGTGAACTCCCAGCTGCGCATGCCCAGCACCAGGGTGTAGCCCTCGCGCTGTTCGGGCAGCAGGCGCTGGTCCTGCAGATGCTGCTGCGAAAAATCGTGCGCCAGGCGCTGGATGCGGTCCACAAAGCTGGGTGCCAGCGCGCGCGAGATGTTGCCATGCACCATGAGCATGGTCTCCCCCGGCTGGTCGAAGCTGCCGCCAAAGTAGTCCAGCACCGCATGCTCGCGGAAATACTCCATCACCGGCCCGCGTGCCCGCCAGCGGAAGGTCTTGGCCAGGCGCAGGCGGTAGCGGTTGCCGGGGCGCAGCTCGATGATGCCGATGCGGTCCAGCTGCGCCAGGTAGCGTATGCCTTCGGCCTCCGTCATGCGGTAGGTGGCGGTGATCTGCTCCAGCGTCCACTGGCTGAGCACGCAGATGGCCATCAGCAGCAACTTGCGGTCGGCCACCACGGCGGTTTCCTGCTCGGGCGTCATCTCCTGCAGCAGCGGCTGGCTGTCGGCCACGCGCCGTGCCAGGTCGGCAAAGTCGACCCCCAGCGCGCGGCAGATGGCATCGATGCGGGACAGGGGCATATCGCCCTTGGAGAGCATGCGCTTGACGCTGGATTCGGCCATGTCGAGGTGGCGCGCCAGGTCGGCATAGGTCATGTGCGCGGCCTTCAGCTCTTTCTTCAGCGCGTGGATCAGGTCGATGGTGGTGCTCATTGGTATCGATTATGGATACCGCCGGTGTGACGGTCCGGTGCCGCTGCCGAAATGCGGCGCCCTGCGGCGGCGTGGCGCTGACACTGGCGTGGCTGCAGCACCATGATTTTTATCGTAAATAATGCAGCGCAGAGGGGCCCGGAGGGGCCCCATGAACTTGAATCCATGTACCAACCGGACCTGTGAACAGGTGCCAAAGAGGGTGAGATGCAACAGCCGGACCATGACCACCACGCGCCATCGGAACCCCATCCCAACCAGTTTGCCTTGCTGGGCCAGCGGCGCTTTGCGCCCTTCTTCTGGACGCAGTTCTGTGGTGCGGCCAACGACAACCTGTTCAAGTTCGCCTTCACGGTGATGGTGACCTACCAGCTCAGCGTGGGCTGGCTGCCGCCCGCCATGGCGGGGCTGGTGATTGGGGCGCTGTTCATCCTGCCGTTCCTGCTGTTTTCGGCGACCTCGGGCCAGCTGACCGACAAGTGGGACAAGACGCGCATGTTCCGCCTGGTGAAGAACCTGGAGATCGCCATCATGGCCATCGCCGCCTGGGGCTTCATCACGGCCAATGTGCCGGTGCTGCTGGGCTGCGTGTTTCTGATGGGCCTGCACTCCACGCTGTTCGGTCCCGTCAAGTTTGCCTACCTGCCCCAGGTGCTGAACGACCGCGAGCTGACCGGCGGCAATGGCATGGTGGAAATGGGCACCTTTGTCGCCATCCTGCTGGGTAATGTGGCCGGCGGCTTGCTGGTGGCCGTGCCGGAGGTGGGCCATACCCAGGTGGCGGTGGTCTGCGTGGCCCTGGCGCTGGTCGGGCGGCTGTGCGCCCAGTTCATTCCGCATGCGCCGGCCACCGATCCGGGCCTGGTCATCAACTGGAACCCGTTCACCGAAACCTGGCGCAATCTGCAGCTGGCACGCCAGCAGCCGGTGGTGTTCCGTTCGCTGCTGGGCATCAGCTGGATGTGGTTCTTCGGCGCCGTGTTCCTGGCCCAGTTCCCCAGTTTTGCCAAGGAAGTGCTGCACGGTGACGAACATGTGGCTTCGCTGCTGCTGGTGATCTTCTCCATCGGCATCGGCGTCGGTGCGCTGCTGTGCGAGGTGTTCAGCCGCCGCCAGGTAGAAATCGGCCTGGTGCCGCTGGGCGCCATCGGCATGAGCGTGTTCGCCATCGATCTGTACTTTGCCGCACACGCACTGCCGCCGTCCGATCTGATGGGCGTGGGCACCTTCTTTGCGCAGAGCGTGCACTGGCGCGTGATGTGGGATCTGGGCATGCTGGCGCTGTCGGCCGGCATCTACAGCGTGCCCATGTACGCGCTGATCCAGATGCGCAGCCAGCCCACGCACCGCGCCCGCATCATCGCGGCCAACAACATCCTCAACGCGCTGTTCATGATTGCCTCCAGCGTGCTGGCCGGGGCCTTGCTGGCAGCCGGGGCCAGCATTCCCCAGGTGTTCCTGCTCACCGGCATTGCGAACGCGCTGGTGGCGTTCTACGTGTTCCTGCTGGTGCCGGAGTACCTGCTGCGCTTTGTGGCCTGGGTCATCACGCACTTTGTCTACCGCTTCCGGGTACGCGGCGCGGAACATATTCCGGCGCACGGCGCGGCGGTGCTGGTGTGCAACCACGTGAGCTTTGTCGACGCGATTTTGATGATGGCGGCCAGCCCCCGCCCCATCCACTTTGTGATGGACCACCGCATCTTCCAGACGCCGGTGCTGGGCTGGCTGTTCAAGCTGGCCAAGACCATTCCGATTGCGCCGCAAAAGGAGGATGCGGCCACCTACGAGGCCGCGTTCGCCCGCGCGGCCCAGGTGCTGCGCGAAGGCGATCTGCTGGCCATCTTCCCGGAAGGCTCCATCACTGCCGATGGCCAGCTGCAGCCCTTCAAGCCCGGCATCCTGAAAATCCTGGAACAGGCCCGGGCCGATGGCCTGGAGGTGTCCGTGGTGCCCATGGCGCTGACCAATCTGTGGGGCTCCTACTTCAGCCGCATCGAAGTACGTGGCGGCAGGAACGTGGCCATGGTGCAGCCGCTGCGCCGGGGGCTGTTCAATGCGGTGGGCCTGGAGGTGGGGGACGCCGTGCCGGCCGCGCAGGTCACGCCCGAAGGCCTGCGCACCCGGGTGGCAGCGCTGCTGGCGCGCTGAGGGCAGCGGCTGCGCGGCGGCGGCGCTTACGGCAGCAAATGGATGTCGCCCAGGTAGGCCAGTCCTTCGCCGTGGGTGTTGTCGGCGTCGGCGGAGACGGTGATCGCCGTCAGCGCCGGCATGCCCTGGGGCGATTCGTCCCCGAAGGCGCGGGCGTAATCGGCCGCCAGGTCCCGCTTTTCTTCCTGCCAGCGTCCCAGCGGGGCATTGCTGCCATGCAGCACCAGGTAGCGCAAACGGTGGGTGAAAGGGCTGTGCAGCACGCTGCCCGCGGGCGATGTCCCATCCCAGACGTAGCACAGGGTCTCGGTCGGAATGGCCTCGCCAGTGGCGATCTGGCCCAGGTGCAGCTTGGTGCGCTCGCTCCAGCTGAGCTGCCGCGCATCGAAATCAAAAGACACGCACAGCTTGAGTGCCGCATCGTCACCGGCGCGCTGGCGCAGGTCGGCGCCCTGCACCGGCTGGTCCACGCGCCAGCGCCAGTGCAACTGGCGGGCGGAGCTGCCCGGGCTGCCGATCGCCAGCACCAGATTGCCATAGGCATCCTGGGTGTGCACCCGCAGCACCTGCTGGCCGTCCAGCGGCGCCACGCTGAATTCCGTGGGCTTCTTGCGCGGCAGGCTGGCGAAATGCCAGGGTGCCGGCACCGCGCCGGCGGCCATGGCCGAGAACGCGGGCACCACCGGTGGTGCGGTTTGCGCCCGGCTGTGGGCGGCCATCCCCAGGCCCAGTGCCAGTACCATCGGCGCCCAGGACGGCATGCGCCGGCTGCCATGCAGCCAGCGCAGTCGCACAGACAAGGAAATGCAGGGGCCTGACGGAGACATGGCAGACAGCTTAAGCGATGCAAAAGCGGATTTTAGGTATTCCGAAGCGGCGCTGTGCCGCAGAATCGTTGCTGAAAGTATCGCCAAAAAGTACCCAAAGAAGCGTGCCGTGTGCTGGTGGCACAAATACGGCGTGCCGCAGGCGCGGCCTGGCGATGATTCGCCGCACTGCAGCAGCCTTTGCATGCAGACCACTTTCAAGGAGACTTTCGTGCACATCCCTACCGCTTTCACCCGCCGTATCACTGCCGCCTGGGGCCGCAGCCTGCGCCACAGCCTGTGTGCACTGGGCATGGCCGGCGCACTGTGGGGTGGCGCCGGTGCCGTCCATGCCCAAAGCGATACCTCGCTGGTGCTGTCGGCCCTGCCGCTGGCGTCGATGGTGGCCGTGGCGTCCCAAGGCGGCGCGTCCGAAGACGTGCTGGCTGCGCCGCTGCTGGTGTCCGGCGTCGGTGCTTCGCTGCTGGTGGAAGGGGTGGAGGCATCGGCCCATGGCGTGGTCTACGTGGTCAAGAACGTGGCCACCGGCGCCTCGGCGGTGCTGGAGGTGTCGGGCAATGCGGTGGGGGCTGCCTCGGTGGGCGTGGGCACGGTGATCCAGAGCAGCGCCATTGGCGCGGGTGTGGTGCTGTCGGCCGCCGGCAAGGTGCTGGCCTTCATCCCCAACGCGGTGGGCAAGGCGCTGCTGCACAACGAGCGTCTGTAAGCCAGCCACCGACCGAGCCGGAGTTTCTGCCATGCATTCATTGCACTTTTCCCTTCCCCGCCTGACCAGCCTGCTGTGCCTGGCGCTGGCCACCCTGGCGGGCAACGTCCATGCCGGGCGCAACTGCGACGCCAAGCCGCTGAACGTGGAGACCCTGACGCAGGGCCTGAATCTGGCGCAGCGCACGGCGCAGGTGCTGGAAGCGGAGTACCAGAAGAACGGCAGCAAGGTGCTGCTGCTGGCCCGGGCGGGCCAGGACCTGTCCAGCTACCAGCTGCAGTACTCCCACTTCGGCTGGGCCTACCGCACGCAGGAAGGGCCGTGGCGGGTGGCGCACAAGCTCAATATCTGCGGCACGGCCGATGGCTGGGTCTACCGCCAGGGTCTGGGCGAGTTCTTTCTGGACGATCTGTGGCGCTATGTGGCCGCCGTGCAGGTGCCCACGCCGGCCGTCCAGCAGGCGCTGTGGAGCTACCTGACCGCGCCGCAGACCGTGCTGCGCATGCAGCACCAGCCTTACAGCATGGTCAGCTACGCCTGGGGGCAGAAGTACCAGCAGTCCAACCAGTGGGCCATCGAAAGCCTGGCGGCCGCGATGGAGCCGGCCACCGTGCAGCAGCGCAGCCAGGCCCAGGCCTGGATGAAGTTCAAGGGCTACGAGCCCAGCACGCTGACCATCCGCTCCTGGACGCGCCTGGGAGGGCGCATGTCGGCGGCGAACATTGCCTTTGATGACCACCCGAACGACCAGCGCTTCACCAGCCGCATCCAGACCGTGACGGTGGATTCCGTCACCCAGTGGCTGCAGCGTGCCCAGCTGGCAGGTGCCCCGCGTGTGGTGCAGTAGATTGGTGATTAAACTGGTACTTCGCACCGCTGCAGCGCGCACAAGCAGCTATTGAATCAGGAGTTTCTATGAGCAAGTCTTTGCGGTTGCCCGAGAAATGGTTCCGCCGCGGCCTGTGGCTGGTGGCGGTGGTGTTTGCCTCTTTTCTGATCGGGCTGGGCGGGCTGGTGGTGGGCAACCTGCCGCAGGCGGAGCGTGTGCAGGAGGTGGAAGACTTCATTCCCCAGGCCGATGCCCAGCGGGTGCGGGCTGCATTGCGCCAGGCCCAGACGGTGGAGCGGCAGGCGGACAAGGCGCGCGACACGGCGCGGCTGAAGTACGAGGCCGAGAAGGCCCGCTACCAGTCGGCCCGCGAGTCCTTCGACAACTGGGTGGCCACGCGCCGGGCGACCGAACGCCCTGAGCAGGACAGCGAGCTGATTGCCCGCACCCAGGCGCTCGACAAGATCAAGCAGACGGAAAACCAGGCCCGCCAGCTGCTGGAACAGGTGGAGCAGACCAGCCTGGCGGCTTCGCAGAACGTGTCCGCCGCGGAAAGCGAGTGGCGGGATCTGCACGATGCCGCCTACCCGCTCTGGCAGGCCCGGCAGCGGGAGGTGGAGCTGCGCGTGTTCCTGTACCGCCTGGCCATCACCTTGCCCTTGCTGGTGGCGGCCGGCTGGTTGTTCGCCAGGCAGCGCAAGAGCACCTGGTGGCCCTTTGTCTGGGGCTTCATCTTCTTTGCGCTGTTTGCCTTCTTTGTGGAGCTGGTGCCCTACCTGCCCGACTACGGCGGCTATGTGCGCTACATCGTGGGCATTGTGGTCACGGTGCTGCTGGGGCGCTATGCCATCCTGGCGTTGAACCGCTACCTGGAAAAGCAGAAGCTGCAAGAGGCCCTGCCCGAAGTGCAGCGCCGCGTGGAGCTGGGCTATGACGTGGCGCTGGGCCGACTGGCCAAAAGCGTGTGCCCGGGCTGCGAGCGGCCGGTGGACCTGAAGAACACCGAGATCGACTTCTGCCCCCACTGCGGCATCGGCCTGTTTGACCACTGCGGTCACTGCAATACCCGCAAGAGTGCTTTCAGCCGCTACTGCCATGCCTGTGGCACGCCAGCGAAAGAAACGCCTGCGGCGCTGGGCGTACCACCCGGGGTGGCGGAGCCGGACCGCAGCGCACCGCCGTCCAGCCCCTGATCACCGACCGCCTGGTTGGCGGCCCGCCGGTCCGGTTGCCCGGATGCGGCTGTGGCATGGCGCGTGTGGCGCGCACCATGCTTTTTCCACTGGGACAGAGTCCCCTGGGTCAGACCCCGCGGCTGCGGTCCTGGGCGAACTTCTGGCGGAAGGCGGCGAAGGTGCCGGCGTCCAGCGCATCGCGCACTTCCTGCATCAGGTTCAGGTAGTAGTGCAGGTTGTGGATGGTGGTCAGCATCGGACCGAGCATTTCGCCGCAACGGTCCAGGTGGTGCAGATAGGCGCGGCTGAAGCCATCGCGGCCGCCGTCATCCCAGCTCACGCCGCTGGTGCCTGCACAGGCGTGGCAGGTGCAGGTGGTGTCGATGGGCTGGTGGTCCACCTTGTGGCGGGCGTTGCGCAGCTTCAGGTCGCCATAGCGCGTGAAGATGGTGCCGTTGCGCGCATTGCGCGTGGGCATCACGCAGTCGAACATGTCCACGCCATCGGCCACGCCCTGTACCAGGTCTTCCGGCGTGCCCACGCCCATCAGGTAGCGCGGCTTGTGGGCTGGCAGCAGATGGGGGGTGTGGGCCATGATCTCCAGCATCTCGTCCTTGGGCTCGCCCACGGAGACACCGCCCACGGCGTAACCGGGGAAATCCATCTCGACCAGCGCCTGCAGCGACTCCTCGCGCAGATTGGTGTACATGCCGCCCTGCACGATGCCGAACAGGGCGTTGGGGTTGCCCAGGCGCTCGAACTCCTGCTTGGAGCGCAGGGCCCAGCGGCGGCTCATCTCCATGGACTTGCGCGCTTCGGCCTCGGTGGTCTTCTTGCCGTTGGTCTCATACGGCGTGCATTCGTCCAGCTGCATGACGATGTCCGAATTCAGGATCGTCTGGATCTGCATGCTGACTTCGGGCGACATGAAGAGCTTGTCGCCGTTGACGGGGCTCTGGAAGTGCACGCCTTCCTCGGTGATCTTGCGCATGGAGCCCAGCGACCAGACCTGGAAACCGCCCGAGTCGGTCAGGATGGGCTTGTCCCACTTCTCGAAGCCGTGCAGACCACCGAAGGACTTCATGATGTCCAGGCCCGGGCGCATCCACAGGTGGAAGGTGTTGCCCAGGATGATCTGCGCGCCCATTTCTTCCAGGCTGCGCGGCATCACGCCCTTGACGGTGCCATAGGTGCCCACGGGCATGAAGATGGGGGTCTGGACCTTGCCGTGGTTCAGGGTCACGGTGCCACGGCGCGCGTGGCTGGTCGGATCGGTCTTGAGAAGGTCAAACTGCAGCATGATGGCGCGCATTGTCCCAGATGGATGACACCGGTGTTTGCTCTGGCATGGGTTGTGCCGGAATCTGCAGGGTGTCTATAGTGGGGACAAGTGGTCAATCGATCGACAAGGAGGTAGTGCAATGACAAGAATATTGGTGGCTGTGGATGGCTCCCCTTATGCGCTGGAAGCCGTGCGCCATACGGTCGCGCTGGTGCGCAGCGGTTTGCGCGCCACGGTGGTGCTGGCCCAGGTGCAGGAGGAGGCTTCGTTCCTGGAGCTGGCCACTCAGGACGGGGATGCGATTGCCAATGCGGCCATGGAAGCCGGTGCCCATCTGGCCGCGCCGGCGGTGGTGGAGCTGCAGCTGGCGGATGTGCCCCACGAAGTGGAAGTGGCGCTGGGCGAACCCGCTCCCACCCTGGTGGACATGGCCGAACGCCTGCAGTGCGACCAGATCGTGATCGGTGCGCGGGGCATGGGGGCTTTGCGCGGGGCGCTGATGGGCTCGGTGTCGCAGTATGTGCTCAAGCATAGCCCGATGCCGGTCACCGTGGTGAAGCCGCGCGTGGATGAGGCGCGGGACGTGCTGGGTGAAGAAGGTGCCCAGGTCATGGCCGACGGCGTGACGCCGCTGTCCATCCAGGCCGGCCTGTAGGCGGCCAAACCGGGCAGCCGCCCGGCCAGAAAAAACGGGACCACGGTCCCGTTTTGTTTTTCAGGGGTGTATCAGGCCGCCTGGCGCCGGAAGGGGTTGGCACCCTGGCAGCGGGATTGCAGCTTGCCATGGGGCAGGGTGGCCAGGCGCTGGAACATGCGGCGGCAGTAGCCGCGTATCCACAGGCATTTGTTGATCTCGTCCACCGGCAGGGGGCCGGAGATCACGATGATGTCGTCGGCTTCGTCCCAGAGACCTGCCGAGCGCAGGCGCCGCCGCATCGTCAGGGCCCAGGAATGGATGCGCAGCGGGTTGCCGTGCTGGTGCACCTCGCCGGTGTGCATGTCAAAGGCAATGGCCACATCTGCGGTTTTCAGCTTGAAGCGGCGCTCACCTGTGACTGCGCTGGGTTTTTCGCGCATGTCATACAGGTAGTAGTTGCCTGCCTTGAGCTGATATTGCAGATCCATGGTGGTCCTCTGGGAAGCGCATTGTCAGCGAAACACCGGCAGCAGAACCTGCGATGAAACAGGGATTGATGCCTTTAATCGAATATGCCCAGTGCATTGCACTTGTGCATGTGGCGCATTCTGAGGGGCAGATACGCTGCCGTGCAAGAACGTTCGCCCAGAGAAGTCGGAAACAGTCTGTGTCCCGGTGGGGATCAGGATCAGCGGCATCCGGTGCCCTGGTCCCGCAGGGTGCTCAGAAATCCAGCAGGCTCAGGCCCACGCTGAACATGGTGCGCTTGTAGTTGTAGTCGATCAGGCTGTCGCCATAGCCGCTGAACAGCTGCACATGCAGGCGCAGATTGCTCTTGCCGCCATTCCAGCCTTCGCCCAGGGTCCGCAGCCATTCGATGCGGCCGGATCCCTTGCCCTTGCCCAGCGAGCCGCGCGCGGTCACGCCCAGGTAGTTCTGGTCGTTGACATTCCAGCCCAGCTTGACTTCGCCACGGCCGATGTAATTCTGGATGCCAGGGTTGTCGTCGTCGCCCGAGCCTTCGGGGATGCGTTTCCACAGGCGGGCATGCACTTGCCAGCGTTTGCCCAGCTCGGCACCGGTCATCAGGTACCAGCGGTTCCAGCTGCGCGACAGCGGTTCGCTCTGGCCGTTGGACTGGTGTACCAGGCCCACGCCGCTGTAGCGCCAGCGCCAGCCGAACGGCAGCTGGGCGTCGGTGGGGTAGACGTAGAAGATTTCCGGCTCGTGGTCGGTGGTGCGGAACGGGCGGGAAATGTCGCCGTTGAACACCTGCCAGTAGGACTGCTGGGTGTAGCCCACCCACAGCGAGTCCTTGCGGCCCGTGCTGGAGTCGGTCAGCAGGCCCGAGGCGATCTTGGTGCGGGCCGACAGCTGGATGCGCATTTCCTGGGTCTTGTACGGCTGCTCGGTCGACGCGGCCTTGCCGGGCGAACTGGGCTGCTCGTTCACATGGTCGGCCGTGGTCAGCGACACCGACATGGGCCGGTAGCCGCGGAAGCTGAAGGTGCCGCAGTCCGAGCCGGGTTCCAGCTCGAAGAAACGCGACATTTCGCTGTAGCGGGGATCGCGGCAGCCGCCGTTGGTGGGCTGCAGCCCCTGGCCGGAGACATCGGCTACCACCATCGGTTCCTGGGCGGCCTGCTGCACGGTCTGCTGGACGCCCTGCTGTGGCGCAGCCGCCTGCTCCTGGGCACTGGCCGCCGGGGCATGGAACATGGTGGCGGGGGGCGGGGTCAGCGGTTGCTGCTGCTGCGCCCAGCCGTCAAAGCAGGCCAGACGGGCCTGGTTGTCGGTGGTGGCAGCGCATTGGCGCCAGGCATCGCCGGTCAACGGCTCTGCGGCCTGGGCCGGAGCGGGCAGGCCCCAGGCCCCGCAGATGGCCAGCGTGGCCAGGGCCGTGGCGCCTGGCAGCGCGCGGGAGAGAGTGTGTGGGGTTGCCTGCATGGTCAGAAAATTCCAGGGTTCAGGGCGAGCGCTTGCGCAGCACAAAAGGCTGGGTCGGGGCGTCATCGCCGGCTTGGTAATCACCGCGGATTTCGCGGGCACAGCTGTCGTCACTCACCTCGCCCAGCCAGGTGCCGCTGATGTTGATGCCGTTGGCCGATTCTTCCAGCGTCACGGCACCACGGTTCACATCACCCACCATGGCATGGCGGGTGCCGGCGCGCTCGACCGTGCCTTTGACCGTGCCTTTCCACTCGGGGTGGGGGCCCAGTTGCAGCAGGGCGGCATCGGGCTGGCCGGCCACGGTGGCCGTCCATTCGCCTTGCAGCTGCGCCGCACCCATGTCCCAGGCATCCGGGCAGCCGGCTGCATCGGGGGCACTGTTCTGGGCCTGTGCGACGGAGGCCAGCGCACCGGCAGCGATGAGGGCAAGGGCGCGCAGGCGCAGGGTCACAAGCGGAATCAGGGGCATGGGTCCACAGGGCGGCTTCATTCCGCCGGTTGCTGCACGGTGGAGCGTGCGGCAAATTCCGCACGCAGCTTGCGCAGTTTTTCGCGCGGGTCTTCCTTGGCGGTGGCCGCGTCCAGGTTCATTTCCTTGATGAAGCGGCTGGGCTGGCACTGCACCATGTCGCGGCCCTTCTTGCGGCGCTTGGTCCAGCTGACGGCCAGCGTGCGCTGGGCGCGGGTGATGCCCACGTACATCAGGCGGCGCTCTTCCTGCAGGCGGGCGGCAATGTCGTCGCTCACCTTTTCCTGCTTGCCGTTGTCGTCGTCCAGCTTGAAGGGCAGCATGCCTTCGGTCACGCCGACCAGCACCACATGCGGCCATTCCAGGCCCTTGGAGGCGTGCAGCGTCGACAGGACCACCATGTCCTGTTCCTTCTCGCGCTCGCTGATGGTGGAGAGCAGGGCAATGTTCTGGGCCACTTCCAGCAGGCTCTTGACTTCGGTCTGGGTGGTAGTGCCGGCCGCGTCTTCGATCTGGCCGCCGGCGCGCTGGCTCATCCAGTCACAGAACTCCAGCACATTGCTCCAGCGGGCAGCGGCCACGGATTCGCTGTCCTCGCTGTCGTACAGGTGCTGCTCGTAGCCGATCTCCTTGAGCCAGTCGAGCATGAAGGTCCGGCTGGCCTCGGCGCCCAGCGTGTGGCGGGCCCGGTATTCCAGGTCGTTGAGGTAGCGGCCGAACTCCAGCAGGCTTTCGTGTGCCTTCTTCGGCACCACGGCTTCGAGCATGTGGCTGAACAGTGCGCCGAACATCGACAGCTTGTGCTGGCCGGAGAATTCGCCCAGCTTGCCCAGCGTGGTGTGGCCGATGCCGCGGCGCGGGGTGGTGATGGCGCGCAGGAAGGCCGGATCGTCGTCGTTGTTGATCCACAGCCGGAACCAGGCGCACAGGTCCTTGATTTCGGCCCGGTCGAAGAAGCTGGTGCCGCCCGAGACCTTGTACGGGATGTTGGCCTTGCGCAGCGCCTTTTCAAACGGCTTGGCCTGGTGGTTGGCACGGTAGAGGATGGCGAAATCCTTCCACGCCGGCTGCGGGTTGGCACCCGCGCGCAGGCCCTGGATGCGGGCCACGGCGCGTTCGGCCTCATGTTCTTCGGTGTCGCAGTCGACCACGCGCACCGGCTCGCCCTCGCCCAGTTCCGAGAACAGGGTCTTGGGAAACAGCTTGGGGTTGGGGCCGATCACATTGTTGGCGGCACGCAGAATGGCCGAGGTGGAGCGGTAGTTCTGCTCCAGCTTGATGAGCTTGAGGTGGGGATAGTCGATGGGCAGCTTCTTCAAGTTGTCCAGCGTGGCGCCGCGCCAGCCGTAGATGGACTGGTCGTCGTCCCCCACAGCCGTGAAGTGCGCGCGCTCGCCCACCAGCATCTTCAGCAGCTCGTACTGCGTGGCATTGGTGTCCTGGTACTCGTCGACCAGCACATGGCCCAGGATGCGCTGCCATTTCTCGCGCACCTCGGGGTGGCCGCGCAGCAGGCGCATCGGCATGCCGATCAGGTCGTCAAAGTCCACGCTCTGGTAGGCGGTCAGGCGCTCTTCATAGCGCTGCATGATCAGCGCGATGCTGCGCTGGTGGTCGTCCTGGGCCAGGGCCAGGGCCTTGCGGCTGTCCCAGCCGGCGTTCTTCCAGTTGCTGATGGTCCATTGCCACTGGCGGGCGGTGGCCACATCGGTGGTGCCGCCGGCGCAGTCCTTGAGGATGCCGGTCACATCGTCGGCATCCAGGATGCTGAAGCTGGGCTTGAGCCCCAGTGCATGGCCGTCTTCGCGCACCATGCGCACGCCCAGGGCGTGGAAGGTGCAGACCAGCACATCCTTGGCCTGGCGGCCGATCAGTCCGGCCGCGCGCTCGCGCATTTCGGCCGCAGCCTTGTTGGTGAAGGTGATGGCAGCAATGCGCCGCGGGGCCATGCCGTTCTCGATCAGCTTGGCAATCTTGTGCGTGATCACCCGTGTTTTGCCCGAGCCGGCACCAGCCAGCACAAGGCAGGGCCCTTCGGTGTAATGGACGGCTTGGAGTTGGGCCAGGTTCAGACCAGCGGACATGAATGCAGAACGACGTCGCCCCGGCGGGCGCAATCATTAAAGGTGGTTGGACGCAAATGATACGGAGTTGGGTGCGAGAGCATGGCGCGGCTTTCCGGATTTCTTCTGCAGATCAGTGTTAATCAAGGTATTCGTCTGTAAATGCATGCTGTGCCGGGGAAGGCGCTAGCCGCGGGGCCGGCGTCCCTGGGGCCACGGCATGCAGGGCCTGCTGCGGACGCTGCGCCTGCTGTGCCAACAGATATCTTGTGCAAGGTTTTCACCATGGCGGGCGATCGGTGGACGATATGCGGGCAGGGCGCTTGCCGCCCGTCGGGTGGCTGGTGCGGACACCGCCGCAGCGCCTTCGGCACGCCGCCACGGCCTTGTGCTTTGCGGGACACCGGATTTTTCCGGGGCTGCATCGTGCTGCGCTGCAGCGACAATCCCCGTCTGTGCTGTCCGTTCTGATCGTTACCTTTCCCTTCTTCGCGCTGGTGCTGTGTGGCTATGTCGCCACGCGGGGCGGCGTGCTGCCGCTGTCGGCCATTTCGGGCCTGAACACCTTTGTGCTGTTCTTTGCGCTGCCGTGCATGCTCTACCGCTTCGGGGCGCAAACCCCGATTGCCCAGTTGCTGGATCCGGTGGTGGCCGGGGTGTACCTGCTGTGCGGGCTGGCGCTGGTGGCCGCCACGCTGGCGCTGACGCTGCGGCGCTGGGGCTGGAACGATGCCGCCTTTGGTGCGCTGGTGGCCGCTTTCCCCAATTCCGGCTTCATGGGCGTGCCGCTGCTGGTGGCGCTGCTGGGCGAGGGCAGCGCCGGTCCGGTGATCCTGACCATGGCGCTGGACATGGTGATCACCACCTCGCTGTGCATTGCCCTGTCGCGACTGGGCGAGGGGGAGGGCGGGGCCGTGCAGGCGCTGCGCAAGGCGCTCAGGGGCATGCTGTCCAACCCCATGCCCTGGTCGATTGCACTGGGGGCCGTGGCATCGGCCCTGGCGTTCGAGCTGCCTGGACCCATAGACAAAACCGTGGCCATGCTGGCGGGCGCCGCCTCGCCGGTGGCGCTGTTCACCATAGGGGCGGTCCTGGCGCGTTCGCAGATGAACCTGCACGAACAGCTGGCCCCGCGCGACTATGTGCCGATTGCGCTGGTCAAGCTGCTGGTGCACCCGCTGCTGGTGTGGTCCGCCTGCCAGGCGGCCGTGGCGCTGGGCCTGCCGCTGTCGAACGAGGCCATGGTGGCGCTGGTGCTGGTGTCGGCCCTGCCCAGTGCCAGCAATGTGTCGCTGCTGACCGAGCGTTTTGGTGCGCATGGCGGGCGCGTGGCGCGCATCATCCTGGTCAGCACCGCGCTGGCGTTTGTCACGTTCTCGGCGGCCGTGACCTGGCTGGCGCCGGCCGCGTAAGCGCGCAGCCCAGGCAGCCGCCGCATCGTCCTTCTCTCCGCGATTGGGGTGCAAGGGGCCTGTTTTGTAGGGCCCAGGACCCGGTGGAGCGCGGTGAAAAAACAGCGGCCGGAGCAGACACTGCCTGCACCGGCCGATGGGGGCGTCCCCGCTGGCAGGGCCGGAAGCCCGTACCTGCTCTGCGGCAGTGCCGAAGAGCAGTCCGGTCTGCGGGCCGTGGCGCCGCTCAATATTCCCAGAACATCCGTTGCAGCGTCTTGGTGTCGGCGCCGCGGGTCAGGGCCAGCATGGTCAGGATGCGGGCCTTTTCAGGGCGCATGTCGTGGGCGACCACCCAGTCGTACTTGTCGTCGGGCTGCTCGGCGTTGCGCAGCACAAAGCCGTAGGGCACGCGGGAGGAGCGCACGATGATGGTGCCCTTGGCGCGGGCATCCTGCAGCGGCTTGACCATGCGGTCGGCCACCGAGCCATTGCCGGTGCCGGCATGGATGATGGCCTTGGCGCCACCGGCCACCAGCGCATTCACGGCCGTGGGCTGGACGCTGCCGTAGGCATAGACGATGTCCACCTGGGGCAGCTGCGTGATGTTGTCGATGTTGAACTCGGACTGGTTGGTGTGGCGCTTCACGGGGGCGCGGAACCAGTAGTTCTTGCCTTCCACCACCATGCCCAGCGGGCCCCACTGGCTCTTGAAGGCGCCGGTCTGGATGTTGATGTCCTTGTTCACATCGCGGGCGGTGTTCAGCTCGTCATTCATGGTGACAAGCACGCCCTTGCCGCGCGCATCCTTGGACGCTGCCACGCTGACGGCATTGACCAGGTTCAACGCGCCATCGGCGGACAGGGCCGTGCCGGGGCGCATGCTGCCGACCACGGCGATGGGCTTGTCGGTGTGCACCACCAGGCTCAGGAAATAGGCGGTCTCGGCCAGGGTGTCGGTGCCGTGGGTGACCACGATGCCGTCCACATCGCCCTGCTTGGACAGGGCGGATACGCGCTTGGCCAGGGCCAGCAGGTTGTCGTTGGTGAAGCTTTCGGAGGCGATCTGGAAGACCTGCTCACCGCGCACATTGGCCACCTGAGCCAGTTCGGGCAGGCCGGCCAGCAGCTTGTCCACCGGCACCTTGGCCGCAGTGTAGGTGGCGCTGTTGACGGTGGAGGCGCCGGCGCCGGCGATGGTGCCGCCGGTGGCCAGCACCACGACATTGGCCTTGGGACCGGCCGCAACGGGCTGGGTCGCAGGTGCCGCCGGGGCGGCAGGGGCGGGTGCGGCAGCCGGGGCCGCGGCCATGGGGGCTGCGGTGGAGCTGGATTGGGTGGCGCATCCGGCCAGCAGCAGTGAAGCCGTGACCACAGAAGCTGCAGCCAGACGGTGCAGGGTGAAGCGGGCAGTACGGGGAGCAAGGCGCATGGACAATCCCTGGGTTGTGGTGAGTGGTTGCACACCTTGCGCGCGCGGCCGCCGGGCAGCAATGGGGCTAATCCGGGCTTGCCAGCGGCGCCGCACAGCCATGGTGCGGCGCGCGCACGGTGCACGGGCCTCTCTGCACGTTCTGTGCCGGAATGTGGGGCTGGGCGTGAAATCTGCCTTGGGGAATTGCCAGGTTTGCGTTGGCTGCTCTCAATATGGGAGTGACTGGCGCGCCGCCTCGCACGCTGCGCTGACGCAGTCCGGGGCCCCGGAGGCAGGGGGACGGTGCCTGAGAGGGGCGTTACAGGCTTTGCGGGTCCACATCCACCAGCCAGCGCACCAGGCTTTTGTGCTGGGGCTGGCCGCGCACCCAGTGCAGCCAGGGCTGCCATGCATGCAGGAAGCGCTGCAGCGCGCGGCGGTCGGTGGCTTCGATCAGCATCTGCGCCCGTTCGACATCGGCCACGCGCTGCATGGCCATGGGGATGGGCGGGTACAGAAACACATCGTCCAGATGGGGCAGCTCGCCCTGGCGTGCCGCATCGCTGGCGGCGCGCAGAAAGTCCTGGGCGGCCTCCTGGGTCCGGGCATCGGCGCGCACCAGGGCCTGGAAGGCGAAGGGCGGCATGCCGGCATCCTCGCGCTCGCGCAGCTGGCGCTGGGCAAAGCGCGGGTAGTCGTGCTGGCGCAGCGCCTGGAACACCATGTGCTCCGGATCCTGGGTCTGCACCCACATCTCGGGCCGGCTGTCCTGGGCGGCGACATACGAGCCGTCGCGCCCCGCGCGGCCGGCGGCCTGCATCAGCAGGCAGAACAGGCGCTCCGGCGCACGGAAGTCACTGCTGAACAAGGCCCCATCGGGCTGCACGGCGGCCACCAGCGTGATGCGGCGGAAGTCGTGGCCCTTGGCGACCATCTGCGTGCCCACCAGCACATCGATCTCGCCGCTGTGCACCTGGTCCAGCTGCTGCTCCAGCGCGCCCTTGAGCCGGGTGGTGTCGGCGTCGATGCGGCCCACGCGGGCCGGGTTGCCATCGGGGCGCTGCACATTGCGCAGCAGCCGCTCCAGCTCTTCTTCCAGCTGCTCCGTGCCCTTGCCCAGCGGCAGGATGTCGGGGTTTCCGCATTCCGGGCAGGCATGCGGCACGCGCTGGGTAGAGCCGCAGTGGTGGCAGCGCAGCGTGCGGTCGCCCTTGTGGAACACCTGGTGGGCGCTGCAATGGGGACAGTCGCTCTTCCAGTTGCAGTCGGCGCAGAACAGCACCGGTGCAAAGCCCCGGCGGTTGAGCAGCACCAGCGCCTGCTCGCCGCGCTGCACGCGTTCGGTGATGGCCGCGATCAGCGGCGGGGAGAACACCGCTTTGCGGGGCTGTTGGCGCATGTCCACCAGGCGCACGCGCGGCAGCTCGGCCGCGCCAATGCGGCTGGGCATGTGCAGCCGCAGGTAGCGGCCCGGTCCGCCGCTGTCGGCGGGCTCGCTGGCGTGCCAGCTCTCCAGCGATGGGGTGGCACTGCCCAGGATCACCTGGGCGCCCTGGGAACGGGCCCGCCACACGGCCAGGTCGCGGGCGGAATAGCGTGCCCCTTCCTGCTGCTTGTAGCTGGGGTCGTGCTCTTCGTCGACCACGATGACCTGCAGCCCCGGCAGGCTGGCGAACACCGCCATGCGCGTGCCCAGCAACACGCGGGCCTGGCCGGTGTGGGCCGCCAGCCAGCTCTTCAGGCGCTGCGGGTTGGTCATGCCGCTGTGCATGCTGACCACGGCCTGCGGGCCGAACTGCGGGGCAAAGCGGGCGGTGAAGCGTTCCAGCAGCTGGGGCGTGAGGTTGATTTCCGGCACCATCACCAGTGCCTGGGTCGGAAAGCCGGCGTCGGTGCCGGCCTGCAACGCCTGTTGCACGCGCTGCATATAGACCTCGGTCTTGCCACTGCCGGTGGCGCCGTACAGCAGAAAGGGGCCGGGGTGCTGGTCCATCTGGGCGCACACGCCCTGCTGCTCGGCGCTGAGTGCAATCGTGGGGAGCAAGGCGGGCGCCATGGCTGGTGCCGGCGCTGCGGCGTCGGCCACGGCCTGGGCATCCAGCGCCGCCTGGGCCTTCTTGCTGAGCTTCTTGGACTTGGGTGCCAGCCGGCGGGCCAACTGTTCGGCCGTCATGTCCTTGAGGGCCGGGGGCAGGCCGGTCAGCGCAATCTCGCCCAGGCTGCGCTGGTAGTACTGGGCGGCAAAAGCCACCAGACGGCGCCAGCGGGCGTCCAGCGGGGGCAGGCCATCGAGCACGCTGCGCACGGGCTTGAGCTGGGCCTGTGGCACCGGCTCGGCATCGGCCGGGCCGTCCCAGACCACGCCCAGCAGCTCCCGGTTGCCCAGCGGCACCCGCACCAGCGTGCCGGGGGGCAGGGCAGTGGTGTGCGTGTAGGTCAACAGCCCGCCCACACCGCTGTGTACCGGCGTGTGCACGGCCACCTGGACCCGGAACACGGGGGCGGAATCAGGGGATGGAGAGGCGGAATCGGGCGGAAGCGGCATGCAGCAAGGATTTCCACAGGGCACTCCCGGTGCGATGCGGGTTTCTGTGGATAACTTTGTGGGGATTATCTGCTGGAACGCAGTAGCCGCCCGCCGGTGTGGCGCAGGTTGCGGTTACCACGTAAGCATAGAAAAAATTTATATTTAAACAAAAACAATGGCTTATAACGACTTTGCGTCATGTGGCGCTCAGCAAAAGCAGAGCAGGCCAGCCCATGCCTGCCTGCCCGCTTCTGTGCATAAGTGGGATGTGCAAATCCGTCAAGGGCTTGCCAAAGAGCGAAAAACAACGCTGCCGTCAGGTGCCAGGAGGCGTCTTCGTGGCCATTGGCGGGTAATGCAAGTGGGTACTTGCAATTTGCCCGCTGTTGTAAACATTTTCTGACACTCGGCAACAAAAAAGCCGTGGCGTCACCACGGCCGGGTGGCAGCCCCACAGGGGCAGGGCTCAGCCTTGGCGCAAGGCGCGTGAGTGGCTGTGCACCGCTTCCACCAGCGCGGCCACATGTTCGGGCGGGGTGAACTGGCTGATGCCATGGCCCAGGTTGAAGATATGGGTGGGGCCGGTGGTGGTCTTGTCGGTATGGGGCTTGCCGAAGCTGTCCAGCACGGCACGCGCCTGGGCGGCCACCTGTTCGGGCGGGGCAAACAGCACGTTCGGGTCGATATTGCCTTGCAGCGCCTTGCCGGGGCCGCCGACTTCGCCGCCGACGATGGCACGGGCCTGGCCCAGGTTGGCGGTCCAGTCCAGACCCAGCACTTCGCAGTCCAGCGCGTTCATCTGGTCCAGCCAGATGCCGCCGCCCTTGGTGAAGACGATGCGTGGCACGTCCTGGCCGTCCACACCGGTGCGCTTGAGCTGGCTGAGCACGCGCTTGGTGTAGGCCAGGCTGAACTGCTGGAACATGCCGTCGGCCAGCACGCCGCCCCAGCTGTCAAAAATCATCACCGCCTGGGCGCCGGCGTCGATCTGGGCGTTCAGGTACACGGCCACGCTGTCCGCATTCACTTCCAGGATGCGGTGCATCAGGTCCGGGCGGGCGTACATCAGGCTCTTGACCAGACGGTAGTCGTCGCTGCCGCCGCCTTCCACCATGTAGCAGGCCAGCGTCCAGGGGCTGCCGGAGAAACCGATCAGCGGCACGCGGCCGTTCAGCGCCTTGCGGATGCTGGTGACGGCATCGAACACATAGCGCAGCTTGTCCATGTCGGGCACGGCCAGCTGGGCCACGGCCGCTTCATCGCGCACCACCTTGGCGAACTTGGGACCTTCGCCCTGGGCGAAGGTCAGGCCCAGGCCCATGGCGTCGGGCACGGTGAGGATGTCGCTGAACAGGATGGCAGCATCCAGCGGAAAGCGTTCCAGCGGCTGCAGCGTGACTTCGGTGGCGTAGTCCACATTGGTGGCCAGGCCCATGAAGCTGCCAGCCTGGGCGCGGGTGGCGCGGTATTCGGGCAGGTAGCGGCCAGCCTGGCGCATCAGCCACAGCGGCGTGTAATCGGTGGCCTGGCGGCGGCAGGCGCGCAGAAAGGTGTCGTTCTGAAGGGGGGCAAAAGACATGAAAAGGCTCACACGGGTGGGGTGGCATGCTGCAGCAAAGGCGCACACCAGCGTGCCGGGGCCGGGCGGTGCGCTGGCAGCGCCCGGCAGGGCAGGTATACGGGGGGAGCGGGCAGTGTACCGGATGCCCTTTGCGCGCACCGGCATGCCGCACTGTGGCGGCAGGGTTCCCGCGCCGAAGCTGACGCAGCGCAAACCGCAGGATGCGGCGCCTCTGCCGGGGTTTTGCAGCGTGCGGCGGCGGGCTTGGGTAGGATGCACTGCTTTGTGACGAAAGAGCCACTGCACCGTGACCCTGCCCGAGACCTTGCACATTCCTGCCTTCCAGAGCTTCACGCTGGCCATCCTGCTGTTCTTTGTGGGGCAGAAGCTGGCGGCCGCCTGGGAGCCGCTGCGCCGCTACAACATCCCCGAGCCGGTGGTGGGTGGCTTTCTGTGCGCCTGCGTGGTGGGGCTGGCCTACGGGGTGCTGGGGCTGCGCATCGAGTTCGATCTGCAGGTGCGCGACCAGCTGCTGCTGTACTTCTTTGCCGGCATCGGTCTGAAGTCGGATCTGAAGACGCTCAAGGAAGGCGGCAAGCCGCTCGCCATCCTGCTGGTGCTGGCGTCCGGCTTCATCGTGCTGCAGAACGTGCTGGGCATGGGGCTGGCCGGACTGTTCGGGCTGGACCCGCGCGCCGGGCTGATGACCGGCTCCATCGCCCTGACCGGTGGCGTGGCCACCACGCTGACCTGGGCTCCGCACTTCATTGACCGGCTGCAGATCGCCAATGCCATGGAACTGGGCATGGCCACCAATATGGTGGGACTGATTGCCGCCTGCAGCATTGGCGGCCCCATTGCCGGCTGGCTGATGCGCCGCCATGCCATCCAGGGCAGCGATGCCCGGCCGCTGGATGTGGGCGTGTCCAACAAGCAGGCGGCGGTCACGCTGGACTACTACGGCGTGCTGCGCGCCTGGCTGTGGCTGAACATGGCGCTGATGATCGGCGGCGTGCTGACCCCGCTGTTCCAGGAAATCGGCCTGCAGCTGCCCATGTTCGTGGGCTGCCTGATCGGCGGCATCGTGCTGCGCAACACGGCCGGGCGCTGGATGCTGGGCCGCAAGCAGCACAAGCTGGGCCAGTTCCATTGGCAGAGCATGCGCCAGGGCCTGGCCATGATCTCGGACATCTGTCTGGGCCTGTTCCTGACCATGGCGCTGATGGGCCTGCAGCTGTGGGTGCTGCAGGGCTCGCTGGGCTTTGTGCTGACGGTGCTGGTGCTGCAGGTGCTGATGGCCATTTTCTTCACCGCCTTCGTGGTGTTCCGCGCCATGGGGCGCGACTACGAGGCGGTGGTGATCTGTGCGGGCTTTGGCGGCATCACGCTGGGCTCCACCGCCACGGCGGTGGCAAACATGACGGCCGTGGCACGCAGCCATGGCGCGGCGCACCGGGCCTTCATCGTGGTGCCGCTGGTCTGCGGCTTCTTTGTGGACATCATCAACGCCCTGGTGGTGCAGTTCATGGCGCGCTGAGCGGGCGTGCACGGCGGCAGTGACATGCCGTTGTCACGCGACCATCACGGGGATGACATATGCGGCGCGCACACTGCGTGCTGTGAGACGGAGCGAGCCAACAGGGACGGCAGTGCGGACAACCACTGCCGTGACAGACCCGGCTTCGGACTCACACGAATTCCCCGCAGGGGGTGGAGGCCGCATGGACAGCATCAGCATTCCCGACGTGGGCGCACTGGGCAGCAGCCCGCTGTCGTCCACCCCTGTTCCCCAGAACCGCAGCGTCGCCAGCCCGGCACTGAGTGTGGGCTGGGCTCGCCATCTGGACGAGGTGCGTGCCGCCCAGCGCCTGCGCTACCAGATCTTTGCCGGCGAACTGGGTGCCAAGCTGCCCACCGACCAGCCCCACAGCCTGCCGGGCCACGATGTGGACCATTTCGACGATTTCTGTGAACACCTGCTGGTGCGCGACCAGGTCACGCAGAAGGTGGTGGGCACCTACCGCCTGCTGACCCCCAGCCAGGCCCGCCGCGCCGGGGGGCTGTACTCCGAAGGCGAGTTCGACTGCAGCGCGCTGGCGCCCTTGCGCAACGACATGGTGGAACTGGGCCGCAGCTGCGTGCACCAGGACTACCGCAGCGGTGCCGCCATCCTGGCGCTGTGGGGCGCGCTGGCCGACTTCATGCAGCGCAACCGGCTGCAGTCCATGGTGGGCTGTGCCAGCTTGCCGTTGCACCACCCCGGGCTGACCTATGGCGAAGGCGCCGCGCGCATCTGGGCGCAGCTGCCGGCCAAAAGCCATTGCCAGCCGCAGTGGCAGGTGCGCCCGCTGCTGGCGCTACCCCTGCGCGAGGCCGAGATTGCGGCCCAGCCCCAGCCGGTGGTGGAGCTGCCGCCGCTGGTGCACGGCTATCTGCGCATGGGGGCCCGGGTGCTGGGGGCTCCGGCGTGGGACCCCGATTTCCAGACCGCCGACCTGCCCATCATGCTGCAGATTGCCGATCTCCCTGCGCGCTACCGGCGCATGCTGGGCTGCTGAATCCCCTTGACCGGTGGCTGGGGCGCTCCCGCGGGGCGCCCCTTCTGCGTTGGGAATCCATCGGGCGCTCCGCACCCCTGGGGCTGTCGTGCCGGGTCAGGTGCCTCTGTCTCACGCCGCAGCGCCGAGCAGGCGGCGGTGTTCCAGCTTGATGCAGGCGTCCTGCACCACCATCAGCCCGGCCTGCGCGGCCAGGGCTGCGGCTTCGGCGTTGACCACGCCCTGCTGCAGCCACAGGCAGCGCGCGCCCACGGCCACGGCTTCCTGGGCAATGGGGCCGATGGCCTCGCTCTTGCGGAAGCAATCCACGATATCCACTTCCAGGCCTTCGGCGGCCAGGCCGGCAGCGGCCTCCGTGACGCTGGCGTAGACACGCTCGCCCAGAATCTGGCCGCCGGCGGCGGCGACCACGGGGTTGACGGGAATCGTGCGCAGGCCGTGCTGCTGCAGGTAGGCGGCCACCTCGTGGCTCGGGCGATCGGCCTGGGGCGACAGGCCCACGACGACGATGGTGGGGGCGGCCTGCAGCAGGTCCCGCAGGGCGGTGTCGGATGCGGTGGTGATCATGGGCACAGTGTGCGGCATGTGGCGCCGCCCGTCTGTCACCCACGGACGCAGCGCCTGGGGCGCTTGCCAAGCACTCCCCAGCGACCCCTGTCCGGCAGGCTCAGACCCCGTAGTGGTAACGGTCGCGGTTCAACGGGTCTTCATCGGCGGGCGCCAGACTCACCAGGCCCAGGCTGCTGAGCAGCAGCACCACCAGACCGAACAGGTAGACCGCCACCGCCAGACCCAGGCTCAGCGGGTAGACCGTCTGCAGCAAGCGGCAGGCATCGCCCATGCCGGACAGCAGGCTGCACTGCTGCAGCGCCGGCATGTGCATGTACCAGACCACGGCCAGCAGCAAGGCCGCTACCGTGAGCAGGGCGCCGCGCCAGTGCAGGCCGCCAAACAGCGTGGCCAGCAGGCACAGCGGCACCGCCGCACCCCAGGCCAGCATCAGCAGCCAGGCGGTCATCGGAGAGTGGGCCAGCATGCGTTCCAGCAGGTCCCAGTGCGGCAGCGTGTGCAGCAAGGTCAGCAGGTTCCACACCGTGGGCAGCACCGCCACACTGGCCAGCAGGCCGAACACGGCGGCGCCGCACAGCAGCACGCGCTGGCGCGGCGTGCGCCGGGGAGTGGGGATCAGGACGGAAAGCTGGATGCTGGCCATGGCAATCTCCTCGCGGCGGGACGTACGGCGGGGGATGCCGCCACTGCGCCTGCGCACTGTCTGGAGCCAGTCTAGGGGGCTTGCCCTGCTGCTGCGTGTAGGCCAAGTTGGTCCGTTGGGCGGATTGATTAGGGGTTAACCCTTGGTCTCCGAGAGCGCCGCCACCGGCCGTGGCGACGGGCGGCCTGATCCACGGCACACGTTGTTGTCCCCTGACCGCAAGGAGGCACTCACGTCGCGGCGCAGTGCATGTGGCATGGGCCCAGGCGACGGCGGGCTTTTCCGTCCGGACGGGAGCGGTGACGCGTTTACAGCGCTGCCAGGGCCTGTCGCACTTCGGTGGTGGACAGCAGCTCGGTCAGCACCTGCGGGGCCTTGCCCGGCGCGTAGAGCACATAGACCGGCACGCCGCTGCGGCCCAGGCGGGCCAGCTCGGCCGTGATGGCCGGGTCGCGCCGTGTCCAGTCGGCACGCAGCAGCTGCACCTGGCGCGCGGCAAAGTCGGCCAGCACCTCCGTGTCGGACAGCGTGGTTTTCTTGTTGAACTGGCAGGTCACGCACCAGGCCGCGGTGAAATCCACAAACACGGGTTGGCCGGCGGCCTGCAGGCTGGCGACCCGCTCGGCGCTCCAGGGCTGCCACAGCGCGGTGCTGTGGCCTGCGGAAGCCGATGTGGCGGCCTCCACCGGCTGCACCACCAGGCGGCCCGCCGTGGGCAGCAGCCACACGGTCAGGGCCAGCACCAGGGCGCCCAGCGCCCAGCGGCTGCGGCCCTGCAGCGTCAGCGCCCACACCAGGGCGGACAGCAGCAGCAGCAGGCCCAGCAGCGCGGCGCTGCCGTCGATACCGCTTTGCTGGCCCAGCACCCAGACCAGCCAGACCACGGTGGCGAACATGGGAAAAGCCATAGCGCGGCGGAAGGTGTCCATCCACGCGCCGGGGCGGGGCAGCCAGCGCAGCAGCGCAGGCACCCAGCCTACGATGACAAAAGGCAGGGCCATGCCCACGCCCAGGGCGGCAAACACCGTCAGCGCCTGCACGGCCGGCATGCCCACGGCAAAGCCCAGCGACGCCCCCATGAAGGGGGCGGTGCAGGGAGAGGCGATGGCCACGGCCAGCACGCCCGAGAGGAACGCATCCACCACCGGGTGGCGGGCCTGGGCGCTGGCCCAGCGGCTGGGCAGCAGCATACGCAGCTCGAACAGGCCCGCCAGGTTCAGGCCGATCAGCGTGAACAGCGCGGCCAGCAGGGCCACCACGGCCGGGGACTGCAGCTGGAAACCCCAGCCCAGTTGTTCCCCTGCGGCGCGCAGGCCCAGCAGCAGGCCGCCCAGGGCCAGAAAGCTCAGCACCACGCCCGCACCATAGGCCAGACCGGCGGTACGGCGTGCGGCCGGGGCGGTGCCCGGTTGGGCCAGGGCCAGCAGCTTGATGGCCAGCACGGGGAAGACGCAGGGCATCAGATTCAGGATCAGGCCGCCGATCAGGCCGCCCAGCACCGCCAGCCACAGGCTGGAAGCGCTGGCTGTGGGGGCCGGTGCCGCGGGCGTGGCCGCGTTGCGGTTGGCCTCCAGTGCCGCTGCCAGCGCCGGGGAGACGGTGGCCAGCTGCACGGCTTTCCACTGGCCTTCGACCGGTGCCTCCACGCGCCAGGCCTGGGCAGGAGGGGCATGGGCCACATCGCTGCCCGCTGTGGGCAGGCCGAGCACCACCGGCAGGCGGGCGGGCGTGTCGCCGCGCATTTCGGACAGCGGCAGCTCGGCCGTCCAGGTGGCGCCGTTCCAGGCCTGGGTCCAGTCCTTGCCCAGTTCGGCGGCATGGCGGAAGGTGTCGCTGGATTCCGGGTAGAAGGCCAGGGTCTGGCCCTGGGCGGCGGCGGGCAGGCCGTTCACCTGCAGTTGCAGGCGCTCGCCGCCGGGCAGCACGGTAAAGCGGGCCTCGCCTTGCAAGGCCTGGGGGGCCTGCCGGGCAGCGGCTGCAAAGTCGGCGGCCGCCATGGCCACGCTGCCCTGTGCGGGAAGGTCCAATGTGAAGCTGCCGTCCTCGGGAATGCATTCCACCCTGCACACCAGCCAGCTGGCCTGCAGCTGGATGCGGGCCATGCCCTGGGCATCCGGCGCAAAGCCGGCCGCGACGCTGGCGGGCACGGGCAGCAGCACCGTGCCTTCATAGCCATAGTTCAGCAGATCGCCGACGCGGATCTGCTGCGGCATGGGCCAGGCAATGTCGCCGGCGGTGATGCCGGCCGGCAGTTGCCAGGTCAGCTGGGTGGCCAGGCCGGAATCACCGGCGTTCTTCCAGTAGGTGTGCCAGCCCGGTTGGTGGTGGATGCGCAGCCCCAGGGTCAGGGGCTGACCGGGGGCAATACCCTCGGGCGCCAGCGCCACCAGTTCGGCCCGCACCCGCGGGGTTTCCACCGTCGCCGATGCGCCGGGCGCTGCCGTGGCGGCCTGGGCCGATCCCAGCTTGAGCTGGATCTGTGCCTGTGCGTTGCCCGAAAACAGGAGCAGACATGCCAATGCCAGTGCGCCGAGAAACGCAAAAAAAGCAGTGAGACGAAGGCGGAGGAGCAGGGCAGTGGAGGGCAAAACGGGCATGGCGGAAGTTGGAGGCGCAGACGCCATTTTGGTTCCTGCGCAGAAAACCGGTCGCCGGGTGGCCCTGCCGCACCGGTGTACGTGCTGATATTGCGCGTCAGCAGCCATCCGCGCCAGGGCGCTGGCGATGTTCAGCGGTTGGCCTCGGGCTCGTCCCCGCCCAGGCTGCACACCGGGGTGGGCGGCTGCCCGCCCACTTCGGCCGGTGTGGCCTGGGGCGTGGCCGGCCCGTCGGGCAGCATATGGGCCTGGCGCCAATGGCCCCAGCGGTAGTAGGCCAGGCTCAGCAGCATGGCGCACAGCGAACTGATGGGGAAGCTCCACCAGATGGCGTCCACCCCCAGCCAGGGCTGCATCCACTGCGCCACGGGGACGCGCACGCCCCACAGCGCCAGGCCCAGAATGACCAGGGGCGGAATCACCGCACCGGTGGAGCGCACCACGCCCGACAGCACAAAGGTCACGCCAAAGAACACAAAGGAGCCGATGGCGATGTGGTTCAGGTGGCGCGCCGGCTCCAGTGCCGCGCTGCCGGCCGGAAGAAACCAGCCCAGCACCAGCCGGTCGGCCAGCACGATCAGTGCGATCAGCAGGCCGGTCATGCCCACATTGGCCCAGACCCCGGCACGGGCCGTACCGTCCACCCGGTCCCAGCGGCGCGCGCCCACGTTCTGTGCCGCCATGGACGAACAGGCCGCCCCGATGGCCATGGCCGGCATCTGCACATAGGTCCACAGCTGCAGGGCGGCGCCGTAGGCGGACGACAGCTCGACCCCGTGCAGATTGACCAGGCGCATCACCATGATCATGGCCAGGGAGATCAGCACGATCTGCGCCCCCATCGGCAGCCCCTTGGTGATCAAGGTGTGCACGATGGTGGGCTGGGGGCGGAACAGGTGCAGCTCGCTGCGGCCTATCCACAGCGGGTGGCGGCGGCGGTACAGCCACAGCAGCATGGCCACAAAGCTGATGGCATTGGCCACCAGCGTGGCCGTGGCGGCGCCGGTGATGCCCATGCGTGGCACCGGACCCCAGCCAAAGATCAGCAGCGGGTTCAGCAGCACATCCAGCACCACCACCAGCAGCAGGAACAGGAAAGGCGTGCGCGTGTCGCCCGCGCCGCGCAGCACGGCGGAGACAAAGGCAAACAGATACAGCAGCGGCATCGCCAGGAAGATGATGCGCAGATAGCTCTCCGCCAGCGGCAGCGCGGCTTCGGGCGTGTCCATCCACTGCAGGATCAGCCGCGACAGCGGAAAGCCCACCACGGCGATCAGCACCGACACCGCGCCAAAGAAGCTGGCGCTGGTGCCCATCACCGCCCGGGCCTGGGCCAGGTTCTTGGCACCCATGGCCTGGGCCACCAGGATGGTGGCCGCCATGCCCACGCCAAACACCAGTCCGATCAGCAGGAACAGGATGTTGTTGGCGTTGGCCGTGGCCGTCAGCGCCGCTTCGCCCAGGTACTTGCCCACCCACACGGCATTGACCGAGCCGTTGAGCGACTGCAGCACATTGCCCGCCAGAATCGGCAGCGCAAACGCCACCAGGGTGCGGGCAATGGGGCCTTGGGTCAGGTCGCGGATGGGAGCGCGGTGCGGTGTGGATGCCATGCCGCATTGTGGCGGGCTGCGGCCGGCTGTCCAGCCGCCCTGTGACGCAGACCTGTCCGCTGCACGCCTGACATCGGCGAGGGACCGCTTCCCGCCGGGGGCGGTGCGGATTCCGCTGGCCTGCTGGACCTCTGCACGCCTCTCGCATGCCCTCGGCTTGCCCTGCGCAGGGCTGTCGCCAGACCTGGGCGCCAAGCCTCTAAGATGCGGTCATGGCCTCCCGCACTTCCACCCCCCAGACTGCCGCCCCCGATTCCTCCGCCATGCCGCGCTGGCCCTCCCGCCACTGGGCCCAGGTATCGGCGCGCGACTTTGCGCTGGCGCAGACCAACGGTCTGGCGGCCGCCACCGTGGCCGTGCTGCCCGTGGGCGCGGTGGAGCAGCATGGCCCGCACCTGCCGCTGTCGGTGGACAGCACCCTGGTGGACGGCATGGTGGCTGCGGCGTTGCCGCACCTGCCGGCCGACACCCCGGTGCTGGTGCTGCCCACGCAGCAGATCGGCCTGAGCCTGGAGCACGAAAGCTATGCTGGGACCCTGGGCCTGTCGCCTGCCACGCTGCTGGCGCTGTGGACCGAGATCGGTGCCTGCGTGGCCCGTGCCGGCGTCAAAAAGCTGCTGATCTTCAATGCCCACGGCGGCAATGTCAGCAGCATGGACATCGTCGCGCGCCAGCTGCGCATGCAGTGCGGCCTGCTGGTTTACCACAGCAGCTGGTTCAACCTGCCGCTGCAGGGCAGCGATCAGGCGTTCAACGCCCACGAACACCGCTTTGGCGTGCACGGCGGCGAAATGGAGACGTCCATGCTGCTGCACCTGGCGCCAGAGCGGGTGCGCATGGAGCATGCACAGAACTTCAGCTCCACCTCCGCGCAGCGCGCGCAGCACTACCCCATTCTGGGCAACGGCAAAAGCGCCAAGCTCGGCTGGGCCATGCAGGACTACAACCCTTGCGGGGCCGCCGGCAACGCGGCGGCGGCCGATGCCGCGCGCGGCAAGGCGCTGGTGGAGGCGGTGGGCGTCAGCCTGGCGGCGCTGCTGGAGGAGATACACCGGTTGCCGGCGAGCACCGTGGGGGCGGAGCCTACGCCGTTGGGGTGAGGTGGCTGTTCATGCTGTTTTGATAGCGGCGTGTACGCGTGTACGTGGCGCTGGAGCCTGCTTCTAGTCAGCTTCTGCTGTGGCGTTGTTTGCCGAGGCCGGGAATTCGCCCCGGCGGGCGACCTCCTTTCATTTGCGTCGCCAAATGAAAGGAGGCAAAGCAAAAGCGAGCCTGCCGGCGGCTGCGCCGTGTAACTCACTTTGCGCCTGCGGCGCTCCGTTCGAACATACGCGGCGAGTCAGTTGAAAAACCGAAGCGGGGGCATGCCAGTCCGCCGCTGCGCGGCGGCAGGCACGCGGGGCGGTGTTCAGGACGGGTTTCGACCCACAGCAGTCCTACGCATCGGTGCTACCGTCAATTCATCATTTCTAGAACGACTAGACCTCCGGCTGTAACTTGGTGACAGAATGCCTCACTAATCCAGCGCCAATTCCCATATGGAAAAGTCTTATTCACTCAATCGGCAACAGTTCCAAGCTATATCGGCACTTGCTAGTCATCAGCGTTATCGACATTTCATCGGTCGAGTATCCGACTGGGAATTTGTGTGGGGACTGAGAAATGAAGATGGATGGGTGACAGCCTCAGACAACAGTGGAAATCTTGTGTCCCCTTTTTGGCCACATCCAGATTATGCAACTGCTTGCGCAGGTAGCGAGTGGGCAGGAAATTCCCCAGCGAGCATTGAGATTCACCATTTCTTGAGTCGTTGGCTTCCCGGTATGGAAAAGGACGGCATGCTTGCGGCAGTATTCCCAACGCCAACAATGCAGGGGGTAATCGTTTCACCGCGCCAGTTGCAAAGGGATATTGAAGAGGAACTATCTAGCTTAGAGTGAAACAAGTAGTTCGAAATTCCGCTTCTGGCCGATTGCCGACAGCGTTGAATAAGCAAACCCAGAATCCGAGTCGCGACAGGTTCGACACAGCGCTTGTGTTCCCGTGTGCCAGCCGCAGCGCAGCTGCGCACTGGAACGCCTTGGTTCCACTGACTTGCCGCGTTTGTCCGAACGGAGCGCCGAAGGCGCGCAGTGAGTTATGCGGCGGGTATTCAAAGCGCGCTCTTTCCCCACTTTCTCGCGCGCCAGCGAGAAAGTGGGTCGCCTGCCGGGGCGAAATCCCGGCCTCGGAATCACACCGCACGACGAGGACTGAAGTCGACTCCAATCAGAGCGTCTGATAGCGGTCCGTGCGCTCCCGCGCAGCACAAACAGCCTATTGGGATCACCCCGCCACCGGCCCCGCTTTTCCGTTTTCCACCACAAACTGCGCCAGGGTGTAGACCGGGCTGTCGGCGTTCAGCGGGTCGGCCACGGCGCGCAATTGGGTGCGCAGGGTCTGGGGGGTGATGTCCACCAGGCTGTAGCCGCGTTCTTCGCAGCGGGCCAGCAGCACCTGGGGGTTGTGGGCGCGCAGGGCGTCCACCTTGTCCTGGGTGGTGCCGCTGCGCGAGCTGATGGAGGTGCCGCAGAACTCGCTGGCCAGCACGGGGTTGTCCTTGTCCAGCGGCCGGTCGGTCAGGGTGGGGACGGCGCAGACATAGTTCTGGTGGATGTCGCCGCCCAGCAGCACGCTGTTGTGCGGGGCGGCGTCGGCGATCTGCCGGGTCAGGCGCTGGCGTGCGGCCGGGTAGCCGTCCCAGCTGTCGGTGGACTGGGCGCCGCTGGGCCGGCGGCGGGCGGTGAACAAGGTGGTCTGGGCGACCACGCTCCAGCGTGCGGCATCCGCGCGGTGGCGGCTGTCGGCCTGCAGCTGGCGGCCCAGCCAGACTTCCTGCTCCCGGCCCAGGAAGCTGCGGGTGGGGTCGAACAGCTCCGGGCAGCGGTCCGCGTGCACGCTGCCGCTGTCGGCCTTGCCCGGTGTGCGGCAGGCCTGCGGGCTGCGGTACTGGCGGCCGTCCAGCAGGTGGAACCGGGCCAGCGATCCCCAGTGCAGGCTGCGGTACAGCTGCAGCCCCTGCATGCTGCGCTGCAGTGCCCCGGCGCGCAGCGGCATGTTTTCATAGAACGCCTGCCAGGCGGCCATGCGCCGGGCCAGAAAGGCGGTGGCATCGCCCAGGCCTTGGTCGGCCGCATAGTCGTTTTCCACCTCGTGGTCGTCCCAGATCACGCTCCAGTTGCACTGGGCGTGGGCGGCCTGCAGCAGCGGATCGCTTTTGTGCAGCGCATAGCGGTCGCGGTAGTCCTGCAGGGTGCGGGCGGTGCGCAGCGGCTGGGGACGGGCCAGGCCTTCGGTCTTGGCGGGCTGGGCGTACTCGTAGATGTAGTCGCCCAGAAACAGCACCAGGTCCGGCTGGTCCTGCACCACGGAACGCCAGGCGGCGTAGTGGCCGTGCTCCCAGCGCTGGCAGGAGGCAAAGGCCAGGCGCAGCCGTTGCACGGCCGCGCCGGGCGCTGGCGCGGTGCAGCAGTGCCCGGTGGTGCTGGTGGCATCGCCCTGCATGAAGCGGTAGAAGTAGCGGCGCCCTGCTGCCAGACCGTTGACCTGCACATGCACGGCATGGCCCCATTCCGGCAGGGCCCGGGTCTGGCCGCTGGCGGCGATGCGGCGAAAGCCCGGGTCGTGGGCCAGCTCCCAGCGCACGGCCAGCGCCGGCAGCTGCGGCGCATCCGCCTGGCCCAGCCAGCGGGCGGGCGGCGTCAGCCGGGTCCAGAGCAGCACGCTGCCGGGCTGGGGGTCGCCACTGGCCACGCCCAGGGTGAACGGGTTGTGGTCGGGGTGGGCGATTCCGCTGGCAGGGGCGCTGCGGGCCCAGGCGGGCAGCAGCCCCAGTGCGCCGCCCAGGCCGGCGGCCTGCAGCAGTTGGCGGCGGGTGGGTGGCGGGCAGGTAAAAAGAGGGTCGGTCATGGCAGGCCGGTCACGCGTTCTGGTGCCGTGCGGGTGGCGTTTTCGATGGCGATGGCCGTGCACCTGGTTGGGCCGGGGCGGCCATGCTCCGGCGGGCCCGTGCTGCCATGGATCGGGGGGAATGGTCTCAGCCGACAGTATCCATGCCGCGCGGCAGCAGGCGCAGGTGGGTGAACTGCCAATGGTGCAGTGCCTCGCGCAGGATCAGCAGGGCTGCAGCCCCGTGCGGATCACCGGGCAGGTCCCGGTCCGTGCCGCCGTAGTGGCGGCTGGACTGGGCCACCAGGCGTTCGAACAGCGCCTCGATGGCCTCGCGCGTGACGGCGGGTGGCGCGCAATCGGGGGCGGGCGGCCACATGCCCAGCTCCGGATCGCCGGCGGCCTGGCGGGCGATCTGCAGCAGCAGTGGATCGCGCGTTGCCAGCACGGTGTGGGGCGGCACCAGGCGGGCCAGCGGCATCACGGCGTCTTCCACCACCATGATGCCGGCCTCCAGCTGGGCGGGCGTGGGCATGTCGCGCTTGAAGGTGCGCTGCGTCAGCAGGTGCAGGCCCAGGTGCATGTAGTGCACCACCGGCGTGGGGTGGCCCTGGTTGCCTTCGCTGACCAGCAGGTAGCAGGCGGAATCGCCCACATCGAACAGGGCCACCGCTTCGTGGGCCTGCACCGCCGGCCCCAGCAGCGCGCGCAGCTGCTGCATGGTGGCAACGGTGGGAGTGGGGTCGAGGGAGGGGTCTTGCTCGGGGGGGAGAACGGTTCCGGACATGGCGCGCTGGCTCCGTGGCGGTGCAAAACCCCGGTTGTAAGCCAATCGGCAAAGCCCTACGCCGAGGGTAGGGCGCAGGCCAGGGGATACGGCCGGGGACATGCCCGGGCCTGCGTCAGGCGAAAGTGGCCCAGTCGCGGGTCTGCGGCGTATCCAGGTGGTTCAGCGTGTTGAAGGTCTGCAGCATCATGCGCTTGGGGCTGATGCTGAACTCCGTCACCGCGCTGTTGCGGATGCGCATGTTCAGCGCAATGCTGGCTTCGGGCGTGGTGCCCAGGACCTGGGCCACGGCGGCGGAAATGGGGCCGCCGCTGCTGACCACCAGCACATTGCCGCCCGCATGCTGCTGGCGGATGCGCTCCAGCGTGCTGCGGATGCCGCCGGAGAAGTCGTCCCAGCTGGGCATGCCGGCGGGGGTGATGACGCCGCTCATCCACTGGGCCAGTGCATCGCACAGCAGGCGGAAATGGTGGCGGTAGCGCTCGGGGGTGTCGGCCTTGCCCAGCGGTTCGGGGTGGATGCAGCGGATCAGCGCGTGGCTGTCGTATTCGTTGAGGGCCGGCAGTGCCTCGGCGGCAGGAAGGCCCGGCAGCTGGCGGGCAATGCCTTCCAGCGTCTGGGCGTGGCGGCGCAGCGTGCCGGTGAACACGGCGTCGAACGGCTGACCGCGTTCCTGCCAGTACTGGCCCAGGCACTCGGCCTGCTCCATGCCCCGGGGGCTGAGCTGGTCATAGTCGTCGGCCCCGAAAGATGCCTGGCCGTGGCGTACAAGGTAGAGGGTTCCCATGCCGCGCATTGTGGGCAGGCGGCTGGCGCGCACATGTCGTGCGGGCGACGCGAAAGCCGTGCGCTGTCGCCTGCGCGTCCGGTGCGTCCGGGGAGCTGGGCCGCCCGTCGGGAGGCCGGGCCGGTGTTTACAGCAGCACCTGGCCTTGCACGCAGGTGACCGTGTGCCCGCCCACCCACAGAGCGCCGGTGGCATCGGGGGCGATGGCGATCTCGCCCGCACGGCCCACGCACACGCCCTGGTTGGCGGTGTAGGGCGCCTGCAGCCAGCCCTCGGCGGTTAGCCACTGGGCCAGGGCTGCGTTCAGGCTGCCGGTGACCGGGTCTTCCATGGCCTGGGAGGGGACCAGGCCGCGTACTTCCAGCTGCACACTGGCGGCGGCTGGCGCAGTTTCGCCCACGCGGCTGCCGGCAAAGGCACGCGCTTCGCGGCTGGAGCGGCCGATCAGGGCGCCGGCATCTTCCTGCGGGTAGCGGGCCGCCAGGCCCAGCTTCTGGCCGGTGGCCGCCAGGCGCGGCCAGTCCGGCTCCAGGGCCAGCAAGGTGTCGGGATCGTCCAGCAGCACGCCCATCCAGGGGCTGCCGTTGTACAGCTGCTGGGCGGCCAGCACCTGGGCAGGCTCCAGGCCCAGTGCCGCCGTGACCTGGGCCAGCAGGGCCGGGTCCACCGGCTGGCGCTGGAGTGCCGGGGCGCAGAAGGCCAGGCGCTGGTCACGCCGGGCAATCTGCACCAGGCCCTGTTCGCATTCCTGCAGCACATGGCTGCTGCTATGTGGCTGGCCGCCATGGGCCAGCCAGGCATGGCAACTGCCCAGCGTGGGGTGGCCGGCAAAGGCCAGCTCGCCCCGGGGCGTGAAGATGCGCAGGCGGTAGTCGGCCCCTTGCGCCGCTGCTTCGGCGCTGGGAGGCAGCACGAAGGTGGTTTCGGACAGATTGGTCCAGCGGGCGAACTGCTGCATCTGTGCGTCCGACAGGCCGGCGGCATCCAGCACCACGGCCACCGGGTTGCCCTGGTAGGGAACGGCGGTGAAGACATCGACGGTCATCAAGGGGCGGGAGCGCAGGGCAGAGGCTGGCATAGCGGCAGGCAAGGGCAGAAAAGAACAACGCGGTGCGGGCTGTGGCTGAACGGGTTCAGGCAGCCCGGCACCGCGCCGGAGGTGCCACGCACGGGGCGTGGCGGCACACAGGCGCTCAGGCCTGGGATTGTGCGCGGATGGCGTCCGCCAGGGCGGCGATGCCCTGGTTGATCTGCTCGGCCGACACGGTCACATAGGACAGGCGCAGGGTGTTGGTCTGGGCGTCGCCGGCGTAGAAAGGCGCGCCGGGCACAAAAGCCATCTGGCGCTCCACAGCCTTGGCCAGCAGGGCCTGGGCGTCCATGCCCTGGGGCAGCTGGACCCACAGGAACATGCCGCCGACCGGGCGGGTCCACTGCACGTCCAGGCCGGCCATTTCGCGTTCCAGCGCGGTCAGCATCACATCGCGCTGGGCCTTGTACATGGCACGGATGGTGGGCACATGGCGGTCCAGGAAACCGTCCTTGATGACTTCGGCCACCACGCGCTGGTTGAAGCTGGGGGTGTGCAGGTCGGCGGCCTGCTTGGCCTGGGTCAGCTTGCCGTAGACCGACTTGGGCGCCACGATGAAGCCAATGCGCAGGCCGGGGGCCAGCACCTTGGAGAACGAGCCCATGTAGATCACGCCTTCGGGGTTGCGCGCAGCCAGGGGCAGGGGCGGCTCGCCTTCGTACCAGAGGTCGCCGTAGGGGTTGTCTTCGATCAGCGGAATGTCCAGTTCCTTGGCCTTTTCCACCAGCGCCTGGCGGCGCGCTTCGCTCATGGTGCGGCCGGTGGGGTTCTGGAAGTTGGGCAGCACATAGGCGACGCGGGCCTTGTCGGCACCGCTGCCCACCTTGGCGGCAAAGTCGTCCACCAGCATGCCTTCGTCATCGCTGTCCACGCCCTCGGCCACCGGCTCCATGGGGGTGAAAGCCTGCAGGGCGCCCAGGTAGGTGGGCTTTTCGACCAGGATGCGGCTGCCGGCGTCCAGGAACACCTTGCCGATCAGGTCCAGCGCCTGCTGGCTGCCGGTGGTGATCAGGATCTGCTCGGGGTCGACATTCCAGGGCAGGAAATCGGCAATCGCCTGGCGCAGGGCTGGCAGGCCTTCGGTGGTGGAGTACTGCAGGGCGGCGGCGCCGTCACGCTGCATCACGGTCTGGCAGGCGGCGGTGAACGCGTCCAGAGGGAAGGCCTTGGGGGAAGGCAGGCCACCGGCCATGCTGATGATGCCGGGGCGGTCGGTCAGCTTCAGAATTTCGCGGATCGCGGAGGAATTCATCTTGGCGGCACGTGCAGCCAGGGTCCAGTTCGTCATAACTCAATCTCAAAAATCGGCGCACGCCCTGTGCGGGCGCGTTGCGGCGGAAGGAGCATGCCGTTGTGCAGCATGTGCCGGCGAGCAGTGCGAGCGCTGGCATCGGCAGGCGCAGGCAGGGACGGTCGGCAGGAAACAGGGGCACAGCCTTTGGGGATAACGCAGGCTGCGGATGAGAGCTATTGTGGGGGGGCGGATGGCATGGCTGGGAAAGTTGGGGAAAAAAACTGTGTGCAGTCTGGGGGTGTCAGGCACCAAATTGGGGACAGGATAGGAGTCCGGCTCAGGCCCGCAGCATCCACGCCGCGGTCAGCACCAGCAGCGCGGCCATGCCACGGTTGAACCACAGCAGCCGCCGGCCCTGGGCCAGCCAGCCGCGCAGCAGCGCACCGATGCAGGCATAGAGCAGGTTGCTGGCAAAGGCGTAGCAGACCATGACCGGCAGCACCACGGCCAGGCGCTGCAGGCCATCGGGCTGGCCGGCGACCCAGCCGGCGACGATGGTGAGCGCCAGCAGCCAGGCCTTGATGTTGACGAACTGCAGGGCAACGCCCTGCCAGAAGCCGACCTGCAGCTGTTCGCTGCGGGCCTGGGCCAGCTGGCCGCTGCTCCACAGCCGGAATGCCAGCCATAGCAAATAGGCAATGCCCACGCCCTGGATCAGCCAGCGCAGCGCCGGGGCTGCCGTGACCATGGCGCCGATGCCGGCAGCGCACAACAGCAGCAACAGGCTCCAGCCGCAGGGCACGGCCAGCACAAAGCGCATGCTGCGGCGCAGGCCGAGGTTGGCCGCCAGGGCGGTGGACAAGGTGGTGTTGGGGCCGGGGCTGAAGCTCATGGCCGAGGCCAGAACCAGCAGGGCGGTGAATTCGTGCAAAGGCATGGGAGACGGGAACAATCCGGGTCACTGTAGGCGTGCGCGCCCCACTTGCCTACGGCGCTATCCCTAGGGTGTGGCCTTGGGCGTGCGGGGGCATGCGCTGCAGCAAAGCCAAAAGGGGTGCTGATGGAGCGGTTGTCCGAGCCGGTTGGAACCAACTTGCCCCCCCCCCGTTCGCCGCACTGGGCGTGTGCCCGTCGGAGCCACGGCGCAAGGGGTGCGCTGCTGCGCTGGCCGTGCCGTACTTTTCGGCGCAGTGCAGCAGAGGGGCTTGTTTTTACAGCGCCAGGCGCTCGGCCGGCCATTCGCTGATGGTGCGCAGCAGCGTGCGGTTCACATGCTCCAGGTCGATGTCGTAGCGCGCACACAGCTCGCGCACCACGGGGCCATCTTCCTTTTCCAGCGCCTTGGCCAGCAGCAGGCTGGGGGCGTAGGGGCCGTCTTCCTCCACCGCGGCTTCGTGGATGCGTTCGGACAGCGGCAGGCGCTGCAGCGTCTGGCTCAGCGGCTCGTCCAGCAGCTCGTCCAGGCGCGAGAACAGGCCGCACAGATAGACCTCGCTGCGCAGTTCCTGGCTGACGCCGGGGTCCAGCAGGCGCTCGGTCAGCTGGGCGCGCATCACGGTGGCGGCGCGGATGGGCTGCAGGTCCTTGTCGGCGCTGGCCTGGGTCAGCTGGTTGGCCAGCCACTGCTTGAGCTGGCTGTAGCCCAGCATCACAAAGCCCATGCGCAGCGAGTCCACGCCCGAGCGCAGGGCCAGTGAGGCCGAATTGGTGAACACCATGAAGCGGTAAGCCAGCATGGGGTCTTCGCTCAGGATCTGCTCGAAGGTTTCAAAGGATTCGTCGGCGTCCACGGCCTTGAGCAGGCGCATCACATGGTCGTGGCTGGGCGCCAGTGCCCGTTCGCCGCGCAGCTTGTGCTGCACGTCTTCCGACGGCCAGCCCACGATGGCGGCAGCGCGGTGCTGGTCCAGGCAGCGGTGCATGATGGCGCGGCTGTGCAGCTCTTCGTACATCTGGCCGTCCAGCAGTGCCAGGTGCTCGGGGGCCGGAGCGCCGGGCGACAGCTGCATCAGCTGGATGGCGTCCTGCGGTGCCAGGCGCAGCATGCTGCTGGCGAACCAGCGGGCGCTGTCGGCATCGGGCAGGTCGTTGAGCGCGCCGCGCCACACCAGGCGCACACCGCGCGCCTGGGCACGCTGCACCAGGTCGTAGAGTGCGGAATCGGCCAGCCATTCGCCGCGCACTTCGATCAGCTGCTGCGCATCGCGTACGGTGTGCTGCAGCAGCAGACCCAGCAGGTGGCGCGACTGGGGCGACAGAATGAGCCGGGGCGCCGTGGGCGCCGCCATTTCCTGCAGCATGCGCAGGAAATGCGGGACATCGGGCTGGTCGTCGCCGCCCTCGTGCATGAACAGCTGCACACCCACCAGTTTGCGGGCGGCATTCCACAGTGGGCGGTAGCCCAGGGCCAAAGAGGTGAGCGCAGTCTGAACCATGCAGCGATATTAGGCCGAAGCCCGCTCCATCAGTTGATGAAATTGAACAGCGACAGCTTCTGGATGGAAGCGTAGGACTGCATGGCAGCCGATACCGTCAGCTGCTGGTTTTGCAGCAGGGACAGCGCTGCAATGTATTCCGAGTCGTTCATGTCTTCGGCGGCGGCGCGCTGGCCTTCCATCTGCTCGTTGCGTGCCAGCAGGGTCTTGCCGATGCGGTCGGACTGTTGCATCAGATCGCCGGCATAGCTGCGCACCGTCGAGACACGGTTCATGGCGGTGTCGATTTCGGCCTGCACCTTGGCCAGGCCGTGGGCCAGTTCGCCGAAGGCGGTGGTGCCATCCATCTTGCCGCTGTTGCGGGAGGCGGCAATGGCGCTGTCCAGCACCGAGAACAGGTCGGTGCGTTCGCTTTGCTTGACGGTGAAACCGTCGCCGTTGGCCGGTACGCCGGTGATGGTCAGGTCCATGCCGCCCACGCGGATGGCGTCACCCGACTTGTAGGCCAGGTTGGTCATGGGGTTGCCTGCCGTGTCGTTGACCGGGTTGCCGGCGCTGTCGACCACGCTGTAGGTGGTGGTGCCGCTGGCATCGACCGTGAACTGGATGGTCTGCGGGCCCACAAAGGCGGCGGCGGCCGATGGGTCCTTGATGGTGCCGACATTGCTCCAGGCCTTGCCGGTGTTGGGGGTGTAGGTGGGCGGGGTGGTGGCCGGGGTCACTTCGACGCCCAGTTCCACGGCCAGCACGCCGTTGCCGGTGGAGCCGCTCATGAAGGCCAGGGCGCCGTCCAGGGTGCTGGCGATGCCGTAGTCGCTGCTCGACTGCTGGCCGGCCTGGCCGTCATACTGGTACTTGCCGGAGATGACCTGTTCCTGGCTGTCCAGACCGCGGAACAGGGGCAGGCCGTTGCTGTCCTTGCGGTTGGCGTAGCCCAGGATCTGGTTGCGCAGGCTTTCCATTTGCTGCACCAGGGCATCGCGTTCGGTCTGGGTGAAGCTGCCGTTGCCGGCCTGCACGGTCAGGTCGCGGAAGGACTGCAGCGCGTCCACCATTTCGCCCAGGGTCGATTCGCCGTAGGTGATGGTGGCGGTCTGCGCGTCCAGCGCGCGCTGGTCGGTGTCCAGGCGCGACAGGCGGGTGCGGGCACGTTCGGCCTGGGCGGCGCCGACGGGGTCGTCGCTGGCGCGCAGGACTTTTTTCTTGGCCGAGACATGCTCGATCTGGTCGGCCAGCTCTTTTTGCTGCTTGCTCAACATGTTCACGGTGTTCGCGTACATGGTGGCCGTGCTGTAACGGTTGACGTTCGCCATGGAAAGCTCCTACAGAATCAGTTGTTGACGGCGTTGAGCACGCTGTCAAAAAGGCTTTGGGCGATCTGGATCACCTTGGCCGACGCCTGGTAGGCCTGCTGGAACTGCAGCAGGCGGGCCGCTTCCTCGTCCTGGTTCACGCCGGAGACCGCGGTGCGTTCGTTTTCCAGGCTGGCCGCCACATTGGCCGACAGCTCGGCGGCGTACTGGGCGCTTTGGGTGCGGGTGCCGACCACGGCCATGGCCGAGGAGAAGCCGTCGGTCAGCGTGGTGCCGTTGTCGAAGATCTTGGCATCGCGCAGGTCCAGGAAGGCCGTGGCGTTGCCGGAGTTGCGCTTCCAGGCGTCGCCCAGCGCGGGTTCCAGGGCATTGCTCACCTGCACGGTGTCGCCGGTCTTGGGCGTGCCGTTCAGCGTGATTTGCCAGCCGTCGATGTTGATGGGCTTGCCCGATTGGTAGGGCTGGGGGCCCGACAGGTTGCCGGGGTAGTCGTAGGTGATGGCGCCCGTGCCGGGATCGACGGTGAAGGTGATGGCCACCGGGGTGCCGATGGGCGGCACACCCGTGCCCGTGGACTTGAGCTGCAGCAGCTGCAAGGTGCCCTGGTTGTCCTGGCTGATGGCCGCCGACACCGGGTTGGACACGGCCAGATCGTCGGGCGTGTAGACCAGGGCCTTGATGTCGCTGGCGGCGGAGCTGAAGGGCTTGAACAGAATGCTCTGGCCTTGTGCTCCCGAGTTGGCATCGGCATCCAGCGAGAAGGTCAGGCCGTCGACCGTGAAGGTGGACGAGCCGGCGGTGGGGCCGGCGGCATAGCCGAGTGCAGGGTCGGTCAGGGCGCGGGTCTTGCCGTCCGACAGGCGCACGATCTTGGTGTCGGTCGGGTGGCTGGCACCGAACACGATTTTGTAGTCCGAGGCCACCAGGGCATGGGTGTCGGTGAACGCGACCGAGGCCGAGGGCGTTCCCAGGTCGTAGCCGGGGATGTTGCTGTAGCCCGGCATGCTGGTGGGCAGGGCAAACAATTCGGTGCCGGGCACGCCGCTGAGCGTCAGGCCCAGCTGGTTCTGCTTGTTCAGCTCGGTCCCGATGGACAGCGCCAGGCGGCCCATCAGGTTGCGCCCTTCGACCAGGTCTTCGTTGTTGAACTTGAGCAGGCCCGCAATCTCGCCGCCCGCCACCATGCCCGCCGTCAGTTCCACCTTCTCGCCATTGGGCTGGCTGAAGTACAGCGACAGCTTGCCGCTGCCGGGGTAGTTGGTGGATTCGCTGACGCTCAGCTGCGCGGCGCTGGCGCCCAGCACCAGGGCCTGGCTGCCGCCCACGAACAGGTTGATGCTGCCGTCATCGGCCGCCACCTGGGTGGTCTTGACGTACTGGTTGATCTCGCGGACCACCTGGTCGCGTTGGTCCAGCAGGTCGTTGGGGCTGTGGCCGGCGGCCAGGGCGCGGCTGATCTGGGTGTTGAGCGTGGCCACCTGGGTGGCCAGGCTGTTGACCACGGTCACATCGTTACCGATCTGCTGCTTGGTGACGTAGTCCTGCTCTTCCAGCGCCGTGGACGAGGCGCGAAAGCGCGATGCCAGCTCGGACATGCGGGTGAGCACCACATTGCGCGCTGTGGAGTCGGTCGGCGAGGTTTCCAGGTCGGCAAACGCATTCATCATGTTGGTGATGGCGGCACCCAGGCCTGCGTCACCACCGGCGTAGACGTCCTGCATCTGCGTCAGCGACTGGGAGCGTGCGGCATCGGCGGCGCTGGCGGCGTTGGCCGCGTTGGATTGCTTGTTCAGCAGCTCGCTGTAGTTGCGCATCACCGTAGCGACGGACACCCCGTTGCCGATGTAGCCGTTGCCCCGGTTCTGGCCGGCGACGGTCTGCAGCGCCACGGTCTGGCGCGAATACCCCGGCGTGTTGACGTTGGCAATATTGTGGCCGATGGTCTGCAGGGCAGCCTGGTTGGCCGTCAGGGCCGAGACTCCGACATTCAGTAAGCTCATGTTGGCGCTTCCTTAAGCTTGGTTGCTGCGCTGCACGGCCACGGCACTTTCGATGGCGCGGGTCAGCTTGTTGGCGTATTGGGGATCGGTGGCGTAGCCCGCTTGCTGCAGGGCCTTGGCGTAGGCATTGGCCGAGCCGGCGCTGGCCACGTTCTGGGCCTGTTCGTAGCGCGGGTTCTCGGTGATCAGGCGGGCGTAGTCACGGAACGACTCTTCATACGAGTCGTAGGCGCGGAACTTGGCCTTGACCTTGCGGGGCACGCCGTCGATGTATTCGGTGGTGGTGACTTCGGCCACCTTGCCGTTCCAGCCCTTGCCGGCCTTGATGCCGAACAGGTTGAAGGAGTTGCTGCCGTCGGCATTGCGGATGGCGCTCTTGCCCCAGCCGGTTTCATGGCCGGCCTGGCCCACCATGAAGCTGGCGGGAATGCCGCTTTCCTGGGCCACGCGCTGCGCGGAGGGCAGGTGCGCCTGGACAAAGCTGTCGCGTCCCTTGGGGGGCGGTGCATAGGCGTCCACCGCCGGGGTGCTGCCCTTGCTCCAGCTGCTGCTGCTCAGGCTGGTGGCGGCCCGGCTCTGGCTGGCAAAGCTGAGGGTGGACGTCATGCTGAAGTTGCGCTGCGCCAGGGCGTTGTCATCACCCAGCAGGCTGGACAGCTCGCCGGTCACATTGGCGGCGGCGAGGTTGTCCTTGCCGATGGAGCGCGAAATCTGGGCCGTGATGGCATCGCTCAGGCCGCGCGGCATGCCGGACATGGCGACCGACATCTGCTGGTCGTACATGTCGTTGGCCAGGCTGGTGGCCGAGTTGTCCAGCAGGCCCGACTTCATGGTCGCGTCGCGCATGCTCTTGATCATCTCGCGCATGAACAGCGATTCGAGCTGCTTGGCCGCTTCGCGTGCGGCCTTGGGATCGTTCGACTGGGTCTTGAGCGAGTTGAGCGACTGGACGTCACTGACCAGCGCGTTCTGGGCGTTGAAGGAGAGGGAGCTCATATCACCTCCAGTTCGGCGTTCAGTGCGCCGGCGGACTTGATGGCCTGCAGGATGGCCAGCAGATCCTGGGGAGTGGCCCCCAGGGCGTTGAGGGAGCGCACCACGTCGGACAGCTGGGGCGAGGCGGGCATGTTGATGACCTTGCCCGGCTCTTGCGAGACCTGGATGGAGGCTTTTTCCGCCACCACTGTCTGGCCTTGCGAGAACGGGCCTGGCTGGCTGATGACGGGGGTGGAATTGATGGTGATGGCCAGGTTGCCGTGGGCAATGGCGCAGGGACCCAGGGTCACGGCCTGGTTCATCACGATGGAGCCGGTGCGGGCGTTGATGACCACCTTGGCCGCCGGCTTGCTGTTTTGCAGCGTCAGCTCTTCGATGTCGGCAATGAAGCTGACCCGGGCGCCCGACAGCTCGGGGGCGCGCACTTCCACGGTACGGCCGTCCAGCGCTGTCGCGGTGCCTGCGCCGTGGCGGTTGTTGATGGCCTTCACGACCTGGCTGGCCATCTGGAAATCCGAGGCGTTCAGGCCCAGACGGATGGTGCTGCCTTCGTTGAGCGGCGTGGGGATGGCGCGTTCCACCTGGCCGCCCAGCGGAATGCGGCCGGCGCTCAGGTGGTTGATCTGGACCTTGGAGCCGGCCTGGGAGGCCCCGGCACCGCCCACCACCATATTGCCCTGGGCCAGTGCGTAGATTTCGCCGTCGGCACCGCGCAGCGGGGTGACGATCAGCGTGCCGCCCTTGAGCGACTTGGCGTTGCCCATGGAGGACACCACCACGTCAATCTGCTGACCGGGCTGGGAGAAGGGGGGGAGCTCGGCGGTGACGATCACGGCCGCCACGTTCTTGAGCTGCAGACTGTTCATGTTGGCAGTCGCCGGCAGCGTGATGCCCATTTGCTGCAGATAGTTCGCCAGCGTCTGCGTGGTGTAGGGCATCTGCGTGGTCTGGTCGCCCGTGCCATCGAGGCCGACCACCAGGCCATAACCGGTCAACTGGTTGCTGCGTACGCCTTGCACGGCAGCCACTTCCTTGATGCGCACGGCCTGTGCGGGCGGTGCCAGCATGCTGCCGCACAAGGCAGCGAGCAGGAAAATGCCGTGAGCTGTGCGGAACTTGGGAAGTGTGGACAGTACTTTCATACTGCCCAATTCTGGAGAGGATCAGAACGGCATAAAGTTCAAAAAGAACGAGGACAACCAGCCAATTGACTGGGCTGATCCCTGCTGGCCGCGGCTGCGCGACTCCACGCGCACATTGGCCACCTGGGTGGAGGCAATCACGCTGTTGGGCTGCAGCATATAGGGGTCCACGGTGCCGGTGAAACGCAGCACATCGACGTTGTGGTTCACGCCGATCTGCTTCTCGCCCGCCACGATCAGGTGGCCGTTGGGCAGCACATCGATGACGGTGGTGGTGATGGAGCCGGTGAAGGCGTTGGCGCTTTCGGTGCCGCCGGCGCCGGAGAACTTGTTGTCGCTTTCCATGCCGGCGCCGAGCTTGCCCAGGATGCTGGCGCCGGGCTTCATGAACGGAATGGCGCTGACGCTGGAGTTCATCTCGTTGCTGCGGTTGACGCTGGACGACTGCTTCTGGCTGGCGGTGACCTTTTCCGTGATGGCAATGGTCACGATATCGCCCACCAGGCGGGCCTTGCGGTTTTCAAACGGCGGGCGGTAGCGGTTGCTCTGGAACAGGCTGCCGGTCGTGGTCGCAGACGGGGCGGGCGCGGTGATGGCGGCGGCCGTCAGCGGCTGGGTGGGCAGACCCATTTCCACCGGCGGTGGATCGTTGAAGGCGCAGCCGCTCAGGACCAGGGTGGCGCCGATCCAGATGCTGGTGCGCAGGGGCGGGCGGCCAGAGGTCGGGCGGTGCGACAGCAGCGAAAAACGGGAGGGCGTGGTCATGGCAGGTATTCCATTCGCAAAATCAGGAGTGGCTTGAGCAAGCACCACAAGGTTTTCAAGGTGGACTTCACCTGAAAACCTTGCTGGATGCGCTGAAGCAGCTCACTTAATAAGAGAGCTTGAGAATCAGAGCTGCGAGAGCTTGGCCAGCATCTGGTCACTGGTGGAGATGGCCTTGGAATTCATTTCGTAGGCACGCTGGGTCTGGATCATGGCCACCAGCTCTTCCACCACGTTCACATTGGACGATTCCAGAAAGCCCTGCATCACCGTGCCCAGATTGTTGGAGCCGGGGGTGCCCGCCTGGGGCGTGCCCGAGGCCGGGGTTTCACGGAACAGGTTCTCGCCCAGCGGCTCCAGGCCGGCGGGATTGATGAACGATGCCGTATTCAGCTGACCGATCTGCTGGGGGGTGGCGCTGCCGGACACCGTGACTTCCACCAGGCCGGTCTTGCTGATGCTCAGGCGGGTGGCGTTGGCCGGCACCGTGATGCCGTCCAGCAGCGGGTAGCCGCCGGCGGTGACCAGCTGGCCGGTGCCGTTCTTGCTGAAGGTGCCGTCACGGGTATAGGCCGTGGTGCCGTCGGGCATCTGGATCTGGAAGAAACCGTCGCCACTGATGGCCACATCCAGGTCCTTGCCGGATTCCAGCGGTGTGCCCTGGGTGAAGTTGCGGGTGGTGGCCACGGTGCGCACGCCCAGGCCCAGGTGCATGCCGGTGGGCAGGGTGTTCTGCTCGTCGGCCTGGGAGCCGACCTGGCGCAGGTTCTGGTAGATCAGGTCTTCGAACACGGCGCTCTGGCGCTTGTAGCCGGTGGTCGAGACGTTGGACAAGTTGTGCGAGACCACGTCCATGTTGGTCTGCTGGGCCTGCATGCCGGTCTTGGCAATCCACAGGGAATTCATCATGGCAAGGGTTCCTTCCGTATTCGGTGTGTGGGCTGCGCGCGGATCAGCCGTTCATGCTCAGCAGCTGGCTGGCTGTCTTGTCATTGCTCTCGGCCGTTTGCAGCATCTTGATCTGCTGCTCGAACTGGCGCGAGGCGGCGATCATGCCCACCATCTGTTCGACGGCGTTCACGTTGGAGCCTTCCAGGGTGCCGGCCACCAGACGGGCGTTGCCGTCGTTGGGCAGGTCGCCGTCTACACCACGGAACAGACCGTCATCGCTGCGCTTGATGGCTTGGTCGGCCGTGGGGGTGACCATCTTGAGGCGGCCGATGCTCATGGGCGGCTGGTTGGGCAGCGTGGCCACCACGGTGCCGTCGGCGCCGAAGTTGAGCTTGGCGTTCTGGGGAATGTCGATGGGCGTGCCGCCATCGGACAGCACGGGCAGGCCGGTGGCGGTGACCAACTGGCCCTGCTCGGTCACTTCCAGTGCGCCGTTGCGGGTGTAGGCCTCCATGCCGTCCATGCCCTGCACGGCAAACCAGGCATTGCCACGGGCCATGAGGTCGGTGTTCTTGCCGGTGGTCATGGCCGGGCCGGGGGTTTGCAGGTGGCCGGACGTGGCGTCCAGCGCAAACACGCGGGTGGTGGAGCCCTGGCCTTGCACGGGGACCGAACGGAATGTGGTCATTTCCGAGCGGAAGCCCGTGGTCGAGGCATTGGCCAGGTTGTTGGACAGCACCGCCTGCCGCTGGGCAGCGGCGTTGGCACCGGTCATGGTGGTGTAGATGATGCGGTCCATTACAAACTCCTAGTTGCGCGTGTCGGGTTGCGCTTAGCGCAGGTTGACCAGGGTCGAGAAGATCTGGTCCTGGGTCTTGATGGTCTGGGCGTTGGCCTGGTAGGCGCGCTGCGCGGTCATCATGTTCACCAGTTCGGCCGTCAGGTCGACGTTGGACTCTTCCAGCGCATTGCCCTGGATATCGCCAAAGCTGCCGCTGCCGGCCGATCCATAGACGGCGGGGCCGGAGTCATTGGAGGCAAGCCAGTTGTTGTTGCCGTCGGGGATCAGGCCCTGGGAGTTGGTGAACTTGGCCAGGGCGATCTGGGCTTCGGCGCGGGTGACGCCGTTGGAGTAGGACGCCATCAGCGTGCCATCCTTGGAGACGTTGACGCTGGTCAGTTCGCCGGAGGCATAGCCGTCCTGCGTCAGCTTGGCCACGGACCAGGCGCTGCCGAACTGGGTGGCCTTGGTCAGGTCCATCTTCACCGCGAAGGGGCTGGCGGCACCTGTGGTGGGGTTGATGGTCAGCTCGAACGGGTCGGTGGCCGCTGCGGGGGGCGCCGGCGTGGCGCTGGCCAGGGTGCCGTCGGTGTTGAAGGTCAGCGTGCCGATGGGGTCGGTGGCCGTCAGGCTGTCATAGACCTCCCAGCTGTTGGGGCCGGTCTTCTCGAAGTACACCGATGCAGGGTGGGCCACGCCCAGGCTGTCATAGACCTGCAGCGAGGTGCCGTAGGTGGCGCGCGGTGTGGGTTCGATGGGAGGGGTGGCCGAGGCATCGCCTGCCGCCAGGTTGGCGCGTGCATCCAGGTTCAGGATGCCCGCCACGCTGGTGGTCTGCTTGGCTGGAATGGGGGCGCCGGTGGGGAAGGTCAGTTCGGTCAGGGCCACGCTGTTGCGCTGGCCGGTGAGGGGGTCCACGGTGTAGCCCATGACCTTGTCGCCGTTCACGGTCTGCAATTCGCCGTTCTTGGTCAGCTGGAAGTTGCCGGAACGGGTGTAGGCCATGCCGCTGGAGGTGTTGACCACGAAGAAGCCATCGCCATTGATGGCCATGTCCAGACCGTTGTTGGTCGGAACGATCACGCCCTGGCTGAATTGCTGCGACACGGCGGCCACGCTCACGCCGATGCCGGCGTTGCTGCCGCTGGCGGCGCCCATGGCGCTGGCCACCATTTCATTGAACTCGGCACGCGAGGACTTGAAGCCGGAGGTGTTGCTGTTGGCGATGTTGTGGCCGATGACGTCCAGGTTCTTGCTGGAGGCGTTCAGGCCGGAGAGACCGTGATAAAAACCCATGGTGTGTGCTCCTCGAAGAGATGTGATTCCCGGTCTTAGAAGACCGACTTGACGCCGCTGTAGTCGACGGTGGCACCGCTGCCCAGCTCCAGCATCAGCTTGCCGTTGCTCACCGTGGCGGCGACGACGTTGCTGGCGGTCAGTGGCGTGACCTTGACGGTGCTTTCCGCGTTGGTGGCCTTCACGCTGTATTGCAGCTGCGACTTGTCGCCGGTGTATTTGCTGCCGTCCCAGGTGAAGTAGTTGCGGCCGGCATCCAGGCCGGTCATCTCGACCGTGTCCACCAGCTCGCCCGAGGCGTTGGAGATGGTCACGGTCACGTTCGCCGCCTTGCCGGCCAGCTCGAAGGCGGCCGTGGCCTGGCCTTCTTCGGTCACCGCCAGACCATTGCCCTCGGTCAGCACGGTGTGACCGATCAGGCTGCTGCCTTGCAGCATCTGCATCTGGTTGAACTGGCTGGTCACGCTGGAGACGGTGTCGTTGAGCTTTTCGATGCCGCTCACCGTGCTGATCTGCGCCATTTGCGAAGTCAGCTGGGCGTTGTCCATGGGGTTGGTGGGGTCCTGGTTCTTCAGCTGGGCCACCAGCAGGGTCAGGAACTTGTCCTGCATTTCCTGCGCGGAGGTCGCACCGGAACTGCTGGAAGAGGAAGAAGAGCTGTTGGAGCTGACGCCGTTGATCATGGGGTCCTACTTTCTGGTGCTGCGGGCGGTTACTGGCCCAGCTGCAGCGTCTTGAGCAGCAGCGTCTTGGCGGTGTTCATCACTTCCACGTTGTTCTGGTAGGAGCGGGAAGCGGAAATCATGTTGACCATCTCGTCCACGGCATTGACGTTGGAGTGGGTCACATAGCCTTGTTCATCGGCCAGCGGGTGCTCCGGGTTGTGCACGCGGCGGCCGGGGGTGTTGTCTTCCTCTACGCCCACCACTTTGACGCCGGCCGAGCCGTCCTTGCCCATGGGGGCGGTCTGGAAGACCACTTCGCGGGCCTTGTAGACATCGCCGTTGGGGCCGGCGACGGCATCCACGTTGGCCAGGTTGGAGGCCACGACGTTGAGGCGTTGCGACTGGGCGCTGATGGCGCTGCCCGAGACGCTGAAGATGGAGAACATGGACATGGTGGGTTCCTATTCCTGGCGGTGCGTGGATTACTGGCCGGTGATGGCGCTGAGCATGGTCTTGGACGAACCGTTCAGGAAACGCAGCGTGGCTTCGTAGCGCACGGAGTTGTCCACGAAGTTGGCGCGTTCGCGGTCCAGGTCCACGGTGTTGTTGTCCATGCTGGGCTGGGAGGCGATGGAGTAGCCCAGCGTGGAATCCTGGTTGTGCCCGGTCTTGGCGGCAGGCAGCGGAATGTGCTGGGCGTGGCTGACGCTGCCGGCGCGCTGCTGCTGCATCTGGGCGGTGGGCTGTTCGGTGGCCTCACGCAGGGTCTTGCCAAAGTCGAAGTCGCGGGCCACGTAGCCCGGTGTGTCGGCATTGGCGATATTGCTGGAGAGCATGCGCTGACGCTCGGCGCGCAGCACCAGTGCGTTGCTGTGGAAATTCAATCCGCCGGTCATTTTGTCGAGCATGTGTTCCTCTCGCTTGCAATAGATGGCATCCATGCATCGACAGGACGCAGGAAGTGGGCTGATTATGGAAATCGGGTGGTTTTTCTAAAGCGCGAAGAACTGGGGGTTGGGCCTGCAGTTCCAGGGTTTGCGCGCAGGCATCTGGCTCTACATTGCTGGCATCGCCTCGAAAGGGTTCGGGGCTGTCTGATATGAAAGCCTGTTCCTGATGTCCATTGCCCGCCGTGTTGCCGTCTCTGTCGCCACTTTCTGCAGCAAGCAGGGCGTGCTGGCGGCAGCGTGCGTGCTGGCTGCGGTGTCAGTGCACGCTCAGAGCGTGGAGCAGGTCAGCCAGCAATGGCTGAACAACGCGCTGGCGCAAGGCAGCGCTTCGCCGCAGGAAATGCCTTTGCGCCTGGAGGTGGAGCTGGGAAGACTGGATCCCCGCCTGAATCTGGCGCCGTGCGCCCGCATGGAGCCTTATCTGCCCAACGGCTCCAAGCTGTGGGGGCGCACCCGCATCGGTATCCGCTGCCTGGAAGGCAGTCGCCTGTGGAATGTGTTCATGCCTGTCACGGTCAAGGCCTGGGGTCCTGCCTGGGTGCTGACCAACAATGTCACCCTGGGGGACGTGCTGAGTCCCCAGGACGCCATGCAGTCCGAGGTGGACTGGGCGGCGGAAACGGCCGCTGTGATCGCCTTGCCGGACGACTGGGTCGGGCAAAGCGCGGCCCGCTCCCTGAGTTCGGGGCAGACCCTGCGCCAGGGCATGGTCCGGGCGCCGCAGCTGTTCAAGGCGGGATCGCCGGTCAAAGTGGTGGCTGGCGGCACAGGATTTCAAGTGACTTCGTCTGGCCAGGCACTTTCTGCCGGAGGGCAGGGGCAAGCCGTACGCGTTCGCATGGATAATGGCCGGATTGTCTCCGGTACGGTCAATGCGAGAGGGGAAGTCGTCGTCAACCAGTAGGTGGACGCCGTTTCGAAAAGAAACACTCAAGTTTTCCGGCACCCCGCCGATAGACTGGATATCAAGCCCGCAAGCGGGCACTGGAGCACACATGAAGGTCGGACAAAACGCAGAGCGGCTGGCACAGCTGCAACAAACCCAGATTCAAGCCGCGGCAGACAAAAAGGCCGGTACGGCCGGTGAAGCCCTGCAGCGCACCACCCAGACCGCCGCGGCCGGCGTGCCGGTGACGGTGTCGGATTCGGCGCGTTCACTCGATGTGAATGCCAAAAACCAAGGCGACATTGATGTTGCCAAGGTGCGCGCCATGCGTGAAGCCATTGCCAACGGCACGTTCTCGGTGAATGCCGGCGCCGTGGCCGACAAGCTGCTGGGCGATGCCAGCGACTTCCTGCGCCCTGTCGCCCGCTGAGATCTTCGCCCACCGGCGGCTGCGGCCCGCTCTTGCATGTTCTGCCTTCCGACCTTCGGCAGACCTGCATCGGCGGGCTTTGGCATTTCTGGCCCGGTGCCGCACAATGCACTCATTTTCTGACGGACGGAATATCGCGCTATGCAACTTGAAGAAGCCTTGAACCATGTGGAAAGCCAGGTCCAGCTGATGGCCGCCTCGTTGACCGGTCAGGAAGGTGTGCCAGCTCCCGATGTGGTGAGTGAGCGCTTGCGCAGCTGCATGGTGGCTTTTTCCGGGCTGGCGCAGAATTTCACGCCCGAGCAGTTCACCCCGGCATTGCGCCAGCGCATGCAGGTCATCTCCCAGACCCTGGCCCTGCAGCGCGAACATCTGGTGCGCATGGGCGCCATCACGGCACAGCAGGCCCAGGTCCTGGTGCCGCAGCAGCGCGATGGCCACACCTACGGGGAGATGGCGTCGACGGCCGCACCGCAAGGCGGACGGGCGGCGGTTTCCAAGCTCTATCACATCAGCGGCTGACGCTTCCAGCGCCTGAAAACGCAAAAGCCAGCGCTTGCGCTGGCTTTTTTGTGGGCGGCCGCTTCAGCCTGTGCAATGGCTGGAGTCTATTTTGAGGCGGGACAGCTAGCGGCGTGGGAGGCTGCAAGCGCTCCCAAGGGCCGGGGTGTTCAGTGGGGGCGCATTTTGGTGCGCAAGCGGGCAATGGCCTGGCTGTGCAGCTGGCAGACGCGGGACTCGGTGACTTCCAGCACGGCGGCAATCTCCTTGAGATTCATGTCGTGTTCGTAGTACATGCCCATCACGTACTTCTCGCGCTCCGGCAGGCCTTCGATGGCCTGCACCAAGGCGGTGCGCAGCCGGTGGTCGCGCAGCATGGCCATGGGGTCGCTGCTGCTGTCGGCCACATAGCGGTCCAGATAGCCTTCGTCGTCATCTTGGCCGGGGGACAGGTCTTCCAGATAGAACAGCTGCGTGCCGCGCACCTTGCCCAGCAGGCTTTGGTACTCGTCCAGCGGCAGGTCCATGGCTTCGGCGATTTCAGACTCGCGGGGCGTGCGGCCCAGCCGCTGCTCCAGGCGGCGGATGGTGACTTCGATGTCTTTCTGCCCTTTGCGCGAGCTGCGGCTCATCCAGTCGCTCTCGCGCAGCTCATCGAGCATGGCGCCGCGGATGCGCTGGCTGGCAAAGGTCTCGAATTGCACGCCCTGGGCACTTTCGTAGCGCGACAGCGCTTCGGCCAGACCGATCATGCCCACCTGGATCAAGTCGTCCAGTTCCACGTTCGGAGGCAGCTTGGCGATCATATGGTGCGCAATACGACGCACCAGCGGGGCGTGCTGGCGGATCAGCGCGTCACGATCAAGCTGGCCATGGGCGGTGTACATCGGGTCAATGGCTCCAATCGGTAGGCTGGGCGGCGGCCTGCTGCGGCATTCCTACCGCTTCGGCTTGCTCCAAGCATTGTAGCGACCAGCGCTGCAGTTGCCGGGGGTTATCGGGGTTCAGTTGCATGACGAGGGGCTCGACATGCAGGTGGTGCATGGCGCACTGCACCACGGCCTGCAGATTGCGGGCGAACCCAGTGTCCGGCGACATGGAAACCAGCTTGGCGGTCAGCCCTGTGTGCATCAGCATGTGCTTGAGTGCGCGGTAGCTGCGCAGCACGCTGCGGCCCTGGGAGGGCACCATCAGCAGCGGGGACTGGCTGGCACCGTGCAGCACCGGGCTCAGGATCTGTTCCGGGGCAATGATGATGACCAGCGCATGGTTGCGCAAGTGGCGGTGCAGCAGGTCCAGGGCGCGGCAGCCTTGCTGGCGGGCACGGTGGGCCAGTTGCAGCAGGCCGCGGGCGGCCGGCAGGGTGGCCACGCTGTGGGCGCCTTCGGTGCCCACGGGCAGTGCGCCAAAGCCGCTGCCGCTGTGGGGCTGCAGCAGATCCTGCAGGCCCGGCGCATCGGCCGTTTCCTGCTCGGTGCCGTCCAGCACGATGACCGGATAGCCTTGTTGTTGCAGGTGGGTGCAGGCGCTCCACAGGGCCTGGGTGCCTGCCAGATCACCGCCGGGCAGCACGCTCAGCACGCGCAGCGGGTTGGCGGCGGCCTGCCATTGCAGGCCGGAACCTTGGTGGCTGCTGCTCTCAAGCATGCAGGCCTCCGGCGCTGCGGGGCGATTCCGCAAAGAAGAAGTCCAGATCCAGGGCCGAGGGGTCGAAGGCCGAACGGGTGTGGGCACGCATGGACGAGGCGATCAGTTCCTGGGCGTTGGCGCGCTCGAAGTCTTCGGGCACGCGCTGGCCGTTGGTGATACCGCGCAGCTGCATCTGGTGGCGCACCAGTGCGTCCAGGGCCGGGCCCAGCTTCACGGCTTCGTCCACCTTGGACAGGATGGTCTGCTTGCAGCCGTTGCGCTTGAAGGCGCCCAGCGATTCGTCCAGCGTATCGCCCTGGCTGCCGGCGTTGACCACCAGCAGGCGTTGCACGCCCGGCAGGTCCAGCACGTCCAGGATGTCGTCCTTGCGCGGATCGCGCGGGGCCACGCCGGTGGTGTCGATCAGGACCATCTTCTTGCCGGACAGCAGGCTCAGCAGGTCCTGCAGCGCGGCCTTGTCATGGGCCAGGTGGGCTACCACACCCAGCATGCGGCCGTAGGCACGCAGCTGTTCGTGGCCGCCGACGCGGTAGGTGTCCAGCGTGATCAGGCCGACATTGTGGGCGCCGTGCACCTGAGCCGCCAGGGCGGCCAGCTTGGCGGCCGTGGTGGTCTTGCCCACGCCGGTGGAGCCCACCAGGGCGAACACGCCACCGGTTTCGTAGATGGAGGCCTGCTTGGCGTCGGTGTGCAGATTGCGTTCCAGCACGTTCATCAGCCACTTCAGGGCTTCGGCCGGGCCGGCGTTCTGGGGCATGCGCTCGAGCAGGGTACGGCCTAGCGTGGGCGAGTAGCCGGCGCGGATCAGCTTGACCATCAGGTTCGAGTGCAGCGGGCTCTGGCGCGTCTGGTTCAGCCACGACAGGGTGTTGAAGCGCTCTTCAATCAGGTCCTTCATGGACTGCAGCTCGCCCATCACCTGGGTGTTCAGCGCTGGGGCGGCCGGGGCGGGCTTGCGCGCCTCCACCGGCAGTTCAATCGCCATGCCGCGCAGCGGGTTGTGCTTGACCACCGTGGGGGTGGTGGGCAGCGGTGCGGTGTCGCGCACGGCATCCAGGCGGTTCTTGCGGGCAAAAGTGGGCAGTGCCGGCACTTCTTCTTCCATCTGGGCGTCGGGGCCGCGGCGGCGCAGCATGCGTTCGCGCACATAGTCCTGGAAGGACAGGGTGCTCATGCTCAGTTGCTCGGTGTCTTCCGCCACGGATTGCTTGGCCGATGCCTGCAGCGCCTTGGGAGGGCGGGTCTCTTCGGCGTCGCGGGCCTGGATGGCAGCCTGCAGGCGGTTGCTGGTGCGGTTGCCCTGGTCCAGCTTGCCCAGGCCGTCTTCCGACGTGGCCATGACTTCCACGCCGGTCGAGGTGGCGCGGTTGGCAAGGATCAGTGTGCCTTCCCCAAAGACGGCCCGCGCTTTGGCCAGGGCCTCACGGGAGGTGGGGGCGGTAAAGCGTTGGATGTTCATGCGGATGCACCTTTAAGAATGGGACCAATGCGGATGGTGTGCGTTTCGGGGATCTCGCTGTGGGCGAGCACCTGCAGTCGAGGAGCGACACGGCGCACCAACTTGGCAATGGTGTTGCGAATGGAGTCGGGAACCAGCAGGCAGGCGGGCATGCCCATTTCTTCCTGGCGGTTGGCCACTTCGGCGGCGCGCTGGGTCAGGACGTCGGCGACGCCGGGGTCCAGCGAAGGCGCTGCGGGGTTGGCCAGGGCCTGGACCAGCAGGCGTTCCAGGCCGGGCTCGATGGCGATCACGTTCAGTTCGCGGGTCGGGCCGTAAATTTGCTGGACGATGGCCGGCGACAGCGCGATGCGCACGCGGCGGGCCAGTTCCATGGGGTCCTGGGTCGAGCCAGCATGCTCGGCCAGCGTTTCGATGATGGTGCGGATGTCACGGATGTGCACCGAGTCCTCCAGCAGCAGCTGGAGCACTTTTTGGAACGTCGTGATGGACACCATTTTGGGAATGACTTCTTCGATCAGCTTGGGTGCCAACTTGGCAACATGCTCCACCAGCTGCTGCACCTCAGTGCGGCTGAGCAGCTTGGAAGCCTGGACTTGCATCAAGTGTGACAAATGCGTCGCCATCACGGTTTCCGAATCAACGACGGTAAAACCGGCCATTTGCGCCGCTTCCTTCTGGCGCTCATCGATCCAGTGGGCTGGCAGTCCGAAAGCGGGGTCGGTGGTGGGGGTGCCGATCAGCGGCGTGCTGATGCCGCCCGGGTTGATGGCCAGGTACATGCCGGGGAAGGCTTCGCCTTCGCCCACCATCACGCCACGCAGGGTGATGCGGTAGGCGCTGGGCTTGAGCTCCAGGTTGTCGCGCACATGCACGGCCGGGGGCAGGAAGCCCACTTCCTGGGCAAACTTGCGGCGCACGCCCTTGATGCGGGTCAGCAGGTCGCCCTGGCGGTTCTTGTCCACCAGCGCAATCAGACGGTAGCCCAGCTCCAGGCCCAGCAGGTCCACGGGCTGCAGATCGTCCCAGGTGGCTTCGCTGTCTTGCTGGGTGGCGGCCACGGCGGCCTGCTTCTGGGTGGCACCGGCTGCCTGTTCGGTCTTTTGCTGTTGCTTGCGGTGGGCCAGCCAGGCGGCGTAGCCGAAAGCCGAACCCATGGCCAGGAACACGACGTGGGGCATGTTGGGGATCAGACCCAGCAGGATCAGGATGGCGGCGGTGATGCCCAGCGCACGGGGCGAGGCAAACATCTGGGTGGCAATCTGCTTGCCGGTGTCGCCGTCCTTGCCGACGCGGGAGATCACCATCGCCGAGGCCACGGAAATCAGCAGGCCGGGAATCTGGGCGACCAGCGCGTCACCGACGGCCAGCAGGATGTAGCTGTTGGCTGCGTCACCCGCCGACAGGCCGTGCTGGGCCATGCCGATGATGAAGCCGCCGATGATGTTGATCACCAGAATCAGGATACCGGCCACGGCATCACCGCGCACAAACTTGGAGGCACCGTCCATGGAGCCGAAGAAGTTGGCTTCTTCGCCCACTTCGGCGCGGCGGCGCTTGGCTTCGGCTTCGTCGATCAGGCCGGCGTTCAGGTCGGCATCCACGGCCATCTGCTTGCCGGGCATGGCGTCCAGGGTGAAGCGGGCCGAGACTTCGGCGATACGCTCGGCGCCCTTGGTGATCACCACGAAGTTGATCACCACCAGGATGGCGAACACGATCAGACCCACAGCAAAGTTGCCTCCGATCAGGAAGTGACCGAAGGCCTCGATCACCGCACCCGCCGCTCCGGGGCCGGTGTGGCCTTCCATCAGCACCACGCGGGTGGAGGCCACGTTCAGCGACAGGCGCATCAGGGTGGTCAGCAGCAGCACCGAGGGGAAGGCCGCAAAGTCCAGCGGCTTGATCATGTAGGCCGCCACCATCATCACCATCAGCGCAATCGCGATGTTCAGCGTGAAGAAGGTGTCCAGCAGCCAGGGTGGAATGGGCAACACCATCAGCGCCAGGATGGCAATCACCAGAATCGGGGCCGACATGCCTTGCAGCGCATTGCCATGCTTGCCAGCCATCTGCTGGATGTTCTTGATCATTGCGGTGCTCATGGTGCGGTGCTTTCCGTGGTGGATTCAGGGGCGGTGCGCAGCTTGGTGTGCGGGTCCAGTTCAGGCGGGACCGGCGGTTGCACCAGTTCACCCGGGGGCGGGGCTTCGCCGCGCAGCGAGGCCTTGAGGCGGTAGACATAGGCCAGCACCTGGGCCACGGCGGTGTACAGCGTGGACGGGATGGCCTGGTCGAGTTCGGCGTTGGCGTAGAGCGCACGGGCCAGCATGGGCGATTCGAGCACTGGAATGTCGTGGGCCTTGGCGACTTCGCGGATCTTCAGTGCCACCAGGTCGGCGCCCATGGCGATCACCTGGGGGGCGGCCATGGTGGCTTCGTCGTAGCGCAGGGCCACGGCGTAGTGGGTGGGGTTGGTGACCACGAAGTCGGCCTTGGGCACGCGGGAGACGGAGGCGCGGTGCGCCATCTCGCGCTGCTTCTGGCGGATCTTGCCCTTCACTTCCGGGCTGCCTTCGGATTCCTTGTGTTCCTGCTTGACTTCCTGGTGGCTCATCTTCAGGCGGCGCTTGAACAGGAAGTTCTGCAGCGGCACATCGATGATGGCGACCATGAAGACCACCACCAGCATCAAGGCCATGCCGCCGGCAATCCAGTCGCCCACCTTGGACAGGGCCGAGCGGCTGGGCTGCAGGGGCAGGGTGGCCAGCTCGGGAATGCCGGAGCGCAGATAGAACCAGCCCACGAAGGCCAGCACGATGGTCAGCATCACGTTCTTGGCGGCCGTGACCAGCTGCTGCATGGACACCAGGTTCTTGATGCCCGACAGCGGGTTGATGCGGTTGAACTGGGGGGTGATGGGTTTGAAGCTGAGCACCCAGCCACCGGCCAGCACGCCGGAAATGATGGAGGCGGCCGAAATCAGCACGCCCAGAATCAGCACCGCCGTCAGAGCGACGATGGAGATGTCCACCAGGCGTTCCACCATCAGCTGGGGCGACAGGATGGTGCTGGCATTGAAGGACAGCTGGCGGGCCATGGCTTCGTGCATATGGCCGACCAGGGAAGGGCCGCCTGCCAGCACCGCCAGCGCGCCGACGCCCATCACCGTCAGGTGACCGAGGTCGCGGGAGCGTGCAGCTTGACCGTCTTTGCGGGTCTTCTGCAGTTTTCGCTCGGTAGCGGGTAGGTTTTTGTCTTGGCTGGATTCCATGGCGGCATGGGGGAATGTCCATGCCATTGTCCGCAGCGGGGTCTGCGGCGATGCCGTGAAAAGCGGGGTCGGGGGCGCGTTATTCCCGGATAGCGGACGCCGAAAACCCGCTGGAGTCTGCTAGCGCCGGCAGGCATGGGCCTGCCGATGGCTTCCCCAACAAGCGCTTTGCGCGCTGTTGCCCCCCTCATCCGGGTGAGCGGGGCCGGTGCTGCGCGGCGCAGCCGGGGGGGGCGCATGGCCGAGCCCAGCCGAGGGATGGAAAAGCCGGGCGGCGGTGCCGCCGCGGCTCAGAAGCCCAGGCTGGCCAGCAGGTCGTCCACTTCCGACTGGGAGGTGACCACGTTGGGGGTATTGTCCGGGTCTACCACCGGGCCTTGCAGCGCCGGGTGGCCGTCGGCCGTGAACTCGGCAGCCGGTGCAGCAGGCTCGACTTCCGGGACGGTCGCCAGCACCGCCGCCGCTGCCGGTGCGCTGTGCATGGGGGCCGTCTGCAGCAGCAGCTCGACCAGCTGCTCTTCCAGGCTGGACGTCAGCTTGACCACCTTGGCGATCACCTGGCCGGTCAGGTCATGGAAGTCCTGGGCCATCATGATTTCGGTCAGGCGGCTGTCCAGGCGGGCGTTGGCCGCATCCATGGCTTCCAGGTGGTTCATCACATGGCCTTTGGCCACGGCCGCCACGGGATCGGCCACCAGGGCCTCACGCATTTTCTGCGTCTGCTCCACGATCTGGCTGTGTTCGTCCTTGGCCGTATCCACAATGCCCAGCACCTTTTCCGCCGCTTCGCCGGTCAGGCGGGCGATGTAGGTCAGGCGGCTTTGGGCGTCTGGCAGGGCATCCACGGAGCCCTGGAGACGGTCGGCATAGCCAAGTTCTCGCAGCGAATCGTGCAACTGCCGGGTCAGCAGACCCAGCTTGTTGTGCACATCTCCCTGGTCGTAACCGCCGGGGAGAGGTGTATTCGGCGCTTCGTCCATGGGCTTACATCCCCATCTTTTTCAGCACCAGATTGACTTTTTCTTCCAGCGTGGCCTTGGTGAAAGGCTTGACGATGTAACCGGCAGCGCCACCCTGGGCGGCCGCCACGATGTCTTCCTTGCGGGCTTCGGCGGTCACCATCAGCACCGGCAGGTGCTTGAGCTTCTCATCGGCCTTGATTTCGGTCAGCAACTGGAACCCGTTCATATTGGGCATGTTGATGTCGGTCACCACGAAGTCGAACTTGCTGTTGCGCAGCTTGTGCAGGGCTACCACGCCATCTTCGGCCTCATCGGCTTCGGTGAAGCCGCTTTCCTTGAGCAGGTTGCGCACGATACGGCGCATGGTGGAGAAGTCGTCAACGATCAAAAAGCGAAGGGGATTGGCCACGTGAGGACCCTTTCGGTCGAAATAGCTCTGTTATCAATGATGTGCCGGTGCGCATACTAAGCGACAAATTGTCACAAAGATGGCGTGCCCGGTACAGGATTGTCCTGCTTATCGGCAGGTTCAATAGGTTCCTTGACCGCATGTTTGCCCAACAGCCGTTCTTCGGCCTCATGGGTCAGTACGGTGATGGTGATGCGGCGGTTCTGGGGGGCGCGCGGTTGGTCCGGGTACAGCAGGTCGCTGGCCGCCAGACCCACCACACGGGCCAGTTTGTCGTCAGGCATGCCGGACGACACCAATTCGCGGCGCGAGGCATTGGCGCGGTCGGAGGACAGTTCCCAGTTGCTGTAACCCCGCTGGCCGTTGCCATAAGGGGCGGCGTCGGTGTGGCCGGCCAGGCTGATGCGGTTTTCCACCCCGCCCATGGCCGTCCCCACTTCGCGCAGGATGTCGCGCATATAGGGCTTGAGGATGGCGCTGCCGATGTCGAACATGGGGCGGTTCTGTTCGTCCACGATCTGGATCTGCAGGCCGTCGGGGGTGACGTCGATACGGATCTGCGACTTGTATTCGTTCAGTGTGGCATTGCTGCTGATCATGGCGTCGATCTTGGCGCGCAGGGATTTGATGCGCTGGGCATCCTGCTGGGCGCGGATCTGGCGCGAGGTGCTGTCCATCTTGCGGCGGTCGTTGTTTTCGTCCGCGTCGGAGCGGCGGATCTGGCCGTGTACCTTGGCCAGGTCGTTGCCACCGCCGGGAATGATGCTGGAGCTGTTGCCCGAGCCGTCGCCGCCGGCCATCGAGACCTTCAGCGGCGAATTGAAATAGGCCGCAATCCCCTGCAGATCGCCTTTGGCGGTGGAGCCCAGCAGCCACATCAGCAGGAAGAAGGCCATCATGGCCGTCATGAAGTCAGCGTAGGCAATCTTCCAGGCACCGCCATGCGCGCCGTGGGCGGCTTTCTTGACGCGCTTGATGATGATGGGCTGGAGTTTTTTTTCGGTTGCCATGTGCGTGGGCCTTCTTCTTTACCGCTGGAGGCTTACTTCTGGCCCTTGACGTGCTCTTCCAGCTCCACAAAGCCGGGGCGTTCGGTCGAGAACAGCACCTTGCGGCCGAATTCAATGGCCGTGGGCGGGTTGTAGCCTTGCATGCTGGCGATCAGCGTGCACTTCACGCATTCCAGTTCCTTGGAGCCGTCCTGGAAAATCTGTTCGATCACGCCGGCCAGCGGTTCCACCAGCGCATAGGCCAGCAAGATACCGAGGAAGGTCCCCACCAGGGCGGAAGCGATCATGCCGCCCAGCACGGACGGGGGCTGGCCCACGGAGCCCATGGTGTTCACCACCCCCAGCACGGCGGCTACGATACCGAAGGCGGGCAGCGCACCTGCCAGGCGTTGCAAGGCTGCAACAGGGCGGTGGTTTTCCTGGTGGTGGGCCTCGATCTCGTTCTCCATCAGGGTCTCAATTTCGTGCGAATTGAGGTTGCCGGAGACCATCATCCGCAGGTAGTCGGTGATGAATTCCACCAGATGGTGGTCGGCCAGGATGTCAGGGTACTTCTGGAACAGCGGCGATTCGTTGGGCTCTTCCACATCGGATTCGATGGCCATCAGGCCTTCCTTGCGGGCCTTCTGCAGCAGGTCGTACAGCAGGGCCAGCAGGCTCATGAACCGGGCCTTGGTGTACTTGGAGCCTTTGATGGCCAGCGGAATGGCAGCAGCCGTGGCCTTCAGCACCTTGGGCTGATTGCTCACGATGAAGGCGCCAAACGCCCCGCCGCCAATGGTGGCCATTTCAAAAGGCAGCGCCTTGGCCAGCACGGACATATTGCCGCCGTGCAGGGCGTAGACGCCGAAGATGCAGCCGAAGGCCACGAGGTAACCGATGAGGACAAGCATGGGGAGGATTCTGTCAGTCAGCAGGCCGAGCTAAGGGGGGAAGAAGCGGCGGAAAAATGCGCATCTTCGGCGCTTGGGGAGGATCTTATCGAGGGAGACTTGGCTAGGCTAGAAGTGTATTCTGGTCAACAGATATTTCGATTTCTTTCATCACTTGCTATATGACAACGCTTGACCAAGCTGTGGTTGCCTCTGAACCCGTGCCGATGCTTTCCCATGCGCTGCATGACATCAATGTCAGGCTGATCGGGCAAAACAAGTTTTTGCCGGCGCTGACCGAGCTCATGTGCCTGGCCAAGGACCATGTGATGAGCGCCAACCTGTGGGTATTGATCGGCGTGGTGTACGCACGGATGTCGAATTGGTCGGCTGCCATCGGGGCGCTGGAAACGGCCATTGCGCTGGATGAGCGGGCGCAAGGCGCACACCAGCTGATGGCACTGGCGGTGTTCAGCATTGGCCGGCGTGAACAAGCCTGTCAGATGGTGGATGAGGCGTGCAAGCGCTCTTCGGAAAACAACGCCTGGCTGTTGCGTGCCTATATCCATGCCCACTCCTCCCGCAGCCCGGAGGTGGCGCTGAAGGTGGCTCAGGACTGGGGACGCCGTTTTGCCGATCCGCTCACTCGCAAGGCCAAGCCCCTGGTCGTTGGGGATCGGAATCCCCGGAAAAAACTAAAAATCGGTTACGTCACAGCCGATTTTCGGGAGCATTCGGTAGCGTTCTTTATGTTGCCGGTACTGAAATTTCATAATCAGGATGAGTATGAAATTCATGTGTACTCGAATGGACCATGGGACCATTACACGCCGCAGCTGCGTATGCATGTGCAGTACTGGGAAGATGTTATCGGGCTTTCCGATAAGGACCTTCATCAGAAAATCCGGGATGATCAAATCGATGTGCTGGTTGATTTGTCTGGTTTCACGCACGGCCACAGACTGGGCGTCTTTGCACAAAGAGCGGCGCCTGTGCAGGTGACGTGGGTGGGGTATATGCAGACCTTGGGTATGAAGGCCATGGATTATCGTCTGGTTGACAGTGGGGTCGCACCGCCCAGTCATGCACCTTATTATTCCGAAGCGCTATTCCAGATGCCGTTTTCAGGGTGTTATGCCCCTCCCGTGTATGCACCGTTGTGTGAGACGTTGCCGATGGAGCGCAACGGCTATCCGACGCTGGTTTCACCGAACAGTTCTGCAAAGATCACAGACGAAATGCTGGCGGTATGGTCCAAGATCCTTCATGCACGCGAAGATGCCCGGCTGATCATCTTGGTCAAGGAGCTGGATGCCGATGCTGCGCAGGCCGACATGCAGCCCCGTGTAGAGGCTGCTGGAATGCCTTTGGACCGTGTTTTTGTGATGCAGCAGCAGCCTTTGAACAATTTCATGGAGCTGGGTCACATTGCCGACATCATGCTGGATACCGCTCCTATGTCGGGAGGTACCACGGTTTTCCATGCGCTGTGGATGGGACTGACGGTGGTTTCCATGGATGCAGAGCGCGGGGTGGATGTCGTTGCGGCCCGTATTTTGCGAACGGTCGGGGCTGATGCGGAAATCACGCGCAACACCGATGAATATATACAGGCGGTTTTGGATTTGATGAATGATCCGGAGCGATTGTTGCGCCAGCGTCTGGGTGCGCGCGAGCAAATGCAGAACTGCGGGTATATGAATTTTGCAGAACGAACTGCGGACGTGGAGAAATCCTTCCGCCTGATGTGGATCAACTGGCTGCGCGGCAATAAAAAAATCCTGGATACGCAAGTTGATATGGATGCCTTGTTGCAGGAAATGGAGCCAGCGCTATGAAAGCAGATACTGCGCAGGAATTGGAGCGGATTCCATTATTGGTTCCGGACATTCCGGCACCGCAGTATTTATTGCCCTGGCTGGAAAAAGTGCATGCCGCACGGCATTATTCCAATTTCGGCCCTTTGGTGTGTGAGCTGGAATCCCGCTTTGCGCAACAGTTTGCGCTTCCGCAGCCCCAAATCACCACCGTGGCCAATGCCACTCTGGGTCTGGAGCTGGTGCTGCAGGCACTCGCGTTGGCGCCGGGGTCACGCATACTGGTGCCTGCCTTCACTTTTGTGGCCACGGCCACTGCCGTGTTGCGTGCGGGCCATATTCCTGTGCTGGCCGATGTGGATGCACACAGCTGGCTGCTGACGCCGGATATCGCGCGCCAGGCGTGTGTGGGCCGGCAACTCGATGCAGTGCTTGCCGTCGCCACGTTTGGCATGCCGCACGATATGCAGGCGTGGCAGCAGTTTGAAGAGGAAACCGGAATTCCCGTGGTGATTGATGCCGCCGCCGCTTACGGCAGCCAATGGTTGCAAGGGGCGCAGGGAACCTTGGTGTTCAGCTTGCACGCCACCAAAAGCCTGCCCGCCATCGAGGGCGGGGTCGTGGTTTCTTCCCGTCCGGGATTGGCCGCCAAGGTGCGGCAGTTGTCCAACTTCGGTATCAATCTGGATGCGGGTTCCGGCCTGCCTTTAGGCTCCCTGTCTGCCACCGGCACCAACGCCAAGATGAGCGAATACCACGCCGCCGTGTGTCTGGCGTCGCTTCAGATCTGGGAGCAGCGTTCGCTCCAGCGAAAAGCGTTGCATGCCGATTTGGTAGCGGAAATGGATCGCGCCACAGGGGGGCTGCTGGGTTGGCAGAAACCGGGGGCGGCAGGCAGCATTCAAGCGCCTGCATTGCTGTGTGCACAATTCCCCGATGAAGCGGCACGCAACCAGGCCGAGCAAGGGCTGACGCAAGCCAACATCACGACCCGGCGCTGGTACCAGCCCTTGTTGAGCGATATGGCGGTACTCCAGCAACGTTGTGAGACCTTGGCGGTGCCCAATGCGCAGCAACTGTCTCGCACTTTGCTGGGGCTGCCCTTTTTCATGGACATCACGCCAGCACAGAGGGCGCGGGTGGCGGAGACCGTGGCGCGATCCGCGCGGCGCTCAGGCCTGCGTGAAGCGCCACTTGCTACCGCTGCGCTCTAGCGTGGCATCCCATGTGCGCCTGCCGCACAGAAGAGGCGCAAGCGCATGGTCCGGGGGCGTTAAGCCCGCGGACGCCGGGCTGCGGCAGGCGTCCGTGGTGGGGCGGGGGCGTCCTGTGCTTCAGGCCGGGCGGCGCCGCAGAAAAAGCGTATCGCTGGCCACAAAAGCCTGATCGTAATCTCCTGTGCGAAGCAGTTCGTCCCCTGCGCGCTGCGGCCCATCGCCGAAGGCCCACACATAATCGTCCAACAGCAACCAACCGCCTGGTATCAGATGGGGCGACCAGGTTTCAATATCCTGAACGACATGGTCATAGCGGTGATTTCCATCGATATGCAGCAGCGCTATTTTTCCCGTGACCGGGACATCACCCAGGTCGGGAGAGTGCAAGCGCTGACCGGGAATCGCATCGAGGTAGGTCTCAATGGCTTGAACCGATGGTGCCCGGATATAGCCCATGCTGCCGACTTCGCTGGCCGTAGCGCAAAACTCTGCAAAAACACGGTCAAGGTCAATCAGTGATCTGCTATCGAACAAGCCCTGGGCGGCAGCTCCTTGATCCACAATTTGCTCCATGCGCCATGGATCGACACAGATGGTGGAGCCCACGCGGTAGTGCTGGGCCAGCCGTGCCAAGGCATACGCGGATCTGCCAAAGAGCGAGCCGATTTCCACCACATCGCCTGCGGGAACAAGGCGTGCAATGGCAGACATGGCCGTCAATTTCTCGGAATCGCTTTCACCTGGAACGCGCAAGAAGCCTCTGTGCAGTGCGGCGTATTGCAGTCGGTTCATGGCCGGGGCAGCATGCATGCCGTCGATTGACAGTGCCAAGTGATCCTGAAGTGCTTTGTCAGCCCAGTTCAGATGGGGCTCGAACTCATTCCAATAGTTCTGGAATGGGTGATCGTTGCACAGAGTGAATGCATATTTCTCGGCATCGCCATCTGGACCTTTTTTCAAGATGTTCTTGAAATGAGACCAGACCCCATGGTGGGGTGAATGGATATGCGTAATATGGTGATTTTCTAGCGCGCTTTCAAAGGTTGTGTTGAAAGCAGGGTCGGTGATATAGGGAAGTGATATTATTTCTTCGAAGTATTTTGAAGGAGAATGCAGCGGAACAGAGCTGGCCCCAATCACAGAAAAACCTAGCTGTTTTGCTGTCTTTGCAATATTTTCTGCACCATCAATTACCGCGGGAAATATAAGCAATGTCGGTTTTTTCATAGGCGATCAGAGGGAAATTTTTTTACTTTTGGACTTGATCAGCAAGTCCACATAGCCTTTTCCGAAATTGGCTCTTTTCCGAACGTATGCGTCAAATGGGGCAATGTCTTGGGGTGTCAATGGCGTCTTGAAGCGATCTGCCAAAGAGGTGTTGTGAAAAGTCGGCGGTGATAACTCAATCGCATCAAAATTTTCCACCAGATAGGTCAGGAAAGCATGAGAGCCCTGCGCGTCTACTTTATCTATCCATGCCGGTGCAAACTCTGTTCGAACAAGGAAATTATGATTCCGTTTGAAGAATTCTTCACCACCTTGAAGCACCTTGAAGTCATACCCTTGGGTGTCAACTTTAATGAATACTGACTTGTCGTCGGGGAATTTTGACAGAAGGCCTGACAACGTATTCTGGGAAACTGCGTAACTTGGTGTGTCGTCTCCGCTGGCAACACGACCATCGACGGAGAATCCCGGGCATTCTAGGAACCCCACATCCTCTGCCGAGTCGCCCATCGCAATGTTCTTCAGTTCATAGCATTTTATCGAGTTGATCTCCATATTTTTCTTATAGAGCGATGCAAGGCTTGCATTTGGTTCGATTGCAATAATATCTGTTTCAGGAAAATTTTCTGCAAAGCAAACAGAAGAAAATCCAATATTGGCGCCGATATCTACAATCAACTGGGGAGCAATAAGATTTCTTATCTCCTCGTATACTGGATGGTGAAACTCTGACCAGGCATTGTCTGTCTGATAGATGCCTCCACCCATGCTGCAGTCGATCTTGAGTTGGCTTTTCCCGAAATTGATCAAATCTCCGCGCCGCTGGCATATTTCAGCATAGAGTTCTGAATTGGAGAAATATTTTAATGCATTCATATCTTTGTCACATTGATGGGAACAAAATACAAGACACTTTCTGTCCATCCTTCGGTGTAGTGTCGGAGATAGATCTTGTAGTCTTTTCTGAGTTGCGTGACAAAATCATAAATTTGGATGAAATCCTGCGGATGGTGATAACCGCTGATCGCAAGAATAGGGTGATTCTTCAAGATGGTCGCTTGTGCGCCATTGAGTGCATGCAGTTCCCAGCCTTCCAGATCCATCTTAATGAAGTCTACGCGGGATAGGTTGAAAGAATCCAGGCGATCCACTTCAATGGAATCCGTACCAGAGTCGCTTATTTTGCTTGCGGAGCCATTGTCGCCAGAAAATCGCAATACCTCTTTTTTGCTGGAGAGCCCCACTCTGTAGGCATTGGTATTGCGTGTATTTTTTAACGCATCCAGGACTCTTTCATAGTTGCTTGCAGATGGCTCAAAAACATGGATATCGGAGTAGGCTGGGTAGCGGCTGGAGAATTCTAGACTGGTCTCTCCATGAAAACCGCCCGCGTCGACAAAGGAACCGTCTTGCGGAAAATCAAAAAATGACTCGAAATATTGATCATTCACTCGGCATGTATAGCCATGCATGAATGAGGGAGATCCCGTCATTCGGTAGTGAAAAATATCTAAAAGTGTTTTCCGGGATTCATCATCTGCCAGTTTTCGGTACAAATAATCAAAGTGTTCTGATTTTTCCTGCAAAGTCGCACGGCTCTGCTGGACGTACTCAGGAGGGGTGAAAAGATCGGGGTAAATCTGATAGAGGTCTGAATGATCCAGCCACAGACCATCTCCTCGTCTTTGAACATTCTGCTGTGCAGTGATGGGGCGTGCATTGGCAACCGTATTGACCAGGATCGCATCTGCAGGCAGTGCATGCTGACTTACAACAGGCAGTCCATGCCAATCCATGGGCTCCGTAATGAAATCATCCACCACGCCTGAAAGTTGAATATCTTTCGCGAGCAGCAATGTGTTTTCATTGCGCCCCAAAGCATAGCGCTTTTTCTGATCTGCCAAAAATACCTCGGCAGTGCTCTGGCGCGGGTTGGGATGCGCTGCCCACTGGGTCAGGAATTCTGAGGGGTGAGAGAGTATGGCGTGGTTCAGCATGAAAGAGCCTCGGTGACATGAAGTGGTGGTGCCTGCATCTCGCTGGACGCGCGAGCAATGTTTTCCCATTTTCCGCTGTGGGCAGACCGGTGCACTGCCTCCAGAAAAGCCAGTCCACGGGCCGCACTGGATGGGCCAAAAACGTAGCTGGAGTCGCGATGTGAGTCTTTGCTTGCAAGCAGGTCTGCAATATCGGTATAGAGATTGGCAAAAGCCTCTATGAATCCTGCAGGATGGCCCGCTTTGAACCTTGTGTAGCGGGCACTGTTTGCGGTCATCAACTGCGAAGACCCTCGGTCTATGCGCTCACGCCGACCGTCTTGTGAATTCCACTGGATTTCTTCCGGTTCCGCTTGGACCCACTCTGCCGAGGCCTTGGAGCCGAAAACCCTGATACGCAGACCATTGCGATAGCCCAATGCAGATTTGCCATACCAGTAATTGGCGCGCACATTGTTGGGGTAACGTGCAATGCAGCTGACATCATCTAGAATATTTTCAAACAGCCCGTAGGAGCGGTGATCGGCAACGACCTCGACCGCTTCTCCTGCGCCCAGGAACTCAACCAGATGGTGTGCGTGAACACCCAGGTCCAAGGAGACCGTCGGAATCTCCGCATCGCTGAGCCGCCATTTCTGGGGGCTGGGTGCCATACCATTGGTGATGCGCGAGAAACCTTCCTGCGGCATCTCCACATGGATTTGTTGCAGTGTGCCAAGCCGCCCCTGACGGATCATTTCACGGAGTTCACGGACCATGGGGTAGCCGGTATAGTTATAGGTAACGGCCAAAAAGCCTGCATGCGTTATTACATTTCTTTCTATGTCCAGGCTCTCTCGCAATGATGTGGTCAGTGCTTTTTCGCAAATCAAAGGAACTTGATTTTCCAATGCACAATTCAGTATCGGAGTGTGCATGGGGGTGGGGGTCAGCACCGCCAGCGCATCAATATTGTTTTTCTCTTTCTGAATCAACTCACCCCAACTCTCATATACGCGTTCGGGTTGAATCCCGTACGCCATGCCGGTTTTTGCGTTGATTTCCGCATTCCTGCTGAAGCAGCCTGTGACCAGCTCAAAACGCTTGTCCAGCGTGGAGGCCGTATAGTGGGCATAGCCTACGGCGGAGTTGATGGCACCACCGATGAATCCAAGGCGAAGGGGTCGATGAGGTGTGTGGTTCATACGAGTGCGTTCCTGAAGCTTTCGTGGCGATCTTATTGCGCTGTCATGTAATTGATCTTATATAGCTGCTTGTTAGAGATCATTTTTAAGATCTCTTTCAATTCACCATGATCTTGGCATTCCAGAAAGAGAATGCCGATGCGTCCTGCCGGGCTTGGTTTGATGGCGGCGCCAATGGAAGCAATCTGTATATATTCCAGGATGGGAATATGCTTGCTGAATTCAATGGACTTGAAAATTCCGGTGTGGTTGTCTGTGATCGTGTGGCGCAAAACTATCTTTCCATCATCGGCAGGTGTCTGAGAGATATCAAACTGTGGATGGATGAAATAGCTGGCATATGCCGCAGCATAATCGAAGCCAGAAGAATGTTGGATCAACTTGCTGTATAAATCACCTGGGCATCTTCTGGTGATTTCAATCAGCCATATATTGTGACTGTGGTCCACGATGAATTGCGTGTGAACCAGCCCATTTTTTATATTGAGAATGCGCGCCAGCTGTGTGATCTCATGCCGAATCTTGTTTTTGATGGCATCGCTGAGTTCGTGAGCGACATAGCTGGTGTCCACCGCATACTGGTTTGCGAAGCCATACTCGGTCACCCAGAAGTCACGGACAATGCTTTCTGCGCCAATGAACGCAGAATGGCTATATAGCTGACCTTCTATATAGTCTTCAACCAGGCAGTTCTGGGACTTTGAGTTTTGTATCGCCAGCTGAATGGCCGATTCCAGTTCTTCAGCGGCCGGAGAATACAGCTTGGTAATGCCTTTCCCGCTGAAAGAATCTGTTGGCTTGACAATGATGGGGCGCTGAGGCGGCGAGCTGCGAACTTGCGCAATGTCATGCTTGCGGGGAACTGATAGGTTATTCGCTTGCGCAAAGTTCCTGAAAAGCTCTTTGTTGAGTATTTTTTGTGCGACGTCTGCACTATCAATGCTCGCAGCGTTCTGAACATGGGGAATGCCGGTGCATGCGGCATACGATGCATCGTTGCATCCCGGGACGATGCAATCAATCGAATATTGGGCGACGACCGCAGCCAGAATTTCCTTGTTGGAATAATCTGCGTGAATATAGTTATTCAGGCCTACGGCTAAAAAATCATTTCTATTCCCGCCAATGACAAAGACATTATGTCCCCCGGCCACCAGTGACTCATAGATTGGCATCGAGGAGAAGTTGGTATCGACCAGCAGAATGTTCATTGGAGAGATGGTTTTGAATGCCTAAAAAAAAGCCGCAGCACCCAGTTGCAACTGAATGCTGCGGCTCTTGATGCGGCCGGTAACGACGTAGCCAGTAAGAATGTTGAGATTACTTTTGCAGCAACTGCAGAACGTTCTGCGGGATCTGGTTGGCTTGCGACACCATGGCTGTGCCAGCTTGCTGCAGGATCTGGGTACGGCTCAGATTGGCGGTTTCCTTGGCGAAGTCGGCGTCCATGATACGGCCGCGGGCAGCAGACAGGTTCTCGACCTGGATGTCGATGTTGTTCACTGCATTTTCGAAGCGGGTCTGCACCGCGCCCAGGGTGGCGCGTGCGCCATTGACCTGGTCCACGGCGCTGTCGATCTTCTTGAGGGCCACCCAGGCGCCGGCTTGGGTGGTGACATCGATTTGCTCAATGCCCTTGTCGTTGATGACCGACGTTGCCGCGGCGGTGCCGCCTGCCATGTCGAAGTCGGCCTTGACGATGCCCGTGGCAGCGGCAGAGAAGTTCGCGGACAGCGTGACGGGCACGGGTTCGCCATTGGCGTCCAGCTTGCCGGACATCAATTCCACCTTGTAGGTTTCCGTGCCCTCGATCTTGGTCAGGTAGGCGGTCACACCGGTGTCGGCGGTCTTGTTGTTGATGGCCGTCACCACCTGGCCCAGACGCTCTTGCGGATTCTGGGCAGCCTTGATCGTTTCCAGGGTGACCACGGTGGCGTTGGGGGCGGTACCGACGGTGATGGAGGCAAAGTCTGCTGCAGTAGCGGTAGCAGGGTCTGCCGGGATGGAGGTGCTGATGTCGGTGATGGAGGCCAGATCCACGACCGAGTTCGTGGCGGCATAGGACGTGGTGGACAGCTGCGAAGCGCGGGTGTCTGCCAGTGCGCCCAGGGTCACGTTGTCGCCGGAGTTGGCGCCCACTTGGAACACGGCGCCGGCAAACGAACCGTCCAGAATCTTCTGGCCGTTGAAGTTGGTCTGCTTGGCCACACGGTCAATTTCAGCCGACAGCTGGCTGACTTCGGCCTGCAGGGCCTTGCGGTCGCTGTCGCTGTTGGTGGCGTTGGAGGCTTGCACGGCCAGTTCACGCATGCGCTGCAGCATGTCACCCACCTTGCCCAGCGCACCTTCTGCCGTCTGTGCCAGCGAAATGCCGTCGTTGGCATTGCGCGAGGCCACGCTCAGGCCGCGGACCTGGGTGTTCATGCGCTCTGCGATGGCCAGACCGGCGGCATCGTCCTTGGCGCTGTTGACACGCAGGCCTGACGACAGACGTTGCATGGTGGTGTTCAGCGAGCTACCCGAGAGGGTCAGGTTTCGCTGCGCATTGATCGAAGCAATATTGGTGTTGATAGTTGCGGCCATTGCTGTTCCTCTAGTGAAAGGGCGGGTTGCATCGCATCGCTACTGAAACCGTGGGCACAAATAAGCGACAGGCAACGCTAGCGATGGGGGAATTCTTCTATGGAGGGCGGCTCGGCATAGCGGGAATAAACGCAGCAATCACCGCGCTTCTCGGTCTTTCGTGACGGAGGCGGGGCAGAAGAGGGGATGGGGGCTCTGCAGGGAGCAAAGCGGCCTTCGCAGGCGGATGCGAAAAAAAGCTAAAGAAATTTCCAGGGGGCCCGATAACAGTTTTGTACGGAGCAAGCACGCAGCCTCAAGGGGGTGCAAAGGTCCACAGAGACAACCGCAAGCACCGGCAAAAGCAAACGTTCATCAACTATCGCCTGGATAAAAGGAATCGCATCATGGCCATGACCATCAACACCAACATCGTTTCGATCAACGCCCAACGCAACCTGGGTCTGTCCGGCAGCTCGCTCGGCACCGCCATGCAACGTCTGTCCTCGGGTCTGCGTGTCAACAGCGCCAAGGACGATGCCGCCGGTCTGGCCATTTCCCAGCGTATGAGCACCCAGGTCCGTGGCCTGACCGTGGCTGCCCGCAATGCCAACGATGGCATCTCGCTGGCACAGACGGCAGAAGGTGCGCTGGGCAAGGTGGGTGACATGCTGCAGCGCATGCGTGACTTGGCCGTGCAGTCCAGCAACGCCACCAACAGCAAGAGCGACCGCGAAGCCCTGCAGGCCGAGCTGAGCCAGCTGCGTGACGAAGTGGACCGTGTGGCCAAGACCACGACCTTCAACGGCGCCAAGCTGCTGGACGGCAGCTTCACCGGCGGCGTGTTCCAGGTGGGGGCCAATTCCGGCGACAACATCACCGTGGGTGCCCTGAGCAACACCAAGGTGACCGAGCTGGGCAATTCGGTGTACGGCTCCGGCTCCACCACTGCAGCGACCGCCGAGGCTCTGCAAACCACCTTGGCGGGTAACGGTACGGTTGCTGCCGCAGACGTGACGATCGGTATCCGAGGTGCCGATTCGACCACGGTGCACACGATCACCATCAAGGCCGATGCCAACATGACCAAGGAGCAGGCGCTGGGCAAGACGATCGAGGCGATCAACTCCAAGACGGCTGACACTGGCGTGACGGCTTTCCTGGAAGAGGATGCCGCTGGCGTCATGCAGATCCAGATCCGTGCGACCGCGGAACAGGCAGGCAATGCCACGGGTGTTGCGATCACCTACAGCACGGGTACCAATGTGACCGGTGCCGGTGCGGACCTGGTGGCCGCTGCAAGCGTGACCGATGCAGGCGACAAGGGTATCGACAAGCTGGACATCAGCACCCAGTCGGGCTCTTGGGAAGCGCTGCAGCGTATCGACGGTGCCATCGACTCCGTGAGCTCCGCACGGGCCGGTTTGGGTGCCATCCAGACCCGCTTTGAGAAGTCCATCGAGAACATCGAGTCGATGAACGAAAACCTGACGGCTGCCCGTGGACGCATCATCGATGCCGACTTCGCCAGCGAAACCGCTGCCCTGAGCCGTGCGCAGATCCTGCAGCAAGCGGGTACCGCCATGGTCTCCCAGGCCAACCAGCTGCCCCAGCAAGTGCTGAGCCTGCTGAAGTAAGAGGCACCGTACCCAGGGACACGCAAACCGCGGAACTCTGGGTACAGCGTTTGAATGAATAACCCCGTGCCCTGCACCCCCTCTCTCGCAGGGCATGGATCCGGAATTACGGGCGGGCAACTGCCTGAAAACAAGGTGTCAACCGTTCTTGGGCTTGAGCAAATGGGACCGGTTTGACGCTATCCATCACTGTGTGAGCGTTAGAAAAGAAGGGGAAATCAAATGGCAATGACCATTAACACCAATGTTGTGTCGATCAACGCGCAACGTAACCTGGGTCTGTCTGGCAATTCGCTGTCGACCTCCATGCAACGCCTGTCCTCGGGTCTGCGTGTGAACAGTGCCAAGGACGATGCCGCTGGTCTGGCCATCTCCGAACGCATGAGCACCCAGGTTCGTGGCCTGACCGTGGCTGCCCGCAATGCCAACGACGGCATCTCGCTGGCGCAAACCGCGGAAGGTGCGCTGGGCAAGGTGGGCGACATGCTGCAACGTATGCGTGACCTGGCTGTTCAGTCCAGCAACGCGACCAACAGCGCTAGCGACCGCGAAGCCCTGCAGGCCGAGCTGAGCCAGCTGCGTGACGAAGTGGACCGTGTGGCCAAGACCACGACCTTCAACGGCGCCAAGCTGCTGGACGGCAGCTTCACCGGTGGCGTGTTCCAGGTGGGTGCCAATTCCGGCGACAACATCACCGTGGGTGCCCTGAGCAACACCAAGGTGACCGAGCTGGGTAATTCCATCTACGGTTCCGGTGCGACGGCCGCCACGGCGACCGATGCCCTGCAGACCATCCTGGCTGGCAACGGCACCGTGGCTGCTGCGGACGTGACGATTGGTATCCAAGGTGCCAATTCGACCGCCGTGCAGACTGTCACGATCAAGGCCGATGCCAACATGACCAAGGAACAGGCTCTGGGCAAGGCGATCGAAGCGATCAACTCCAAGACCGCTGACACCGGCGTGACGGCTTTCCTGGAAGAAGATGCTGCTGGCGTGAAGCAGATCCAACTGCGTGCAACCGAAGACAAGTCGGGAACCGCTACAAGCGTGGCAGTGACGTACAGCTCCGGCACCAACGTGACCGGTACGGGTGCGAACCTGGTGGCCGCTGGTACCCTGACGGAAGCCGGCGACAAGGGTATCGACCAGATCGACATCAGCACCCAGTCGGGTTCTTGGGAAGCCATGCAGCGTCTGGACAAGGCCATTGACAGCGTGAGCTCTGCACGTGGTCAGCTGGGCGCCCTGCAGACCCGCTTCGAGAAGGCTGTCGAAAACATCGACATCCAGAACGAAAACGTGACAGCTGCCCGTGGTCGCATCATCGATGCCGACTTCGCTTCCGAAACTGCCAACCTGAGCCGCGCTCAGATCCTGCAACAAGCCGGTACCGCCATGGTGGCTCAGGCCAACCAGCTGCCGCAGAACGTGCTGAGCCTGCTGCGTTAATCAGCCAGGCAGCAGCCATGACCTGTGATGGGCCATGGTTGCTGGCTGAATGAAAGTTTGCTTTGATGACCGCCATGGATTCATGGCGGTCTTTTTTTTGGCCAGCTGGGTTTGGTCGGTGTGTATGGCGTCTTGTGATGTTGGGATCCGACAAACGGCAGTCGAAGACCCTCAACTATCGGGAAAACCGGCCGATATCTCAAATAGGCAAGGTGTAGGGGTAGCGGGTCAGACGTACTGTCCGGTGCTCTCCGTTTAATTCGGCCTTTTGTATTCCGGCAAGAGGTTACACAATACGTGCAGTTTCAGATCTGTGCAGACCGGCACGGATCAGCAAGGAGTATGCAATATGGGCGTTTCATCCGTAGGTATCGGCAGCGGGCTGAAGGTTGACGAGATCGTCTCTCAGCTGGTGGAGCTCGAGAAAAAACCACTGGAAACGCTGCAGTCGAAGGCAGAAATCATCAGTGCCAAGATCTCGTCCTATGGGCAGATCAAGTCGCTGATGGATGACCTCAATGCTGCCGCCCGGGATTTGACACTGGACCGCACCTGGGGTGCTTCCAAGGTGTCGTCCTCCGGCTCTGCTGCCACGGGTGCCATGACCGGGCTGGCCGCCGCCGGCTCCTACAACGTCAATGTGCTGCAGCTCGCGCAGAGCCAGACCTCGGTGACGACCAAGCTGGCCAAAGGTGCCACGATGGACGTGTCGGGGGTGATGCGTTTCAAGATTGGTAACCTGGAAACCAAGACCTTTGACCTGTCCATCAATGCATCGGACACGCTGCAGAACGTAGCGGACAAGATCAACGGCGACACCAATATCAGCAAGTCCGTGGTGGCCACGGTCATCAAGGACAGCTCGGGCAACGAGCAGCTGATGATTCGCTCGCGGGAAACCGGCCTGGACAGCAAGTTTGAGGTCAGCCTGGGCTCGAGTGTCGATACCAATGGCGACCTGCAAGCATTCGGTACGCTGGACACCGGCAATCTGGTGACCTTGGCGGGTACGGGTGGCATCACGACCACGCAGGCTGCCAAGAATGCCGAGATGGAACTCAATGGCGTGAAGCTGGAGTCGAATACCAACACCTTTGCGGAGACGATCCCAGGGCTGTCGATTTCGGTATCGGCAGTGGGAACCTCGCTGCTGACGATCGCGCCCGACAAGGACGCGGTGCAGGCCAGCATCCAGAAATTTGTGGATGCCTACAACGCGGTGAATGATCTGCTGTCGCAGTCCACCAAGAGTGTGCGCACCGCGGACGGCAAAACGGATGATGCGGCCATCAAGGATGGCAGCGGTCTGCTGCAGGGCGACAGCAGCACGGTGAGCCTGCAGAACTCCTTGCGGATGATGCTGCAGCGCGTTTCCAGCAACGCCACAGGGGCCTACACGCGCCTGTCCGAAGTCGGCATGCAGATGCAGCAGGGCGGCAAGCTAACCGTGGATACGGAAAAGATGACCGCCGCGCTGAAGGATGTGGATTCGCTCAAGAGCCTGTTCACTGCCAAGGCCGATGCGCAGGGCGCGGGTGGCGGTGTGGCCACCAATTACAAGACGTTCACCGACGAGCTGCTGGCTTGGGAGGGAACGCTCAACAACAAGACCGACGCCTTGCAAAAGCAGCTGGACAACAATGGTGACCAGCAGGACAAGGTGAATGCCCGGGCCTCGACGCTGGAAACCCGTCTGCGTGCACAGTACAGCGCGCTGGATGTGAAGATGGCATCGCTCAATGCTTTGGATTCCTACGTCAGCCAGATGGTGACGACCTGGAACAAGTCGAGTGATTGAGTTGGCTGGGCCAGCGGTTTTATTGCCAACAAATTAGGTGCACAAGGAATTACATGTTTTCGTCCACAGGTTTCAGCAAAGCGAATGCCTACCGCCAGGTAGGGGTGCACTCCGGCGTTGAAGATGCCTCTCCGCATATGCTGATCCAGATGCTGTTCGATGGCCTGTTCCAGTCGCTGAATGCGGCGCGTGGCGCCATAGAGCGCGGGGATATCGAGGAGAAGGGGCAGCACATCTCCCGGTCTGTCCGCATTCTGCAGGAAGGCCTGATCATGGGTCTGGATATGGAAAAAGGCGGCGAACTGGCTGCAAATCTGCGCTTGCTGTATGACTACTGTGTGGCACAGTTGACCAAGGCCAATCTGCACAGCGATGCATCGCTGGTGGAAGAGGTGATCAGTGTTTTGCAGCCTGTGGCACAGGGGTGGAAAGAAATTGGTTCTCAGGTGGATACAGTCGCACGTGGAGACTGAGATGGAGATGCAGTTGTTGGATTACTACAAAGCAATCGAAGCGAAGAGCGCAGACATGCTGCAAGCAGCCCAGTCTCATGATTGGGATGCGGTGGTCGACTGTGAAAAGGCCTGTGGTGTGCTGATCAATGAACTGCGTGTCCAGGCCGAGCAGAACGTGCTGTCCGTCGTGGAGCGCAAGGAAAAGACGCGCATCATGCAGCGCATTCTGCGCAACGATGCCCAGATCCGTATCCTGGCCGAGCCCTGGCTGGCGCAGCTGGACCATCTGGGCAAGGTGCCTGCATCGCTGATGCACTGAACCCCATCTGATTCGACAGATTACAAGGCCCGCATGCCGAGAGGTGTGCGGGCCTTGTTGCATGGGCGCCAGGATCGCTGTTGGCGGCCAGCTGCCTGGAAGGGGGGGGATGTCTGCTGATGAATTGGCGAATTGGCGTGCTGCAGGATGGTTAGGTGTGTGGTCGGGGTAAATGGCCGCGTGTTCTTTGCAGCGCGGCCCCCTGTGCCGCCACATCCGGGCTCTGGAAGATGCCAGTCCTTGCGTAGTTGGAGCGGTGCAGCGCAGCAGGCGTCGTCTACGGACAAAAAAAAGCCACAGATTGCTCCGTGGCTACTTGAAGTGTGAACTGTGAAGAGGAAAGGGGTGAATGCATGCGGCTGGCATGCATTCCAATGGGGTCATTACACCTGCATGTTCATCACATCGGTGTAGGCCTGGACCAGGCGATTGCGTACGTGCAGCGTAGCCTGGAAGCCGATCTGTGCTTTCTGCATGGCCACCATGGTTTCTTCCAGGCTGACCGACGGATTTTCCAGCTGCACTTCTTTTTGCAGGTGGGAAGAATGGTTCTGCGAGGCGCTGACCGAGCGCAGCGCGCTTTCCAGCTCGGTGCTGAAGCCGTTGCCCTGGGCCTCGGCCTTTTGCAGAGGTTTGGTCAGGCGGGCGGTCAGGTCGCCGCCGGCAGAGACGGGTGAGGTCGCGCTATGAAGACGGAGGTCCATGGTGGGTTCCTGATGGTGACTTGAAGATGGCGCAATCGTAGGCGGGCGGGGAAAGTGCATCTGGGGGAATAAAGCGGGAAAGCCGCGCCTTATTGGGGGAACGCCGGCGGGGGGATTTCGCATACTCGGCACCACGTTGGGCTCCGTGTCGGGCCCGCACTTTCTGTTTGTGGAAGAACCCATGTCCGCTGTCGCACAAGTCCCTGTTGCCGAGAATCCGCCTCCCGCAGTCACGCAGGCGCCTGCCAGTTGGCAGCAGCGCATCAGCGACATGGACCGCGGCCAGCGCCTGCGCTGGGGTGCGGTTGCCGCTGTGGCCGTGGCCGCTGTGGCCGCGGCCTTCTTCTTCAGCCGCCAGCCGGATTACCGGGTGCTGTTCTCCAACCTCAGCGACAAGGATGGCGGCGCCATCGTGGCGCAGCTGGCGGGCATGAACGTGCCTTACAAGTACACCGAAGGCGGTGGCGCCATCATGATTCCGGCCGACCGCGTGCATGACGTGCGCCTGAAGCTGGCCACGCAAGGCCTGCCCAAGGGTTCGGTGTCGGGCTTCGAGATCATGGAGGGCAGCAAGTTCGGTATCACCCAGTTCCAGGAGCGTGTGAACTACCAGCGTGCGCTGGAAGGCGAGCTGACACGTTCCATCCAGGGCCTGTCGGCGGTGCAGAACGCCCGCGTGCACCTGGCCCTGCCCAACCAGAATGGATTTTTCCGTGAGCAGCAAAAGCCTTCGGCTTCGGTGCTGCTGACGTTGTACCCCGGCCGTGTGCTGGACCGCACCCAGATTGCCGGCATCGTGCACCTGGTCTCGTCCAGCGTGCCGGAGCTGCTGCCCACGGCGGTCAGTGTGCTGGATGACAGCGGCAAGCTGCTGTCGCAGGCGCCGGATGGCAAGGACAGCCCGGTCGATCTGCAGCAGCTGATGTTCCAGCAGCAGCTGGAAAAGCAATACACCCAACGCATTCTGGACATCCTGGAGCCCGTGGTGGGCAAGGGCAATGTCAAAGCCCAGGTGACGGCCGAGCTGGACTTCTCGCAGTCCGAATCCACCACCGAGCAGCACAATCCCAACCAGGGCCAGGCGCCCAGTGCCGTGCGCAGCCAGCAGGTGGTGGAGAGCACCGGTGAGCAAAAGCCCCAGCCGCCGACCGGCGTGCCCGGCGCCACCAGCAACCAGCCGCCCCAGCAGAACCAGGCGCCGATCAACAGCAACAATGCACCGGTGCTGCAGGCTGCCAACGGCACGCAAAAGGCCGACTTCATGAGCATTCCCGGCAGCAAGCGCGAGTCGGTGACCAATTTTGAAGTGGACAAGACCGTCAGGGTCACCCGCAACAGCACCGGTGGCATCAAGCGCATGACGGCCGCGGTGGTGGTCAACTACCTGCCCGTGGCGGCGGCCGAAGGCGAAGGTGCTGCGGTACCGAAGGCGCTGCCGGCAGAGCAGCAGGCCCAGATGCTGGCCCTGGTGCGCGAGACCATTGGCTACAACGCCGATCGCGGGGACTCGGTCAACCTGATGAACGCACCTTTCCGTGTGGAGAAGGTGAATGTCGAGAACCTGCCGCTGTGGCGCCAGCCTGAAACCATTGAACTGGCCAAGACCCTGGCCTGGCCTGTGGGTCTGGGCGTGGCCGCTGCCGTGGTCCTGCTGGGTCTGCTGCTGCGCCGCCGCAAGCAAAAGAAGCAGGAAGCGACTGCCGTGGACCTGCTGGCTGCCGAAGAGCTGGAACGCCCCGCATTGGCCGCGCCGCTGAAGCCGGGCGAGCCTTCGCCCGAGCAGATTCGACTCGAGCAGGCGCGTGCCCTGGCCAAGCAGAACCCGATTGCGGTGGCCAACATCGTCAAGACCTGGATCAGCGGCGAGGCGTCCTGAAGCGACTCCTTGATTCCACACCACATACAAAGAGAATCTTATGGATGACCGTGGCCTGAATGACGCCGCCATTTTGTTGATGTCCCTGGGCGAGGAGGAGGCGGCCGAGGTGTTCAAACACCTGTCGCCCAAGGAGGTGCAGAAGCTGGGCGAAACCATTGCCCGCATGCGCGCCGTGTCCAAGGAAAAAGTGGATTTCGTGATCGCCCGCTTCACGGACGATTGCGCAGCCCAAAGCCTGCTGGTGGAAGATGCCAGCGGCTATGTGAAATCGGTGCTCCGGCGCGCGCTGGGTGACGACAAGGCTGCCCTGCTGCTGGACCGTATCCTGCAGGGTGGCGATGTCTCGGGCATTGAAAGCCTGAAGTGGATGGACCCGGTGTCTGTGGCCGAACTGCTGCGTAACGAACACCCGCAGATCGTGGCGGCCATCCTGGTTCACCTGGAACATGAACAGGCGGCAGCCGTGCTGATGCAGCTGCCCGAGCGTCTGCGCAGCGAAGTGATGCTGCGTGTGGCCACCTTGGAAGGTATCCAGCCTTCGGCCCTGAAGGACCTGAACGAGGTGCTCTACAAGGTGCTGGCAGGTGGCGACAAGATCCGCAAGACATCGCTGGGCGGTGTGAAGACCGCTGCCGAAATCATCAACCAGCTGGGCGGCAATGCCGATGTGGCGGTGCTGGACACCATCCGCAACTACGACGCCGACCTGGCGCAGAAGATCATGGACAAGATGTTCGTGTTCGACGACCTGGTCAAGCTGGACGACCGCTCGCTGCAGCTGGTGCTGCGCGAAGTGCCGTCCGAGACCCTGATCGTGTCGCTCAAGGGTGGCTCGATGGAGGTGCGCGACAAGATTCTGGCGAATATGTCCATGCGTGCTTCGGCAGCCCTCAAGGAAGACCTGGAGTCCCGCGGCCCGATGCGCCTGTCGGAAGTGGAAGCGCAGCAGAAGGAAATCCTGAAGGTGGTGCGTCGTCTGGCCGAAGAGAACCAGATCACCATCGGCGGTGGTGCCGAAGACAGCTTCGTGTGAGGACGTGGTCATGACAAGTTCCACCCACCACTACGCACGTTTCATCCCCAGCGAAGAGATCGATGCACAGTCCGTGCGCCACTGGCAGTTCGGCGATGTGCAGAAATCCGCGCCGGGCGCGGCGCTGCAGCCCCTGCACGAGCTGGCCACGCTGACGGACCTGCTGCCACCCCCTGCCCCGCAGGGCATGGCGACGCAGGCATTGCCCGAAGACGCGGTGGTGGCGGAAGAGGACAACGCCGTCCAGCTGCGCGAAGAAGAGGTGCATGCCCAGCTGGAGCAGGCCCGCCAGGAGTCGCATGATGCAGGCTATGAGGCCGGCATGCAGGCTGGTCATGGGCTGGGGCTGGAAGAGGGCAAGCAGCAAGCGGGCGCCGAATGGCAGCACCGTTTTGATGATTACATGGCCCAGCAAGGCCGCCAGGCGGCCGAACAGCTGCAGGCAGTGCTCCAGGCTGCGCAGCGCGACGTGCAAGGCATGCAGCAGCACATGGCGCCGGATGTGTTGCAACTGGCCTGCGATATTGCGCGCCAGGTGGTGCGCCAGGAACTGCGCAGCAATCCCCAGGCCCTGCTGCCGGTGGTGCGCGAGGCGCTGGACATGATGTCGGCCGAATCCAAGCCCGCCACGGTGCGCCTGAATCCCCAGGACTGGGAGCGCCTGCAGGAGCCACTGAAGGCTGCCCACCCGCAGCCCAAGATCGAATGGCTGGCGGATGCCAGCGTGCAGCCAGGCGACTGCCTGGTGGAAAGTGCCGGGGCACAGGTGGATGGCAGCCTGGAGCGCCGCTGGCAGCGTGCCGTGGCCGCGCTGGGTCTGGTGTCCACATGGTATGACGGAGCACCTGCCCATGGCCAATGACACCGATATGCCCGTGGCCGACCAGTTGCAACGGTTCTTGCAGCTGGGCCGTGAGCGGCTCAAGCAGCCCTTGCCGCTGCACAGCCACGGCACGCTCACCCGCTTGACGGGCTTGGTGCTGGAAGCGTCGGGCCTGCGCGTGCCGGTAGGCTCGCAATGCCATCTGCAGATGCCCGGGCAGGAACCGGTGCTGGCCGAGGTGGTGGGCTTTGCCGGTGATCGCGCTTTTCTGATGCCGGCGGGGGACATCCAGGGCCTGTCTTGCGGTGCGACCGTGACACCGGCCGAGCCCTATGTGCCGCCGTTGCAGCTGAGCGATACCGAGGTGCCGGTGCTGGCCAAGGGTGTGCTGCGGCTGCCCATGGGAGATGGGCTGCTGGGTCGGGTGGTGGATTCGCAAGGCGTTCCGCTGGACCATGCCGGACCGCTGGCGAACGTACAGGCCGAGACCCTGGACCGCGAGCCCATCAATGCCATGGAACGTGCCCCTGTGCGCGAAAGCCTGGACACCGGTGTGCGGGCCATCAACGCCCTGCTGACCGTGGGGCGTGGACAGCGCCTGGGTCTGTTCGCCGGTTCGGGCGTCGGCAAATCGGTGCTGCTGGGCATGATGGCCCGCTATACCAAGGCCGATGTCATTGTGGTCGGCCTGATCGGCGAACGGGGCCGCGAAGTCAAGGAATTCGTGGAAGATATTCTGGGTGCGCAGGACCGCTCGCGCGCCGTGGTGGTGGCCGCGCCGGCCGATGCGCCGCCGCTGCTGCGCATGCAGGGTGCCAATTACGCCACCGCCATTGCCGAGCATTTCCGCGACAAGGGCCAGCATGTGCTGCTGCTGATGGATTCGCTCACCCGCTACGCCCAGGCGCAGCGTGAGATTGCCTTGGCGATTGGCGAGCCGCCGGCCACCAAGGGCTATCCACCCTCGTGTTTTGCCAAGCTGCCCGGCCTGGTGGAGCGCAGCGGCAACGGCCTGCATGGCGTGGGCTCGATCACGGCGTTCTATACCGTGCTGTCCGAAGGCGATGACCAGCAGGATCCCATTGCGGATGCGTCGCGCGCCATTCTGGACGGGCACTTTGTGCTGTCGCGTGCGCTGGCGGAACAGGGGCATTACCCCGCCATCGACATCGAGCAGTCCGCGTCGCGGGTCATGCACAACGTGGTCACGCGTGAGCACTTCGATCTAGCTAGGCGGTTTAGGGCTGTCTATTCCTGCTATCAAAAGAGTAGGGATTTGATACAAGTAGGGGCTTATATGAGTGGCTCCGATCCCGCGGTGGATGAAGCCATTCGACTGCAGCCCTCCATGGTGCAGTTTCTGCAGCAAACCATGTTTGAGGCGGCGCCCATGGAACAGAGTCTGGTGGACATGGCTGCGGTCCTGGAACAGCAGTGAGCAAATAAAGGGAGACGCTGATGTCATCACTTCACGCTTTGATGGTGGCCATTGAAATGGCTACGCGCAAACGCGATGAGGCCCGCCAGGCCTTGCGCGAGCGCCAGCGTGCGCATGCGGCTGCACAGTCCCAGATGGAGCAGCTGGAAAGTTACACGGAAGAAATGCGCCAGCGCTGGGCGCCGCAAGAAGGTGCCGAACTGAAGCTGGAGGTGATGTACCACCACGAGCAGTTCATGGCACGGCTGCAGCATGCGATCGGTTTGCAGACCCGGGTGATGCAGGACCAGGCGATCCGTCTGGAGGCTGCCCAGAAGGCCCTGATGGCCACCGAGCTGCGCCTGTCCAGCCTGAACAAGGTGGTGGAGACGCGCCGCCGTGACATCGCCCTGGCGCAGCTGCGCCGGGAACAGAAGCAAACGGACGAGCGTGCTGCGCTGCAGTTCATCGGCCGCACTTTCGGCATGCAGTTCCAGGAGGCCTGAGCATGGAGACATTGCCATCCACCCCGGCTCCCGGCAAACGCGCCACGGCCGCAGAAGGACTGGCGGCCCTGCAGCGCAAGCCACGGGCTGCAGAGGGTGACAGCGACAGCGCGGGGCAGACCTCTGCCGCCGGCTTTTTCCGGCTGCTGCAGGCGGCCGCGCAACCGGAAGCCAGCGATGCGGCGTTGACGGACGTGGGCGCGTTGGGGACGGACCCCAGCCTGGGACTGGGGCTGCCGCAGGCTCTGCCGCAACCGGAGGTCGCGGTGGAGGGGGATGCGACGTCCATGACCCTGATGGTGGGCGATGCGGCCTGGACGGTGCAAAGCCTGGTGGGGCAGACGGCCCGCATGGACCAGTCCGCCGATGTGGCCTTGCGCAATGGCTCCCACTTGCAGACGCGGATGGATGCGGGGGACCCCTTGGGTTTGATGCGCAGTGCGGCCCAGAGCGCGCTGGGCGCTGCGTCCCAGGTGCCGGTGGTGGCGCAGGGCGTGGCCCAGGCCTTGGGTGGCGGCGTGATGCAGGCGGTGGCACAAGGCGATGTAGCCGGGGCTGCCGCATGGAATGCCGTCAGCGATACCGCACAGTCCCTGGTGGATGCCATGGCCGATGCCGTGAAGTCTGACGACGGCGACGCGCTGTCGCGCGGCGAGCGCGGCAGCGAAGGGCGTGTCAGCCTGCAAGGCCAATGGACGGCCACCGACCGCCAGGCACAGCCTGCCGAGGTGATGCAGCGCCTGCTGGGGCAGATGTCGCAATTCCTGTCGGCCACGGGCGCGACAGAGGCTGCGGGGCTGCGCCGTGCCGGCAGCAAATCGGTCGATGATGCGGTCACTTCAGCCCAGGATGCTGCCGCTGTGCCTCCTGGCGCCGGGATTGGCGCTGGAACAGGGCGCTTGCAGGACAACGCCGTGGCGCAGGCCGCCGCCGGCCAGCAGACGTCCAACGGAGATGCGCAGGGTGCGCAGGCCGAGCCGGACATGGCGTTCTGGATGAATGCCCGACAGCAACGCGCCGAAGTGGTGCTGGACCGGGACGGCGCGCCGGTCCGCGTGCAGGTCACCATGGAAGGCAGTACCGCCCATGTGACGTTCCGCAGTGACGAGCAGGCCACCCGGTCCATGCTGGATGCCAGTGTGGCCCAGCTGCGTGACATGCTGGCCGCCCAGGGGGTGGAGCTGGCAGGGGTGCAGGTGGGGGCGCAGGGCAGTGGCAGCTCGCAAGGCGATTCCTCTGGTGCGCAGGAGGCTTTCATGCCCGAGGGCGCGCGCCGCGTGCGCTTGCCATCGCAGGCGGGGGCTGAGCAGACGCCCGGCCTGCAGCGTGCGGGCAGTGGCAGCCGCCAAGGCGTCGATATTTTTGCGTGAACGGCAAAAAACACGCTCTGTATACAAGAGCGAAGCCACCAGGGGCGCCGAGTGCGCCCCTTGTCACGTCTGCTGCACTGCAAGGCCATGGCAGCCGGGATTCATGGCTGTGTGGGTGCTGCAATGCAACAAAAAAGACGGTTTTCTGCCCACTGGAGCGGAACACCGGGCGTGAGCGGCAGGGATTGGGCGATGTTTCGGCGCTTTATTCTGGCTATGATTTCGACCGTGCCCGGAATAATTGGCACCCAAAGGCCCGTATCAGGCCTGAGCCAGCGTAGTGCGGCGCCCTGTCCAATGGCCGGATCAGTCTGACAAATCAGGCTGTGAAGCCCGCGCAGGGCGATGTCACCCGCCGGCTCGGCGCCGGGCAGTCCCATTTTCCACGCAAGGAATCACACGTGTCCGCCACTTCTTCTGCAGCATCTCCTGGCAAAGAACCTGCCAAGAGCAAAAAACTGATCGTGATCGGTGCCGTTGTCGCTTTGCTGGTGATCGTCGCGGCCGCGCTGGGCCTGTTTCTGGTGAACAAGCAACGCCATGCCGCCGATGATGATGCGCAGGAGTCGAAAGCCGCCGCCGTGCTGGTGCCGACTTTCCTGCCCATGGAAAACATGGTGGTGAATCTGGCCGATACCGGCGGTGACCGCTTTGCGCAGATCGGCATCACGCTGGAGCTGCAGGACGAGAAGACCTCGGCCTCCGTCAAGCAGTACATGCCCAGCATCCGCAATGGGGTGCTGATGCTGGTGTCGCAGCGCACGGCCGAAGAGCTGCTGCGCCGCGAAGGCAAGGAAAAGCTGGCGGCCGACATCCTGGCCGAAGTCTCGCGTCCGCTGGGCGTGCGCCCAAGTGCCGCACGCGTCGAGCATGACGCCGACGACGGCGAGGAAGAAGAGCGTCCCCGTCGCCGTGCCAATCCGGTGCGCCGCGTGCTGTTCTCCAGCTTCATCATTCAGTAAGCAAGCGCGGGAGTACAGGGCATGAGTGATTCTTTTCTCTCGCAAGAGGAAGTTGACGCCCTTCTGGAAGGGGTGACCGGCGAGAGCCAGAAGTCAGACGCTGGCGACGTCGATGAAGCCAACGTACGCAACTACGACATCTCCAGCCAGGAACGCATCGTCCGCGGACGCATGCCGACCATGGAAATCGTGAATGAGCGTTTTGCGCGCAACTTCCGTATCGGCCTGTTCAACTTCATCCGCCGCAGCCCCGAAGTCTCGGTGGGCACGGTGAGCGTGCAACGCTACAGCGCTTTCCTGCGCCGTCTGGCGGTGCCGACCAATTTCAACATCGTGGCTATCCGCCCCTTGCGCGGCAATGGCCTGGTGGTCTGCGATCCCTCGCTGGTGTTCGGCATCATCGATACCCTGTACGGCGGCGCAGGCCGTCTGCAGACCCGTATCGAGGGCCGCGATTTCTCCGCCACCGAGCAGCGTGTGATCAACCGCCTGGTGGATGTGATCTGCGAGGAATACAAAAAGGCCTGGCACGGTATCTATCCGCTGGAGCTGGCCTACCAGCGCTCGGAAATGCAGCCGCAGTTCGCGAACATCGCCACGCCCAGCGAAATCGTGGTGTCCACCGCGTTCCAGCTGGAAATCGGCGACATCTCCGGCTCCATCCACATGTGCTACCCGTATGCCACATTGGAGCCGATTCGCGACATCCTGTATTCGTCCACGCAGGGCGACTCCATGGAAGTGGACCGCCGCTGGGTCAAGGTGCTGACGCGGGAAATCCAGTCGGCCGAAGTGACGCTGGTGGCCGAGCTGGCCCGCGCCGATGCGACCGTGGAGCAGCTGCTGGCCATGAAGCCGGGCGACTTTATCGAATTGGACCGTGAGCCACGTATCAAGGCATCGATCGGCGGTGTGCCGGTGTTCGATTGCCAGTACGGGACTTACAACAACAAATACGCCATCCGCGTGGAGCAATGCCTGCGTGGGGTGGATGCAAACTGGACGGGAGATAAGAATGGCAACTGACCAAAATACCGACGCCGCAGGCGCGGGCGCAGGCGATGATCCGTTTGCCGATTGGGCCGAAGCACTGGGCGAGCAGAAAAAGGTCGATGACCAGCAGTCCGTGCTGGATGCCGAACAAGGGGGCCCGCTGAGCGGCGAACCCGCTTTTGCCCGCGGCACGGAAGTGCCGGTCAACGACATCAACATGGTGCTGGACATCCCGGTCCAGCTGTCGGTGGAACTGGGCCGCACCAAGGTGCCCATCAAATACATCCTGCAACTGGCCCAGGGGTCGGTGGTGGAACTGGACGCACTGGCCGGTGAACCCATGGATGTGCTGGTCAATGGCTACCTGATCGCCCAGGGCGAAGTGGTGGTGGTGAACGACAAGTTCGGTATCCGCCTGACCGACGTGGTCACGCCGTCCGAACGCCTGCGCCGCGTCAGCCGTGGATAACTCGGCGACCGCGTCCGTCTCCAGCTTCCAGACCATTGCGGTGCTGGTGCTGTTCATCGCCGTGATGGCGGTGCTGCCCTGGTTGCTGCGCCGCTGGCAGCGGCGCCAGATGGTGGCGCGGGGCGGGCAGGGCGTGCAGACCCAGGTGCTGTCCACGGTGGCGCTGTCCCCGGGCCAGCGCATTGTGGTGGTCGAGGTAGGCCAGGGCGGGCACAGCACGCGCCTGGTGCTGGGTGTCACGGCCCAGAACATCCACTGCCTGCATGTGCTGGGCGATGCCGTGCCGGCGGGCGCCGCGGATGCGGCGGCGGCTTCCCCTGCCTCGTTTGCTGGTGCCATGGAACAACTTCAGCAGGCCAGCAGCCAGCCCGCGGCCAGCACACACCCTTGAAGCCCGCGGCGGCGCAGCCTGCGCTGCCGGGTGCACAACCTGATTTCTTTCTGGACCCCCTTCCATGTCTCGCACTTCCCTTTTGGCCAAGCTGGCAGCCTGCGCGCTGACCTGTGCGGTGGTGCCGCAGATGGCCTGGGCGCAGAACGCGCCCAGCCTGCCACTGCTGGTGGGTTCGGGAGGGGGCGGCACCAATTTCTCGGTGCCCATCCAGACCCTGCTGTTCTTCACGGCACTGTCCTTTCTGCCGGCCATCCTGCTGATGATGACGGGCTTCACCCGCATCGTCATTGTGCTGAGCCTGCTGCGTCAGGCGCTGGGCACGCAGTCCTCCCCGCCCAACCAGGTGATAATCGGCCTGTCGCTGTTCCTCACGCTGTTCGTAATGGGCCCCACGCTGGACCGGGTCTATGAGGATGCCTACAAGCCTTACAGCAGCGGCGCCATCACCTTCGAGGCGGCGGTGGGCAAGGCCGAGCTGCCGATGCGCGACTTCATGCAGCGCCAGACCCGCCAGTCCGACTATGCGCTGTTCGCCCGCCTGGCCAAACTGCCGGCGGACACCAAGATTGAAGATGCGCCTTTCCGCGTGGTGGTGCCGTCGTTCGTGATCAGCGAACTCAAGACCGCGTTCCAGATCGGGTTCATGATCTTCATACCCTTTCTGATCATCGACATGGTGGTGTCGTCCATCCTGATGTCGCTGGGCATGATGATGCTGTCGCCGGTGCTGGTGGCGCTGCCCTTCAAGATCATGCTGTTCGTGCTGGCGGATGGCTGGAATCTGCTGATCGGTTCGCTGGCTTCCAGCTTCGCCATCTAGAAGGAGCGTCCATGAATGCCCAGTCGGTACTGACCTTTGGCCGTGAAGCCCTGACCTTGCTGCTGATGATTTCCCTGCCCGTGCTGCTGACGGTGATGGCTGTGGGTCTGGTGGTGAGTATTTTCCAGGCGGTGACGCAGATCAACGAGAACACCTTGTCCTTCGTGCCCAAGCTGGTGGCGGCGGTGCTGGTGTTCCTGGTTGCCGGGCCGTGGATGCTGAGCACGGTGGTGGACTTCATCCGCCGCACCATCGAAAACATTCCGCTGGCGCTGGGCTGACGCGCAGCGGCTCCCGGTTTCGGTACCTACTCACAGGCGGCACACGGTGTTTGGCTTTTCCGAGCAGCAGATCATGGCCTGGCTGTCGCCGATCATCTGGCCGTTTCTGCGCACACTGGCCATGTTCTCGGTGGCGCCGGTGTTCTCGCAGCGAGCCATTCCGGCGCGCGGCAAGGTGGCCATGGCCTTTGTAGTGGCGCTGGGCGCCCAGGCCACGCTGATCGACCAGCCGGTGGTCAGCGTCAACTCTCCGGACGCTCTGGGCACGGTGCTGCAGCAAGTCGGCGTGGGGCTGGCTATCGGTTTTGCCGCACGCCTGGCCATCGCGGCCGTGGAAGTGGCCGGTGAACTGGTGGGTCTGCAGATGGGCCTGAACTTTGCCTCTTTCTTCGACCCGGTCAGCAATGCGCAGCTCAGCGCCATCTCGCGTTTTCTGGTGCAGATCTTCACGCTGCTGTTCATTGCGATCAACGGTCACCTGGTGGTGCTGATGGCGGTGATCAAGAGCTTTGACGCCTTTCCGGTAAACGGGCATTTCATGCAGTCGGTCTCGCAGATGCGCATCCACGAGCTGGGCAGTGCCATTTTTTCCAGCGCGCTGTGGATCGCCCTGCCCATGATGGCGCTGCTGTTGTTCGTGAACCTGACCATGGGCATCATCTCGCGCATTGCGCCGCAGATGAATATTTTTGCCGTTGGCTTTCCCGTCACGCTGACGGTGGGCATGCTGGGCATCACCGCCACGCTGCCGATGATGGAGCAGCCGCTGCTGCGCATGTTCGAACAGGCCCTGGGTGTGTTTGGCGCGGTGTCGTTCTAGGCGCGACGCACGGCGTGACGCCATCAGCGCCGCGGGCGCGGGCCGGGACAGAACGGCATGGTTTTGTCATGCATCCGCAGCGTCTGCGGTGAGGCTGTCTGTTTTTTGAGCAGGTCTGGCAGCGGGGGCGGGCCAGGTGCACCGCTACAGCATTGTCGGCCGTGGCTCAGACCAGGTTGTTGCGGATGGCGTAGACCGTCAGCTCGGCATTGTTGGCCAGCTGCAGCTTCTCCAGCACCCGGGCGCGGTAGACGCTCACCGTCTTCGGGCTGAGCATCAGCTCTTCGGCGATATCGGTCAGCCGCCGGCCGGTGGCAATTTTCTGCAGCGTCTGCATCTCGCGTTCGGACAGGGTTTCGTGCAGCACCTCGGCCTGGGGCTGGGCCACGCTCTCGGCCAGCATCTGTGCGACTTCGGCTGTCAGGTATTTGCGCCCCTGCATGACCATGCGCACGGCCTCGATCAGCTGCACCGGATCGCCCGCCTTGTTGGCATAGCCCTGGGCCCCGGCCTTGAGGCTGCGCAGCGCATACTGGTCTTCGGGGTACATGGAGACCATGATGACCTTGATCTCCGGGTGCGTCTCACGCACGCTGGCCAGCACCTCCAGTCCGTTGCGACCGGGCATGTTGATGTCCAGCAGCAGCACTTCACAGGCGGCGGTGCGCAGGGCCTCGCGCAGTTCGGTATAGCTGGCGGCCTCGGCGGTGACGCGGATATCGGTGGCTTCCTGCAAGGTGTCCCGGATGCCGCGGCGCAGCACGGCATGGTCGTCGCATAGCACTACTTGGATCAAAGCGTTTCCTCGGCAAATTCAGCACCAGACGCCGATGGTAGTGGGATGGAGACAATGATGCTGCTGCCTTTCCCTATTTGGCTGCTGACATCCAGCCATCCCCCCACGGTGCGGGCGCGTTCGGCCAGGCCGCGCAGGCCGAAGGCCTTGGGCTTGTCGCGCTGGGCGGGGGCGATGCCGCAGCCGTTGTCGCGCACCTCCACCGTCAGCACGCCCTCGGCATCCGACATCTCGATGTGCACGGCCGTGGCCTGGGCGTACTTGGAGACATTGGTCAGTGCCTCCTGGGTGGTGCGGTAGGCGACCAGCTGGATGTTGGATGCCAGATTGTTGTGTAAAGGCGACAATCTCAGCGCCACGGGAATGCCGGTGCGGCGTTCGAACCCTTCGGCCAGCCACTGGATGGCGGCGGCCAGGCCCTGGTCCAGCACCGGGGGGCGCAGGTCCAGCATGATGCGCTGGCTGGCGCCCAGGGCATGCTGCAGCATCTCCAGTGCGGACTGGGCGTGCTGCACTACCTGGGGCTGGGTGGCGGTGTTGCGCGCAATCCATGACAGGTCGAACTTCACGGCGGTGAGCGCCCCACCGATGTCGTCGTGGATTTCCCGGGCGATGGCGGCGCGCTCCTGCTCGATCGAGGTCTGCAGGTGCTCCGTCAGCTCGGCCAGGCGCCGTTCCGAAGCGGCCAGCTCGGCGGCCGCCAGCTCGCGCGCGCGCCGGGCCTCGTGCACTTCCAGGGCCCGCTCCAGCACGTGGGGCAGCCGTGCCATATCGTCCTTGAGCAGGTAGTCGGAGATTCCCAGTCGGATGGCGTCGACGGCCGCCGCCTCGCCAATGGCCCCGGAGAGCAGGACAAAAGGGGGAAAGGGTGATATCTGTTGTGCGCCTTCCCAGGCGTCGATGGCGGTAAACCCGGGGAGGTAGTAGTCCGCCAGTACCAGATCATAGGGACGGGCGGCCAGTGCCTCCAGGAAAGCCGCAAGCTGGTCGACGCAATCGATCTGGCAGACCCGTTGCGCACGGCGCAAAGTCAATGCTGCCAGTCGTTGATCGGCTTGTGAATCCTCAAGGTGGAGGATCAGGAGGGGTCTATCTGTTGGATCAGGACCCATAAGGGGCGCTATCATAGGATACATCTTGGAACAAACGTGCAGGCTGGCGTACGCTACAGCTCTGAAGTTAGGGCTCATTCCCCTGCACGTCCTCAGCAGAGCCACAAGGTGATGCGCCTGCGCAGGCGCCCACCGGGTGAGTTCCTGTCCAAGCTTTGCACCTGCCCCTGAATGGAGAAACGATGCATTCAACGCTATCACCGACCGGAGAACCTGCTGTTCAGGTGCCTGTCATGGTTGCGGCGGAATTGCAGGATTCCCTGTTGGTCGTCATGCGCGACCTTCATCGACTGGAAGGGCTCCTCAATCATGCCACGTCCAATTTGCTGGAGCGGTTTTCTGAAGCCAACGGCCTGCTCTCGGGCACCGGCGCAGTGGACCGCAACGAGCTCGAAGCCGCCCGCCATGCCTTGCGCAGTGCCGTCACGGAACTGCAATTCCATGACATGGCCACCCAGTTGATCTGGCACACCACCCAGGTGTTGCAGGGGTGTGCATTCCGGCTTGCGGCGGAAACCATGGGCGTGGAAGAAGGGGAACTGCCTTCGGAGCCTGCACAATCCATGATGCCGGAACGCCCTAACCCTGTGACCCAAAGCGAAATGGACGCGGGTTCGGTGGATTTGTTCTAAGACGCTGTCCTGTTTACTAATTCCAAAGTCAGTTGGAGCCCATACATGCAATCGATCCTCGCTGTAGATGACTCACCATCCATGCGCAAGATGGTGTCGTTCACCCTGTCCGGCGCAGGCTACAAAGTCGTCGAGGCCGTGGACGGCATGGACGCGCTGGAAAAAGCAGAAGCACAACAGATAGATCTTGTGCTGGCTGACCAGAACATGCCGCGTCTGGATGGCATTGGCCTCACCAAGAAACTGCGCGAGCATCCGCGCTTCAAGAACACCCCGATTCTGATCCTGACCACCGAGTCCAGCGACCAGATGAAGCAGGCTGGGCGCGCGGCTGGCGCTACCGGCTGGCTGGTCAAGCCGTTCGATCCGAACCGCCTGATCGAAGTCATTCAAAAAGTAATCCGCTAAGCAGCGGCGCAGCAGGCGATCACAGGAGCCTACATGGTGGACACTCATACAGATGCTGGGGGCGGGGCGGATTTCGACCTCACCCAGTTCTATCAGATCTTTTTCGAAGAAGCCGGGGAAAACCTCGACCAGATGGAGCAGATGCTGCTCAACCTGGACTTGTCGGCTGCCAACGACGAAGAACTCAACGGCATCTTCCGTTGTGCGCATTCGATCAAGGGGGGCTCTGCCACCTTTGGCTTCTCCGATGTGGCCGAGCTGACCCACAAGATGGAGTCGCTGCTGGACCGCCTGCGCCGCCACGAAATCACGCCCATCCCCGAGATGGTGGATGTGCTGCTGGAATCGGCCGATGCCTCGCGCAGCCTGCTGGCGCGCCACCAGGCGGGCGGTGAGGGCGAAGCCCTGTCGACGTCCGATCTGGTGCGCCGCATCACGGAACTGGCCGCCGGCAACGGCGCGGTGCCCGCTCCGGTGGCAGCCCCTGTGGTGGTGGCCCCGGTGGCACCACCGCCTCCCGCACCGGCCCCGGTGGCCGCCGTCCCGGTGGGCGGTACCCGTGCGCTGGAGATTCGCATCGGCCCCATGGACAACCTGGATCTGGCCGATGCCATCAAGGAGCTGTTCCGCGATATCCCGGGCCTGGGCACCATCGAAGACCTGCCCTGTACCGACGCCGGCTGTCGCCTGTTCGGAGTGCAGACCCAGTCCACCGATGAGGACCTGCTGGACCTGTTTGCTTTCCACGTTGCCAAGGAGCAGGTGCAGATCCGCAGCCAGGCCTCCCAGGCGGCACCGGTGGCTGCGGCTGCTGCGCCGCAGGCGGAGGCCGTGGACGCAGCCCCTGCACCGGTGGAAGCCGCTGCGGCGGTGAACAGCGACATGGTGAGCGGCAATTTCGGCATCTTCCCGGGTGCGCCCGGCGATCCGGAAACCCGTCCCGCGTTGGCACCGGCCAAGGCCTCTGCCGCAGCCAAGCCGGCCGTGGCGGCCACCATGGAGTCCACCAGCATCCGCGTGGCCCTGGGCAAGGTCGACCAGCTGATCAACCTGGCCGGCGAACTGGTGATCACCCAGGCCATGCTGGCGCAGAACAGCCGCACGCTGGACCCGGCTGCCAACCAGCAGTTGCTGGCCGGCCTGGCGGACCTGGACCGCAACACGCGCGACCTGCAGGAATGCGTGATGTCGATCCGCATGATTCCCATGTCCACCGTGTTCAGCCGTTTCCCGCGCATGCTGCGGGACCTGGCCAACAAGATGGGCAAGAAGTTCGACCTGGTGCTGCAGGGCGAAGCCACCGAGCTGGACAAGGGCCTGGTGGAAAAGATCACCGACCCGCTGACCCACCTGGTGCGCAACTCGCTGGACCACGGCATCGAAATGCCCGAGCAGCGCATTGCGGCCGGCAAGTCCGAAGCCGGTACGCTGACCCTGGCGGCTTCCCACCAGGGCGGCTCCATCGTCATCGAAGTGCGCGATGACGGCCGTGGCATGAACCGCGAAAAGATTCTGCGCAAGGCCCGTGAGCGCGGCATGGATGTGTCGGACAGCCTGCCCGATGCCGATGTCTGGCAGCTGATCTTCGCCCCCGGCTTCTCCACTGCCGATGTCGTGACCGATGTGTCGGGCCGCGGCGTGGGCATGGACGTGGTGAAGAAGAACATCACCGCGCTGAACGGTACCGTGGAAATCGACTCGGCCGAAGGCGTGGGCATGCGTGTGGCGATCCGCCTGCCGCTGACCCTGGCCATCATGGACGGCATGTCGGTGGGCGTGGGCCAGGAGGTCTACATCCTGCCGCTGTCTTCGGTGGTGGAGTCCTTCCAGGTCAATCCGAACGATGTGAACACCGTGGCCCAGGGCTCCCAGCTGGTCAAGGTGCGCGACGAGTACATGCCCGTGATCGCCATGGAAAAGACGTTCCGTGTGCCGCGCGCCGAAGGGGAAAAGAGCAGCGACATCATGGTGGTGGTCGAGTCCGACGGCAGCCGGGTGGCATTGCTGGTGGACGAACTGCTGGGGCAACATCAAGTGGTGGTGAAGAACCTCGAGTCCAATTACCGCAAGGTGCCGAATGTGTCGGGTGCCACCATCCTGGGTGATGGCACCGTGGCCTTGATCCTGGACACCATCAGCATGGTGAACCGGGCGCGTTACTGATACCGGATTGCAGGCGATCCACAACTAGCAAAGGCCAGGCCCCCAGCGGGCCGCCAGGAGAATTGAAATGAATGTGATGGGCAAAAATACCGAGTCTGCGGCCAACGGCACCCGCGAATATCTGACCTTCCGTCTGGGTCAGGAGGAATACGGCATCGACATCCTCAAGGTGCAGGAAATCCGCGGCTACGAACAACCCACCCGCATTGCCAATGCACCGGAATTCATCAAGGGCGTGGTGAATCTGCGCGGCACCATCGTGCCGATCGTGGACATGCGCCTGAAGTTCAACTGCACGGAAGTGGAATACAACAGCTTCACGGTGGTCATCATCCTGAACCTGCGCAACCGCGTGGTCGGCATTGTGGTGGACTCCGTGAGCGATGTGATGGAGCTGGCGCCGGACGCCATCCGCGCGGCACCCGATATCGAAAGCGCCATCGACAACGGCTGTATCCTGGGCCTGGGCTCGGTGGGCGAGCGCATGCTGATCCTGCTGGACATCGAAAAGCTGATGTCCAACGTGGACATGGGCCTGGTGGCCCCGGCCGAGTAAAGGGCGCTGCGGCGGATTAGCTAGCCAACGGCCCGCCCTGTGGTGGGCTGTTGAATTTGAACGCCTTGCGGGCGTTGGGATTTTTTGACCCTTTCATCCATGCGTACTTCTGCTTCTTCGTTGTCCACGGATGCCGGGTCGGCATCCGGCATGCCGGCCTCCATGGGGGGCGGGGCTGCGCAGCGCGAGTTCGCCTGGACCAATGCCGATTTCACCCGCGTGCAGGCACTGATCTACAAGCACGCCGGCATCAGCCTGCACGATGGCAAGCACGCCATGGTGTACAGCCGCCTGTCGCGCCGCCTGCGCGATACGCGGCTGGACAGTTTTGACGACTACCTGTCCTGGCTGGAAAAGCAGCCTGGCGATGCCCCGGAATGGCAGGAATTCGTCAATGCGCTGACCACCAATCTGACCTCGTTCTTTCGCGAGCAGCACCATTTCGAGATCTTTGCGCAGCACCTGCGCAGCAAGCAGCAGCCCTCGTGGAAGGTCTGGTGCAATGCCGCATCGACCGGGGAAGAGCCTTATTCCATCGTGATGACGGCCCAGGAAGCGCTGGGTGCCAATGCGCAGTTCAAGCTCACGGCCAGCGACATCGACTCCAAGGTGCTGGCCACGGCATCGAATGGCGTCTACCGCCTGGACAACGTGAAGAACCTGAGCCAGGAGCGTCTGCGCCGCTTCTTCATGAAGGGCAAGGGGGCCAACGAAGGCATGGTGCGCGTCAAGCCGGAGCTGCGCCGCATGATTGACTTCATGCAGGTCAATCTGATCAAGGACGACTGGCCCTTCCAGGAGTCCTTCGATGTGGTGTTCTGCCGCAACGTGATGATCTACTTTGATGCGCCCACGCAGCGCCGTGTGCTGGAGAAGATCCACCGCGTGCTCAAGCCGGGTGGCATGCTGTTTGTGGGGCATGCCGAGAATTTCAGCGAATCGCGCGACCTCTTTACCTTGCGCGGCAAGACCGTGTACGAGCGTCGCTGAACGGGCTGCGCCGGTTATTGGAACAAAGGTCCACCATGAATCCTCTGCGAAAAGGCGTACCGATGTCGTCCAATCCCTTGGGGGGCGGCTTTGGCTCGTCCCTTGCCTTTGGTGAGCGCCGGGGTCCCGTGCCCAAGATGGCGCCGCCGAGTGCCCCGGTGTTCCACCGGCCGGCGGCCGCACAGCCGCCTGCGCCGCCGTCGTCACTGGAGGCACTCAAGCGCCGCACGCCCAAGCCGGGCGAGGCCTCGTTCTTCTATTTCGATCCGCATTTCCAGTTCAACGCCGTCAAGGTGTTGCCGGGCGAGTATTTCGTGACGGGCGAGAACATGGCCATCGTCACGGTGCTGGGCTCGTGCATTGCTGCCTGCCTGTGGGACCGCACCCTGAACATTGGTGGCATGAACCACTTCATGCTGCCCGATGGTGATGCCGGCGATGTCTCCGGCCGCTACGGCTCGTATGCGATGGAACTGCTGATCAACGAGATGATGAAGCTGGGCGCGCGCCGCGAGACCATGCAGGCCAAGATCTTTGGCGGCGGTCAGGTGATGGCCAACTTCACCACCATGAATGTGGGTGAGCGCAACACCGATTTCGTCACCCAGTATCTGAATACCGAGCGCATCCCCATCGTCTCCGAGGATGTGCTCGACATCTATCCACGCAAAGTGGTCTACTTTCCGACCACCGGCAAGGCCCTTGTCAAGCGCCTGGCGCATGCCCACCCCGAAGAGCTGGTGGCGCAGGAACGCCGCGGCAATGCGGCCACGGTGGCGCAGTCCAATGCCGGCGGCAGCGTAGACCTGTTTTGAGAGAGGTTTGAGGGAATGAGCAAGAAGATCCGTGTGATCGTGGTCGACGACTCCGCGCTGGTGCGCAGCCTGCTGGCCGAGATCATCAACCGACAAAGCGATATGGAGTGCATCGGCACGGCCAACGACCCGTTGATTGCCCGCGAGATGATCCGCGAACTCAACCCCGATGTGATCACGCTGGACGTGGAAATGCCGCGCATGGACGGTATCGACTTTCTCGGCCGTCTGATGCGCCTGCGCCCCATGCCGGTGCTGATGATTTCCACGCTGACCGAGCGCGGTGCCGAAGTGACCATGCGCGCGCTGGAACTGGGGGCCGTGGACTTTGTGGCCAAGCCCCGCGTGGGGGTGGCCAACGGTCTGCAGGACCTGGCCAACCAGATCGTGGACAAGATCCGTGTGGCGGCGGTGGCCCAGGTGCACCGTGCGGTGCCCGCGGCCCGTCCGGCCATGGCGCCTGCGGCCAAGGGGGCCGCACCGGGTGTGGCTGCTGCACCCGTGTCGTCGGCCACTTTGCTGGGCCGGCTGTCCACCGAGAAGGTGATTGCCATCGGTGCCTCCACCGGGGGGACCGAGGCCATCAAGGAAGTGCTGGTGCAGATGCCGGCCGACTCCCCGGCCATCGTCATCACCCAGCACATGCCGCCGGGCTTTACCACCAGCTTTGCGGCACGCCTGAACGGGCTGTGCCAGATCACGGTGAAGGAAGCCGTGCAGGGCGAACGTATCCTGCCCGGCCATGCCTACATCGCACCGGGCGGCAAGCAGTTCTCCATTGCCCGCAGCGGCGCCAACTATGTGGCCGTGGTCAATGATGAGCCGCCGGTCAACCGGCACAAGCCTTCCGTGGAAGTGCTGTTCAAGTCCGTCGCCGCCTGTGTGGGCCGCAATGCCTTTGGCGTGATGCTGACCGGCATGGGGGCCGACGGGGCCGCCGCGATGCGCGAGATGAAGGACGCCGGCAGCTACAACTATGTGCAGGACGAAGCCAGCTGCATTGTCTTCGGCATGCCGCGCGAAGCCATTGCCCATGGTGCCGCCGATGAGGTGCTGCCGCTGACGCAGATTGCCAGCGCCTTGCTGGGCAAGCTGCGCACTTCGCCCGACCATGTGCGCCACCGTATCTGAGGTGGGCACCAGCCGGCTGGCTGCCTAGGGGCGCAGCAGCGGACATACAAAAAAGGGAGCTGTATCAGCTCCCTTTTTGCATGCACGGCGCCGGATCGCCGTCGCCTGGTGTGCGCGTCAGGCGGACAGCAGCTCCCAGCGCTCCAGTGCTGCCATCAGTGCCGCTTCGATCTCTCCATCCCGCAGCTGCAGTTGCACCGCACGGGCGTTGTCGGTGGCATACAGGCTGCCATCGGCCAGGGTGGCCTGGATGGTTGCCTGCTCCGTTTCCAGTGCCGCAATCTGCGCCGGCAGCCGTTCCAGCTCGCGCTGTTCCTTGTAGCTGAGCTTGCGCTTGGCGGCAGGAGTGGCGGCCGCTGTCGGTGCGCTGGCGGTGGCTGCTTCCTTGGCGGGGGCGGGCTTGGCGGCTCCGGCCTTGGCCGCCTGTTCAGCGGCTGCCTTGCTGCGTTTGGACTGGACCAGCCAGTCCTGCACGCCGCCTTCGTACTCGCGCCACTGGCCGTTGCCTTCGGCGGCAATGGTGCTGGTGACGACGTTGTCCAGGAAGGTCCGGTCGTGGCTGACCAGGAAGACGGTGCCGTCGTAGTTTTGCAGCAGGTCTTCCAGCAGCTCCAGCGTGTCGATGTCCAGGTCGTTGGTGGGTTCGTCCAGCACCAGCACATTGGTGGGGCGGGCGAACAGCCGTGCCAGCAGCAGGCGGTTGCGTTCACCGCCCGAGAGGCTGCGTACGGGCGAGTTGGCCCGGGCCGGGGAGAACAGGAAGTCGCCCAGGTAGCTCTTCACGTGCTTGCGCTGGTTGCCGATCTCGATCCACTCGCTGCCGGGGCTGATGAAGTCCTCCAGCGTGGCATCCAGGTCCAGTGCATTGCGCATCTGGTCAAAGTAGGCCACGGTGATGTTGGTGCCTTGGCGTACCGTGCCCCAGGGGCTTTCGCCGGGCTCGGGCGCCGGGGCGTTGGCGGGTGCCGGGTCGGGCTGCAGCTGACCCAGGATGAGCTTGAGCAGCGTGGTCTTGCCGGCGCCGTTGGGGCCCAGCAGGCCGATCTTGTCGCCGCGCAAGATGGTGGCACTGAAATCGTCCACGATCACGCGGTCGCCAAAGGCCTTGCTCACGTGGGTCAGCTCGGACACCAGCTTGCCGCTTTTCTCGCCGCTGCTGACATCCATCTTCACGCTGCCCTGGGCAGTGCGACGGGCCGCATGTTCGCTCCGCAGTTCCTGCAGGCGCACGATGCGTGCGGTGGCACGGGTACGGCGGGCTTCCACGCCCTTGCGGATCCAGATTTCTTCCTGGGCCAGCAGCTTGTCGGCCTTGGCATTGATCACGGCTTCCTGTGCCAGCTGTTCCGCCTTGTTGGTCACATAGGCCGCAAAGTTGCCGGGGTAGGAGGTCAGCTCGCCACGGTCCAGCTCGACGATCCGGGTGGCCACGTTGTCCAGGAAGGAGCGGTCGTGGGTGATGAGCACAATCGCTCCCTTGAACTCCTTGAGCAGGCCTTCCAGCCATTCGATGGAGTCCAGATCCAGGTGGTTGGTGGGCTCGTCCAGCAGCAGCACATCGGGTTGTGTCACCAGGGCCTGGGCCAGTGCCACGCGCTTGCGCACACCGCCCGACAGATTGCTGATCAGCGCATCGGCCTTCAGGTGCAGGCGTTGCAGGGTTTCCTCCACGCGCTGCTCCCAGTTCCAGGCATCTTGCGCCTCGATGCGGGACTGCAGAGCGTCCAGATCCACGCCCTCGGCGCCGGACAGGTACTGATCGCGCAGCGCAGCCACTTCCGCCAGCCCGGTGGAAGCGGCCTGGAACACCGTGTGCTCCGGCTGCAGATCGGGCTCCTGTGCCACATAGGCAATGCGCACGCCCGTCTGCACTTGCAGATTGCCGTCGTCCGGGTGGGCCAGGCCTCCCAGAATCTTCAAGAGCGAAGACTTTCCAGCGCCGTTGCGGCCGATCAGCCCCACGCGTTCATTGGTTTCCAGGGAGAAGCTGGCGTGATCCAGCAGTGCCACATGCCCGAAAGCGAGCTGTGCGTCCAGTAAGGTGATGAGTGCCATGTTGCCGCCATTATCCAAGGCAGCGCGCAGCGCTGCCTTGGAAAGGCTGTGGCCGGTCTGCACCAGGATGGTGGGAGTTCGGGATAACCCGGAAATCCCGTGCTATGATCCGTCTCCTGCCAAGTTGCAAGCCATCGGTAAGCAACGGAGGAAGTCAAAAAATTTTTCCGAAGTTCTTCAAATTTCGGCATACAATGCAAGGCTTCGCTGCTGAGAGCTACCGGCTCCGGCGGTCAGAAAGATCAAAAAATTCTTTGATCTGCACAACGAAAGTTGTGCTACAATACAAGGCTTCGCTGATCA